>AWVY01000034.1 GCA_004143605.1 Desulforamulus aquiferis
GCCACCGGTGGTGCTTAATACTACTGTGATGGCAGCAGTCAGAGTTGTCTTGCCGTGGTCAACGTGACCTATTGTACCAATATTTACGTGGGGTTTATTACGCTCGAATTTTGCCTTAGCCATTTTTTACTTTCCTCCTTGCCTATATAGAAGAGAATTATCTGTATTAACCGTTTCTTTTAGCGATAATACCTTCTGCAATGTTTTTGGGAACTTCTTCATAATGGTCATGCTGCATGCTGTAGGTACCACGTCCCTGGGTTTTGGAACGCAAATCTGTTGCGTAGCCAAACATTTCAGACAGCGGTACATAGGCATTTATTACCCGGGCATTGCCACGGCTGTTCATTTCTTCAATGCGTCCCCGGCGACTGTTAAGGTCTCCGATGACATCACCCATATATTCGTCCGGAACTGTGACTTCCACTTTAAAGATGGGCTCCAGCAGCACCGGGTTTGCCTTTTGAGCTGCATTTTTGAAGGCCATAGATCCGGCAATTTTAAAGGCCATTTCCGAAGAATCCACTTCGTGATAGGAACCGTCAAATAATGTAGCTTTGACATCCACCATGGGGTAGCCGGCTAGAATACCGTTAGCCATGGCTTCTTTGATTCCGTTATCAACAGGGGCGATATATTCCCTGGGAACAACCCCACCTACAATTTTGTTTACAAATTCATAACCAACGCCACCTGGCTCCAGGGGTTCCAGTTCAATTTGAACATGTCCATATTGACCCTTACCACCGGACTGCCGAACAAATTTGCCCTCAGCCTTAACAGCCTTTTTAATGGTTTCTTTATAGGAAACCTGTGGGCGACCAACATTTGCACCTACTTTAAACTCACGCAGTAGTCGATCCACAATAATTTCAAGGTGTAGTTCACCCATACCGGCAATAATTGTCTGTCCGGTTTCAGTGTCCGTATGAACCTTGAAGGTGGGATCTTCATCTGTGAGCTTGCCCAGGGCAACAGCCATTTTGTCTTGGTCAGCTTTGGTCTTGGGCTCAATGGCAACCTGGATTACCGGTTCCGGGAATTCCATTGATTCTAATACAATGGGGCTGTTTTCATCACAAAGGGTATCGCCGGTTGTAGTATCCTTTAAACCAACTGCTGCAGCTATATCACCGGCATAAACCTCGGGAATTTCTTCCCTGTGATTAGCATGCATTTGCAGGATTCGACCAATACGTTCCCTCTTACCCTTGGTTGTATTGAAAACATAGGAACCTGATTTAAGTACACCAGAGTATACGCGGAAGAAGGATAACTTGCCTACATATGGGTCCGTCATGATTTTAAAGGCCAGGGCCGCGAAGGGCTCACTGTCACTTGATATCCTGGCATCCTCTGCACCTGTATCGGGGTTAACCCTTGAATAGCAGGTACATCAGTGGGTGCCGGCATATAATCTACAATAGCGTCCAGCAGAGCCTGAACACCCTTGTTTTTAAAGGAAGACCCACAAATTACAGGAGTGATTTTGACCGATAGAGTTGCTTTGCGAATGCCAAGCTTAATTTCTTCCTCAGTCAGTTCTTCTCCCTCAAGGTATTTCATCATCAATTCTTCATCAGATTCTGCCACAGCCTCTATAAGCTTTTCCCGGTATTCCTGAACTAGATCCAGCATATCCTCCGGGATATCTGTGGCCTGACTTTGAGTGCCCAGGTCATCTACATAAATCATAGCCTGGCTTTTCACCAGATCAATAATACCCTTGAACTGGTCTTCACTGCCTATGGGCAGTTGGATTGCCACCGGGTTTGCGCCCAGGCGGTCCTTTATCATATTGAGACCGTGGTAAAAATCAGCACCTACACGGTCCATTTTATTAATGTATGCTATCCTGGGCACGCCGTATTTATCGGCTTGCTCCAGACAGTTTCTGATTGGGGTTCAACCCCACCGACCGAACAGAACACAGCCACAGCACCGTCTAACACCCTTAGTGAACGTTCTACTTCCACTGTAAAATCCACGTGCCCGGGTGTGTCTATAATATTTATACGGTGTTCGTTCCACTGAGCAGTTGTTGCAGCCGAGGTAATGGTGATGCCTCGCTCCTGCTCCTGAACCATCCAGTCCATTGTAGCTGCGCCATCATGAACTTCACCTATCTTATGCACTCTTCCGGTGTAGAACAGTATACGCTCTGTGGTAGTGGTTTTTCCGGCATCAATATGGGCCATTATGCCTATGTTCCGGGTTCTCTCCAACGGAAACTGTCGGGCCATAGTGACTCCCCCTTACCACCTGTAGTGAGCAAACGCCTTATTGGCCTCCGCCATTTTATGAGTATCTTCACGTTTTTTAACAGTTGCACCCACGTTGTTCGCCGCATCCATTAATTCTGCTGCAAGTTTCTCAGCCATGGATTTACCAGCACGTTTACGTGTATATGTTGTGAGCCAGCGAATTCCCAGAGTCTGTCTGCGCTCTGTACGAACTTCTACCGGCACCTGATAGTTAGCACCACCAACCCGGCGTGCCTTAACTTCCAAAATTGGCATTACATTTTTCATTGCTGTATCAAAGACTTCCAGCGGGCTTTTGCCGCTTTTCTCTTGAATAATAGCAAATGCATCGTAGACAATTTTTTCCGCTACACCGCGTTTACCATCCAGCATCATTTGGTTCACCAGTTTGGTTACAACCTTGCTGCCATGCACGGATCGGGAAGCACTTCCCGCTTGGGGATTCCACCTCTTCTTGGCATAATTTTTCCCCCCTTTACCTGGTATTAATATTTAAATTTAATATTATAGAAGCAATATTATTTCTTAGGACGCTTAGAGCCATATTTTGAGCGGGCTTGGTTGCGGTTTTGAACTCCCGCTGAGTCTAAGGCGCCACGCACAATATGGTAACGCACGCCCGGTATGTCCTTAACACGACCGCCACGCACAAGAACAACGGAGTGTTCCTGGAGGTTGTGGCCAATGCCAGGGATGTATGATGTAACCTCGATGCCGTTGGTTAAACGTACACGGGCCACCTTACGCAGAGCAGAGTTTGGTTTCTTCGGGGTTGTGGTATAAACCTGGTGCAAACGCCTCTTTTTTGAGGACATTCTTTCAGGGCAGGAGCTGTTGATTTATAAACAACATCTTCACGACCCTTACGAATAAGCTGGTTAATGGTAGGCATATCTCTCTACACCTCCTCTCGAAATGCTGCATTTATGGAAGGATAAAATTTAATCTTCAGTGATAGAGGCAACGGCGCAGCCCACCTCAATGCGGCAGGCTTTGCCTAATTCTTTCATGCTCTCCACTTTAATTGTAGGTATATTTTTACCTGTACAAATCCGAATAATGGGATCAATAACACGGGTTTCAGCATCAGCAGCCCAATAGACAACCTTGCTTTGTGCCTTATCCACTGCTTTAAGCGTTTGCTTAGCCCCCACAGTTCGTTTTCGTGCGGACGACAACCGCTCCAAAGACATGACGATCCCACCTCCAGCATTCAAACACTTACATATAATATCACTTACACCAACCCGTGTCAACAATTAGCTTATTTAGTTTAACAAGGGTTAACTTTTAATAACCAGGTCGAAATCATCCAAAATGTCATCCTTTAATCTGTTGTCCGGAAGGCCATCCAGCTCTCTGCTTAGGTCGTAGTCCTTACCTCGCCCTAGCTGGGGTAAAAGTATGTCCAGGTCATCGTTCATCAGATCATCTTCGTCATCGGTGAAGACCTCTATATTGCGATAGCGTGACATCCCTGTTCCCGCCGGAACCAGCTTGCCGATGATTACGTTTTCCTTCAGGCCAAGGAGCGGATCCATCTTACCTTTGATTGCAGCCTCTGTTAGTACTCTGGTGGTTTCCTGGAAGGAGGCTGCCGACAAGAAGGAATCTGTGGCCAGAGAGGCCTTGGTGATACCCAGCAGTACCGGTTTTGCAACGGCTGGTTCTCCACCTGCCTCAACTATTTTGGCATTTTCCTCTTCGAACTCAAAGATATCTATTAATCCACCAGGTAGCAACTCGGTATCACCGGCCTCTTCTACCTTGACCTTCCTGAGCATCTGCCTGATCATTACTTCAATATGTTTATCATTAATCTCAACACCCTGGAGGCGGTATACCCTCTGCACCTCTTGCAGCAGATATATCTGTACACCGGCGGGGCCTTTAATCTTTAACAAATCGTGCGGGTTAACAGAACCCTCGGTTAGCTCATCACCGGCTTCCACCCGCTGGCCTTCTTTGACTTTAAGTCTGGCACCGTAGGGGACAGCATAGACATTCTTCTCTCCGTTGTCCATGGTTATTTCAACTTCCCGACGTCCCTTAACCTCTCTCAGGGCAACAATTCCGTCTTCTTCAGCAACAATGGCTTGACCTTTCGGGCGACGGGCCTCAAAAAGTTCTTCAACCCTTGGTAGACCCTGGGTAATGTCGTCCCCGGCCACACCACCTGTGTGGAAGGTACGCATGGTAAGCTGGGTGCCAGGTTCACCAATGGATTGGGCTGCGATAATGCCTACCGCTTCACCAATATCTACAGTGCCGCCTGTAGCCAGGTTTCTGCCGTAGCAATGCTTGCATACACCATAGCGAGTCTTACAGGTGATTACCGAGCGAATTTTGATCTTCTCAATTCCAGCATCCTGTACAGCTTGGGCCTGCTCAGCAGTGATAACAATATGTGCATCCACCTGATCCTGGGGAATGATAATTTCACCGGTTTCCGGGTGAACAACCTGCTCCATGGGCACCCGACCTTCTAAACGATCAGCCAGTTTTTCAATGCTTTCGGAGCCATCCCTTACTTCAGAAACCTCAACACCCTCGGGGGTTCCGCAATCTTCTTCCCTTACTATTACATCCTGGGCCACGTCCACCAGGCGACGGGTTAGATAACCCGAGTCGGCTGTACGTAAAGCGGTATCCGCCAGACCTTTACGGGCACCGTGGGTAGAAATAAAGTATTCCAATACGGTGAGGCCTTCACGGAAGTTTGCTTTAATAGGCAAGTCGATAATCCTACCGGACGGATCTGCCATCAGACCCCTCATACCTGCCAGCTGACGAATCTGCTGAATATTACCACGGCACCGGAGGTAGCCATCATGTAAACGTTATTGAATTTATCTAAGGTTTCCATTAGTGCTTTGGTAACCCTATCGGTGGCATCATTCCATGTGCCAATTACCTTGCGATATCTTTCATCTTCGGTAATTAGACCACGGCGGAATTGTGTCTCAATTTTGTTAACCTGCTGCTCCGCTTCGGCTAGAATTTCCTTCTTGGCCTCAGGGATGGTTATGTCAGCCACACCGATGGTAATCCCAGCCTTGGTTGAGAAGGTAAACCCTAGCTTCTTTATACCATCCAAGGTTTCAGCCGTATGGTGGTTGCCCAGTTTACGGTAACATTCATCTACTATCTTGCTGAGAGTTTTCTTATCGCAGACCTTGTTGATATAACCAAGTTCCTTTGGAATTATCTCATTGAAGATAATCCTGCCAACGGTGGTCTCTAATTTTTCACCCGTTCTCAGACGAACCTTAATCTTAGCATGCAGGGTTACAGCCTGGTTGTCATAGGCCAGGATAGCCTCTTCTTCATCTTTAAAGAAGCTGCCTTCCCCTGGTTCCCCTTGCTTCTGCATGGTCAAATAGTAGCAGCCCAAAACCATATCCTGGGTAGGACTGGCCACCGGCTTTCCATCCTTAGGGTTTAGGATATTATTAGCCGCCAGCATTAGCAATCTTGCCTCGGCTTGCGCCTCGGCAGATAGGGTACGTGAACAGCCATCTGGTCGCCGTCAAAGTCGGCGTTGTAAGCCGTACATACCATTGGGTGAATCTTAATTGCTCTGCCCTCCACCAGGACAGGCTCAAAGGCTTGAATGCCCAGGCGGTGCAGGGTTGGTGCCCGGTTAAGGAGTACCGGGTGTTCCCTAATTACCTCTTCTAATACATCCCATACCTCAGACCGAACCCGTTCTACCATTCGTTTTGCGCTCTTAATGTTATGGGCGTGGCCATCATTGACCAGTTTCTTCATTACGAAGGGTTTGAACAACTCTAGGGCCATTTCTTTAGGCAAGCCACACTGGTGCATCTTAAGTTGTGGGCCAACCACGATAACAGAACGACCGGAGTAATCAACCCTTTTACCCAGCAGGTTCTGACGGAAGCGTCCCTGCTTGCCCTTTAACATGTCGGACAGGGATTTTAGCGGACGGTTGCCAGGCCCGGTTACCGGGCGACCGCGCCTGCCATTGTCAATCAGGCATCTACGGCCTCCTGCAGCATACGCTTTTCGTTTCTTACAATAATATCTGGAGCTCCCAGGTCTAGGAGCCTTTTTAATCTGTTATTCCGGTTAATAACCCGGCGATACAAATCATTTAGGTCAGAGGTGGCAAAACGTCCACCATCAAGTTGGACCATCGGACGTAACTCGGGAGGTATACAAGGGACTACGTCCATAATCATCCATTCGGGCCGGTTGCCTGATTTTTTAAAGGCCTCTACCACTTCCAGCCGCCTGATGGCCCGGATTTTTCGCTGACCAGAAACTTCCTTAAGTTCCTGGCGAAGCTCCCTGGCCAATTCTTCCAGTTGAATTTCTTCCAGAAGTTTCTTTATGGCCTCTGCTCCCATGCCTGCCTTGAAGGAGTTGCCAAATTTATCCTTGTATTCCCGGTATTCGGTCTCTGTTAATAGCTGCTTTTTCAATAGCGGTGTCTCACCGGGATCTACTACTATATACGAAACAAAATACAGTACTTTCTCCAAAGCCCTGGGGGACATATCCAGCAGGAGTCCCATCCGGCTGGGAATGCCCTTGAAGTACCAGATGTGGGAAACCGGTGCGGCCAACTCAATGTGTCCCAATCTTTCCCTACGTACTTTAGATCGTGTAACCTCAACACCACAACGGTCACAGACTACCCCTTTATAACGGACACGCTTATATTTGCCGCAATGACATTCCCAGTCCCTGGTTGGTCCAAAAATACGTTCACAAAACAAGCCATCACGTTCGGGCTTTAACGTCCGGTAGTTGATTGTTTCCGGTTTCTTCACTTCGCCACTGGACCACTGCCTTATTTTTTCAGGCGAGGCCAGACCAATACGAATACTGTCAAAATTGTTTAATTCTAACAAAGGACCTACTCCCCCTTTAACGGATTTGGGTGGCTAATTTTAAGGCCTTCACAGTTAGTCCTCGTCATCGAGACCGAAGTCATCGCCTTCCTCTATAAACGCTTCATCGAAGTCTTCATTGTCTTCCTCTTCATCTTCCTCGACTTCCCGTTTGGGAGGACCGATTCGCCTTTCCTCCGGTAAATCTATTCCTAATTCCTTGGCTGTTTCAGTTACATCCTCTTCAATTTCTTTGATTTCTATTTCCTCTTCAGCTTCAGTAAGCACCTTGACATCTAGACCAAGTGATTGTAATTCCTTAATTAAAACCTTAAAGGATTCGGGCACTCCTGGTTCTGGCACATTCTCACCCTTGACGATGGCCTCATAGGTCTTAACGCGACCCACCACATCATCGGACTTAACGGTAAGAATTTCCTGCAGGGTGTAAGCTGCACCATAAGCCTCCAGGGCCCAAACCTCCATCTCCCCGAAACGCTGTCCTCCAAACTGGGCTTTACCACCTAGGGGCTGTTGCGTTACTAAGGAGTATGGTCCGTTGAACGGGCGTGAATCTTATCATCAACCAAGTGGGCCAGTTTCAACATATACACATAACCCACTGTAACTTTATTATCGAAGGGATCACCGGTACGCCCATCGTAAAGGGTCATTTTACCGTCCTCAGGAAGGTTTGCCCTCCTGAGTGATTCCCAAATAGCTTCCTCAGTTGCCCCGTTAAATACCGGAGTAGCAACATGGAAGCCAAGTGCCTTTGCTGCCCACCCAAGATGGGTTTCAAGCACCTGCCGATGTTCATACGGGAAGGAACACCCAGTGGGTTTAAAACAATTTCTACCGGAGTACCATCCGCCATAAATGGCATATCTTCCTCTGGTAAAATCCGGGCGATAACACCCTTGTTTCCGTGACGGCCCGCCATTTTATCACCCTCGGAAATCTTCCTCTTCTGGGCAATATAGCAACGTACCAGTTGGTTTACTCCTGGTGGTAATTCATCGCCGTTTTCCCTTGAAAACACTTTAACATCTACAATCTTTCCAGCTTCACCGTGGGGCACCCTCAGGGAAGTATCCCTTACCTCTCTGGCCTTCTCGCCAAAGATAGCCCTCAGGAGCCTCTCTTCTGCTGTCAGCTCAGTTTCACCCTTTGGTGTGACCTTACCCACCAGAATATCCCCTGGTCTTACCTCGGCACCTACTCTTATGATACCCCGATCATCAAGATCCTTTAAAATATCCTCACCTACGTTGGGGATATCCCGGGTAATTTCTTCGGGCCCAAGCTTGGTGTCCCTGGCATCACATTCGTATTCTTCTATGTGAATTGATGTAAAGAAATCTTCCTTTACAGCCTTCTCACTGACTAGAATAGCATCCTCGTAGTTGTTGCCCTCCCAGGTCATGAAGGCCACTAATATGTTGCGCCCCAAGGCCAACTCGCCCTTATCGGTAGAGGGTCCATCGGCTATGATCTGTCCGGCCTCCACCCTTTCACCCTTAGCAACAATGGGCTTCTGATTAATGCAGGTGCCTGGTTGGAGCGAGTAAATTTTAATAATTTATGAGTTTCATTACGACCATCATCAGTTTTGATGACTATCTCATTAGCTGTTACCCTGGTTACCTCTCCGCTGCTCTTAGACACAGGAGCAACCCCGGAATCCTTGGCAGCTCTGTGTTCAATACCTGTTCCCACCAGAGGCGCCTGGCCCTTAAAAGCGGCACTGCTTGCCTCTGCATGTTGGCACCCATCAAAGCACGGTTTGCATCATCGTGCTCCAGGAAAGGAATTAGTGCAGTGGCCACGGAAAATACTTGTTTTGGAGATACATCCATGTACTCAACCCTGTCTGTAGGAACAATCAGAGTATCATGTCCCCGACGGGCATTAACCCGTTCCTCTTTGAAGTAGCCATTCTCGTCCAGCGGTGCGTTAGCCTGGGCAATAATATGTCCTTCTTCCTCATCCGCTGTTAGATAGCTAATCTCATCGGTTACCCGCTTGTTATCCTTGTCTACCTTACGGTAGGGGGTTTCAATAAAACCAAAACTGTTGATTCGGGCGTAGGTAGACAGGGAGCCAATAAGACCAATGTTAGGACCTTCCGGGGTCTCAATGGGGCACATCCTGCCATAGTGTGAATGGTGCACGTCCCGAACTTCAAAGCCTGCCCGTTCCCGGGAAAGACCGCCGGGGCCAAGGGCTGAAAGCCTTCTTTTATGAGTTAATTCCGCCAGTGGATTGGTTTGATCCATAAATTGCGACAGCTGACTGGAACCGAAGAATTCTTTTATGGAAGCCACAACCGGCTAATGTTAATTAGGACCTGAGGTGTAATTACATCTACATCCTGGATGGTCATTCTCTCACGGACAACTCTCTCCATTCTGGAGAGTCCGATACGAAACTGGTTCTGTAAAAGCTCGCCCACAGAGCGAAGTCTTCTGTTACCCAGATGGTCAATGTCATCCACCCTCCCCTCACCCTTCATGAGACCTAGAAGGTAGCGGAAAGTGGCAATGATATCGTCTTTTGTGAGTTCCCTGATGAACTCCCGGTCAATTGGAATTTCTTGGTTAAGATGGCGGTCCCATTCCTTAGGACCATCTTCACCGTTGGGATAGCGGTATAAGATACCGTGCTTAAGTTTTTTCTGAATTTTGTATCTGCAACGTGAGCCAGGTCATATCGCTTTGGATCAAAGAATAAAGTGTTTAGTAATGAACGAGCACTTTCAACGGTGGGTGGTTCACCCGGTCTTAAGCGCTTATAAATTTCTACCAAAGCCTCTTCTTCAGAATCTGTATTATCTCTGGTTAAGGTTTCTTGAACATTCTTATCATTATCGAATAGCTCTGTAATCATGGCATTTGAACCATAACCCAGGGCACGAATTAGTACTGTGGCCGGTATTTTACGGGTCCGGTCAATACGTACAAATATATGGTCATTTACATCTGTTTCGAATTCCAGCCAAGCACCCCGGTTAGGAATAACCGTAGTTGTAAATAATCTTTTGCCGCTGGTATCTATGGTATCAGCAAAATATACACCTGGAGAACGTACAAGCTGACTGACAATAACCCTTTCAGCACCATTTATAATGAAGGTGCCCTTATCAGTCATTAGTGGGAAGTCTCCCATGAAGACCTCTTGCTCCTTAACTTCCCCGGTTTCTTTGTTAATAAGTCTCACTTTAACCCTTAAGGGGGCAGCAAAGGTCACATCGCGTTCCTTGCACTCTTCAACAGAGTATTTCGGTTCCCCAAGAGTGTAGTCCAGAAATTCTAACACTAAATTACCGGTAAAGTCCTGGATGGGAGAGATGTCATGAAATACTTCTCTTAATCCCTCTCGCAGGAACCACTCGTAGGAGTTTCGCTGAACCTCAATAAGGTTTGGCAAATCCAATACTTCCTGCAGTTTGCCGTAGTTCCACCTCACCCTGTGTCCTACCTGTTCCGGGTAAGCCATCGAACGCATCACACCCCTTAAATATTTAACAAAAATCTCACAAAAATCAAAGACAACGAAAAGCAAGGTCTTGTCCGTTTAAACAATCCCTCGCTTTAAAACATTATAAACCCTTATCCCCTCTATTGTGGCCTATTATGCAACAACCTATACGTAAGTTTAGCCACTTTACCAAAATTCTTTCATCAAAACCATAGAATGACATTTTGTAATGTTAGCATATGTGCTTCGTTTTGTCAAGGTTGTATTTAGGTTTTAGGGTCGAATTTTGCCCACCCACCCCCCTGTCACGGAGTCTCTTGACAATGCCAAAGGCTGTCAAGAGAACCGTCCCCGTGACAGGGGTAAAAGAAAGGAATACGCCATCATGTTATGACGGCGTATTCCTTTATATTATGGAATTTTCACATTTAAGGTTATTACTTAACGTCAACAGCTGCGCCGGCTTCAACCAGTTTGGCTTTGATAGCTTCGGCATCTTCTTTGCTGATTTTTTCTTTAACAGGCTTGGGAGCTCCGTCAACCAGATCTTTAGCTTCTTTTAGGCCAAGACCGGTGATTTCGCGAACAACTTTGATTACGTTGATTTTCTTGTCGCCAGCGCTGGTCAGGATTACATCGAATTCAGTTTGCTCTTCTTCAGCAGCAGCAGCACCACCACCAGCAGCGGGAGCAGCAGCAACAGCCATAGGAGCAGCGGCGGATACACCAAACTCTTCTTCAAAAGCTTTAACTAATTCGGCCAGTTCCAGTACGGTAAGGCCTTTAACGATTTCTAATACTTCTGCAACTTTAGACATAATAATTAATTACCTCCTCAGGTATTTCATTGATTTTTAATTTAGGAAGCCTGGCCTTCTTTTTGTTGACGTACTTGATCCAATACGTAAACAAGATTGCGCAGGTTAGCAGCCAGAACACTGGCAAAGCCGTACATAGGAGCCTGCATACCACCAAGAACCTTGGCCAGCAGCACTTCTCTGGAAGGCAGATCGGCAAGGGCTTTAACACCCTCTGCATCAATTACCTTTCCCTCTAAAACACCGGCTTTAATTGTCAGACCTTGTTTAATCTCCCTGGAAAATTCAGATAAAATCTTAGCAGGGGCAACCGGGTCCTCAATGCCAAAGGTGAATACTGTGGGGCCTTTTAAGTATTCTTCAAGTCCCTCTACACCAACTTCGTTTGCAGCAATGCCTGCAATGGTGTTTTTGGCAACCTTCATTTCACTGCCAGCTTTACGCAGGCGAGAACGAAGGTCTGTGATTTTAGCTACAGGAATACCCTTGATATCAGCTAATATGGTAACCTGTGAACTGGACATTTTCTCTTTAATTTCATTCAGCATAGCTGTCTTTTGAGCTTTTGTGGTCGGCAAGAATTGCACCTCCTTCCAGGGCAGGATTTCATGAATAAAACAAAAACGGGGCCTCTGTTGTGTAGACACGAACAGAGGCCCCGCATTATTTATAAGCTTGCGAGTTATAACCCGGCCTCGGTTGGCGGCTTAAAGCCTTAAGTCATAGGACACCAACGGTCTACAGCTGGAAAATATTATTCATTTATAGCTTGCCGGGTTTGGTAGCACTAGATCTTAGTAGGGTTAATTTTAACCCCGGGACCCATGGTGGAAGATACTGTGATAGTTTTCATGTACTGGCCTTTAGCAGTAGCAGGCTTAACTCTTACCAGAGTTTCTGCCAATGTCTTGAAGTTTTCAACAAGCTTTTCAACTTCAAATGACACCTTACCAATGGGCGCATGAATAATACCAATTTTATCGGTACGGTAAGTAATTTTACCACCCTTAGCATCACTTACTGCGGGCCCCACATCAAAGGTAACGGTTCCTGTTTTGGGGTTTGGCATCAGGCCACGGGGTCCAAGAATACGACCCAGCTTACCAGCCATACCCATCATGTCAGGTGTTGCAATGGCTACATCAAAGCCAGTCCAACCGCCTTGAATTTTCTCAACCAGATCTTCAGCTCCTACAAAATCAGCACCAGCGGCTTCGGCTTCTTTAGCCTTGTCACCTTTAGCGAATACCAATACGGTCTTGCTTTTGCCGGTACCATGGGGCAGCACTACCGCACCCCTTAGCTGCTGGTCAGCATGACGGGGGTCAACACCCAAACGAAATGCTACTTCGATAGTTTCATCAAATTTGGCCGGAGCGGCTTTTTTTACCAGCTCCAGAGCTTCAGTAGGATCATAAAGTGCATCTTGGTCAAACTTCTTTAATGCTTCCTGAAGCTTTTTTCCCACTTTCGGCATCTAAACTTCCTCCTTTGTGGTACTAGCGGACTACATCCTCCCACCGGATGAATTATCCTTCTACAATCTCAATGCCCATACTACGGGCAGTGCCTTCTACCATACGCATTGCAGCTTCAACACTGGCAGCATTTAGGTCAGGCATTTTTAGTTCGGCAATTTCCCTAACTTTAGAACGGGGTACTTTACCCACTTTCTTTTTATTAGGTTCGCCAGACGCGGTTTCAATACCAAGAGCCTTCTTCAGCAAAACTGCTGCTGGCGGGGTCTTGGTAACAAAAGTAAAGGACCGGTCTTCATATACAGTAATTTCAACCGGAATAATAAGCCCTGCTTGAGCAGCAGTAACTTCATTATATTGTTTCACAAATCCCATAATGTTAACTCCGTGTTGACCCAAAGCAGGGCCTACCGGAGGAGCCGGGGTGGCTTTACCGGCCGGAATTTGCAGTTTTATAATAGCGGCTACCTTTTTGGCCATATCCAGTCCACCTCCTTACAACCTACAAGCTTAACTAATCTTTTCAATTTGTGTAAAATCAAGTTCGATGGGAGTTTCACGTCCAAACATTGATACCATAACTTTAACTTTACCCTTATCAGGTAAATTTCCTCAATCACACCAACAAAATTCTCAAAGGGGCCATTTGTGACCCGTATATTTTCACCCTGATCATAGTCAATCCTAGACCTGGGTTCTTCAATACCCATTTGCTTGATGATATTGTTGGCTTCATCATCATTTAGAGGAATGGGCCTAGAGCCCGTGCCAACAAAACCGGTAACTCCAGGCGTATTGCGCACAACATACCAGGAATCATCGGTCATAATCATCTCAACCAGGACATAGCCGGGGAAAACCTTCTTTTTTGAGATTTTTTTCTTGCCGTTTTTTATTTCAACCTCGTCTTCCATGGGCACAAGAATACGGAAGATCTTGTCTTCCATATTCATTGACTCGATTCGCCTCTCCAAGTTGGCCTTAACCTTGTTCTCGTACCCGGAGTAGGTATGTACTACATACCACTGTTTATTCATTATAACAGAAGGAACCCACGGGGGTTCCCCACCCCCTCACTAATAACAATTAGGACATTATGGCCCCTACACCCAAGCTTAGAATCGAATCCAACACCCAGATGACAGCAGCTACTGCGGTTACAGCAGCAAATACCACCGCAGTATAGGTGATAACTTCCTTACGGGTGGGCCAGTGAACTTTTTTCAACTCATTCTGAACACCACGAAGGTACTTTTTAATACCCCCAGTCTTTCAGAAAAGGTTGCCCTTTGCACCTTGACTTGGCTTTTTGCTAAGGGTTTAGCAGCTTCCTTTGGGGCCACTTCCTTTTTGTTCTCAGCCCCGCTGGTTTCTTTGGTTGCCGCTATTTCCTTGGCAGCGCTGTCTCGCTTAACTTGTTTCTTTTGCACAGCCATTGAAAATGCCACATCCTTAACTTATTATGTTATTCCAGAAGCGCCTTGAACTTTAACCCCATCTGGAATGCGGCTAATAATTGCACGCCGGGGCAGCCGGCCTAAACTATCTGGTCTCTTTGTGCGTGGTATGAGTATGACACCACTTGCAATACTTTTTAAGTTCAATCCTTGCAGGATCGTTCTTTTTATTTTTGTTCGTGGTGTAGTTGCGCCGTTTGCATTCGGTGCAAGCCAGAGTTACGCCTACTCTCACCGTTGCCACCTCCCTAAAACGAAAAAAGACTTGAACCAATTTTGTTGTCTAGTAATATACCTTAACAAATTTATCACAAGTGTTGTTGTATGTCAATAGTTTCCCTGTGGCAACAACCCATAATAGTATTGTGCCTCATAAATTGGTTTTATATACATTAACATGGGTATTCCTGGCGGGTTCAGTTTCGGCTTGAGTCAGTCAGGGCTTAAGAAGCACGGGGTGTGTATCTTTTCCAACAGTCTGAAAGGGGTGGCTTCACCACCCCTCTCAGAAAGACGTTAACTATAATGTAGTTTTAGAATTATTCAGCTCGGATACCGGAAACAACGCCGGCGCCTACGGTACGGCCACCTTCACGGATAGCGAAGCGGAGACCTTCTTCGATGGCGATGGGGGTGATTAGGTCGATGGATACCTTGATGTTGTCTCCAGGCATAACCATTTC
>AWVY01000035.1 GCA_004143605.1 Desulforamulus aquiferis
GCAGGATGAGCAGTAGGACTGGCCTTCTGACAGGTGGGGAGTGAGTAATTAGTAATGTTGTTGTTACGCCGAATAGGTGGAGGACTGTTAAAGGCTCTCAAATTCTTATTTAAAAATAAAAATTTCCAGCGCTATATTGCTGCTGGTTTGTTCTTTGTGCTTATAACCATGCTTGTTGCCTTTGAATTTGTACCCCAAAAGGTTAATCTGCAAGTTGGTCAAATATCTCCATCAACCATTTTTGCTCCTAGATCTGTGGTCTATGTTGATCAGGAAAAAACCACTGAGGAACGGCAGAAAGCCATGGAGAGGGTACCAAGACTTCCAGAAGTTAACAGGGATGTTCCAATTAATGTTCAACAGGATATCAATCAAGTTTTAGATAGTGTTAAAAAAGTTCAGGCAGATACTGAAGCCGATGAGGATATAAAAACAAATCGGGTTAAGGCATTGATTCCATTTAGCCTGTCTGACCAAATTATTAGAGATATCGCGGAGGGAAACCCCGCCAGTACTGACCAACTGGCCGAGGTTTAGCTGTGATTCTAACTGATGTATATGCCCAGGAAGGCGGCATCACTTCGGATAATATTGAAGAGGCTAAAAATCAGGCCTCAAATAAATTGTCGACAGACAATTTCAAGAGCCCTATAGGCTGTTAGGTCAAGGGCTGATCAAACATTTCTTTAGGCCAAATGCCTTCTTTGATCCGGAAAAATATCTAATGCAACAGCAGGAGGCAGCCGAAAGTGTCCCGCCGGTACGGGTTAATATACAGTATAAAGAGAGAATAATATCCCAGGGGGATGTTGTTACCGAAGAGCATATGGTAAGGCTTCAAGCCCTAGGCTTATCAAGGCCGGGACTTACCTTAGGCACCCTTATAGGAACAGGTTTGTTAGTAGCACTGCTTATGGCGGTAATACTTCTTTACACCTATATTCACCAGAGGGATATTTATAGAAAGAGCAGCTATCTGTATCTGATAGGGATTATCTTTTTAATGACCCTAATAGTTTCCAGGGCGGTCATGGCTATCAATATAACTCAATGGCCTGAGCTGGGAGCTTTATTTGGTTTCCTAGCCCCGGTGGCAGCAGCCGGCATGTTAATTACCATTCTTTTAGATGCTCGTCTTGCCATGCTGGTGGTGGTAAACTTAGCCCTGCTGCTGAGTGTAATGTCAGGGAACAATTTTCAGTTTGCTCTAGTTGGTTTTATTGGTGGAGTAACCGGAGTATTTAGTGTATCCAAGCTGAGTCAGAGGGGTGATCTGGTAAAGGCCGGCATTTATGTTGGGGCCATTAATGTTATTATCATTGCCATAGTAGGGTTGATTAACGGGTCCCCCTGGTATCTAATTGCCACCTCAGCCCTAGGTTTAGGTGTTGCCAATGGATTGCTTTCCTCAATCTTAACTAATGGCGCGCTACCCTACTTGGAAACCAGTTTTGGCATTACCTCTACCGTTAGACTGCTGGAGCTATCTAACCCTAATAACCCACTGTTAAAGAAGCTTTTGACTGATGCACCTGGAACCTATCACCATAGCATTCTAGTGGGTAATTTAGCCGAGGCGGCAGCGGAATCTGTTGGTGCAGAGCCGCTGGTGGTCAGGGTCGGAGCATACTATCATGATATTGGCAAAATAAAGAGACCTTACTTTTTTATTGAAAATCAATTGGGTGGGGATAATCCCATGATAAAATAGCACCATCATTATCCACGCTAATATTAACCTCCCATGTTAAGGACGGAGTTGAATTGGCTAGGGAGCAGAAGCTACCCCAGCCTGTGGTGGACATTATCGAGCAGCATCATGGAAAAAGTCTTGTTAGCTTTTTCTATCACAAGGCCTTAGAAGGTGATAGGAATGAATCTGTTAATGAGGAAGACTTCCGTTATGAGGGGCCAAAACCAAAGACAAAAGAGGCAGCTATTGTCATGCTGGCGGATAATATTGAAGCAGCAGTGAGATCACTGCAGCATCCAACCGCTGGCAGGGTAGAGGGACTGGTTCGTAAAATCATCAAGGACAGGCTTATGGATGGGCAACTGGATGAGTGTGACCTGACCTTTAAAGATTTAGATGCCATAGCTAACAGCTTTGTACGGGTGCTTTCGGGTATTTTCCATAACCGAATTGAGTATCCTGACATGAAACAGGAAATGGAAAGGAGAAAAACTCGAAATGCCGGTCCTAACAAGTAATCTGCAAGAAGAAATTTCCCTTGAGGAAAGTCTCATCCTACTAGTTGAAAAAGTAGTAAAGGAAACACTAAAGCTAGAAGGCTACTCTACCGAAGCTGAAGTGGGCGTAATATTTGTAGATGATAATTATATTAAGAGCCTTAACGCAGAATATCGTGGCATAGACAAGCCCACGGATGTACTATCCTTCGCCCTAAACGAAGGGGAAGAAATGCCGGAGGAAGAGGATGCGGAGGAGCTGCTGGGTGATATTGTAATATCACTTCCCACCGCCCAACGCCAAGCACAAGAGTATGAGCATAGCTTTGAGAGGGAAGTAGCTTTTTTAACTGTCCACGGCTCATTGCACCTCCTGGGCTATGATCATCAGACCGAAGAGGAACGTCAACTCATGCGAGAGAAGGAAGAGGCTATCCTAAATGCTTTAAAGATAACCAGGTGATACTTGTGAATTCTAAAGGAATCTTAAGTAGTTTTGGCTATGCCTGAGGGGCATAAGCTATGTAATTGGTACCCAAAGAAATATGAAGGTTCACCTAACAGCAGCACTTCTGGTGGTGACGGTGGGCCTTTTTTGCATCTGACCAGCATGGAGTGGCTAAGCCTTTGTTCAGCAATATTTTTAGTCTTAATTGCTGAGTCCTTGAACACTGCAATTGAGGCTGCCGTTGATTTAACCACCGATGAGCAGCATCCCCTGGCAGGTATAGCCAAGGATTGTGCCGCTGGAGCAGTACTACTGGCCGCCATCTACTCCCTAGTTGTGGCCTATCTAGTATTCTGGCCAAAGATTTCCAGCATATTCTTTGGCTAACGTCTAAAGGAGTTGTTTAAATGATAATCACTGCGGAAAAGCTTATAGAAATGGCACTAATAGCTAGGGATAATGCCTACACACCCTACTCTAAGTTTAAGGTTGGTGCTGCTCTTTTGACTAAGGACGGCAAGGTATTTTCGGGGTGCAATGTGGAAAATGCCTCCTATGGTTTGGCCTGCTGTGCTGAACGAACAGCAATTTTTAAAGCAGTATCAGAGGGCCATAGGGATTTCGACGCCATTGCTGTGGTGGCAGATGTCCCCGAATATTGCTCCCCCTGCGGGGCCTGCCGACAGGTACTGGCCGAGTTCGGAGGAAACATCCAAGTACACATGGGTAATCTAAAGGGCCAATACCGCACATCCAAAGTAGAAGACCTGTTGCCAGGCTTCTTTGGCCCCAAGGATTTAGAATGAGTCAGTGGACGGTTCAGATAATTTATAATTTGATACCTTTTGTTTTAGGAGGCTTTATATGTTAAATACCCCAGAGGGATTTCGTTCAGGATTTGCAGCCCTTGTAGGGCGGCCTAATGTGGGAAAATCTACACTATTAAACAAGCTTGTTGGGCAGAAGGTTGCCATCATGTCTGATAAGCCCCAGACAACTAGGCATAAAATTCACTCGGTACTTACTAGAAATGAGGCCCAGATTGTATTTCTAGATACACCTGGCATACATAAGCCGAAGCACAAGCTCGGTGAATATATGGTAGATGTGGCTCTAGGGGCCTGAGGGAAGTGGATGTGGTTTTATTTTTAGTTGAAGCCACGGATGATCCGGGAGCGGGAGATAAGTACATTGCCGAACAGTTAAAGGAGATTAAAACTCCAATATTTTTAATGATTAACAAGATTGACCTAATTAAAAAAGAACAAGTATTGGAGAAGATTAGTAGCTATAAGGACCTGCTTCCCTTTGCTGAAGTGATTCCTGTATCTGCCATAGGTGGAGAAAATGTGGACAGGTTAATACAAACTATAATTAAATACCTGCCGGAAGGACCACAATATTATCCCACTGACATGATTACTGACCGACCGGAGCGTTTTATTATGGCGGAAATAATTCGTGAAAAGGTTTTGCATCTGACAAGTGAAGAAATCCCCCACTCAGTGGCGGTGGTTGTTGAGCAGATACAAGAGCGAAATAATGGGGTTGTGGCATTAAATGCAGTAATATTTACCGAGCGGGACTCCCAAAAGGCTATCCTAATTGGTAAGGGCGGACAGATGCTTAAAGAGGTTGGTCGACGGGCCAGGGAAGAAATAGAAAACCTCCTAGGCTCAAAGGTTTATTTAGAACTATGGGTAAAGGTGAAAAAGGATTGGCGGAATAAGATGGCGGATCTCAGGAATTTGGGCTTCTCCCAGGAAGAGTAAAAGTCTTGGTGGTGGAGGTGGCCTTTTGGGTTGTAGGGGAAGGATTTGGGGTTCTGTTAGCTGGGTGGCTAACAGAACCTTTTTTGTGATAACCTATTAGGGTGAAAGGTATACCTTATTAGCCCAGACGAGACCAAAGAAATACCCTCAAGCAATCACCACCGCTTGACTAGATCATTCTCTAAACCAAGCCGGTCAAGGATGCGTCCAACTGTTTGATCAATAAGGTCTTGTATCGTTGAGGGCTGGTGATAGAAGGCAGGCATGGGTGGTTGGATTACCGCACCGGCTTGAGCTAACTTTAACATGTTCTCCAGGTGAATGGTATTCAGGGGGGTTTCCCTGGGTACCAGGATTAACTGTCGTCCTTCCTTAAGGGTGACATCTGCGGCCCGAACAATCAGGTTCTCGGCATAACCATGGGCTAGGCCCGCCAATGTCTTCATACTGCAGGGACAGATGACCATACCATGATGTTTGAAGGAGCCGCTGGCAACTGATGCAGCTAGGTTGTCAAAGTCATGACAAATGTTAGCAAGCTGAGCTACCTGTTGTGGGGTGTAGGTGGTTTCTAACTCTATGGTTTGCTTGGCCCAGGAACTCATTATTAGGTGTGTTTCCAAGCCGAGCTTGTTAAGCTGCTGTAAAAGAGTTATGCCGTAAATAGCACCTGTTGCTCCGGTAATAGCAACTATAATACGCATGTACACACCTCCAACACCATTTTACAACCAATCCTTAGAAAAGCAAAGATGGGTCATATTTGTGATTACAAAAGTACATCTAATCTTTTGGGAAGTTGTATAATATAAATTAAAGATWAAAACTGAAGGTGATAATAATTTCAGTTAAAATATATAATCTTGACGCCATTGTACTTAAATCCCGGGATATGAGAGAAGCGGACAAAATATTAACCCTTTTTTCTTTGCAAAGGGGAAAGCAGCGGGTGGTTGCCCATGGTGTAGCGAAACCCAAAAGTACTAAGAGGGGGGCAGTTCAACCCTTTTGCTATTCTTCTTTGCTGATGCACAAAGGGAGAGATTTAGATTCCATCAGCCAAGCAGATCTAAAGGAATCTTTTACCGAGCTAAGATATGATTTAGACCGTTTGTCCTTTGCGGCTCAGATGGCTGAATTGGCAGATGGTTTTACGGAAGAGGGAGAGCCTAATCAGGCAACCTTTGCCCTTCTGCTAAGCACCCTGTATGTCATTGCCAAGGGAGATGCAGAACTTGCCCTGCGATTTTTTGAAGCCCGATTATTAGCCTTGTCAGGTTTTTTGCCGGAATTGGATTTTTGCAGCGAGTGCGGTCAACCATTAAGGGAGGCTAAGGTTAATTTTGAGCAGCAGTTGGGGGGCTTTGTATGCAGGGAATGTATTTCTACTACCGGAGTAAAAGCTACCTTTAATCGCGGGAGCCTGGAAGTATTAAAAACCCTTTACCGCTGGGATTTGTCTAAGCTTCATCAACTAAAGGTGTCAGATATAATCAGAAAGGAACTAAAGGGTCTACTTCGAGCATATATTGAATATCATTTGGAAAAAAGATTAAAAACTGCAGAATTTTTGGATAGATTGTATAAAAATAAGTACTAGAGGGGAAAAGCTATATAACGATAATTGTTCATAAAGGAGGACTATTGCGTGACCAGTGAACTGGAAAAAATAGACCTTATCAGGGCCCGTCTTGGTGTTGGTTATAAAGAGGCTAAGGAAGCCCTTGATTTAGCTGGAGGGGATGTTGTGGAAGCCCTTATCAGCCTGGAACAGAAAAACCGTCAGTGGAACGAAAAACTGCACGGTAAAGGTAATGAATTTATGGGTCAAGTTAAACATATTTTTGAAAAGGGTCAGAAGACAAAGGTAAAGGTTAAAAAGGATGACCGGACAGTGGTTGAATTTCCTGCCACGGTTGGTGCCCTAGGGGTGCTGGGAGCCATGGCTAGTACACCGGTCCTGATTATCGGTGCATTAGGCAGTATTGTAGCTTGGCCAATAATTACAGACTTGAATTTGATGATCCTAAGGATCAGTGGCAGCCTGAGGTGGAGGTTCCCAATAAACACGAGGATAACACTCCTAAGCATTAAGAGTATTGACAATAAACTAGTAATTTGGTAAATTGTATGCTGTAATTCAAGAATAGGCGATGAGGGAAAAGATACTTGGAGAGTTGTTTTGACAGCGAGCCGGGTTAGTGTGAGCCGGTAAAGCAAGCCGAGTGGTGGAGTTCCTGAGCTAACTTTTAATTAAGGTGGATTGCCCCTTGGGCAGTCAAACAGGGTGGAACCGCGGGAGAGATCTCCGTCCCTGACTTATGTCAGGGACGGGAGTTTTTATTTTCATTTATATTATCAGAGGAGGAATACACTTGAATTTTCAGGAGTTAATTCTGACCTTAAATAAATTTTGGTCAGAGCAAAACTGCATCATCCAGCAGCCCTATGATATTGAAAAGGGAGCCGGCACCATGAATCCGGCCACTTTCTTAAGGGCATTAGGACCAGAACCCTGGCGGGTTGCCTATGTTGAGCCGTCCCGCCGCCCCGCCGATGGTCGATATGGAGAAAATCCCAATCGTTTGCAGCACTATTTCCAATACCAGGTAATCCTAAAGCCGTCCCCTGATGAGGTTATTCCTGTTTACCTGGATTCTTTACGGGCAATTGGCATAGACCCGGACAAGCATGATATTCGCTTTGTGGAAGACAATTGGGAATCACCTACTGGGAGCTTGGGGCTTAGGCTGGGAAGTTTGGCTGGACGGCATGGAAGTAACTCAGTTTACTTATTTCCAACAGTGTGGCGGCATTGATTGTCATCCTGTTTGTGCGGAAATAACCTATGGCTTGGAACGCTTAGCCATGTTTATTCAGCAGAAGGATAGTGTCTTTGATATAGTATGGGTGGGTGACATGACCTACGGTGATGTCTATCATCAAAACGAGGTAGAACAATCTGGCTATAATTTTGAACATGCCAATACGGAAATGCTTTTTGACCTATTTGATATGTATGAGACCGAGGCTACAACCATTGTTGAAAAGGGACTTGTACTCCCGGCCTATGATTACGTACTAAAATGCTCCCACACCTTTAACTTGCTCGATGCCAGAGGGGCCATCAGCGTTTCAGAACGGCAGGGGTATATTGCCAGAGTCAGGCAGATGGCCCGGGCCTGTGCGCAAGCCTATGTTGAGCAGCGTGAGAAGCTAGGATTTCCTTTGTTAAAGAAAGGAGCTAATAAAAATGGCTAAGGATTTTTTACTGGAAGTTGGCATAGAAGAAATGCCTGCCCGTTTTCTCGGGCCGGCTCTGGGACAATTAAAGGAACTGGCAGCTAAAATGCTGCAGGAACAAAGGATTAACTGTGGAGATATTGCAACCTATGGTACACCACGCCGTTTAGTTCTTCATGTTAAGGATGTTGCAGAGCGACAGTCTGACCTGGAAAAGGAAGTAAAGGGGCCTGCGAAAAAGGCAGCCTATGATATTGATGGAAATCCCACCAAAGCCATACAAGGATTTCTAAAGTCCCAGGGGGTAACCATAGATGATTTGGTGGTTCGACCTATTGGTCAGGTTGAATATCTATATGCCATAAAGAGAGAGGAAGGACGCCCCGCTGCTGATGTACTGGCTGAGATTACACCTGCCATGATAACGGGACTTCATTTTCCTAAGCCAATGAGATGGGGTTCATTGGAAATGCGCTTTGCCCGCCCTATCCGCTGGCTGGTGGCCCTTTATGGAGAACAGGTAGTTCCCTTTGAGTTAGCAAATCTAAAATCAGATAGATATACCTTTGGTCATAGATTTTTAACTACAGGTGGCTTTGAAATCCTTAACCCTGAAGATTACTTTAATAGAATTAGGGCTGCCTATGTATTGGTGGATCCGGCTGAGAGGAAAGAGATAATCTGGCGTCAGATTCAGGAGTTAGCTGCTGCAGAGGGTGGGCGGGTTGAGCCTGACGAAGATCTTCTGGAGGAGATTACCAATATTATTGAGTGGCCAACAGCTCTGTGTGGTAGTTTTGATGACAATTATCTTAATCTGCCCGAGGCCGTTCTGGTTACACCCATGAGGGAGCACCAAAGATACTTCCCTGTTATGGGCGAGGACGGAAAGCTATTAAACAAGTTTATCGCAGTAAGAAATGGTACCAGTGCACATATAGAAATTGTAACCGCCGGCAATGAAAAGGTGCTGCGGGCTCGTTTGGCCGATGCTGCCTTTTTCTTCGACGAGGATTTAAAACGTCCCCTGGCTGAAAAGGTGGAGGGACTTAAAAAAATTGTCTTCTTAGAAGGATTAGGTTCCATAGCTGATAAGGTTGATAGGATTGGTGCCCTGGCAGAACACATTTCTGAAACCATGGGGGCCAATGGGGTTCAAGCGGAGCAAATTCAAAGGGCAGCCCTTCTGGCTAAGGCTGACCTGGTGACCAATATGGTTTACGAGTTCCCGGAACTACAGGGTCTGATGGTAGAGAGTATGCTCTCCGCAACGGTGAAGACCCGGTGGTGGCCGAGGCCATATTCCAACACTATCTGCCAAGATCTGCCGGCGATCAACTGCCTGATACTTTGGCAGGAAGAAGCCTTAGCCTGGCGGACAAAATGGATACCATTGTGGGCTGCTTCTCCATTGGAATCCAGCCAACAGGCTCACAGGACCCTATGCCTGCGCCGCCAGGCCCTTGGGGTATGTAATATCATTATTGATGGCAGACTTCATATTTCCCTGGATCAAATAATTGAATGGGCTTACCAGGGCTACAGTGAAGGCGTGGAACTCAAACAGGAGCTTAACCAGGTTAAGAATGAAATTCAAGAGTTCTTCAAGCAAAGGCTTAGGGTATATTGACCGACAGAGGACTGACCTACGATACAGTGGAAGCAATACTAGCTGCTGGCTTTGAGGATATTACAGATGTAGTGGAGCGTGGTCAGGCCCTGGCGTCCTTCCGGTCTGAGCCAGCCTTTGGTGCTTTAATGACCGCATTTAACAGGGCTAACAGCCTGGCAAAACACGCAAAGGTAAGCGACATGGTGGAGGAGCGATTGGAGCATCCAGCTGAGGTAGAATTATATCGTCAATTGACCTTGCTGATAAGAGAGGTTCAACCCCTGGTGGAAAAAAGAGAATACACCATTGCCTTTGAGAGAATAGCCGGTATAAAGGACCCCCTGAATAACTTCTTTGAAAATGTTATGGTAATGGTTGAGGATCAACAGGTAAAAGCAAACCGTCTGGCCCATGCTCAAACAATTAACTAATTTAAGTTTAAGTATGGCAGATTTCAGTAAAATTGTTGTTGAAGGATAAAAAATAGCTTTTTGATCAAATTTTTTTGAAAAAAGAAGGGATTTTTTTATCGATATAATATATATTATATATATCGTTTTTGGTAATTAGTATGTCATATTGAAGGTTGGGGGTAAGGGGATGGAACTTTCCAAAAGGCAGGAGACTATTTTAGAAATAGTAAAAAAGAATGGTCCCATCACCGGTGAGCAAATTGCAGAGCAACTCAACCTTACCAGGGCAACCTTAAGACCGGACTTGTCTATATTGACCATGGCAGGATTATTAGAGGCAAGACCCCGGTAGGGTACTTCTACAGTGGGAAATCCACCGACCGAGTCTTGGCGGATAAAATCACCAGGATTAAGGTTGGTGACGTGAAATCAGTGCCCATTGTAGTTCCAGAAAGCTGCACCGTCTACGATGCGGTGGTTACCATGTTCATTGAAGATGTTGGTACCTATATGTTGTTCGGGATGGTGGACTCTTAGAGGGAGTTGTTTCCCGGAAGGATTTGCTAAAAACTACCCTAGGCGGTCAAGATATCAATAAACTGCCGGTAGGGGTTATTATGACCCGCATGCCTAACGTCTACATGACAGATGTTAATGACTCAGCTTGGTTAGCTGCCCACAAGCTACTGACCCATGAAGTGGATTCCTTACCAGTGGTTAGAACTGTTCCTGGTACTAAAGGGAAAGAGTTTGAAGTTGTAGGCAGATTCTCAAAAACTAATATCACCCGAATCTTTGTAGAATTAGGTGAAGGGTCCTGAGGAGGGGATTGACCATTATAGCGCCGAAAGATGATAATCCGGTAGTATATATTGTTTCTGACTCCATTGGTGAAACTGCTGAGCTGGTTGCCAAGGCAGCCGTTAGCCAATTTAACGGTGGCAACGTGCAAATCAGGCGAGTTCCCTACGTCAATGATCCCCAGGACATAGTGGATGTGTTGATGAAGCTCGGGGTCAAAACTGCATTGTTGCTTTTACCCTGGTTCTTCCTGAATTGAGGGAAGTGCTGGTTAGAGAGGCTGACCGACATCATATTCCAACAGTGGATATTATGGGTCCTTTCCTGGATGCCCTGACCCTAATAACCTCAGGGCCGCCAAAATTAGAACCAGGATTAGTTCGTAAGCTGGATGAAGAATATTTTAGACGAGTAGAAGCAATCGAATTTGCTGTAAAATATGATGATGGAAAAGACCCTAGGGGTCTTTTGAGGGCGGATCTAGTTATACTTGGAGTATCTAGAACTTCAAAGACTCCCCTGAGTATGTACCTGGCGCATAAACGTATCAAAGCAGCTAATGTGCCCCTTGTGCCGGAGGTTGCTCCACCCCAGGAGATTTTCAACCTTCCGTCCCATAAAGCTATCGGTTTAACTATCAAACCACAACAGCTTAATTTTATTCGTACCGAGAGATTAAAGACCCTGGGATTAACCTCCCATGCGGATTACGCCAGTCCTGAGCGAATTTTAAAGGAACTGGAGTATGCGGAGTCAATCATGAAGAGGGTTGGCTGC
Source organism: Desulforamulus aquiferis (assembly GCA_004143605.1). Lineage (GTDB taxonomy): Bacteria > Bacillota > Desulfotomaculia > Desulfotomaculales > Desulfotomaculaceae > Desulfotomaculum > Desulfotomaculum aquiferis. The sequence goes on from AWVY01000035.1 coordinate 11,257, forward strand.
CCCATAATAGATGTAACCAACAAGGCGGTAGAGGAAACTGCCAGCAAAGTTTTAGAAATCTATTACCGGGGCGAACGGCATAGGTAAGCTGTATTTTAAATGTAGTTGAAGTGATTTTGTATTTATAACTGATACTTGTTTTAAAGGTGAGAGGTTAAACCTCTCACATCTAATTTTGAATCGGGGAGGATTAAAATGGCTGCTGCTAAATACGTTTACACCTTTTCGGAGGGAAAGGCTGATATGAAAAGCCTATTAGGTGGTAAAGGAGCCAATTTGGCTGAGATGACAATATTGGTTTACCTGTGCCCCCTGGTTTTATAATCACCACAGAGGCCTGTAAAGAGTTTTACAAAGCAGGACGTCAGTTTCCAGAGGGTATGGAAGCTGAGGTGGAGCAAAAGGTTACTTGGTTGGAGCAAACCCTTGGTAAGAGTTTTGGAGATCCTAACGGACCATTGTTGGTTTCGGTTCGTTCAGGGGCGGTAATATCTATGCCTGGCATGATGGATACTGTGCTTAACCTGGGTTTAAATGACAACACTGTCATTGGCTTGGCCGCCAGCAGCGGTAATCCCCGCTGGGCCTACGACTGTTATCGACGGTTTATCCAAATGTTTGGAAATGTTGTGTTAGACATTGAACATCATAGGTTCGAAGCGGTTTTAGAGGACCAAAAATATAAAAGGGATGTAAAGTTTGACAACCAATTAACTGCCGAGGATTGGCAGGAGGTAATTAAACAATATAAATATATTGTCCGCCGGGAGACAGGTGCTGAATTCCCCCAGGATCCCAGAGTGCAGCTTTATAAGGCAATCTATGCTGTATTTAATTCCTGGGAAAATGATCGTGCCAATGTATATCGGAGGATACATAAAATTCCTGACGATCTTGGTACAGCGGTAAATGTACAGACCATGGTCTTTGGTAATATGGGTGATGACTGCGGAACCGGGGTTGCCTTTACCCGCAATCCTTCCACGGGAGAAAACATCCTTTATGGGGAGTATTTAACAAACGCCCAGGGTGAAGACGTGGTTGCAGGCATTCGCACACCTTTACCTATATCAAAGCTTCAAGAGGAAATGCCCGATGTATTCCAACAGTTTTCCACTACCTGCACATTGCTTGAGAACCACTATAAAGATATGCAGGACATTGAGTTTACCATTGAACGCAACAAACTATGGATGCTGCAGACAAGAAACGGTAAACGTACGGCCCAAGCTTCCATTAGAATTGCCGTTGAAATGGTGGAGCAAGGCTTAATTACAAAAGAAACAGCTATTTCACGTATTGATCCAAATCAATTGGATCAACTGCTGCACCGGAGAATTGATCCTAACGCCACCCTGGATATTTTGGCCAAGGGTTTGCCGGCTTCCCCCGGCTCAGCTTGCGGTCAGGTGGTGTTTGATGCTGATTTAGCAGAAAAAATGAATGAGCAGGGGCAAAAGGTTTTGTTGGTAGGTACAGAAACCACCCCTGACGATATTCATGGTATGGTGGCTTCCCAGGGGATACTTACCTCCAGGGGGGGTATGACCAGCCATGCTGCTGTGGTAGCCAGGGGTATGGGAAAACCGTGTGTATGCGGTTGTGAAGCAATTAAGATAGACATGGAAAACAAGCAATTTTCAGTTGGTAATCATGTTATTAAAGAGGGAGATCTAATCTCCATTGATGGGACCAGTGGCCAGGTTATAATTGGTGAGGTACCAATGATTGAGCCTGATTTATCAGCAGAATTCTTAAAGCTTTTGGAATGGGCAGACGATATTCGCTCCTTGGGGGTAAGGGCTAATGCCGATACTCCTGAAGATGCTGCTAAGGCCAGGGAATTTGGGGCCGGGGGAATCGGACTTACTCGTACCGAGCATATGTTTATGGCCCAGGATAGATTACCTATTGTACAGGAAATGATCTTAGCCACAACTATGGAAGAAAGGGCCGAGGCCCTGGCAAAGCTGCTGCCCATGCAAGAAGGAGATTTCTATGGCATACTAAAGGCCATGGAAGGATTGCCTGTTTGCATTCGTTTATTAGACCCTCCTCTGCATGAATTCCTGCCCAACGCAGAAGAATTAGCAGTGGAAATTGCCAAACTAAAGCTGACTGATAGTGACTCCGATAAAATAAGAGAGCACGAAGAGCTACTTCGCAAGGTGCGATCTTTGTCTGAATTCAACCCAATGCTAGGACACAGGGGCTGCCGATTAGGTATTACATGGCCGGAGGTTTATGCCATGCAGGCAAGGGCCATCTTCCAGGCTTCAGCAAGGCTGGTTAAAGAGGGCTATCAGATAGAACCGGAGGTAGAGATTCCCCTGGTTATTGAAATTAAAGAGCTTGCCTACTTGAGAGAATTAGTAGAAAAGGTGGCAGAAGAAGTTAAGGAGTCTACGGGGGTAGATTTCCATTACACCGTGGGAACCATGATCGAGGTCCCCAGAGCGGCGCTGCTGGCTGATGAGATTGCCACCCAGGCTGAGTTTTTCTCCTTTGGCACGAATGATTTAACACAAACCACCCTTGGCTTCTCCCGTGATGATGCGGAGGGTAAGTTCATGCATGCTTATATAGACAAAAAAATCCTTACCGAGAATCCCTTTGTAGTATTGGATCGCAAGGGTGTTGGCAAACTTATGCAGTGGACCGTTGAAAATGCCAGACGTGTAAAACCAGATTTATTGATTGGCATCTGCGGGGAACATGGTGGTGAGCCCAGTTCTGTAGAGTTCTGCCATATGATTGGGTTGGATTATGTGAGTTGTTCTCCATACCGGGTGCCTGTTGCCAGATTGGCAGCAGCCCAGGCGGCTGTAATCAACAAAGATCAATCGAAGACTAAATAAATATAATGAAAATAGTATAAGTAAAGTATCAAAGCATTTCTACCAAGGCTTTAAGAGTTTATATGTAGAGAAAAGGTATTGTCTTTCAAGACAGTACCTTTTTTTACTGCTATTATTTTTTTAGCTAGATGGAAAGTTAGCTTGACATAAGAAGTAATAAGTGTTATCTTATTAATGTAAAGCATGCTTTCCATAAATAAAGAAGGGATGTTACTTTTGAAAAACAGGTTAGAAGAAATTCGAAAGCAGCAAGGAGTTAAACAAGAAGAATTGGCGACTGCTTTAGAAGTATCTAGACAGACGATTGGTTCATTAGAGAATGGTCGTTACAATCCATCTATTATATTAGCATTTAAAATAGCACGATATTTTGATATGCCAATCGAAGAAATTTTTATTTATGAGGAGGAATAATCATGGTAAAGAAAACGTCATTTTATGTCTTTATACTTATATTGGGAATTGGGCTGATCGTCACAGGCTTTTTATTTCGAGCAGAAGAGGTTAAAAATATCTCAGGAGTCTTGATTGGGATTGGAATGTCATTATTTGGTAGCAGTCTTTTTAATTTATTTATGAAACACTTCCAGCAAAAACACCCTGAAATTAAGAAGCAGAATGAAATTTATTTTAATGATGAACGCAATGTAATAATTCAGAATAGATCAAAGGCAAGAGCGGCTGATATTATCCAGTGGTTTATCATAGGATTAGCATATGTTATGATTTTATTTGATTATCCATTATGGCTATTTGGAATTACCGTTGGAATTTTCCTTTTATATTACTTAATATCAATTTACTTTGCGGTTAAATATCAAAAAGAAATGTAAGATTCATTCAGAACACATGGCTTAAAAGCCTTGCAATGTGATGATTTAAGAAAAAATTAATATAATGTAAATAGGGTGCTGTCAGCTCAAATTTTGGGTGTCGGCACCTTGTTTTTTTATATAAAAGTGTTCCAAAGTGTACGTTTTTTTCATTATGGTATAACTTGCCATGCAAACTCTGGCGTAGAGGACAAAAGAACGATTTTTGCCTCAGTCTCAAAGCTGCCGCAAATTTTATTGTTCTGGTTTTTTACATCTCACACCGTTTCCTACTACATTTCACACCGGAAGACACATTATTTCTCATAAATTGCTATGATGTTTTTGTACAGAAATGATTACTTGCAGGCATAAAAAAAGGGGAGGGCCCTGTTTGACTACAATAATTGTCTGTTTCATAGCTTTATGGTTTTGGTGGTTGGAGGTTGGTGTGTTGAGTTTTGTATTTTAATTGGGGCATTAGTTAAATAGGAGGGGTAATGATGAGTTCTTCTATTGGTGATTTAAAGCTTGGGGTAGAGATGCAGGGGGTATACGCTGTCAAGAATAAGAAACTTCTTCCCTTTCGTGACGGCTCAGAGTTTTTCCTTGCTCTTACCTTGTCAGATAAAACTGGTCAGGTGCAAGGTAGGGTCTGGGAACAAGTTGAGGAAGTTAGCAACTGCTGTGTTGTTGGTGATGTGGTTAAGGTTACAGGCCTGGTTAGTGAATACAATGGGGCGGCTCAAATTATTCTTTATTCCATTACAGTCTGCAATGACGAGAATTTAGATATGGAGTGTTTCCTTCCCTCTACTGAAGTTTCAGTAAAATCTGTTTGGGAGGAATGGTTAAATATAACGTCATCCCTTAAAAATCCCTATTTGCAATCATTACTAACTGTTATGGTTAAGGATAAAGGTTTTATGGAGGGTATAGCCAAGCACCGGCGTCTAAGCGAAACCATCATGCCTTCCCAGGTGGTTTATGGCAGCACAGCAGGGATCTTGTTGCAGCAGCAGAAGGACTGGCAAGAGTATATCCTCAAATAGATCGGGATTTATTAGTACTGGTGCTTTATTGCATGACTTGGGAAAAGTGGAAGAATATCGTTGCCGATCAACCATTGACTTTGCCGATGCAGGAAGGCTCTCAGGTCATATAGTTTTAGGGATAGGACTGGTGGAACGTTACATCTCTCAGATCCCAGACTTTCCAGAGGTATTGCGAAAAAAGCTGTTGCACCTGATCGTTATCAATCATAGGGAGTATGAGTGGCAATCACTGAAGAGACCAGAGTTTTTGGAAGCGGCAATCCTCCATCAGTTGGATATGCTGGATGTTATGGTGGAAATGTTTACATCTGCAGAAGGGGAAGGAAGGGAGATGTAAGTATAAAAGGGTGTTGGATGCTAAAATCATGTGCGATTTAGTGTACCAACACCCTATTTTTTATCATTCTCTGCTAAAATGCTATACAACCGGCAGGCTACTGATGTTCTCCATCGGCAATACCACCCGCAGGGTAAATATACCGCCATCGGTTTCAAAGGTGGCAAAGCCTTTTCTCTTTTCTGCAATGACTTCAATACTCCGACAGCCGAAACCGTGTTCTTCTTGTTTGGAAGATGGTACATCGCTTTTTTGCTCAATTTCTCCGGTGTACGCGTTTTGTATCATAACTAATAGCTTATTTCGATTGACAGAGCAGCTTACTCTAACGGTGCGTAGAGACTTGTCCTCTATTTTGCTTGCAGCAGTGATAGCATTTTCCAGTCCGTTGGACAGTACGCTGCAAAGCTCTGTGTCGGAAATTTCCAACTCCTTGGGCAGCTTTGCAGCAGTGAGCAGTGTGACCCCCACCTTTTTGCCTTACTGTCAAAGAAGGAAAGCACAAGATTGACCGTGTCGTTTTCACAAAACAGGATTGGTGTAATTTTGTCCAGGTCCTTTGTGCCTGCAAAAGATAACCTTTGATTTTATCTATATTCCCACCTTCTGCAAAACCATACAGCAAAGATAAATGATGCCGCAAATCGTGCCTGTGAATAACTGCCTGCATTTGGGATTCCCTAAGCATTTCTATTTCTTTGCTAAAACTATTTTCCATTACACGCAAAGCCATATACTCTAGCTTCATTTCTGCCTTTTCATACAATGTCTTGAGAAAGATTACGGTAAAAACAAAATAAATAATCACCACGGCAGCATCCATAAATTCAACAATAGCCGCTCCACCTGTATAAAGTAAATTGGTATATACGGTAAGTGTATATTCGATAAAGTAATAAAGCATAGGTACTGCAATAATTAACTTCAGAGTTTTGCTGTTTTCATATTTAAGGCGCACTACATAGGGTGCAACCCATTTTACGATGATAAACAACAGTGGTAGAGTGATCGCAATCTGTACTATATAGGAGATATTAGCATCATAGCCCCAGAACAATGAAATAAATGTGCCAATCCATTTTCTCGGTGTACAAAACAGGTAGGCAGAAAATATCGAAATTCCTGCGAGGAGGGCTTGTTTTTTATAATAAAATTTTACAACCAGAAAAAGTGGCAAATGAATTAAAACAGGATAAGCCTTGAATAAAAATTCCGATCCTAGAATTGAATAAGCTAGGGCTTGTATCAAGCCGAATACCAAAAACAAAACACTATATTGCCCAGGGTCTTTGCGAAAGGATAAGCCAGAAAACGACAACGTAAGCACAATGCCGAATAAAAGCACACTTGAAAAGTTTAAAAACTCCAATAGATTCATAGAGTATTCCTCTCTTCCCAAAACAGCTGCTTGACATAGGCATCTCGTACCTCTTTATACAGTATCCTAGATATAGGGATGCTTTTTCCTTGATGTGTAGTCAGTCCGTTTGATGTAAGCTCATTGATCTGACACAGGTTAACGATATAGGAACGATGAACCCGCATAAATTCGGGTCTTGCAAGAAGTGTCTGCTCAAACTCTGAAAGACGTGCAGTTACCTCACGAACACTTTTATCCGAAAGGTGGAAATACACCTGCTTATTCATAACCTCCACATAGACAAGTCTTGAAAACAAAATCCGTGTAATACAATTTTTTGATTTTACGGTTAAACCTTGCTGTGGTTTTTGGCTGTCTGTCATTAGTTCGTTAAGAACACCAAAAAGTCGACCTTCACCTACCGGCTTTAAAATATAATCCATCGCCTTGACGGTATAGCTTGCCACGGCAAACTCTGGCGAAGAGGTCAGAAAGACGATTTTTGCTTCAGTGTCAAAGCTACGGATTTCCTTTGCCGCCTCCATACCGTTAACCGCAGGCATAATCACATCCAAAAGATACAGTGCATAATCACCACTTTTAACTGTGGAAAGCAGATCCACTCCACTGTGAAAGGTTTTATATGTAAGCGAGGCATTATGCTCTCTATTGTATTTTTCTAGAAATGATGAGATACGGACAAGCTCCTCCTTATCATCATCGCATATTGCAATATGCAAATCATTTCACCTCCGCTAATATATAAAAATTGACAATAATTATACCGTAAATTTTATCATTTTTGAGGCTTTTTTTGCATTTCACACCGTTTCCACTACATTTCACACCTGAAGCCACACTTTTTCTCACAAATTGCTATTCTGTACAGAAACATTACTTGCAGGCATGAAAAAGAGGGAGGATGAGCTATTTGACTACAATAATTGCCTGTTCCATTGCTTTTTTCAGCACAGCCGCATTCATAGCTTTATGGTTTTGGGTGGTGAGAAAGGAGCTGAAGGCAAAAAAAATATGATAGAAAGTGCAAGGTCACAGCTTACCGCCAGTCGAAGACAGCTTCTCCGTGTAAGGTATACTCCTGAGACAGAAAAGGCACAGGAGATAATGGACAGAAGCCAGGACATCTACCGTCAGTCGGTGGAGCTGTATAACGACACCTTGCAAAAACCATGGAACGCTATTCCGGCATTCTTTCTGGGCTTCCGCCCCATTGCAGAGGGAGACAAGCTATGATTTACATCGAGAAAATGCTAAAGCTACGGTAAGAACTCCTAACAGTTGAGGAAGACCGTCAGGCAGGCGGGGGTAATACTGGGAGAACTGGATAAATACCTTGAGACGTATTATTGTTACTGTCACTTAATAATTTTAAGGGGCAGTAGCTTGTTAACATAGGGATCTCCTATTATTTATTTTCCTGATCTCGTTTCAGCAATTCAATGAGGTTGTTTTCTCTGGCTCTCTTAAGGTTCTCCAGTCCCTCCGGTGTCCACTGGTATAAACCTGTACCTGTCTTAGCGCCCAAGTTTCCCTGTTCAACTGCACTTTTTAATATGTGTGAAGGTTCTGTCCGACTACTAAGGTCCTTTAGTAAGTAATTAGAGATGTTAAGGAAAATATCTAAGCCGCCCAGATCTGCACTCTCAAATGGTCCGGTTGTTGACAGTCGCCTCCCCAGGCTATACTTTACGGCTGTATCCACTGCTTCTTTACTGGCAATACCAGCTTCCACAATATAAAATGCTTCACGAAGCAAAGCCAGCTGCAGTCGGTTTCCTATAAAGCCTAGGGCCTCATTGTTTAGCAATACAGGTTTTTTGCCAATCAGTTCCATTAATTGGCAGGCAATGTCGACGGTCTGTTGTGTTGTGTGTAATCCTGGAACTACCTCAACCAAAGGCATCAGATGAGGTGGGTTCCAAAAATGTGCTACGATAAAACGGTCTTTAAATTTTAATGGTTCAGCAATAGCAGTTGGACTGAGGCCTGAAGTATTGGTAGCAAATATTGTTTTAGGTGAACAATATGTTTCAAGCTCGGTAAAGACTTGCTGCTTGATGTGAAGATTTTCGGCTATGGATTCTATTACAAAGTCTGTCCCAACGGCTGCCTCTTGCAGTGTAGTGACACCTTCAATTCTTGACATTATCTCTGGAATTTTGACTTCTTGGACTAGACCATTAATCCGATAAGTTTCAAGGGCAGCCCTAATGTTTTTAAAACCTCGCTTAATGCTTTCCTCTGAACGGCCAAACATCTTGACCTGGTACCCGGACAAAGCAAACATTAAAGCTGTACCAAAGCCCATGTTACCGGTACCCAAGTTACAGATAGTTTTTATCTCCTTAGCTTTCATTATTGTTACCCCCTGGAATTGAGTATTTATCCAGGATTATACCACATAAGGGTGCCAGGCACTTAACTTATTAACTTTTAAATGAGCAGGGGCAAAAGGTTCTGTTGGTAGGTACAGAAACCACCCCTGACCATATTCATGGTATGGTGGCTTCCTTAAAGAGGGAGATCTAATCTCCATTGATGGGACCAGTGGCCAGGTCATAATTGGTGAAGTAATGTAATCGAATGAATTATTGAGTTCATAGGCATATTATGATATGATATGCCTATGAAAAGCATGAGAAAGAAGGTGCATATATGGAATCTCAGATCAGACCATCCTCTGATTTAAGAAATCATTATAGCGAAATCTCTAAGCAATGCAGGGAGACACAGAGACCAATTATTATTACTGTAAATGGACGTGGAGATACAGTGGTACTGGGATTGCAAAAATATTATCAGATGGAATCTGAACTTGAGTTGTTACGTACACTGGCAGAAGCTGAAGATGATGTAAAAAATGGAAGAGTTACACCTATGCAGAATGCGTTTGATGACATTCGGAAATCTTTAATGGAGAGAAAGAATGGATGAAATACGAAATTATGAGGACGGATAAAGCAGAGGAGCAACTTCGTGAGATCATCTTTTATATTGCTGATGATTCGGGAAACGTAGATATTGCGATAAATTATCTAGATAAAATAGAAAATGCAATAAATAGATTAAAGGACTTTCCAAGGTCGGGAAATACACCAAGATATTTAATTTTAAAAAAACAGGGATATCTAGTACTTATTGTGGAAGAACATCTTGTCTTTTATAAAATAGATGATGAAAAAAAGACTGTAACGATTTATGCTGTGGTAGATGGAAGACGAGAATACAGAAACTTAATTTAATTGTAAGGGTTAGACCTTCTCTTAACTTGTGATTAAAGAGGATGTACGAGAAAAATCAATGAGGCCTCCAAAACTGTCAGCATTTTACTTTTCTTCTACGGAGCACAAGATTATATAAAGCTAATATAAAATTTATGGTTAGAAGAAGTGTTCCATAATGTGAAAAAACGATGATTGGTCTATTTAAGGGATTAAACTATCGAAGAATTTCGTCGGTAGTTTTTTTATTGCCGTGTATACAAACAACCGGCCGAAAAGAAGTCTAAGGCTGGGTAAAACGCACAAAGCTTTAGCAATAGCTGCAAGAAGAGACAATAGCGGTTATAATAGATTTGTAGATAACCTAACCGATTAGTGGAGGACAAGTCTTATGCCACGAATAAAAAAACAGGAAGAACAGCAATTATGTGCCTACTTCACACCTTCAGGCTTTGTCATTGAGGAGGACCTATTGGAGCCTCAGGATCCTCTTAAAACCTGGATGGAGCAGTTCAAAGCAGACAAATACAGGGCCTTGTTTCATCTTGGTTTTCTAGAAAGGGCAAAGTGGTTTTCGCCTTCCCTTGAATACCTCCATCACGTTACAGAGTTGCTCATTATAAAAATCAGCCAACAGGCGGATCTCGAAATCAGCCGGGAGCGAGTTCAGGTTGAATTGCGAAATGACGAAGTGGAAAGGCTTAAAGACGAAATTCCCTTTGCTATTGGTATGGAATATATTGACACGGACTGGATTCGAAGGCTCAGTGAGGAACTGTTGACTGTTTTCCAGACGGAAATTAGGGACTATGATGGTACCGTTAACAGGTACTTTGCGGATTATAACTCCAATATCAATGTTGCAGGCAGGGTGTTTTTCACCTAGTTGAAAATAAAGAAGAACAATTTCCTTTTGCCTTTATGGCCACTTACTCAACTAAGACGGTCAAGAGTAAGCGAGCAGTACACACCCCTTTGAAAAATGCATTAGAGGAATTTAGAGGGAGGATAAGAAGCTGCTTAACCTCATTTCAACAGTCATCAAGGCTGCGGAGAAGAGCAGCTTTATCTCTGAATTGCTGGAAAGTGGGGAATTGTTCTCGCCCCTGAAGCTCAATAGAGAGGAAGCATACATTGTTTTAAAGGAGATTGCCCTTTACGAGGAAGCCGGCATTATGTGCAGGGTACCGGATTGGTGGCGCAAAGGCAGCAATTCCATCGGGCTTTCGATTAAAGTGGGAGAAAAGGAACCTCCAGGGTGGGGTTGGATGCTATTATGGATTTTTCACCTACTCTTAAATTAGGAGATGAGTCACTTACCGAAAATGAACTGAGGAAGTTTCTGACTATGGCAGAAGGACTCATACAATACAAAGGCAGATGGGTTGAGGTCAGTAAAGCTAAGTTGGAAGCCCTACTTCAGGCTTTTGATAAGGTAAAGGACCTTGCCGAAGAGGGGGCATTATCCTTGGGGAGGCCATGAGGCTTGAGTTGAATGGGAATGAGCTGCTGAATATTCCTGCAGATGAGTTAGAGGTATCGGTTACCAATGGGCAATGGCTCAAAACCATGAAGGAGAATCTAACTCAGCCAGCAGCATTGCCGGAGGTAACTACCGTACCTTCTTTCCATGCAACACTTAGGCCCTATCAAAGAAACGGATATCAGTGGCTTCATCAAATCTCTGCGATGAGATTTGGGGCTTGTCTTGCAGATGATATGGGGCTGGGTAAGACCGTTCAGATGATTGCCTATTTGGAATATGCCAGAATTAATTACGGTGGACATGCACTTCTTATCTTGCCGGCCTCTCTGATTGGCAACTGGCAGAAGGAAATTGATAAATTCGCACCGGAAATGCCTTACCAGATACTGCATAAGAGCGAGCTAAAAGCAAAAGAAGCAATTCAGATCAAAGAAGATTGTTTCCTGTATATTACCACCTATGGCATGGCAGTCAGGCTGGAAGAACTTAAGAACAGGAAGTGGGATTACCTGATTTTGGATGAGGCACAAGCCATTAAGAATCCCGGTACTAAACAAACAAAAGCTATCAAACAGATTCCGGCTAAAATGAGAATTGCTATGACTGGAACTCCCATTGAAAATCGATTGGGTGATTTGTGGTCCTTGTTTGATTTTTTGAATCAAGACTTTTGGGAACTGCCAAGGAATTTACGAATTTTGCGAAAGAGCTTGGAGATCATTCGGGCGGGTATGCCAGGCTGCGTAAAATGATACAGCCCTTTATCCTGAGAAGGCTGAAAACAGATAAGAACATCATATCAGATCTACCTGATAAATTGGAAATGAACTCCTACACCACCTTGTCCAATAAACAGGTTGTTCTTTATAAGCAACTTATTAAAAAGATTGAGGAGAAGCTGAGAGATTCGGAAGGAATTGAACGAAAAGGCTTATTTTATCCAGTATTATGAAGTTGAAACAGATTTGTAATCATCCGGATCAATATGTAGGCCGAGAGGAATTTAAGCCTGAGCAAAGTGGCAAGTTTGAGCAACTTAGAGAAATTTGTGAAACGATTCGGGAGAAACGGGAACGAGTACTTATCTTTACTCAATTCAGAGAAATGACGGAGCCAATTTCCGATTTTCTAGCAGGAATATTCGGTAAAGAGGGTTTTGTACTTCATGGCGGCACCCCGGTGAAAAGACGAAATGAGATTGTAGCACAGTTCAATAGAGAACAATATATTCCCTATATGGTGCTGTCTCTAAAGGCAGGCGGGGTCGGTCTGAATCTGACGGGAGCCAATCATGTAATTCATTTTGATAGATGGTGGAATCCGGCTGTGGAAAATCAGGCCACCGACCGTGCGTTTCGTATTGGGCAGACGAAGAATGTCCTGGTGCATAAGTTTGTTACGAAAGGTACCATAGAAGAGAAAATAGATGCGATTTTGGAAGAGAAGCAAAAACTGTCTGGGGACATTCTGAGTACAAATGGAGAGCAGTGGATTACGGAGTACAATAATGAAGAACTGATGGAGCTATTTGCATTGGGCGGTGACAAAGCATGAGCTATTACGGATATCCAAAGTATGTATCAGTTGAGGAGAAAAAGGCAAAAGCGGAAAAGGCACTGAAAAAATTGAAAAAGAATAACCCAGGCTTGGAACCAGTCATCATTGAGGGAAGGACACTGGCCAGGAGCTGGTGGGGAAAGGCCTGGAACCTAAATCTGGAAAGCTATGCAGATTACAGTAACCGGATCGCTAGAGGTAAAAGCTATGTCCGTAGCAATGCAGTGTTGGATTTAAAGCTATCGAAAGGAAGAGTAACTGCCATGGTACAGGGGAGCAGGGCAAAGCCCTATGATACCGAGATTTGGATTGATACCCTAAACAGTACGAAATGGCGTGAAATCTCTGAATTATGCAATCACAGAATTGATACCCTGGAACAGCTGATAGAAGGAAATTTCCCAAGGAAATGGAGATTTTGTTCACGGATAAAAGGTATTCTATGTTTCCATCTCCGAAGGAAATCCATTTTAACTGTAGCTGTCCTGATTACGCAATTATGTGCAAACATGTGGCGGCAGTATTGTATGGTATCGGTGCCAGATTGGATCAGAATCCGCTGCTGTTTTTCGAACTCAGAGATATCGATGGAAGAGAACTGATCCGGAAATCCATGGAGCAGAAGCTTGATAGCATGCTGAAAAATGCAGGCAGGAAAAGCAAACGGGAAATAGCGGCAGAGGATATTCCGAACATCTTTGGATTGTAGAGCACCTTAAAATTGACCTGATCCATATTAGGTTGACATACATAGCTCCAATGTTATATATTTATAACGTGCAGTTATAAATATATAACATTGGAGCTGAGAACGGTGTATTTGAACAACAAGTTAGGGTATTTAGGTTTTTTAGGCTTAATCGGATTAATGGGATTGAAAGGTAATTTCTACTTTTTCGGATATTTCGGCTTCTTAGTCTACTTTAGATACTTTAAAGTAATCCCGGATGAGCTTTTTAAAGAGAATGTTCGAAAAGCGGCTTCACCAAGTTTTTTTCTTGGTATCACGATAAGTGCGCTTATAAGCGTTTATATTGCTTTAATGGATAATCCGAATTTTCAGGATGTAGCAAGTAGTTTGGCCATAGGTCTGGCAATGAACTTTGCCCTCCCGATTTTTGTGTTTACAGGGATTTTGCTATATTTGGAAACTCGAGAAGGCTGGCGGTAATTGCTATGATTTTAAAGACAAAAATGAAAGAGTTTCGAGCAAAGTTAGGGATGAAACAAGAAGAGTTGGCCGAATTAGTCGGTGTAAGACGGGAGACAATAGGTCATTTAGAAAACGGAAGTATAATCCATCTTTAAAGCTAGCCTTTGAGATAGCCAAAGTATTTGATACAACAGTGGAGGAACTATTTGAATTTTGTGATTAGGGTGCCAGGCACTTAACTTATTAACTTATAATTAAAAGCAGGACAGCTGAAGGGTTGTTCTGCTTTTATTGTCACAAAACAAGTGGATTTTTGTCATATTTTAAAGTTAATATTTAAAAATGTATAAATCTGGTCAGGATAAGCCTAAAGGATAAGTTGTTTTAAGCACAAGGTTAAAAACCTAGAAAAACACGCCTTTACAAAAAAGGATTTTCTTACCTATTGTCGAATGATAAACAAGCAGAGGGGGCGAAAAATGGAACTCCTTCGTTTATTTGTAGCCATTGATCTGCCAAGGGAGTTAAAAAAGAATATTTCACAGGTACAAAGACAATTAGCCCAAAAAAGTAAGGGTATTAAGTGGGTAGAAGATGTGAACTTACATCTTACACTTAAATTTCTTGGAGAGGTACCGACTGAGAGAAGAAACGACATCCACCTGGCAATAAAGGATTCAGTTCAGAAGATGAATTCCTTTAAACTGCAATTAAAGGGACTAGGGACCTTTGGTTCTCCGGGAAAACCTAATGTTATATGGATAGGCATAGAAGGCCAAAGGGAAAAATTGCTTAACTTGCATAATAGGCTAGATGCTAAGTTAAGCCATTTGGGTTTGGCAGGGAAAAAAGAAGGTATTCTCCCCACCTTACCTTGGGAAGGATCAAGGAAGGTGCTGTATTAAATGATATTCAGCGAGAAATTGATAGTCTAGGACAGAAAAATTTTGGTGAGTTGTCGGTAGCATCCATTGAATTATTCCAAAGTAAACTCACTCAGGCAGGACCAATTTATAAAATACTTGAAAGTACAGCATTAGAATGCCAGCCTCGGGTCTAAAGTTAGAATGGCAGGCATAATTTTTATATATCGGAGTATTTAGGGATATTAGCCATCTTTCTGGCATTTCCCTTCTTAATATATAAGGAGGTAGAAACCATGTTAGTAATTGGTTTGAATGGTAGTCCAAATAATGATGGCAACACGTTTTTTTTACTCAAAGAGGCTCTAGGGGCAGCCAGTGAGCTGGGCGCGGAAACAAAGCTGATAAATGTAGCTCCCGCTGTGAAAACTCTTAATGAATTGTTTTGCGATGCTTGCACCACTCCCTGTGCGGGGGTTTGTTACCAAGGAACAAAGGTAGAGGAACTATTAAACCAACTTAAAGAGGCTGACGGAATAATTATGGCAAGCCCTGTTTACTTTGGAACTGTGGCCTCTCCCTTAAAGATTCTTTGGGATAAAACCAGAGCAATACGTAAGGAGAAGGCTTTGGTAGATGTTGTGGGTGCTGCAGTGGCGGTGGGTGGTTCCCGTTTCGGCGGGCAGGAAACTACCATCAGGGCAATGCAGGATATGATGTTGGTGCAAGGCATGACCATTGTAGGTGATGGTTCCTTTTTAGATGATGCAGGTCACCAGGGAGCCAGTGCCCAGAAGCCTTCAGATAAGGACCAGATAGGAATAAAGCGCAGCCAAATATTAGGCCGACGGGTGGCTGAAGTTGCCCAGGGGACAATGGCTTTAAGGGAAAGGAAAAAGGGGTAGTTCCCCATGGAAATCAGGCTGCAAACTGAGGAACTTGAGAGGCAGCTGCTGTCCCCCTATGCCTGCCGCAGCGTTGATAGCAAGGGGAGGGAGAAATTTGAGGAACAATGCCCCATTCGCACGTTGTTTCAGAGGGATAGGGATAGGATTATCCACTCAAAGGCCTTTCGTAGGTTGAAGCACAAAACCCAGGTGTTTATTATCCCTGAGGGAGATCATTATAGGACGAGATTAACCCATACCCTTGAAGTAGCTCAGATTGCCAAAACTTGTGCCAAGGCCCTTCGCCTTAATGAAGATTTAACCGAGGCAATTGCCATGGGTCATGATCTAGGGCATACACCTTTGGTCACGCAGGGGAGCAGTCCTAGATAAGGTTTATCCACCGGGCTTTAAGCACAATGAACAAAGTCTTCGTATCATAGACAAACTGGAAGGTCACAGTGGTTTAAACCTAACCTGGGAGGTGCGGGACGGGGTATTAAATCATACCGGTCCAAATAAGCCAGCCACCTTAGAAGGCCAAGTGGTCAAAATTGCAGATCGCATTGCCTATATTAATCATGACATAGATGATGCATTGCGTGCCGGTGTCTTGGACAGGGAGGATTTGCCTGGGAGTTGCTTGGAAATACTTGGACATCGTCATAGTCAGAGAATTAATACTATGGTATTAGATTTAATTAAATCCAGCCAGGGCAAGTCTGAAATTTGCATGAGTACACAGGTTAAGCAGGCCATGGACAGATTAAGGAGTTTTATGTTTAACAATGTGTATATAGGTTCTGAGGCTAAAACTGAAGAAAGTAAGGCTAGGCACCTGGTGGAAAATCTATATTTCTACTTTTTAAATAATCCAAATAAAATTCCTGGAGATGTATTGAGCAGGGCTGAGCAGGAAGGCATCCCCAGGGTTATTGTAGATTATATTGCCGGAATGACTGATCGCTTTGCAGTTGCCCAATATAAAAATTTATATATACCGCACGGTTTTCCCTTAGGTTAATATTATTTTGATATATTCATTGAAAATATTGGCAATAATAAAGTTGTTGCCCTTGAAAAATTGTCGAAGTAATGCAGGATATTTTCAAGGGATAGCGAATAGTCTTTAAACTGTAGCCTCAATTACGTGGTGATTCCATTAGCAGGAAAAAATCCCTTTATGGAGAAACTTTACTATAATAACTGTTTTTTTTCAAGGGTGGTTTAACATGGGGTCATATATCCCGGATGAGGTAGTTGAGGACATAAGACAAAGAACCGACATTGTGGAAGTAGTATCCCAGTATTTGACGCTGGAGCGGCGTGGCAAAAACCTGTTAGCCCTTTGCCCCTTTCACCAAGAGAAAACGCCTTCCTTCAATGTTAATCCAGAGAAGCAAATATTTCATTGCTTTGGCTGTGGAGTTGGAGGAAACGTTTTTAAATTTCTTATGATGGTGGAAGGTGTTTCTTTCCCTGACGCAGTAAGAACACTGGGGGCTAAGGCGGGGATTACAGTCCCAGAACGATATTCCCCGGCTGATACAGCACAAAAAAGTAAAAAAGAAAGGGCTTGGGAAATCTACGGACTTAGCAGGGAGTATTACCGCTTGCTGTTATCAAAGGAAGTTGGACAAAGGGCCATGCAGTATTTGGTAAAGCGTAATTTGACCAAGACTTCCCAAGAGACCTTTCAATTGGGATATGCTCCAGCAGGTTGGGATGCTTTAACCAAATATCTTCTCTCAAAGGGCGTTTCCAAGGATGAATTGATAAAGTTGGGATTAGCCCAGAGCAAAGAGAATGGCTGCTATGATCGGTTTAGGGACAGGGTTATATTTCCCATTTGGGATTCCCAGGTCGAGTAGTCGGATTTGGTGGCAGAACAATGGGCGATGACCCACCTAAATACCTTAACTCTCCCGAGGGTGAGTATTTTAATAAAGGCAAGCTTTTATACGCCTTGCACATTTCACGAAGGGGGATTCGAGAGCAGGGTTTCGCAGTACTTTTGGAAGGTTATATTGATGTGGTTTCTGTTTACCAGCGTGGGGTCACAAATGCGGTTGCCTCCCTGGGGACAGCCTTTACTAGGGAACAGGGCAGACTTTTAATGAGCTACACCCATAATGTGGTTATTGCATATGATGGAGATGCGGCGGGTGTTAAAGCAGCCATTAGGGCTGCTGAAATTCTTCAAGAACTAGGGTGTAAGGCTACCATAGCGACTATTCCTGACGGTATGGATCCTGATGATTTTATTCAGGCCCAGGGACTAGAAGGATGGTCAAATATGATTGCTAGGGCATTACCTCTAGTTCAAATTAAACTGTTACAGGCTGTAAAACAATACGGAATTGGTAACAGTGCATCTAAACAAAGGATACTTCAGGAGGTGCTACCCAATTTGGCTGCGGTGGCCAGTTCAATAGAATTAGAAGAAGCAGTTCAACATACGGCCACAGTTTTACAGGTCAATTGGGAAACTGTTCTTGATGAAATAAAAAGCTATAGGATAAATAACAGGAAAAAATCCCAATTTAGGGATATTTCTTCAAAAGATAGCCATAATATAGCAAGTAATTCCAATAACCAGCATTCTAAAAGGCCTGCCGATGCCAGGGCTACTGCAGAGGCAAACCTTATTAGACTGGCCTTGGAGGATAAAAGTTGGCTCAACCGAATTAATCAGGAGCTTGGAAGAGAATTTTTTCAAGACCCGGATTACCAGTTAATATACCGAACAATTTTGGATTTAGAAGCAGATGGAGTTTCAGCAACAATATATACAAGGCTTGGGGAAAAACAGCAAAGAATATATAGTGAGCTTTTGGTTCAAGATATTCCAGGACAAAACCTGGAACAGGTTTTTGCTGACTTAGTCAAAGCTATTAAAAAAACTGGAAACAAGGCAAGACTGGCAAATCTATTAGAACAATTGGCTACGGCCGAACGAGCAGGAGATGCCGAAAAAGTTTTTATGCTTCGTCGGGAAATAAACTTATCAATTTCGAAATCCGAGGGGCCGAAAGGGGAGTGGCAACGTGAGTGAGGAAATAAAAGTTGAGCAAGTGAAAGAACTCGTAGAGAAGGGCAAAAAACGAGGCGTCCTTACATATAGCGAAATAATGGATGGTTTGCAGGGAACAGAACTCACGCCTGAGCAAATTGATGACATTTATGAAAAATTAGCAGGTATGGGTATTGAGGTTGTCCCTGAGGTAACCGATCTTGAGCCACTGGAAGTAGATGAGACTACAGAAGCTACCCCCGAAGAGGTTGAAGTTGAGTTAGATTTGTCTATTCCTGAAGGTATCGGCATAGATGATCCCGTACGAATGTATCTAAAGGAAATCGGGCGCGTTCCTTTGCTTTCACCTGAGGAAGAAGTAGAGCTAGCCAAACGAATGGAATTAGGGGATGAAGAGGCTAAGCGTCGCTTAGCAGAGGCCAACCTCCGTTTGGTGGTTAGCATTGCAAAGCGCTATGTTGGCCGGGGCATGCTGTTTCTTGACTTAATCCAGGAGGGCAATTTAGGACTTATCAAGGCTGTAGAAAAGTTTGATTTCCGTAAAGGCTTTAAATTTAGCACCTATGCAACCTGGTGGATTCGACAGGCTATAACCAGGGCCATTGCTGATCAGGCCCGTACAATACGTATTCCGGTACACATGGTTGAAACCATAAACAAACTTATACGAGTTTCCCGCCAGCTTCTTCAGGAATTGGGTCGTGAGCCAAGCCCTGAAGAAATTGCCAAGGAAATGGAAATTTCCGGTGAAAAGGTCCGGGAAATTATGAAAATAGCCCAGGAACCAGTATCCTTGGAAACACCTATTGGTGAGGAGGAAGACTCTCACCTGGGAGATTTTATTGAGGATGCCGATGCCAGGCACCTGCGGAAGAGGCTTCCTTTACTCTATTGAGAGAGCAGCTTGATGAGGTTCTGAAGACCTTAACAGACCGTGAACAAAAGGTGCTTCGCTTAAGATTTGGCTTGGATGATGGAAGGGCACGCACCCTGGAAGAAGTGGGTCAAAATTTGGCGTAACCAGGGAACGCATTAGACAGATCGAAGCAAAGACCCTGCGCAAGCTGCGTCATCCCAGTCGGAGTAAAAAGCTTAAGGATTACCTTGATTAAGCTTGATATTGAATAGAAGCTGTCCAATCTTTATAAAAAATGCAAAAACTAATAAATTTAAATGCATTTGCATGTTGACCTGGTAAACCTGTTTTAGTATAATAACTCTTGCATGGTGATGCTCCTCGATAGCTCAATGGTAGAGCAACCGGCTGTTAACCGGTAGGTTGTAGGTTCGAATCCTACTCGGGGAGCCAATATTATCGGGCCTATAGCTCAATGGTAGAGCATCCGGCTCATAACCGGCTGGTTCCAGGTTCGAATCCTGTGGGCCCACCACTTTGAATCCTTACTGGTGGCATTTACAAAATTTAATACGGCCCCTTGGTCAAGTGGTCTAAGACACCGCCCTTTCACGGCGGTAACACGGGTTCGAATCCCGTAGGGGTCACCATATAAGGGCGATTAGCTCAGCTGGGAGAGCGCCTGCCTTACAAGCAGGATGTCGGCGGTTCGATCCCGTCATCGCCCACCAATCAAACCTCACTAAAGCATGTGAGGTTTTTTGCTGTTTTAGAATGAGAAAAATGCAGGGACGGCTCTTTTGCTCCTTGAAAGGAAGTAAAAGAGCCGTCCCTGGGTCAGGATTGCTCAGAATCTTTATTATTTCTCAGGGTGGTCAATACACTGCTTAGATGTTCTTCCATGGTCTTTTTTGCTTCATCCGGCCTACGTTCTACGATGGCGGTTAAGACCTTTTCGTGTTCGTCAATGGAACGAAGGGCGCGTCCAGGAATGGTATGGGTTTCGTCAGAGGTTGTTTCGAGAAGATTTAAGATATTTTCAGTCATCATGGCTACTACCGGGTTCTGGGAGGCTTCAGCAATACACAAATGAAAATTACGGTTTAAATCTACGAAACGGTCTGCATAGTCGACTGGGTCCACACTTCTAGCCTCTTCAAGAAGACTTCTAATTCTCTGGTAGTCTTCTTCGGTACAGCGCTCAGCGGCCCAGAAGGCCGAAGCCTTTTCTAATAGGATCCTTACCTCATATATGTGTTCTAAGGTTTCAAGGTTGTATGACAGAAGACTGGAAAGCTGTCTGCCAACTGCATTGCTGTCCACTGTGGAAACGAAAATGCCCACACCGTGCTTGACCTCTAGAAGGCCGATGCCAGCAAGGTTTTCACGGCATCTCGTATTACAGTCCTACTGACGCCAAACTTTTCAGCCATCAATCTTTCAGTGGGTAGACGGTCGCCAGGCTTTAATTTTCCTTTAGCTATAAGGTTTTGAATATAACCAGCAACCTCATTTCTCAGGGATTCGCTGCGACCAATACGATTATCAAACAAGGATATCAACTCCCGCGTTATAAAATGGCATTGGTAATACCACACCCGTATCATACTATATAACTTACCCAAGACACAACTTGTTTTTGTAAAGGAACATATATCCAATGCAAACAAACTTGTCCCCAAAAAGGGAATAAACTGTCGAAATAGCAAGATTGAAATAGTTATTTATTGAACATAGTCACCTGGGTGACATTTTGGGTTTGACGGAGATAGGGAGAAAAGGTACAATGTAATAGGTAATACCACATACCTATTACTTTATACCTTACTACATACATGCAATAAACTATAGGTGTGGATGAAATTAAACAAATTTACTTAAACTAGAACAACCAAGTCATAATTGTAAAAAACGAGGTGACTAGTATGAAAGCCGTAGTAACAGAACTTATTTGGGAAGAAGGTCTAGAGGTTTTACGCGAACAGGGTGAGGTTAAATATGACCAGAACCTGTGGAAGAGTGATAATCTTTTAGAGACAATTAAGGATGCGGATTTGCTAATTGTAAGGAACCAAACAAAAGTAACCAGGGAATTAATGGAGCAGGCGCCTAATTTAAAGGTTGTTGGAAGATTGGGTGTTGGGCTTGATAACATTGATGTTGCTGCTGCCAAGGAGCTAAACATTAAAGTGGTCTTTGCAAGAAATGCTAATGCAGTTTCGGTTGCTGAGTATGTATTTTCCGCAATGTTTGCATTTTCTCGCCCCTTGGAGAAAGCTTCACAAGATGTTAAAAAGGGCAACTGGAACCGTAAATTATTTACCAGAGAAGAAATCTATGGCAAGACACTAGGACTTGTAGGGGTTGGTGAAATAAGTGCTAGACTAGCATCAAGGGCTAAAGCCTTTGGGATGAATGTAATTGGCTTTGATCCATTTTTACCCCCTTACGAATTAGCCTGCACTGATATTGGAGTACGCATGGACTCCCTGGAGAAAGTGCTGGCAGAGTCTGATTATGTAAGCCTTCATGTACCATTAAATGATCAAACTAGAAATCTTATTAACCGGGATAGTATAAAGACCATGAAAAAGACCGCCTATGTTATCAACACGGCTAGAGGTGGTGTAATAAACGAGGATGACCTCTACGAAGCAATTAAGGCAGGAGAAATTGCCGGGGCTGCACTTGATGTCCTAATAAAAGAGCCTCCCCAGGGTAATAAGCTCCTGGAATTGGAAAATGTAATAGTAACACCACATATTGCAGGGCTTACTGAAGAGGCTCAAGTTCGAACCTCAGAGTTAGTGGCCAGAGAGTGCCTAAAGGTACTCAAAGGCAGGGCTCTATGTGCATAGTAAGGTAGAAAAGAAACGGAGGGCTGTAGATGAATTTCACCGCTTCACAACTAATAGAGTTTTGCTCCAGCCTGCTCCAGGGAGCCGGAGTTCCCAAGGCTGATGCTGATATTGTAGCAGATGTGCTTGTAGATACCAGTTTGGAAGGTTTAGATACTCATGGGATAAGCAGACTTCCCATTTATCTCACAAGGATTCAAAACGGTAGAATAAACCCCAAGGCAGAAATCAAAGTAAATAAAACAGCTCCTGCTGTAGCTAATATTGATGGTGATAATGGGCTGGGACAACTGGTAGGGGTCAAAGCCATGGATGTAGCCATTGAACTGGCAAAAGAGGCTGGAGTTGGCTCGGTGGCCGTAAAACATAGTAATCACTACGGAGCCTCCTCTTACTTCTGTAAACAAGCCAGTGCAGCAGGTATGGTAGGACTTGCCTTTACTAATACCCCTTCAGGAATTCCGCCGTGGGGTGGTAAAGAAGCATATTTTGGTACAAACCCAATAGCATTTGGCTTTCCTGGCAAGGAACAGCCAGTGGTGGTGGATATGTCCTCCAGCATCGTAGCAAGGGGCAACATTATATTGGCAGCAAAGCAGGGAAAACCAATTCCTGAAGGTTGGGCCATTGACAAGGATGGTCTACCCACCACTGATGCAAAGGCAGCCCTTGATGGCGCAGTACTCCCAATGGCTGGCCCCAAAGGTTATGCCATGGCCCTTGCAGTTGAGGCTATGTCCGGTGTGTTAAGCGGCTCTGCAGTTGGTAAAGAAGTTGGCTGGATCTATGATGAAAGTACCAAACCAGTTGATATTGGACATTTCTTTATAGCTATGGATGTGTCAAAATTTATGCCCATGAATGAATTTCTAGGTCGAATGGATCAAATGATAACAGAGATCAAAGGGTCTCCTAAGGCAGCTGGGACCGATGAAATATTCATTCCTGGTGAGCGTAGATTCAATAAGGCTAAGATACGCCAGCAAGAAGGTATTCCAGTTACTGACCAGCTTTTAGCTGAGCTAAATCAATTGGCTCAAAGCGTAGGAGTTAAGCCGTTAGGCTAAAATAATAAAGGTTTGCCAAAGTACTTTATTAAAGTACTTGGTAAAAAATATAAATTAAAGGCTACTAAAGTAGCACAAAAAGGAGGAAGCAACCTTGATTAAATTCTTGATCCATGACGAACAAGACATGGTTGGTGTAGCCGTAGCTGATATTAAAACCGGCGAAGCCGTAATCGGTAAGATCCAGGACTCCGACAAAACTGTTGAAATCAATCCGTAAGTGATATCCCCCTAGGTCACAAAATTGCTCTCCGTGACATGGCTGCCGGAGAAAGAGTAATTAAGTACCATGTTCCCATTGGCAAAACCGTCCAAGCTATTAAAGTGGGCGAGCATGTACACACTCATAATCTAAAGACTGAAAGGTGGTAAGATAAAATGTCAGTACCGACTTTTATGGGTTACCGTCGTGAAAACGGCACAGTTGGTTGCAGAAACCATGTAATTATCCTTCCTGTTGATGATATCTCCAACGCGGCATGTGAAGCGGTAGCTTCCCACGTTCAAGGCACCATGCTCTTCCACATCCCTATGGTCGCCTGCAGTTTGGTGAAGACTTAGAGCTGCATTTCCGTACACTGATTGGTACCGGTGCAAACCCCAACGTGGCAGCTGTAGTAGTTATTGGTATCGAGCCTAACTGGACCAACCTGGTGGTAGATGGTATCGCTAAGACAGGTAAGCCCGTGGCTGGTTTCTACATTGAGCGCCATGGTGATTTCAAAACCGTTGAAATGGCTTCCCGCAAGGCGATGGAATTTGTACAGTATGCAACCGAATTAAAGAAAACCGAATGCAGCTTTACCGATATGACCATCAGCACCAAATGCGGTGAGTCTGACACCACTTCCGGTTTAGCTTCCAACCCCTCCATTGGTCGTCTTTATGACCGTCTGGTAGATATGAACATGACCCTGTTCTTTGGTGAAACCTCAGAGGTTACCGGCGGTGAGCACCTGGTTGCCGATCGCTGCGCTACTCCTGAAATTAGAGAAAAGTTCATGAAGACCTGGACTGAGTATGATGCTTTCATCAAGAGCCAGGGTGTAGACCTTTGTGGTACCCAACCTACCCAAGGCAACATCGCTGGTGGTTTAACCACCATTGAAGAAAAGGCCCTTGGTAACATTCAAAAGATTGGTAAGAAGGCTATGGTACAAGGTGTACTGGCCCCTGCAGAAGCTCCACAGGGTAAAGGCCTGCACTTCATGGATACCTCCTCAGCCGCTGCTGAGTGTGTAACCCTGATGGCTGCCGCCGGTTCCATTTGCCACTTCTTCCCCACAGGTCAGGGCAACATTGTTGGTAACCCCATCATCCCTGTGATTAAGTATGTGCCAACCCCAATACTGTATCAACTATGTCTGAGCACATTGATGTTGACCTGAGCGGTATTTTACGTGGTGAGATGGATCTGGATGGTGCAGCTGATGCCCTTATGTCTATGATGATGCGCACCCTTAATGGCCGCATGACTAATGCTGAAGTTCTTGGTCATAAGGAATTTGTACTTACCAAGCTGTATCGTAGCGCTTAATTAACTATTCTTTTCAGTTCGGGTGTAAGGGGATCAACCTTGATTCCTTACACCCGGCAAATAATATCCTTCCTTTGTCATCCCTGTTGCATTTATTCCTGGTATAACTGTTAGAGAACTGTAAGATTTCTATATTTTATGCCAAAAAATCAGAATATTTTAAATGAGTATTACCATAAGCGTAACATGCTTGTAGAAATGTTCAAAATTGGTACAGAGAAAACTGGTGCATAACATAAAATTATTTGGTATATTGGTAACTGTATTGTTAACAATGCAGCCAGTTAACTAAAAAGGAGGATTACTCGTGCGCAGACCAAAGATGCTCGTATTAATGGTAACCCTTTTATTCACAATGTCTTTCTTGGCCGGTTGCGGTAGTTCAAAAGCCCCCGAAGAGGCTGGAAGTAAGTATCCCGAAAAGCCAGTTAATATGATTATCGCCTTCACTGCAGGCGGTTCCAGTGACGTACAAGCTCGTCTAATGCAAAAATACTGGAACAAATATGTTCCTTCACAGCCCTGGACTTTTATTTATAAGTCTGGTGCCGGTGGAGCAATCGGCTTCAATGACATCGCTAAGGCTGACAAGGATGGTTATACCATCGGTGGTGTAAACGTGCCTCATATCGTTTTGCAACCAATTGGCCAAGGTGCACAGTACAAGCCTGAAGACTTTGACTATATTGCCCAGGTAGTAACAGATCCCCAGGTTCTAGTTGTTAAGAAGGATAGTCAGTTTACCTCTGTACAAGATGTAGTAGAATATGCCAAGGCTAACCCTGACAAGTTAAAAGTAGGTATCACCGGTACCTACACCGGTAACCATATGGCCCTACTGGACTTCCAGGATCAAGCTGGTGGTATCAAAGTTGCTCAAATCGTTTACAAGGGTGCCGCTGACCTGAACGCAGCGCTCCTTGGCGGTGAACTTGATGTAATGATGGGTAACTACAATGATGTAATGCGCAGCCTGGATATGATGACTATTCTAGGTATTGCTACTGAGGAAAGATATGCTCCTCTGCCAGATGTACCTACCATGAAAGAGCAAGGTGTTAATGTGGTAGCAGATATCCGTCGTGGCTTTGTGGCACCTAAGGGTATACCTGAAGATAGCCTGAAGTTCCTGCGTGACACCTTTGAGAAAATTGCTAATGACCCAGACTATGTTGCTGATATGGAAAAGGCCGGTCAACCCCATGACTACCTGAGTGGTGACGAGTTCGAGAAGTATGTAATGGAACAACAGAGCCACGCTCAAGATCTGTTAACTAAGTTTGGCCTTATGAAGTAATCGCCTAAAATAGTAGGGTAGGAGGATTGACTTCAATTCTCCTACCCTGTTCCACCAGTTAGCAAAAATATCGGAAAAGAGGTGGATCTATGTGGGAGCATATGCTGGCAGGTCTTCTAAATGCAATGACACCGGTTAACCTGCTAGTTGCTGCATTAGGAATTACCGGCGGTATCTTGATTGGGGCCCTTCCTGGGCTAACAGCCACCATGGGGGTAGCCCTTTTAGTACCACTAACATTTGCAATGGATCCTGCAACAGGCTTGGTTATGTTAGGGGCAGTATATACAGGTGCAATTTACGGTGGTGCCAACTCAGCAATTTTGATTAACACACCAGGCACACCGTCCTCAGTAGCTACTACCTTTGACGGCTGGCCCCTATGTAAGCAGGAAGGGCAGACGAAGCCCTCATTACTTCCCTATTCTCTTCCTCCTTTGGCGGGATTGTTGGAACCATATTCTTAGCCTTTGTCGCAGTTCCACTGGCCATATTCTCGTTGAAATTTGGAGCTCCTGAATTTTTCTGGTTATGTATTTTTGGACTCAGTACCATTGCAGCCATGTCTATGGACAATGTACTGAAGGGATTGATTTCCGGTGCTATTGGCCTGTTAATTGCTTGTATCGGATTGGATCCGATGACCGGAGCACCACGCTTTACCTTTGGCAGTTACTCCATGGTTCAAGGAATTGAAGTAATTCCAGCATGATTGGTCTATTCTCATTTTCTCAGGTAATTAACTTGGTAGGCAGCAGAGATAAATTCATTGCAGACTATAAACAACCCCAGGTGCATTAAGACGGGTATTAACCAAGATATATCAAAAATGTAAGATGAACATTATGCGTTCATCCCTGATTGGTACTGTTGTTGGTATTCTCCCCGGCGCCGGTGGAGAAATAGCCTCTATTATAGCTTACAATGAAACTAAGCGATGGGATAAAGATCCTGCTAAATATGGCAAAGGTGCCATTGAGGGCGTAGTAGCCTCTGAAAGTGCCAATAATGCTGTAATCGGTGGTTCTTTAATTCCGTTGTTAACATTAGGGATCCCCGGTAGTGCTGTGGCCGCTATTATTATGGGAGGTCTTCTGGCACACGGAATTGCCCCTGGCTTTAAAATCTTTACCCAACACGGAGATGTAGCCTATACCTTCATTATGTCCCTGATTGTGGCTAATATCTTAATGTTTTTGTGGGACTGGCCTTAATTAAAGGCACTGCCCGCATCTTAAACATTCCAACCTCTTACATTGGTGTCGGTGTCGTGGTACTTTCCATTATCGGCTCCTATGCTATACGTAACAGTATGCTAGATGTGGCATGATGATTGTATTCGGTCTCATCGGGCATTTTGGAGGACGTATAGGTCTGGATACAGGTGCTATGGCCCTGGGTTTAATCTTAGGCCATATCATTGAAGAAAACCTTGGTAAATCCATGGCTTTAGCCGGAGCAGAAGGATCTATATGGGCCGTGTTCTTTGGCAGCACCATCTCCTTTATTTTAATATTGCTGACAATAGCTTCGGTGATGACCCCCTTCTTCCTTAAGAAACGTGCAGCTAAAGCAGCTGCTGCCAGGGGAGGTGCCAAAGTTGACTAAAAGAAAAGTTGATATTTTGACTGGTATAGTGTGTTTTGTGGTTGCGGCAGTTTTTTGGTTCCAGGGACGGGAGCTAGAAGCTCATCACAATCTGTTCCCGCTATTACTGGAAGGATTTCTGGTCCTCTCTGGTATCTACCTAATCATTGCAGGGGTATTGAATAAAACTGGTAACAAGGCGGACAATGTAAATATCGATTATGGTCGAGCTTTACAAATGATCTTGGCTACCATAGTTTACATTGTTGCAGTTAATATGATTGGCTTTTATGTTTCCAGTATGCTGTTTTTAACATTGATGTCTTGGTACCTAAATGAAAGGGGCCTTACGCTGCCGGCTTTAGGCATTTCTTTAGCCTTTGCAACCATTTTAACTGGAGCCATTTATGCTGTATTTACCATGTTCCTAAGGGTACCAACTCCTTCGGGAATACTGTTTTAAACCAGGAAACCAGCCCAATAGTTCTTTGAACAGGGGCTGGTTTTCTTTATATATGAAATAAATGGACATAAAATGGCCATGCTTAAAAGAAAAACTGAAATTAAGAGGATTTTATTGTCCATTTGCAGAAACATTTATTTGAGGTATCAACATGCTAAAAATTAGTAATCGTTTAGAAACTATGGCCAGATACGTCCCAAAGGGAAGTATCGTTGCGGATATAGGCACTGATCACGGTTATTTGCCTATATATTTGGTTGCAGGTGGTTCCTGCCCCAGGGCTGTAGCAGGGGATATTAACCTTGGACCACTGGAGGCTGCAAGATTGAATGTGGCCAATAATAATTTAACAACAAAGATCGATCTTAGATTAGGTAATGGATTACAAATCCTTAAGCCTGGTGAGGTTGAGGTTATTTGCATAGCCGGGATGGGAGGCGGCACCATAAGGGACGTTCTGTCAGAATCCCCAGAGGTTGCCAAAGCTGCCAGGAGACTAATCCTTCAGCCAATGGCAGATGAAGCAGAGTTAAGGCGATATCTAACGACAACCGGCTGGTATATATTGGATGAAGAGCTATTAATGGAAGATGGGCGTCTGTATCTAGTTATCGTTGCTGAACAAGGTAATAATTGTCAGTTAGATCCGGTACTGTTAGAATTAGGGCCAAGACTAGTTGAGAAAAACCATCCTTTGCTTAAAGAACTTATTGATAGGCTGTTATTGAAATACAATAAGGTATTAACCGGTTTATTTAAGAGCACTAACCACCAGTCCATTAAAAAAGCAGAAATGATAAAGGATAAAATTAATCAAATAAGAAAAGTGGAAGAGAAACTGCTTAATTAAAATTGTTTAAAATAAAGAATGCTATGTGGAGGTTTAAGAATGGCTACCGGAAGAGATGTAGTTGCTCTAATCGAAGAAATAGCACCAGGTCTTTGGCAGAGGATTGGGATAATAGCGGTTGGCAAATTGGCAACCCCCAGGAAGAAGTGGGGAGAGTACTATTAGCCTTGATGTGGATAATATCATACTAAAGGAAGCCCAGGAGAAAAAGATAGACTTAATAATTTGCCATCATCCTTTGTTAATGAAGGGAATTAAAAATATACGAATGGATGACCCAAAGGAGCATTGATTACAGGACTAATAAAGGCAAATATTGGTGTCTATGCTGCCCATACAAATTTAGATAGCTCAGCCTGGGGAGTCAATAGCCTTCTTGCTGAGAGAATTGGGTTAAGCAATAGCAGTGTATTATATCCTGCTGTCGGTGAAAGTTTTAGTAAGCTTGTGGTTTTTATTCCTTCAGAGCAGGTTGAAAAGGTAACGCAGGCAATATGTGGTGCAGGGGCTGGGTGGATTGGCAACTATAGTGACTGTACCTTTCAAGTAAAGGGGACAGGGACTTTTTGTCCACAGGAGGGAACAGATCCCTATCTTGGTGAGCAAGGGAAGCTGGAAAAGGTAGAAGAAATAAGACTCGAGACTATTATACCTACCTCCCTTAAAAAGTTGGTTATCAAAGAAATGCTGGAGGCTCACCCCTATGAGGAAGTTGCCTATGATCTTTATCCATTGGAAAACAAGACAAACCAACAAGGACTTGGGCGTGTAGGGGAATTAAAGGAGGCTATAAGTTTTGCCGACTTTATCCTAGGCTGTAAAGCAAGTCTAGGTCTATCAACAGTTAGGGTTGGCGGCAATATGTGGAAAAACATTTGTAGAGTTGCCGTATGTGGGGGATCTGGTGCGGAAATGTGGCAGGCAGCCTTGGCCGCAGGGGCAGATGTATATGTTACCGGAGATATTAAATATCATACGGCCCAGGATATGCTGGCTGCCGGACTGAACTTCATTGACGCCGGACACTTTGCTACAGAGCATTTGATCATGACAGAATTGCAAACAAAATTGGCCGAGCTATGCAGAGCTAGAAGCATTAACACAGAGGTTATTCTCACAAAACGTCAATCTGATCCATTTATGTATCTTTAGGATAGAGGGTATATTGCCCCTGTCCTTTTATTTTTATATAGAAATAGGAGTGATAAAATGCTTGAACTTAAAAGACTATGGCATTTACAAATATTGGAGGAGCAGAGAGAAAAGAGCTTGAACAAAAGGATAGATCCCAAGATAACTAAAAAACTAAAGGAACTAAAAACCGAGATTGAGCAGGGTCAAGAAAAGCTTAAGGAATTAAAGGATTTATACGAACAGGCTGGTCAGCTACAGAAGCACTTTTCCCAGGAGGCTCAAGTAATAAAAGACAAAATATCTGCAGTGAGTGAGAAAATATATGGTGGCTCCCTGCAGACCAAACAAATTGAAACCTATCAGCAAAGGCATGGTGATTTGAGGAAAAAGCTGCTGGAAATAGAGGATAGAGAACTAGAATCCATGCAGCAAAGGGAAGATATTAAACAGCAGTGGGAAAAGCAAAAAGCAACCTTAGCAAATGACACCAGGAGCTTTAAGGAACTGCATCAGGAATATCTCCAAGGTAAGGAGGAAATAAAAGAAAGGGCCAATGACTTGCCCGGGAAATCGAAGAACTTATAAGGAATATTAAACAGGAAAGCATGACTGAATATCTAAGATTAAAGGGAAAGTATCCGAATCCAGTCAGCAGAATCACTAGGGATACCTGCTCGGGTTGTCACCTGTCTATATCTTTTGAACAGCTAAAACAATTAAAGAGACTTGAGGAAATAACCTATTGTAACCATTGTGGGCGGATGATATTTTGGGATCCTTTAGAGTAGCTTTGTTGCTAAATCGAGACTTTCTCCGAAGGATTTGAGACAGTCATCCACAGGTTGGGGTGTGCCCATATCTACACCGGCATATTTAAGCAATTCTATGGGATAATCTTTGCCGCCGCTGGATAGGAAAGCCAGGTATTTTTCCAGTTTTTCCTGACCTTCCTTGAGGATACCGTTAGATAGTGCTACTGCTGCACTGAAGCCTGTTGCATACTTATACACATAAAATGCGTTATAAAAATGGGGAATCCTGGACCATTCCATACTGATTTCATCATCCAGCTGTACTCCCTGGTAGTAAAATTTATTCAATTCATAATAGATTTCGCACAGGCTATCCGGGGTAAGGCTGATGCCCTCCTCAATCTTTTGGTGAATAATCTTTTCGAACTCTGCAAACATGGTTTGTCTAAATACCGTTGTTCTGAACTGCTCTAAATTATAATTTAAAAGATACAGCTTTTCTTTGTTATCTGTTGATTTTGCTAATAGATGTTTAATGAGTAAATTTTCGTTAAGGGTTGACGCTACCTCTGCTACAAAGATGGTGTAACTGGCATTTCGGTAAGGTTGGTTATTGTGTGAGTAGAAGGTATGCATGGCATGACCTGCTTCGTGGGCCAGGGTAAATACATCATTAATGGTGTGGTTGAAATTCAGCAAAATATAGGGGTGATAACCATAGGTACCTGTGGAGTAGGCCCCGGAGGTTTTACCCTTATTCTCATAAACATCGACCCAACCATTGTCAAGACCGCCCTTAAGATCCTGTAGATACTTTTCACCAAGGGGAGCCAATCCATCCAACATCAGTTTAGCTGCCTCCTGATAGGTATAGGCTTTATTAAGCTCTGAGACCAGGGGGACGTATAAATCATACATCTGTAATTCAGGAAGCTTCATTACCTGCCGACGAAATTCAACATACCTGTGCAATAGAGAGATGTTTTTTCGCACGGAGTTTATCAAGTTATTGTATACAGATAGATCAACATTGTCGGCAAAAACGCTGGCCTCTAGGGCACTATTATGTTTCCTAAGTCGTGCCAGGAGACAATCCTTCTTAACAGAATTAATCAAGGTCTGGGCGATGGTGTTCCTGAAGGATTTGTATACACCATATAGCTGGTTGTAGGCGTTTTTTCTAACTTCTCTGTTTTGACTTTGCAGCATACCGTGGTAGCGCCCATGGGTAAGTTCTACTGATTCGTTATTTTCATTTTTGAGATGCCCAACTTAAGGTCTGCATTATTTAATATTTGAAATATACTCTTTGGTGCTCCAGTCAATTCACTGAAGGAGGAAAGGATTTTTTCCTCTGGGTCTGATAGGATATGTTCCTTATTACGACCTATCTCCTTGATAAAATGTCGGTAATCTTGAAAATCTTCAGCTTTTGAATATTCCTCCAGCAGAGTGTAGTCTATTTTCATCAATTCTGGTATGAAGTAACTGGTCATTTCACTATAGGTGACAAAAAGACTTTTAACTTGATCAAATAGTGCCAGGGAGGCAGTATTTGCATTATCTTCATCCAGCTTCATGTGGGCATAGGTATAGCATTTTTCCATTAATTGATCTAAAGTATCTTGCAGAAGTAAAGCTTCTAATATTGTCTCTTTATTGCTTAGCTTTCCACTCAAGCCGTGAAACTTTTCCAGGAGATCTCTAATGAACTGCATGTCCTTTGCAGCTTCCTCTGAGTCCTTATAGAGGTTGGCTGTATTCCATTTATAGATATCCTCTATCTCATCCCGGTTTTTTATGTTGCTGTTCAAGGCTATTCCTCCTTACTAATTTTCATTCTTTATAATATGAGCTAATGGCCATGTATTACCATGCCATTTAATGGTTTAAATTTCCCCCCTAACATCCGGAAGCAGGTTAGGCTGTTTGGCGGCTTCTACGGCAAGTTGATCGCAGCGTTCATTTTCAGGGTCTCCGGCATGACCCCTCACCCACTTAAATTTAACCTCATGAAATTTACAAAGTTCCAGCATTCTGATCCACAAATCTGGATTTAGGCAGGTTCTTTTTTATTGCGCATCCAGCCGTTGGCCTGCCATTTTTTGCCCAACCTTCTCCATGGCATTAACTAAGTACTGGGAGTCGGTATGAATGGTTACATTGCATTTTTCTTTGAGGTTTTCCAAGGCCACTATTGCTGCTAGTATTTCCATTCTGTTGTTAGTAGTATCTTTGAAACCGGCAGAAAGTTCTTTACGATGCCCTTTATAAAGCATGACAACCCCGTAGCCACCTGGGCCAGGATTTCCTGAGCAAGCCCCATCGGTGTAAATGACTACCTCTTTCATTTTTTATTGTCCATCTCTAGAATCCTCATTTCAAATTAGCTTTAGATTTATGGTTGTGGAGCTGGAAGATATGCTTGTTCCTATATACCTTATTCTACCAGTTTAGTCAAACTAATTATACCATCTGTTGGCAGGGGGTTAAAGCTTGTGGTATTATGTACGAGAGGTGATTAATGTTGAAAAGAGTTACTTCTTTACTGCTTGTTTTTTGCTTATTCTTTACCATGACTACACCAGCCTGGCTAAAAAGGCCGGTGGGGCTATAGCTAAGCCGAAGCCCACCACAAATCAATCTAGCCCGAGCAAGACAAATGATTCAGGTACTGCCAAGACAGAAACTTCAGGGGATAAGATTCCCTATACTAATCTTCCGTCCAGTAAAGCTGCCACTGGTGCAGGGGCTGCCGCAGGAGCGGCAACGGCAGGTCGCTCAAACCTGTCAGGCTTTGCCCCATCCTTTTCTCCTTTCTCCGGAAACTTCTGGATGTGGATGTTTTTAATGAACAGCTTCGGACATCGCCCTGCGGCGGCACAGACAGAGGGGGGAGCCGAACTAGCTCAAGCAGCTGCCGGCTCGGCTGCAGAGTCTGCCCAGTCTGAAATTTACACCCCTGGTGTAGCTGATTACTGGGAGGCAGATCCAGTAGCCAATACGGTTTCCACATTGCTTCTTGTAGCAACCGTTGCTTTACCGATATGGTTTTTCTTAAGATGGCGGAAAAGAGAGCATCCCTTAATTGATGCGACCTCCCTTTGGGGAGGTTTATTATTTTTTATGTAAGGAATTTTTATTAAACCTGAAATAACTTAATTGTATATAAATGTTAATATTAATAAAACGGGTTATGCTAAGAGCTATTAAGGAGGAATTAATTTTGGGTACTAACGAGATACAACTCGCTAACTGCAAGGACGAAATTAGTAAAGCATTAAGAAGTATATCCTATGGCCTTTTTATTATTTCATCAGTAAAAGATGGAAAAATCAATGGGCAAGCTGCTAACACAGTTTTTCAAATAACCTCGGATCCTGTAACCCTCGCCATTGGTATTAACAAGAATAATCTTACCCATGAATATATTAATTCAAGCAAGGTATTTTCGGTGGGGGTTTTAAACACAGAGGGCCTGTTTTTAGTGCGTAATTTTGGTTTCCGTTCAGGTAGGGATGCTGATAAGTTTGATGGGATAGAATATGAAACTGCTGAAACAGGGGCACCTTTATTGAAGGATTCCTTGGCCAGCTTTGAATGTAAGGTTGTAGGCAGCATGGATTTAGGAACCCATACATTGTTCATCGGAGAGGTTATTTGTGCACAACCTCGGGAGCTGGAGAGCCAATGACCTATGCCTTATATCATAAGATCAAAAACCGGCCAACTGCCCAATCGAAAGATAATGTGACGAAATGGGTTTGTAAAGTATGTGGTTATGTGCATGAAGGGGATCAACCTCCAGCCCAATGTCCTGTGTGTGGCGTTGGCCCAGAGGAATTTGAAAAGTTAGAATAAGTTTTTACAGCATTGAATGTGCAGATATGGATAAAATAAATATGTAAACAGACCCAGGAGGTGAGCGGTATAGAATTTCGCAGAAATTACTCGGGTAAAAAACTCTATCTAACAAATCAAAGGCATTTAAATGGCATGATGCACCAGCAGAGTGCTTTTAGTGGGCTGGCTACATATCTGCCCCTTGAAAAAAATAAGTAAATTATGCTAAATAAACCATCTCCCCGGACGAATTATGATAGTATGTAAATGGAGGTGGTTTTTACTGTGTATTTCTGGAAGGCAATAAAATTGTCCCTTATCCTAGGGCTATATTTGTTGATCCAGGGTTGTTCCCAGGAAACCTCAATTGTAGAGCCAGTTAAGCAAGAGCAAGTAAAGGGAAAGGTAACAATTAAATCGGAGGTTGGTCATCAGGATGAAAACTGGCTGAGGGTTACCGGCAGCGTTAAAAATACCTCGGAATATTCTGTAACTGCCATTGAAAGTAAGGTTGTTTTAATGGGGGAGGGGCAGGTATTTGACTCAAGAATTCTAACCCTGTCCCAGGGCAAAGTGCTCAGGCCAGGAGAGACCCTTACCTTTGATAGCACCTTTGACTATGGTTCCCGTGAGGTCCCGCTTATTGATGCAGAAGCAGAAATTGTTAATTTGCAAGTGATTCAAAATAAATAGCTTAAAAGCCGCTAATCAGCGGCTTTTAAGCTTATACAGCTATTCCTTTTCTTCCTCTTCTTCCTTTTTGACATCCTTTACATCCATCATACC
>AWVY01000036.1 GCA_004143605.1 Desulforamulus aquiferis
TCCAGCATCGGCATGGTCCCGCCTATGGCTGGCTCCTTTTCTACCATATACACGTAGTAGCCGGACTCGGCCAGGTCTAATGACGCCTGTATCCCGGCTATCCCGGAGCTACCACCAGTACGGCTCCTATCTTGTTAGGATTTATTGTCATCTCAGCATCACACCGTCCTCCTAGTCTCGCTTTCCAGGTGAAACTTCATAGTCACCCAGAAGCAATAACCCCTTAAAGGGTAATTTCCTTAATTTTTAATCAATTTTGGTTGATAAACCAGCACCTGTTCATTTTAATCCAAGGAAAGAAGCCGTCGACTACTTCACCTCCATGAAATATTTAGTGTGGTTTTGTAAGTTAAATTAATAGAGTCCTTGTACATATAATAACAAGGTTGCACAAAACAACCTATAGTTAACTAATTAAATAAAAAATAACTTGCATTGTGGACTTATCCTGACAAAACTAGATTGCCGAAATATATTTTGATATCCCCCATTAATAATTCACAAATCGGACAATGTCGCCTCCGCGACAGTGACAGCGTAACGAAGATACTATTTATGGTGTAAATCCGAGGCTAGGCTCCTTAGTAATATAACCAAGAAGGAAAGTTTGATGTAAGAATTAAAAGTTGAAACTCCAGTAATTACGCCCTCTTTATCCTTATGGCTAGTATAAAGCTTCTTCCAACTAGTGTCAATTCTTTTAGACTATTTTGAATTAGAGGCTTGTATTTTTTCGCTGTGACTATTTGTCTTAATTGATGGAATTTTAAATCTGTTTAATCAAGTATTAATTAAATTTTAAGTTCTAATTATTTTTTGATAATTGTAGGTCCCGGTCTAAGCCTGACAGGCTTAAACCGGGCTACTTGTCTAGCCTTTTTCTCCCATGCCCATCTTCCTATGGTTTTTGGTGGTCAAATTATTGGGCGGTGTTTTAAAATTGTTGTTATTTATTTCCCTGTGGCTTGGAGCCATTTCTTTAGCTACGGATTCATCTTCCGTGGTTCCTTTAACTAATTCCCCACGTTTAGTTATCATTTGTTCATGGGGAACACCCTCTTGCAATGTATGTCTCTTATTATGAAGCGTCACGGGAACACCTCCAAAATTATTTTTATTAGTTTCCCCGGACAGAGAATATTTATAGAAAGAAATGATCATAATCTATCAAATACCCATAAGTAAAACCCGGTATTTTTAGCCAATACCGGGCGTGACCTTAAAACAATCCCTTTGTACGTCCATATTCATCTATATCTACTTGATGGGCCGCTGGCCTAGAGCCAAGCCTGGCATTGTCCTCATGGCCCCTGCCAGGGGATATAAAAATCCGGCACCAACGGAAGCTCGTATATCCCTAATAGGGAAGATATAATTTCCCGGCCGCCCCTTCATACCGGGGTCATGGCTAATGGAAAGGTGAGTCTTCGCCATACAAATAGGGAGTCTGCCAAGTCCCAGTTCCTCAAATTGCTTAATTTTTCGTTCGGCCAAGGTTCATAAACTACACCATCTGCATTATATACTCTCTTAGCCAAGGTTTCTATTTTCTCTTTAATGCTAATATTGTCGGGGTATAAAAGCTGGAAATCACTTGGCTTTTCGCAGGCAGCAACAACAGCCTCCGCCAGTTCAACCGCCCCTTCCCCACCGTCGGCCCAAACTGTGATTGGATAAGCCCCCAATGCACCGGCTTCCATGGCCTTTTCACGTACTAAAGCAACCTCTGGGTCCGTATCAGGGGTAAATCTATTAATGGACACAACTACAGGTACCCCATAATAGCTCGCTACCTTAATATGATGCACCAGGTTGGCACATCCCCTTTCCAGGGCAGGTAAATTTTCCTTGGTAAGCTCTTCCGGCAGTGGTCTGCCTGCCACCACGTTGCTAATCCCCCATGCATCTTGAGGGCTCTTATGGTACAAGTAATCACGACGCAGCTTGGGCGCAAACCAGACTGCCGGCATTTGATGTCCATGAATTTCTCCATGCCCAAATCAGAGCCAAAGCCTGATTCTGTTACTACATAGTCTGCCAATCTAAGGGCTATCTTGTCCCCCAGTACGGAACTTTGTCCGTGGGCTATATTGGCAAAGGGTCCGGCATGCATGATGCAGGCTTGTCCCTCCAATGTCTGCACCAAGTTAGGCTTTATTGCCTCCTTCATAATTACAGTCATGGCTCCCGCTGCCTTAAGATCCTCAGCTGTAACAGGCTTGCCATCATAGGTGTAAGCCACCACTATTCTGCCCAATCTCAAGCGAAGATCCTGGAGCTATCGGCCAGGGCTAAGATAGCCATAACCTCAGAGGCCACCGCCATATCAAAACCAGTCTGTCGGGGATATCCGTTTTCCTTTCCTCCCAAGCCGATCACAATATCCCTAAGGGCCCGATCGTTGGTGTCAAGTACACGGTTCCACATTACAGTCATGGGATCAATGTTTAAAGGATTCCCTAACAGTATAGAGGTATCGATCATAGCAGCCAGCAGGTTATTGGCCGCCTCCACCGCATGAATATCCCCGGTGAAATGAATATTGATATCCTCCATAGGAACCACCTGGGAGTATCCACCTCCGGCAGCACCACCCTTAATTCCAAAAACAGGTCCCATTGATGGCTGCCTAAGGGTAGTTATAACCTTCTTGCCGATCTGACCCAGTCCCTGGGTAAGACCTATGGTGGTGACTGTCTTTCCTTCACCAAGGGGCGTGGGAGTAATGGCTGTGATATCTATTAACTTGCCCATGGGATGGTCTTTAAATTTGCGCAGGACATCCAAATTAATCTTGCTTTGTATTTGCCATAAAGATCAATATCGTCTTCACCCAAGCCGATCTTAGCAGCAATTTCTGTAATTGGCGTCATTTTATGGGCCTGGGCAATTTCTAAATCACTGGGAACAACTTTCATAAACATAAACACTCCGTTCTTAGCAAGTTTTTTATTTACCCGTCAACTTCCCTCAGCCCTCTGCAAGAATTTTTCAAGGACTATAATAAATCTCTCGTGAATACCTGAGCCAATCGATCCTGCTTCGTCCTTTGCATCGACTTTAAATACTAATCTTTTCCCGTCAATTTCAACAAGTTCGGCCTTTGCTGAAACAGCCATACCCACCGGAGTAGCTGCAGTATGCTTAACATTTACCAGGGTTCCAACTGTGGTCTGTCCTTCAGGCAATACTTTATCCACCAACTCCAAGGCTGCCTTCTCCATTAATCCGATCATGGCTGGTGTAGCAAATACCCTTACTCCACCGCTGCCATAGGCTATTGCTGTATTTGTGTCATTAACTGTTGCCTTTACTTCCTGGGTCATACCAATTTCCAACATGGGACACCCCCCTTTAGGTGGTATTATTTTCAATTTCATACAAATGATACTATTTTATGTTTAAAAAGAAAAATCCCCAGCTTTTCACTGGAGAATTTCCATTGCATGCTACTCGTAAATCCAGGTATCTATGGCCCTACCGTATTCAACCAATTCCTCCGGCTTGAAGAAAATTGCTATCTCACGGTTTGCACTTTCCACAGAGTCGGAGCCATGGATTACGTTACGTCCAACATCAACACCGTAGGTTCCTCTAATGGTGCCAGGTATTGCCTTTAAGGGATTGGTAGCTCCCATCATTCACGGGCGGTAACTACAACATCCTTTCCCTCAACAACCATGGCAACCACAGGACCGGAGGTTATAAAGTCAACTAATCCTGTGAAAAAGGGTTTACCAGCATGCTCACCATAATGCTTTTCTGCAGTTTCCCGGGCAATTTGCATCATCTTTAAGCCCACTATTTTGTAACCTCTTTGCTCAAAGCGGCTTATGATTTGCCCAACCAGCCCCCTTTGAACACCATCGGGCTTAACCATTAGATATGTACGTTCCACCCTTTTCTCCTCCCACCTTAAAGAATCCTTTTTCTCTAATATCTTTTATTTCTAGCTATTTGGCTTTTCTAAACCTGCATCTTTCATTAACTCTGCAAAGGCTTCGGCTTCAATGGTTTCCTTTTCCATTAGGGTCTGGGCAATCAAATCCAGGGTCTCCCTGTGCTTGGTAAGCAGTTCCCTGGCATTTTCATAAGCTCTGTCAATGGTCTTTCTAACTTCCTGGTCAATGGCATAGGCCACTTCTTCGGAGTAATTCTTGTCCCTGCCAATATCTCTCCCCAGGAAGGGGCTATCCTGCTTATGTCCTAGGGTAAGGGGACCCAAGCGTCACTCATGCCATACTCCATGATCATCCGGCGTACAATACTTGTTGCCCTTTCCAGGTCATTTTGTGCACCAGTGCTTATTTCTTTGAGCACCACATCTTCAGCCACCCTGCCACCCAGCAGCATGACAACCTGATCAAGGAGCATGGATTGGTCATATAATATCTGTCTTCTTTGGGTAGGAGCAGGGTATAGCCGCCTGCTCGTCCTCGAGGAATTATTGAAACCTTATGTACATGGTCAGTGTTTGGCAATAAATAACCCACTAAAGCATGACCGGCTTCATGGTAGGACACCAAACGTTTTTCCTTTTCAGAAATAACTTTGCTTTTCTTCTCTGGTCCGGCAATTACCCTTTCAATGGAATTCTCCAGCTCAGACATACCTATTTTCTTTTTGCCGTACCTAGCTGCCAGCAGGGCTGCTTCATTCATCAAATTGGATAAATCCGCACCGGTAAAGCCTGGTGTGCGGCGAGCCAATACCTCCATGTTAATATTATCCTCAAGGGGCTTACCCTTAGCATGCACCTTTAAAATTTCTTCCCTGCCTTTTACATCCGGGGCATCTACGACAACCTGGCGGTCAAAACGACCTGGACGTAAAAGAGCCGGGTCTAAAATGTCCGGACGGTTTGTAGCTGCAATGATTATAATCCCTTCGTTGGGATTAAACCCATCCATTTCAACCAGTAATTGGTTTAAGGTTTGTTCCCGCTCATCATGCCACCGCCCAAACCTGCACCACGCTGCCTACCTACAGCATCAATTTCATCTATAAATACTATACAGGGGGCATTCTTTTTAGCCTGTTCAAACAAATCACGTACCCTGGAAGCACCCACCCCTACAAACATTTCCACAAAATCAGAACCCGAGATGGTAAAAAAGGGAACATCCGCCTCACCTGCAACCGCTCTGGCCAGCAGAGTTTTACCTGTACCCGGGGGGCCAAAAAACAGCACCCCTTTGGGGATCTTAGCACCAATTTCATTATACTTTTTAGGAGTTTTGAGGAAGTCTACGATTTCTGTTAGTTCTTCCTTTACCTCATCTGCACCGGCCACATCTTCAAAGGTGACCTTTTTCTTTTCATCGGTATGCAGCTTCGCTCTGCTTTTCCCAAAGGACATAACACGATTGCCACCCCCCTGGGTCTGCTGCATGAGGAAAAAGAACAACAATACGAAAAGCAAGATAGGCAGCATGGTAGTTAGGAGTCCCGCCCACCAAGAAGGCTCCGGCGGTGGACTCTGGTTAAACTGTACGTTTCTATCCCTAAGCAGGGGGATAAGGGTTTCATCTAAAATTGGCCCATTAGTCTGAAAATCCCGCCCATCCTTAAATTTGCCCGTAATAAGGTTGGTGGACTTATCAGTAATCATTTCTACATTTTGAACTCTGTTCTGCTCTAGAGCAGTTATAAATTCATCGTAACGTAAAGGAACAACAGTTGTCTTCTTGTCCCCTGTGAACTGAATCAAAAAAATGATAACCAAAACAATTAACAGGTAAATACTAAGGTTTTTAAGAACCTTATTCAAAAAAGCCACTCCTCCCTGCAAAAGACCAAAAGTCCCAAGATAATGAATATTTTACCACAACAGCTATTGCTTATCAATTTACATATTACTACTATTCCCATTTTCCAAATTTAGTAGAATTACTTTTTTACTTTCGGGGCTAATTTCTATGCCCTCAGCAGTCCTAAAGCCCGCCACCCACACAATCCGCCCGGTAACC
Source organism: Desulforamulus aquiferis (assembly GCA_004143605.1). Taxonomy (GTDB): domain Bacteria; phylum Bacillota; class Desulfotomaculia; order Desulfotomaculales; family Desulfotomaculaceae; genus Desulfotomaculum; species Desulfotomaculum aquiferis. Next base: position 5,970 of record AWVY01000036.1, read on the forward strand.
TGCTCAACCACAATCGGTACACGGCCTCTCATGTATTTGGGTATCTTACGATCAATTAGAAATTTCTTTAACTTGACCCTTCTGCCGAAGCCAAAGGGTACAAATATATCTCCGTCCTGCCTCGCCCTAACAATCAACGGAAGTTTCACTTTATGAAAATCAATGGCAGCCATATTAGGGGGGAGCTGCTCCGGTTTAATATTTAGTTCTTCCCTTTGTAAAATTCGGCAGTCTATTCTGGCTCCTGTGTCAGGTATACTTAGCCCCCCTGGTATGGGAAGCTGGTATTCGTACCTATATTTTTCGTCTCCCTGGTAATGTCTCCCCATATGCAGCATATCATAGCTTAGCCAGGCCTTGACACCTCGGGGCAATTCTATTACCTTTTCCTCCCCGTAATCCTTTAAACGGGCAAAAATATTTTCCACCTGTTCGAAGCTTAAATCATTCTTTTCCCCCACCAGGCACCCCAACAATTTCTAATTACTCTCCGGGCCAAGGCTGTTGGTTGTAGGGAGAGTTTTTGGCGGCTGATAGCGATATGAGTTTTCTCCTTGGACAGCAACACTTCTTTAAAGACCTTAGAGGCCTCCGCTTCCAGATAATCTTCGTCACTTCTGGCCAGTTCGGCTAACCTACCCAAAAGGGGAACCAATCCCGGAGAGTACTCCTTCTCTAAGAGGGGGATTAGTTCGGCACGAATTTTGTTGCGGCGGTATACTTTTTTAAAATTTGAGCTATCTAATCTATAGGAAAGCCCATTATCCTTACAGTACTGTTCAATCTCCGCCCGTCGAACAGTTAACAATGGCCTCATGTACAGTTTGTCCCTAAAGGGCAGCATCCCTGCTAGGCCATTTGTACCAGTTCCCCTAAATATATTAAGCAAAACCGACTCAGCCTGGTCATCCGCATGATGACCCAGGGCCAATCTTTCGGCCCCTAGCTTGGTAAGAACCCTATTAAAGAAGTCATAGCGGACCTCCCTAGCGGCAACCTGAGAAGATAACCCTTTTCCCGGCATAATCAGGCACATTCCTCTCTTCTATTGTGCAGGGGACTCCTAAACTAGAAGAAACCTGTTCAACAAAGGAAGCATCTCCCTTGGCTTCATCGCCCCTAAACATATGATTTAGGTGAGCAACATGCAAAGATATCCCTAACTCATCTTTTAATTGAGATAAAATATGAAGCAGCACTATAGAATCCGGTCCCCCGGAAACACCAACAATCACTAACTGGCCCGGCTCTATCATCCTGTGCCGTGCAAGTTCGTGACGTACCTTCTCCAACACCCCCATGTTTAATTCCCCTTAATTACCAATAATTATGTAATAACTTTCAACAACCCAACCCTGATTTCCTTCAACTTAAAGAACATTACTGCAAAGTTTCCGCTGAGTTTTCCAGTTTATTAATGTCCCCCGGCGCTAACTATTATATCCTGTGGACAAAACCATAAAACATTTTCAGAAAAATAAAAGCCCGCTGAACGGCTTATCAGACTGTTGAAAAAGATACACCTGGGTTTTAATAATCCCGAACAGCGACATTCGGAGCAGTGGAAACAGCGCTTCGCAAAGCTGAGGATGCGAAAATGGGTACCCGGACATGGACGTCCGGGCAAGCCTGAGGTAAACACGATGTTTRCTCGAAGGCGGCCATTTTCGCCCGAAGCAAGCGATTAGCACTGTCCACTGCGGAGATAGGAGTCGTGAGGGATTTTAAAACCCGAATATAGGTAGTTTCTCGACAATCTGAGCCAGCGATGCTGGCTTTACTTTTTGAAGGTATTAAGCAATAGATTTGTAATGCCGACAACCGGCAGAGGTTTATAGAAATAGTAACCTTGAACTAGATCGCAGTTTTTGCTTCGGAGATAATTAAGCTGTTCTTCGGTTTCTACACCCTCCGCAATAACCTGCAGCTTCAGGTTGTGAGCTAATAATATTATGGCATCTACAATGGCTTCATTACCTGGGTCCTTGGTAACATCCCTTATGAAGTACCTGTCTATTTTTAGTATGTCGATGGGCAGCCTTTTTAAGTAACTGAGGGAGGAATAGCCTGTACCAAAGTCATCAATGGCAATGGTTATGCCCATTTTCCTTAATTCATTTAGTGTTTTAATGGTAAATTCAACATCATGCATGGCTAGGCTTTCGGTAATCTCTAGTTCAAGGTAATGGGGTTCCATCCCTGTTTCCTGTAATATATCAGTAATTACCTGAACTAAATTTTGCTGCTGGAATTGACGGGGGGAGAGATTGACTGCCACCCGCATTGGTGGTAAACCTGACAATTGCCATTCTTTATTTTGAAGACAGGCATATCTTAAAACCTGTTCACCGATAGGAACAATTAAACCGGTCTCCTCAGCAATAGAAATAAAATATGCAGGAGATATGATCCCCTTCTGGGATGATCCCACCTTAGCAGCGCCTCGATTCCAACAATACTATTATTAGGTATATCTATCTGTGGCTGGTAATGAACGGTAAACTCATTTTTCTCAAGGCCCCTTCTAAGGGAATGCTCTAATTCTAGCCTGTGCATATTGCTTTCATTCATTGAAGGTGCAAAAATTGATAGTTGTTACGTCCTTGATTCTTAGCCTGATACATGGCTATATCAGCATGTTTAAGGAGAGTTTTAACATCCAGGCCGTCAGAGGGGTAAACAGCTATTCCAATGCTGGTGGTGATATAAAATTCTCGCCCATCTAATACAAAGGGCTCTTCTAAGGAGTGTATTATTTTTTCCGCCACCTTGGCAGCATCCTCCTGCCGATCAAGATCTGATAACAAGATGGTGAACTCATCACCGCCTATTCGAGCAATTGTGTCACTATCCTCTAGGGTGTCAGATACACGTTTAGCAATGGACTTTAATAGTTGATCTCCAACATCGTGTCCCATTGTATCATTGACTAGTTTAAAACAGTCTATATCCAGAAATAGAACTCCTAAGCTTTTATTCTTTCGCTCCGCATGGGCCAGGGAAATAAAAAGTCTGTCATTGAAAAGCAGTCTGTTGGGCAAATCAGTGAGGTAATCGTGCTGTGCCTGGTATTTTATTACCTCCTCTGCCTTTATTCGCTCGGCAACCTCTTGTTGGGAAGCAGTATAAAGTCTGGCATTTTCCAGGGCTATAGAAGCCAGCTGGGAAAAGCTTTCCAACAATTTCATTTCCTGTCCACCAATTCTTTGTCCCTTTTCCAGGTAGGCCAGCCCAAAAMCCCCAACCACCTGATTGCCCGATTTCAATGGAAAGGCGACTGTCTCCCTAAACAAATCGCTTACCCTTGAGGAACGTCCGCTCCAGGCGCTGTAGTCGTTCACCGCCAAAGGCTTACCGCTATGCCACACCTTGCCTGCCAAACCTTCCCCGGGTTTTAGGGTAAACCCAATATAGTCTTTATATAACCGGTTCCTAAGTGTAAAGATAATTCGTCCTTTTGATCATTGATCAAATACAATAGTCCATGTTCCGTACCTAGGAGGGAGCAGGCCCTTTTTAGAATTGCAGCTAACAAGTCATCAATGTCAAGCCTATTGATTAAGTCAAGGGTGGTTTCATACAAAGATGAGAGGTACCTATTTTTACTGACTAATTGCTCTTCTGAATGCTTCCTAGCACTAATGTCATGAAAATAAAGAGACAGACCTTCAGGGGAAGGTAGGCACGAAATTCTAACCATTTACAGATGATATTGTTATAGGTTTCGAATTGAGCAGATGATTTTTCTTCAAGGACCCGCTGCAGCTCAGAAAAAACGGAAAGGGATTTTATATCTGAAAAAGCAGCCCACCATTCCCTGACTAGTATTTCATCCTTTGAAATGTGTAATAGCATTTCAGCTTCACTATTTAAATATGTAATTTTGAAATTGGAGTCTAATGAACAAAATCCATCCTCAATGCTCTCTAGTAAATTACTTATCTTGGTATGGGACTTATTGATTTCCTCATAGGATAATTTAAGTTCCTCCTCAACAGCAATAAGTTCTTCGTTGCTTGCCACTAACTCTTCATTTGTTGCCGTTAGTTCCTCGTAGGAAGCCCTAAGCTCTAATTCCGTTCTATTACGTTCAAGGATTTGATTAGATATATTTTGTGACATTTTATTAAATTCTGCTGCAAGTATACCAATTTCGTCATTTCTGTTAATCCTAATGGTGTGATCAGGATTACCCTCTCCAAAACGCCGCGCCATTTCAGCAATGGATGAGAGGGGTGATATCACATCCTTAACATGCTTGTAGGTTAAGAAAATAAGAAAAGATAAAAATAGAAAGGCATTAATGGAAATGATTGTATAATAACGTTTTGTCGCCAAATCTATACTTTTCAGGGATAGACCAACATTTACCGCACCAGCTAAACTATTGGTGTTGTTATAGTAGGGCACCAGGATGTCAAGTATTCTCTCACCATGGAAGTTTGACTGGGGGTTATCGGCGTCTCTAATATATATCTGCTCAACAGTCTTTCCCTCTCGGGCAGCAGCTAAAGTACCTTGGTCATCAAATACCATTCCTACCCGGTAAGGGTCGCTGTGAAAAAGGGCCTTGCCGTTTCTATCAACAAGGAGGATATAGCTTAAATCTGCCTGCTCCCCTTGTATTTGGGTTAAATGTTTTTGCATCTGGGCTTCTGATAATAAAGGAGTAGTCTTTTCAATATAGGAGGCTAACTCCCTAGCTTTTTGAGACATGGTTTCTATGTGCCAGGGAATGATTACATAATGGGTTGTCCAGAATAGGCCCCCAATGATCATTAATCCCAGGATTATCATCATGGCTAGAAATCTGTTAGCAATCTTCATAACGATCCCTCTTTATATAAGGATATAATTATGGCTCTAGGTTCATCCGCCGCGCTGCTATATTTTATTAAGTTATATCGGTTATTTATATAGTAAGTTTAGCAAAATAAGTAAATAAGGACTTACTTATCATAATATTTACTAATAAACAGGAAGCAAAGTCTTTTGAAAAGCATTTTGATAAATCCATTAATAGAAAATAAAATAATTGAAAGGACTAGACCAAGTAAGTAATCTCCCATCTATATCACACCCCGGGGAATATTTAAATCAGCAAGATAAAAAAGTGTAATAATTATTCCCCCCTTTTATATCTTGATTTTAAAGGGGGTGGTTATTTGTTATCTCCCAGCCTGGAAGACTATTTGGAAGAAATCTATCGGATAAGTCAAAGTGGAGAAACAATAAGGGTAACTGATATTGCCGCTTGTTTAAATGTTAGCCTGCCTTCTGTTACAAGGGCCCTGCAAAAGCTTGATGAGTGTAATTATATTAATTATCGTCGCTATAGAGAAATAGTACTTACGAATAAGGGTAAAGAATTAGGCCATTTCCTGGTGGAGAGAAATAGGATTATAAGGGAATTTTTGCAGTTACTCGGCTCCCAGTGTGATTTTGAAGCAGAGGCGGAGGCTATGGAGCACTATCTCTCAGTGCCTACCATAACGGCAATAACCAAATTTGTTAAGTTTAGCAAGCATAATCCGGTTTGGCTAGAGGAGTATAAGGGTTTTTGCCAGATAGCAGATAAAGAAAATGACCGGGGTAAGCTTACCCGGCCTGATTCAAAGGTTTAGACCCAGCCATTATTCTGGCAGTCTGGGCCACAAGGATGCAGACAGCACAGCCAATTGCCAGGGGTATTAAAGCGGCTAATATAGTCCATTTAATGCTACCAGACTCTTTCTGAATAGTTAATAATGTGGTTCCACAGGGGTAATGCAGTAAAGTAAAGAGCATCATAGAGACAGCAGTAAGCCAAGTCCAGCCATGTTGTACCACAAAGAGGTTATATAGGTCCCTAATGCTTTCCAACTCGGTCATGCTTCCCACGGCCAGATAGCTCATTATTAGTATGGGCAGAACAATTTCATTGGCCGGCAAACCTAGTATAAAGGCCATTAAAATGAAGCCATCCAGTCCCATAAGCTGGGCAAAGGGATTTAGCCAGTTGGCACAATAGCTAAAATACTTATTTCACCTACATAAATATTTGCCATTAACCAGATAATTACCCCTGCGGGAGCTGCTACAATAATAGCTCGTTTTAGTACAAAGAGGGTGCGGTCGAAGATTGAACGGACAATAATATTTCCTATTTGAGGCTTTCGGTAGGGAGGAAGTTCCAAGGTGAAGGAGGAGGGAATCCCCCTTAATAGGGTTTTGGAAAGACTCCAGGATACAGCTAAGGTTACCGTGATTCCCAATAGGACAATTCCCACCACAATGGCTGTGGCGCCAAGGGTACCACCCATGCCAAAGACTAAAATTCCCGACAGTGCAATTAGGGTGGGGAAACGGCCGTTGCAGGGAACAAAGACATTGGTTAACATAGCTATCATACGTTCCCTGGGCGACTCAATTATTCGGCAAGCTATAACCCGGCGGCGTTGCAGCCAAACCCCATACTCATGGTCAGGGACTGCTTGCCGTGGGCTCCTGCTTTCTTGAAAAGGCGATCTAGGTTAAAGGCAACCCTGGGCAGATAGCCTAGGTCTTCAAGCAAGGTGAAGCAAGGGAAGAAAATAGCCATGGGTGGCAGCATAACCGATATAACCCAGGCAAGGGTACTGTAAACACCCTCTATAAAAAGACCGTGAAACCAGGCTGGGGCATGTAGAACATTACAAAGCTCAGTTAGACGATCCTGCCCCCAGAATAAAGTATCTGCCAGCATGGCTGAGGGGACGTTGGCACCGGCCACTGTCATCCAGAAAATCATTCCCAGGAGCAGCAGCATGGAGGGAAAGCCAAATACCCGGGAAGTAAGAATATCATCAATCCTTTTATCCCAATCTGTGCGAGGCTGCTCATTTTGGTTAACTACCTGCTGAGCTATACTCTCTGCTGAATTGTAAATACTATTTACTATAGAATCATTAAGCTGTAGATTGCCATGGGGATGTAACTGCTCAATCTCAGTTAAAATTGCACTAAGTCTTGTTGGGAAAACCTGGCTCATGCCCACAGTTCACCTCCAACCTTTGTTACGAGACTATCCCTCTGTGGATATAGCTCCTCCAGCTTAGTGATTATTGTTTGGTCCTTATCTAATAGTCTCAATGCAAGCCAGCGGCTGTTTAATTTTTCTCCAACCAGTTCCTTAATAATAGGTTCTATTTTAGAAATGGCAGCCTCAATCTGCTCAGTGTATCTAACAACATAGGGATTTGTTACTAGCCTGTCATTAGCCACATTAGAAATAGCGTTAATCAATTCGTTCAGGCCGATCCTATCCCTGGCAGCTGTGGCAACAACAGGAACACCTAATATTTTTTCTAATGCTTCAGTGTTGACCGTAATATTTTTTCTGCGGGCTTCATCAATCAGATTTACGCAGACTACAACCTTTGAAGTTATTTCGAGAACCTGCAATACTAAGTTTAAATTCCTTTCCAGGCAGGTGGCATCCACCACAATCACTGTGGCGTCTGGTCTGCCAAAGCAGAGGTAATCCCTAGCCACTTGTTCCTCAACGGAATTGGCCAGCAGAGAGTAGGTGCCAGGTAGATCAACTAGATTATACACATACCCTTGATTAATATACTTTCCCTCAGCCCTCAATACTGTTTTACCGGGCCAATTGCCTGTATGCTGGTTTAATCCTGTTAGGGCATTGAACACGGTGCTTTTGCCGGTGTTGGGATTGCCGGCTAATGCTATCACATAGTCTGCTTTTTTGGTTGTTGAGCCTTAAGTGATTCTTTATTTGCCCCGGCACCGCAGGACTGATGTGTCAAACCCATGAGCCTAATCCTCCTTATAGCTAACCATGATTTGTGTACTTTCTTCTTCCCTAAAGGCTATGACTGCTCCCCTAATTTTAAAGGCCTTGGGGTCTCCCGAGGGACTTACCCGCAGAGCCTCTATCTTAGTGCCGGGAATAAGGCCCAAATCCAGCATTCTTCTCCTGGCAAGGCCCTCGGCCTCTATGGAATCAACTACCGCTGTTTTCCCAATGGGCAAATCATATAGGGCCATAACATTCCCCTCGAACCTCCTGAAGCTATTTTTCATATAATTCCCACCCCCACTTGTCAATTAACTTAGTCTCGGCTAACTATAGGTTAAGAGCTCTTACTAATTTTTTGATGTTGTGCCACCCAACCTATTTGCCTGGCGTAAGTTAGTTAGATAAAACTAACTTACTTTAATCAGCTAACACATACTATGTGCTTGGGAGTCCAGTGGTTACTAGTAAATAATAATCTAAGGAAAGGGGGGCATGTAATCTACCATCATATTGAGCAGGTGCCCTGATAAAACATTATTCTTAGTAGGAGAGGAACTGGCCATTAAAATAAAATAGACAGCTCTCAGGATATGTCTGCTGAGAGCTGTCTATTTTTATTCAGCGGAGGGCTCTAATTGTTTTTCGTAGGAATGGGCTAAGGATACTGTATCCAGGCAGCGATTTACAATGGCTGCAAATTCTGCCTGGTTAGTTTCATCGGGGAAAAACTGACCTTCTGCACGGCCCTTCATATACCGGTATTGTGTATGAAGGCTAATGTATTGGTTGTCTCAATATCTTTGAAATGTGGCCACAGAAGTATGGTAGCTACGCTTAGGCTTTTAGCCTCAAAGGACTTTGCAATGGCTTCAGCAACCTCAAGTCTGGTTACTGGTTCCCCGGGCTTAAATTTTCTGTCCTGGATATCGAAAATGTTGAAAACTGCGCTCTCAAGAATTGATTGACTGTACCACTCACTTTCCTGTACATCATCAAAATAATCGGTAAGGACAGGTTCCTTAAGGAATAACATGGCACTAAAGTTAAAATCAAAGATGCGATCCAGGCAAACAGCCAGCTCTGCCCTGGTGAGGGTACCTTCGGGATTAAACCGATCCTCCCCAACACCCTTCAATAAGCCATGCTGGAAAGCTAATTCGATATCCTTAGAAGCCCAATGTTCAGTGGTATCAGTAAATGGAGTGTTGGCAAAACTGAGGCTTGGGGCAATTAGAAATAAAACCAGGAGAATTGCAACCAGTTTGTTTTTCATAAATACAGCTCCTTTATTCCATATACCATATAGACGGTGTTAGGGAGGAGATGTAACAGGTAAAATCCACCTATGTAAAATCAACAGGCTTCTGCCGGAGACCTACTGGTTCCTACAGAAGCCTAAAATTCCCTACATTTGTACTTGATTATAGGAGACATATCTACATGAAAAGTACCACAATTAATGTTAATAGTGCGATAACAAAGGCAGGAGGGTCCACATGGGTATTGCCTTCGTTCATGGTTTTGGTGAAAAAATCCCCTAATAAAGCACCGATTATACCGAATAATCCCCCGATCCATATATTACCTGCTGCCATTGCTGCCAGGGCCGCGGGTAAGGCAATATGGTGAGTTACCGGGCCTACTCCCATGATTTGCACAAAGATAAGTGAAGTTGCTGCAATACCAAAACCAAGGACCGCATTATCTGTGGCGATGGAACCATAGGAGGAAATTAGGCCTACCCCCAAGCCAAGAACTAATAAAGATAAGCCGGTTTTGCCGTCCGGCATGCTGTAACCGTGGAATAGTTTCTTTTCGCCAAAAATTAGTCTGGCTGCAATACCGGAAATGGCTACAGTAAGTGCAACAGTATCGGTAGGGGTATTTATTCCAGCGAAAAACTGCTGAACAGCCATACCTATAGCACCAAAGATACCGCCTACAAGTAGAATTGAGCCGTCGTTGAATTTTATGAGGGGAGTTAAAATATCTTTACCGCTTTCTAAATCATTCTTAGCTGCAAAGGCAGCTGCAGCCACACCACCAGCAAAGGCTACGTGTGGCCCAAACCAGGGACCAAAGGCCATATCCGTAAATCCTGCCAAGACCAAAATACCAGTCATAATAAATGCGGGCAACGCACCTACGGCTGCACCAAACACCCCACCACCAAAGGCGGCGACTATTTCTAGACCTCCGAACATCAAATTTTCACTCCTTTAAGTGTATTAGAATAATGCTTTATGTAGTCCTTGATGTGGAGCAGCAATTACCAGATCACCGATTAAAAAGCCGCTATCCTGAATGGCGTTGCTTCCGGCACGTACTGCCGCTGTTACTGCTCCAACCTCGCCACTTAAAGTGACCAGTGATTTTCCTCCCATACCGCGGGCTAAGCGGACTTCAATAAGCTGAACAGTGGCAGATTTTACTGCGGTATCAGCGGCAAGAATGGCAGAGGCCACCGAGTAGCTTTCTATAACTCCCAGGGACTTAATTTCTTTTACCTCGGAACAGCCACTTAGGGCATGAAATACGTCTGGATGAATGTTGGAAAGAACAATATCATCAACTATATTTTCATTTCCTCCGGTAGCTTTACCACTGCGAACGGCATTTTGTACTGCCCCTACATCACCTCCCACCATGATAAAATATTTTCCTGGACACACGGAGTGGGCCATAATCAAATCAACATTGGCAGACTTCAACATTGCATCCGCCACGGAAATACCCTTGATTATATTTTTCGTCTCTATTAAACCTATAGCTCGTTTCATATATTCACCCCCTGCTGGATACCAATCCAGCCCTCCACATTATAGACCTGCCCAGAAATGCTTGCGTGCAAGTTAGCCCCCAGTGATCCTTCAGGAATTTCTGCTATGAGATCACCTTTATTTACCATACTGCCAAGCTCTACCACAGGCTTTGCGGGGGCGCCAATATGTTGCGAAAGCAATATTTTAACATTTTTGGTTAGTACAGGCTCTAGATTTAAGGGTGCCTTATGTTCATACTTGTCCAAACCCAAACGATATAGTAATCGCTTGGTTGGTATTCGCCGGAACTCACGATTAATACGGGAGCTTTCGGGTTTTTCATTATGGGGGTTTCTAATACCTGCACCGGCGACTGGCGCTTAAGCTCTGCGTTTACCCGACGGGGTGACAGGCCCATGGAACAACCATATGTATCGCAGGCACCACATTCAGAACAAAGGAATGCCTTGGAAAGAACCTCCGACTCGTTTATCTGACCTCTGCCTATGGCCTGCATAATACGATGGGGTTCTAATCTATGTCCCAGGAGATTGCGAGGACATACATCGGTACAGGCCCTGCAGTTACAGCAGACAGACTTTGCCCGGTTGGAAATTACAGGCCAGGTCAGGCCTTTTTCTACCACCAGGGAATGGTCCTGGGGCAGGACTATAATACCGCCGGTAGTCTTTCTTATGGTGGCATCCTTTTGGATAAGCTTACCCATCATGGGTCCGCCGTCAATTACAGTATATTCTCTTACTGTGGTTCCACCGGCCAATAAAAGGATTTCATCTATTAACATGCCTATTGGTACTTTGACGGTACTAGGCTTACCAACTTCACCCGTCACCGTGACGTATTTGTCTGTGACAGGTTGTCCTTCCAGTGCCTGGGCAATATTAATAAGGGTTTGGACATTAGAGACCACCACTCCCACATGAAGGGGAATACCACCCTCAGGCACTATCCTGCCGGTAACCTCATGCACGAGAACATGCTCGTCACCAGCCGGGTACATATCAGGTATGAAAAAAAGCTCAATTCCCTGGGCATCCATTTGCTTCAAGGTGTCTTGCAAATTTCTTACTGCATCTTCATACTTAAGTTTCAGGCTAATGTAACCCTTGCCGGCACCTGTGCAAGCATAACAGCCTTGAGGCCTATAATTAGTTTCTCACTCTCACTGGCCATTAGGTGTTGATCGGCCCTTAAAAGAGGTTCACACTCCGCCCCATTAACAATGACAATCTCTGCATTGGCGTTAATTTTTACATGGGTTGGAAAACCCGCACCACCAGCCCCAACCACACCAGCTGCCTTAACCGCTGCGATAATTTCCTCGCGCAAATCTCCACCTACTTCCTAAGGGGGGTCACTACACAATAGATAATGCATCCACAAGTACACAGCGACGCTGGCGTGTAAAACTTCTAGCCGAGGTGAGTCCTTCACCTGTGGGACCTGCCAATGTAAAGGATGTGTAACCCTCTGAACCGGCACCAATTCCTGCATAGGCAGGAGCATTTTTAACAAAGATGGTTGTATCTATAGCCTTAGCATAGCGGGTCAAATTATCTACATTGCGTGAGTGCATGATTGCCGTATGACGATTGCCATGCTCAACACTAATTGCTAACTCGATGGCTTCATCGAGATTTTTTACCCGGATAATAGGTAATACGGGCATCATCAACTCTTCCAGCACAAAGGGGTGATCTTCGGTTGTTTCACAAATAATGGCCCTGATAGTATCCGGTACATCTATGCCTATTTTACTTAGAATATATTTGGCATCCTTACCAACAAAATTTTTGTTAATCATATACGTTCTCTTGGGTTTGATAGTACAGCCGGCTGCAGCATTTTCTTCTTTTTCCGTCAGGATAACCTTCATGAGTTTATTAATATCCTGTCCTGAAATCAGGTAGCCCCCATGTTTTTGCATATTAGAAATCAGCTTATCGGCGATGCAGTTTAGAACAATGGCTTCCTTTTCTGCAATACAGGGTAAATTATTATCAAAGGAGCACCCTAACATTATGTCCTTAGCTGCTTTATCAAGATCCGCAGTCTCATCTACAATGACGGGAGGATTGCCGGCACCTGCACCAATGGCTTTTTTCCTGAGGACATGACTATTTTGACGATGGCGGGACCGCCTGTAGCCACAAGCATATTGATATCAGGATGCTTTAACATAGCATTTGTTGAATCTAAGGAGGGCTTAGCCACCGCAGTTAGTAAATTGGGTGGTCCCCCTGCCTTAACAATAGCCTCATTTAATAGGCCTATAGTTTTCAGGGATGTATTTTTGGCAGTGGGGTGGGGGCTGAAAACAACTGAGTTTCCCCCAGCAATCATACTAATGCCATTATTTATGATTGTCTCAGAGGGGTTTGTGGTTGGAGTTATGGACCCTATTACACCAAAGGGGGCCATTTCAACCAGTGTTAACCCACGATCACCGGTCCAGGCCTCGGTTTTTAAGTCTTCGGTACCGGGTGTCTTACTGGCGGCAAGTTGATTTTTTAAAATTTTGTCCGAGACACGACCCATGCCGGTTTCCTTAACAGCCATTTCAGATAAAAGAACAGCATTTTCTAAACTGACATCCCTCATGGCTTGAATTAACTTTTCCCGAGTCTCCAGGGACAGTTTTCTTAACTGTCTATGGGCTTGTCGGGCTGCGGCAGTAGCTTCATCAATTGTTTGAAAAATACCGTTCTGACCAGAGGTAGAGCTGTTTTGCTCCTGTACTCTGGCTAAAACCTCGGCAGTGATTTTGGAAATAATACTTTGATCAATTACCACATAGGTACCTCCTTTTAAAGGCCTGCTAATCCAGCCTTGGCTACGGTGATATCATCTTCAACGGCCCCCCCGCTTACTCCGATGCCTCCAATTAACACTCCCTTGTCAAAGACGGGTATGCCGCCACCGAAGATTACCAGTCGACCACCATTGGTGGTGTTAAGGCCGTAAAGGGATTGGCCCGGACTAGCGGGCTTCGCTGCCTTTTCTGTAGGCATCTTAAGGGACACCGCAGTATAGGCTTTGTCCAGTGATATGGAGATACTGGCCAGTATTGCACCATCCATGCGATGCTGGGCCACAAGATTGCCGCCGCAGTCAACCACGGCAATAACCATTGGCACCTCAATTTCTTTAGCCTTAGCTTCTGCTGTCTGGATCATTTTCATGGCCTTGTTTAATGTCATCATGTTTACAATCTCACCGCTCACGTTGTTTGTCCCAGCAAGATTTTCCATAACGTTGCTGGTCACCTTAACCACCAATTCTTCCTGTTCAACACACCTGGCCAAAACAAATAATAAGTCCGATAAACGGTTTAAATACAGGGCAACAGGAGGATGAACATGATCTAAGCGTCTAACCTTGACTACGCAGCGCTCGGCCCGGCGCACTATGGTCCGGGCCAAATCTAATGCTGCGCTGACGGGTGTACCGCCCGGAATCACAAAATGTTTATCAGGGATGCGCTGCTGTTCCAACTCGTCAATTATGCCCTCAAGGTTTGTACATGACTCTCGGATATTCGATACTTACCGGCATCTTCTGTGCCCTCGGTTGCTAGATCAGCAGCTAAACTGATTAGCTCTACTTGGATAGGGTGGATAATATTGACCACCCATTCCTTTTGGGTTAAAGATTTGGCCAAACCCATGGCAGAGCTAGCCTCATCAACCGTGCCATAAGCGTGTACCCGGTCATCATCCTTATAAACCCTTTGTTTACTTAAAAGGCTGGTTTGCCCTTGGTCCCCGGTTTTTGTATATACTTTCATGGTGCACTACTCCTCAATAAGACCTCTATCAATCTCCATACTGTCGACAATGCCTACAATGGCTGCATCCACCGCTGCATTAGGCTTGCCGGTGACATAACGTGCTGTGCTGCTTCAACAACAAGGACGTTCTCGCCGGTTCCCGCACCGATTGCATCGATAGCCACGATGGCTCATGTACACTGCCGATGAATGAAAATGGCTGAACAATAAGAAGCTTGCTGCCTTTTAAACTCTCATTCTTGGGTGTGGCCACCAAAGTGCCCACAACCTTACCGATCCACATAGGAAAATCTTCCTTTCCAAACCAGATACCGTAATTCCATTTATCTAAACACAATTTCAGCATTATATTCCCTGGCAATATCCTGGGCCAAAGGGGTGACAATGGTACCCTTTGCTACAGAAATTGTTCTATTTCCTGAAAGTAAAGCACTTTTTAACGTTCCAGCATCAAGTACTTGCCTTTTTAAGGGCATTTCCGTTAAGTTCAGCCGCTCCGAAAGTAAAATCCTTTTGTTACCTTAGACAGATTATCTGCGGAAGTGAGCTGAATACCGTATGTGCTTAGCTTTTTGAGGTTGCCCTCCAGTACTTCTCTAAAAGCTGGCTTGAGCTTTGATAACTCTACCTGGGGACGATTAATGGGTTCCGCTGCATCCCTGGCAGCAATTACAGGCTTACTAAGCATTAATGCAGATATAATTAAATAGGAGGCCATGGTGTCGGATATGGTCAATGCTACCTTTGCCGCAGTATTTTGTGTTAGTACTGGGATAATTACTACGTCGGCTTGCCTTAAAGGCTCTTTCGGATAAGGAGATTGAGAGGTAATAATTTTGATATCATTACCTAGCATTTCCACAAGACTGGTAACGCCAATTATTTTTTCAGCAGCCTCCGAAAGAACCAGCGTTAGGTCAGTACCAAGCTCTTTGATAATTTTTATTTCCTCAAGCCCGACTTAAGGCCAATGGTACCCCCGGTGAAAACTACGAGAGCCTTTTTGGAGTAACCAGCCTGGGGATGTCCTGGGATGTCTTTTGAACTAAGCCGACGTAGCACCTCGGTGGTTATTATCTCCACAAGTTTTTCATGCTCCACAGCTTTGCTCCCTTATGTCAATACTGACTGTATCGCCGTTTTTAAGGGCTGCGGCATTGGCTTCATCCGTATCAATGTGAAACTCCAGACGGAAGTTTGGATTGACCCGAACCAAGACATTATCAAAGGAACCACCCCGGGGACCGTTAATCTTAATAGTAACTCGGTCACCATCTGACACATTGTACCTATGGGCGTCTTCAACTCCCATATGAATGTGTCTAGCAGCAACTATTACACCTTTGTTTAGAGATACGCCACCCTTTGGACCTACCAAAACAATACCTGGGGTATCTTCTAATTTTCCCGAATCACGAATGGGGGGGACAATACCTAGATTGAAACCGTCGGTACGGGAGATTTCAACCTGAGTAAATTTACGCACTGGGCCTAAGACCCGAACATTCCTGAGAGCTCCCTTTGGTCCCACAAGGGTAAGGGTTTCCTTAGCAGCGTATTCCCCAACCTGCTTCAAATTTTTTCCGGGGTTAAGGTATAACCTTTACCGAAAAGCTGCTCAATATGCTCAGCAGAGAGGTGGATGTGCCGGTTAGATATACCCACAGGTATACCGTCTACCGGCTGTCCCTGTTTTTCCCTGCTATAGATTTCAGCTAATACCTGACTGACAACTTGCTCGATCATTTGTTGCTCCATAACTCACCACACTCCGCCTTAATATAACAGCCAGACTATTCGACCTTAGGAAGAATTCTCTCAACGTCGGTATGAGGGCGAGGTATTACATGAACAGAAATTAATTCACCAACACGCTGGGCTGCAGCAGCTCCACTGTCTGTGGCAGCCTTGACAGCTCCAACATCTCCTCGGACCATCACTGTAACCAGTCCGGAGCCAATTTTCTCATAGCCCACCAATATCACGTTGGCGGCTTTTACCATGGCATCAGCGGCTTCGATGGCACCCACAAGGCCTTTAGTTTCTACCAATCCTAATGCCTCTCCACGCATCCTACTCATCCTCCTTATTTTGGTAATGAATACAAGAAACCCTGGGATCACCTTTTTTCGGGGGCAGGCAGGATCACCGCATAAATTACATACATGAGACTGAGAAATCTTGGGTTCTTTTACTTGGTCAATATCAGCAGTATCATTGGCCAAATCCAAAGCATTGTTCGATTCCTCAATGGTAACATTGGCAAAATGGAATCAGCTTGCTCTGTTGGAGTAGCTGGCATTATCTCCAAGGGTGATGTTTCTTCCGGGAGAGCTTTGTTACCAACGGTTTCGTTAGTGGTGATTATTTTTTCTAAGCCACCTGCAGGGCGGGGGATAACATGGGTAGCATAAACCTGATTAATCCGTGAGGCTGCGGCAGCACCTGCATCCACAGCCGCCGTAACGCTCCCACATCCCCGGAGAGCTTTATAACCACCATACCGCCACCCTTAGTAAGCTCATAGCCTACTAATTCTATATTGGCTGCTTTCACTGCTGCATCAGCAGCCTCCATTCCGGCGGCTAAACCCACTACTTCGATAAGGCCTAAAGCGTTTTTGTCCATAATATTCACTCCCTTTGGCCCTCAGCAGACTCCTGTAGCACTTTCAAGACTATTTTACGGACAAGCTCATATAAGTCAGCTTCCTCCGAATCAATAACAGGGCCTTGACCGGGCATAGCTTTGAAAGGAAGTCCTTTAACCAGGCGGGCAGCATTAAACCCGAAATGTCGCCATTCATCAAGGTTCCCGCACTATCCATGGTGAAAAGTGGTTTTAGTGGGGGCAGTCTCTTAAAATGAATGCATATTTTATTTTGGCTAATACCTACACCTACACCAAGCTCAGATGTATTAGCTCCCTGGTAGGCAAGGGATACTGCATCACTGCTTCAACCCTTTGCAGTGAATAGGGTATACCCTCTTCTTCCATGCCCGCCCTAAGTTCACGCAATTTGTATTCGTAGCCTTGCAGCACCGCTGTGCATATAATAATGCTAGGCTTGGTTGGCTTGTTATCAGACCGCATAGCTTCACGCCTCACCATTAAGATAAGATAGCACCAGACCGGTAGCCACGGCATTTCTAGGACCTTCGCACCCGCGAATATTTCCTCGACCACAGACAATGCCATAATGGGCCAAGGCGTCAGTTACCATATCAGACACTTCAAAGTCTAAGGCGGAACCTCCCACCAACACCACGAACTCAATGTGCCTTATATTGCCGGTAGGGGCAACCYGGCCAGGGAGCGAAGGGCATTGGTGACAAAAACACGCTTTTTAGATTCCCGTCTGATATGCCTGATTTTATCCATTGGGTGATCATGGGGGATAGGGGTCATTCCGTCATCCTTTAATATGACCACCTGGCAAAGACCTCGGGGGGAAGGTGCTCCTCAAAGAACTTAACAGTCCCATCCTCCAGTCTGACATGATATAGGCTCTCAACCTTGGCCAGGGGATATTTTTTAATATCCTCCGCTAAATCGAAATCATTTAGGCCAAGCTCCGAATTGATTAGCATGGTTACCATGTCACCGGCCCCGGCTAAATGAATGGAGATGGGTTTACCTTCCCGGGTAACGATGGCAGCATCTGTTGATCCGCCGCCCATATCCAAAATTGCCAGAGGACGATCAGTACCTGGAGTTGTTAAGGCCCCGTGAATAGCCATATTAGCTTCAACACCAGCTATAATAACCCTGGTTCCCAATTCCTCGGTAAGCTTATCGGCTATTTGCTGCATAGGCAGTCTGCTGGTTTTAACCATGGCAGCAAGGGCAACTGCATTCTCCAAAGCAAACTCACCGGCAAGACCACCCTGGACCTTTTGCGGCACAAAGGTGTCTACAGCTAACACATCCTGTATTTTCATTTCTGAAAGGGGCTGGTTGGTAAGCTCCGCCATTACCTGACGCACCCTTTCCAGCATGCCGTTAACATGGGTTCCAGACTCTCCCTGCACGTCATTAATTGGCTGAACCCGCTCCACAACTTCCATGATTGCCTCAGCCCCGGACTCTACATCAATTTCAACCCGTCCCCTTTCTCCCATGACATTAAGGGAACCGGCCGGTATTGAGCGGGCCTTTACATCACCCTGGGGTGTGCGTATTACTACTGCCGAACGATTACCTATTAAGGCCCGGGCAATTGGCACCACCATTCTAGTCTCATCGGAGCTAAGGTTAAAGACGGTGGCCAGACCGTAGGGATTTGATAGGGTAGTAATGGTTTGACCGGCCTCAGCAACTTCAACAGCTGACAGCATGCCAACGGGAACCTTCTCAATCAGGGTTACTTCATCAACAACAGGGATTTGATGCTTAAGCCTTTTGGCTATTAATACAGCATCATCCTGGCGTACAACGGCACCTTGAATATCCACACCAGCTTCCATTGCAGCATTTATTCCCTCTGCAGCATCTTCAAAATCAATGCCCTTGGGAATAAGGCAAATTACCTTTTCGCCGGGGGATATATCAGGAAGACTTTCCCAGGTGACAGTTGTTCCAACCCCCAGTCCGATCCCTCCAGGTGTAGAAGGGTTATGTCCTATCATTGTTGATTCAGTAATGATAGTTTCAGTGATGGTTTCCATGGCCACATCACCAATAACCGGGGTAGCCTCATTAAGCCTAATTTCATCTAGCCTGACATGATCCACATCTTCTATATTGATATTGGCTTTTTTCATTGCATCCCGGAGAGCGGTTACCACCCCCGGAACATTGGCAAGGGTGCCTTGATACCTGTTGTCTTAGTTATGCTGCTGGACAGATATTCATATATTTGGCCGTGATCAACCTTGGCCAAGCATACTTCAGTGGTGGAGTTACCAATATCAACTCCCGCTATGATAGGCATGAAATCCCACCCTATTCCGCTTTGAGACGTTTCCGTCGTTCGTAAACTCCAGCAGCCTCTCTGACAAAAGCGGCGTTAATTTTAGCGTTATATTTTACTTCCATTTCTTCAGCTATTTCCATAAGTTCTTGCTTTGTTGAGCGGTACGGCCTCAGGGCATTATAGATTTCCAACAGGCGCTCATCAGGGATTGCCACCAATTCCGCAGCCCGACGGAGGTTATTAGCAAATTGGGTTCTGCCAACACCATCGGCGATTTCTGCTTGCAGACGAAGGGTCTCTGGTGTAATGCGAACATCCTCTGATTTGATGTTGCCGTTTAGTATACCCTCAAGGGTGACATCCTGTATTTTTTTACCAGTAGGAGTTTTTAATAGTTCAGGCCGCTTTGTAGCCAGGGGGTAATCACGATCTGGAGATAGTCCAACAGCTCCAGTCTGGGTAGTAACCCTGGGTGTAGATGCCTGGGGTGTTTGGGCCATGGATTTCAATACTTCACGTACGATATTCTCAATAGTTTTTTGATCAGCCATTATTATTCACCTCCACTTAATTAAAACTGTACTTCCAGTTCAACGGCTTGGCGCCGGGAACAACGTGCTCTGTTTCCTTAATATGAAGTACAGCGGCCTTTGCCTGATACTTAGGCCGAGCCATTTGGTCATTTCTGGTGGGCACTGGTGTTGGATGCTCACCCTTGGCATATTTTGCAGCATTACGTCCTATTGCCCGGTAGGCTTCTAGATCCAGTAGAGGTGACTGGGGGAAAAGTTCAAGGTTGCTTAAAGGTGGTAAATCCTTCTGGTGAATTACGTGGTGCCTCTAGATTGAAGACCGACGGCGACACCTGAACCACAGATTTTTGCACCCTCGTAGGCGAGGAAGCCAACGTCAGAGGTACCTAATACCCGGATCACCCTTGGACGTATACCTTCTTCCTCAATGCCGGCAATAACTTCACGCAGCACATCACTATGGGGGATATTTACAATTGTTTTGTTTTGATGCTTGCCAAAAGCAGGGGCCAGGGCAATAACTACCTCATCTGATTTTGTACCGGTGGTTGCATTGCCCTTTTCCAATAGGGTCATGGTGCGCCCGGTAGCAACAGCCATTTTCTTGGCAGGTGTGGGCTGCTCCATGCCAGAGAGAACTTGACCAACAATTTCCCGGATCAATTGTTCACTTATTTGCATATTTGTCACCTCTCCCGTTATACGTCCAGTTCGGCTGGATTGATGGCCTGACGTATGTTTTTAATTTCATCCCAACGTTCCTTACTTAGTCTGTAGCCGGTTCCTGGACCTCTGTAATCATTTTTATTATTGACAGCACTGATAACATTAAGCTTCTTGTCAAGGATGGCAGATGTATGTAGGTAATCACCGGAAACACGCTGCTTAAGTGTGCCTAGACATTCTCAGCCACATCTGTAAAGCCGTTTTTGGCCAGAGCCTTAACGATATCTACACCTGTAATACCACGTTTCATCATTTCTTCAGCTGCTTTTAAATCTTCTACTACGTTACGTTTGATGACTTCTTTAGTTCCATGGGCATAGGTTGCAGCTTCAACCTCTTCGTCAGTAATGGCAGGGAAGCCTAATTCCTTAAACACAGCCTGTAGGCTTTGCCGGCCTTATGACGTATGGCAATGACCGCTTCCTCAGAAACCGGACGCAGACCGCCATCAACCATGAGATCACGCTGGATGATGTTCCAGTCATCATAGTCATCAACATCCCAGTTGGAACCTGCGAACATGTTGTCATAGTTTGGACTTGCGCTGTAGCCGGAGCAAATGAAGTCAGTGCCTGGCAGCATTTGCATTAGGGTACGGGCGGTACGGCGAATATCCGAGTGGGTAAAGGTCTGGTCATTACTGGAGGCCACTTCCAGGTCAAGCATGGCAGCAGTAAGGTTTTCACCCAATACCGCACGAATTCCCGAAGGAACAGCTGCGGGAACCCCGATACAGCTTACAGAACCGTTTTGCAGACCCTGAACGCCGGCACCTTTAGTCAACATAATGCAGCGTACTTCCAGGTACAGCATGGACTTACCCTCGGCATAGCCATTTGCACCTCGGAACCGGTACCGGATGTAAAGCGCATTTTTAAGCCGCGGGAGGCATAGGCCGAGGCCAGAAAGGCCTTTGACCAGGGAGTATCATCACCGTCAACAAATACGTTTTCAGTGCCGTATACAGAAATTGTTTCGGCATAGGCAGTGATTCCACGCATACCCAGGAGAAGCTCAGTTGCTTCTTCCAAAGCACACTGGATAAGTACTCCACCACGTCCCACCTGGCCCCTACCTGCAGTGAAAGGGCGTTAAAGGGGGCATAGCGAACAACCGCCACAGTTGTTTCCATCTCATCAAAGCCACGCAAGGCAGCTTCAGCAGCATCAGCAGCGATTAATACCGGGTTGTCCTGTGTATTGGTAACGTGACACTGGTTTGACGGGATTTTACGGGCACGCATTTTCTGCATGGCCATCATCATTTCAACCACGTTCATGGTGTTTAAGACTGCAACGATTTTAGCGGCTGTCAAACCACGGGTAATTTTGATAACTTCATCCCGGGAGACATGTATATCCACCAACATCCTGGCAATTTCGGTATTGTCCATAGCCATGGCTTTTTCGGCTACGGTTGTGTCTATGGCATAGTCCGCAATAAACTGGTCAATAAAGTCAAATTGCTCCCTGGGCTTACCATCCATTTCAATTACTTTTCCGCCCTGGATTTTAATACTTGGCTTAGGATCCTTTGGGTTATCCATGGCTACCAGGCCAACCTCTGGCCATTCAACTACAAAGCCATCCTGGTTAACAGGGCGGGCAGCCAGCATTTCAAAACGTTTTGATCTCTTCATCTCTGTTTCCCCCTGTTGTTTAGATGTAAGGAGTAGTTACCGATGGAGCAGGGCCAGCCATAGCTTCTAATAATTTTTTTCCGGTTTCCCTGGCAGAAATTACTGACTGACGTACTGCACCGGAATCTCCTGTAATCATTAGAATAACCTCGTTAGAGAAGCTGGTGCCATTTGCTGGGCTGGCAAAGCCAACCACTTCCACACTGGCAGTTTTTACAGCCACATCTGCCATTACTACCCCTATGGCAGCCGGGGCTCCTACGATTAGGCCAAAGGCCTTGCCAAGGGGAGCACCAAAGGCCTTATTAATTGCTAGGCTGGCCCGGGCGGTGTACTGCATTTCAAGGTGACCGGCATCATTGGCATATACATCTCCGAAGGTGCGTTCAAGCTCACCTAGGCAACCTCTATGGCCCGGCGGGCATCGGATACTTCCTCAGCTCCAAAAATAATTAAGGAACCATGGCCGGCGCCACCTTTGGTATCCCTAGGTAGCTCAATAGTAACGATCTCGGTATTGGTAGCTTTGACAGCTTCATCTGCGGCCATAATATGGGGACCTGCACCGGTACGGGCACCAAGAATACCAAGGGAGCGGTACTTGGGATCCAGCTTCATTTTCTCATGCAAAGTGGGGTCAATATTGGCAATAACCAGACCAATAGTATCGCCTATTGCAGTGCCTACAAATTCGGTTAGACTGGGCTTAGAAAAAACCCTCTGGCCAGTAGCAGGTGAATCCTGTACAGTGGCTGTACGCTTTTTAATTTCGTCCATGACCTTTTCGATCAACTGGTCTGTCATTTCTTACACCTCCATGATCTTTCTAATTCTTAGGAAGAATTTTTTCCACGTCTGAATGAGGTCTTGGAATAACGTGAACTGAGACGACCTCTCCTACGTTTCGGGCTGCAGCTGCACCGGCATCGGTGGCAGCAGTGATAGCACCAACATCACCACGTACCATTACGGTAACCAGACCGGAACCAATTTTTTCATAACCGACTAGGGAAACATTTGCTGCCTTCACCATAGCATCAGCAGCTTCAATTGCTCCTACTAAACCCTTGGTCTCTACCATTCCTAAAGCATCGTTCATAATTTCTCCCCCCTTTCCCTGAGATATGCAATCAATTCAGGCAAACCAGCCCCAGTATGTGCGGAAACATAAAAATATGGCTCTTTTATTCCCGCTTGTTTAAGGAGTGCCTTAGCTTTTTCCCGGTTAGCACCGGGAAGATCTATTTTTGTAATCACTCCCACAACGGGTCTTATAAGTAGTGAGATAAAACCAGGTGGTAGTGAAACCTTGGTATCTGTTGCATCCTGTACAACAAGAACAATTTTGGCCTCAGCAGCAGTAACTGTGAGGGAGGAATAAAAACGTGGCATTTGCACATATTCCCCAGGAGTATCAATTGACCCATTGACATAGCTGATACTTTGGGTCTTAACTGCCTTTTGGCCATTTTGCTGTAAGGCATTTAGCAGAGATGTTTTTCCTGTACCTATGGGACCGACTACCATTATCATAGATTTAGGACCTAGTCATGGTGCTGGAGTAAATCCTAGCCCTTCAGCCAAAAGATTAGTTACCTGCTTCAGGGCAGCCTCTACCGAAGATATATTTCCGGTAATAACTAGAGAGCCTGTAAAACGATCCATAAACCCAAGCTGTACCGCTGCAGTTTGGTAGCAACATCCGCTGCAATTATTGCTGCCTCGCTAGGTGTAATTGTTAAAATACCAATGGCACCGTTATTGCTAATACCAAGCTTTTCACATAGTTCCTCTTTCGGGTTGGCTATAAGGTGGGCTAAGGTAACTTGTTTTCCCGGTACATACTCTTGAACCACTCTCTGTTTTTCAGCGCACATGATTTATTACCTCACAAAAATAAAAAGACTATCTAAAGTCTTTCTCGGTAGCTTCTAGTTATGCACAAAAAAAGAAAAAATTCTGATTTCCTTATGGAGATGATGACATTCTTTGGGATAAAAAATATTTAACAGAGGATTTTGGTTTAGGATTTTGGTCTTACACAAATAATAAAAACTATACTCAGCATATGAGGTGTCATTATAAAAGCAAGGCTGGAAGGGAGAGGAAAATTTGAAAAAGGTTTTTGAGTATTTTATTACTCCAATTAGCCTTTTAGGTGTAGGGTGTTTAGAAGAACTTAAAAATTATCTTAAGCCCATGTCGTTCAGAAAAGCCCTGATTGTAACGGATAAAGTACTGGTAGATACTGGCTTAGTAGATAAGTTATATACGTTCTTGATCGGGAAGGAATTTTGTACATAGTTTATAAAGATGTTTCACCCAACCCAACAGTGAACCAAGTGGATTTTGGCCTAAAATTAATGAAAGATAACGGCTGTGATTTTTTAATCTCCTTTGGCGGTGGGTCACCCCATGATTGTGCTAAAGCCATTGCCCTATTAGCAACAAACGGGGGAGACATAAGGGATTACGAGGGTATCAACAAAGTTAAAAAGTCCTCTGCGCCACTTATTGCCATAAATACAACAGCAGGGACAGGCAGCGAGCTGACCAGATTTTGCATCATAACAGATGAAGAGAGACAAATAAAGATGGCCATTAATGATTGGCGAGTGACACCTGTGATTGCTGTAAATGATGCGGAACTTATGATAGGCAAGCCCCCAGGTCTTACTTCTACCACGGGAATGGATGCCTTAACCCACGCCATAGAAGCCTATGTTTCTGTCAATGCCAGCCCCATAACAGATTGCCAGGCCCGTAAGGCCATAGACTTGGTATTTAATCACCTTCTGGAAGCCTATAAAGATGGTAATAACATAGAGGCAAGGGAAGGGATGGTTTATGCCCAATTTTTAGCAGGAATTGCCTTTAATAATGCGGGTTTAGGCTATGTACATGCCATGGCCCACCAACTGGGAGGTTTTTATGATTTGCCACACGGTCTCTGCAATGCGGTGCTATTGCCAGCGGTAATGAGATTTAACCTCCCGGTAGTGGCTAAAAAATATGCAAGGGTAGCCAGGGCAGTAGGTATTGACACAGGAGGTCTGACTGACGAGCAGAGCGCAGAGTTATTAATAGAAAAAATTGAACAGCTTAATAAGGAATTATCTATACCTTTGAAGCTTAGTGAACTAAGAGGCTTTAATGCCGGGGATATTCCCCAATTGGCAGAAAATGCCCTAAAGGACATTACCAGGCTCACAAATCCACGGCAAGGCAACCAGGAGGATGTTGAGGAAATATATCGCTCCATCGTATAAAAACCCGGTACTGCTGTTGAATAACCAGTAGTACCGGGTTTTTTATTTATTATCCAAACATGGCAATTCCTAAGGGAGTAACGAGCAAGGGGTGGGGGGGGACATGCACCCTTCGGCCAAAGGCTTTACTAAAGTGGGTTTCAAAATCTTGTAAATAAGCAGTTCCTCCAACCACGTAGACAGGATAGTCATGGTACTCCCGGTGACCTGCCAGCATGTCCTTCACAATGGTAGCCATTTTTTCAACAACTGGAAAGATCACAGGCATGATTTTTCTATGTTGGCTTTCATCACGTTTCATGTGTTCGGCCTCTGCAAAGGGAATGTTATATGCTCCTGATAACACAAGGGAAATGTGTGTTCCTCCTGTTGGCTCGTCGGCTGTAAAAGCTAAATCACCATTTTTTAGAACAGCTATTCCGGTGGTACCACCTCCAATGTCTACAACAATACCATGATCTATATTTAAGGCCTTGGCTGCTGCCACAGGCTCATCAACCTGGGAAACTGGTTCTATACCTGCACCGGCAATTACATGACCACAGGCTAAGGCATTACGACCTACTGTTCCAGGAGGCACTGCAGTGGCACCCTTTTCTAACTTGACACCAATTAATTGCTCTACCTCATCCTTTAGTTCCTCGACAATGGATGTTGCACCCCTAAAGTCCACCACTAAGCCATCCCTAACCACCGAGGCCCACCTCATACTGCCTGCCACAGGATTACCTTCATTATCTGTAACCACCAGGACGACATCTGCAGTTCCCAAATCCACTCCTACTTTATAGGGACCAGAAAGCTTAGTGGCTGTTTTAGTTTCTATCAGGTGGTGTAGTTGCTTTATTCTGGAATAATCTGTTTCCATTGGTAATCTCCCCGTCCTTAATTAAAAATTTAACAGTAGTATTTACTGTGTGCCGACACTTTAGACCTTGACAGGGAAAAGGAAAAACGCGTAGGGAATTCCGACGCGTTTTATAAACTATTTGTTTTTTGGGGCATTTTCTTGCAGGATTTTCTTAAAATCAGCCATCTTTTTTGGCAAGGAGATATTCCTGGGCAGGTAGTTATTGGAAGATAGTTCTTGAAAGACCTCCAGCAAAAAGGGTCTGCTAAGGTTGGTGGAAATGAGCAGCTGATCATTAGTAAATATTTCTTCAGGAGTGCCTTCTTTGGTAATTATACCTTCCTTCATGACTAAAACCCAATCTGCCCAACCATAGGCGATATCAACGCAATGGGTAGCCATAATTATTGTGATGTTACTTTGATTTAATTGGTCAAGCAGCTCCATGACATGCTTTGTATACCGTGGATCCAGGGAGGCGGTAGGCTCATCGAAGATCAATACTTCAGGCTCCATGGCCAAAATATCGGCTATAGACACCAACTTTTTTTGGCCATAACTTAGGAAATGGGTTGGTTTATCCTTAAGACTAGTAATACCCGTGTCATCTAAGGCTTTAATAACCCTTGCTTTTACCTCTTCTTTGGATAGACCTAGATTGATGGGCCCAAAGGATACCTCCTGCCATACACTGGCGGAAAATAGCTGGGTGTCCGGGTCCTGAAATACAAAGCCCACTTTACTGCGCAAATTATGCAGTGCTTTGCGATTATATTTTACTTCCTCCCCATGCAGCAAAATTTTACCACTGAAGGGTTTTAATATTCCTATTAAATGAAGTAAGAAGGTAGATTTTCCGGCACCATTTGCTCCCAGGAGGGCAATTTTTTTACCCCTTGCAATATCAGTGGAAAGCCCCCGCAGGGCTAAGGTTCCGTCTGGGTAGGTATAGTGAAGCCCTTGTACTTGTAGTATACTAGCCGACATTTAAATAATGCCTCCGTAAAATAGTGCTATAAAAACTAATAAAACCTGTATAAAGAGAATCATAAATATATTTTTTTAGATACCTCATAATCCTGCTCCAAAACCTCTAATTTTCCGTTATAACATCTAGCCTCCAGGGTGTTATATAAATCAAGGGAACGCTTGTAGGTACGGACAAATAGGCTGGTGGCTAAACTACCTGTGGACTGGTAGCCTTTTCTTAGACTTGCATAGCCGAGTCTGGCAGACTGTGAGGTATATATTTTTTCTGCAGTTTCCAATAATACAAATATAAAGCGATAGGTAAGGGACATTAGGTCCAAGAGTAGTTCCGGGCACTTAAACCTTCTTAGAACCGAGATTATTTCTGTTAATGGTGTGGTAAGGGACAGAAAATAAAGGCAGGATACGGCAGCGAGAGCCCTTAAAAATAGATTGACTGCTGTATATAGGCTATCGTAGTTTATCCCTATAGTCATACTGAAAAGATTTACACCCCAAAGTAAGGTGGACGTTTCCTGAACGATATTAACTGCAATAGCTATAATTCCAACTAAAAGAAAGGTCATAGGTAAAAGCATGAGTTAAAGTAAAAACGAAAGGGTAAACTGCCCTTATGGACAGTTACCCAGGCCATTAATAGGATAACCAGCAGGGAAACTACCTCGCAGTTTAAGATCAGACTGGTTATAAGGGTGACCCCTGAAAAGAGAAATCTTTCCAGGGGGTGTATGTGTACTAGGGAATTATTGTAAGCGTACCTATCAAGATGAAGCATCTATAGAGCTTGCCGCCTTTCTGCTTCCCCTTTTGCTGCCAAGATAAAAGCCAATAAATCCTGCTCCGAGGGCTGCTTGCAAGGCAAACAGCAGGCTCTCAATTTCCCCGCTGGGGGGCTCCCAGATTGGCTCCATCCAGGGGGTATAGTCCGGGCTAACTTCACTGATAATTTCTTCAGCCTGCCCATCTGCTCCTCCAAATTCGGCATCATTAAGTATAAGTATAGGGCCACAGCCAGTAGGACAACACAAAGGATTAATATTAAATTCTTCTTCATAAAAAATCACCCTTTATTTTAAATTATACTTCAGGGTCTGGATGGACTTAAGTTCATTGCTGCTGTGAGCAGTCAGTAAGTTGTAGATTAGCACCGTTAGCAGTCCTTCACTAATTGCCAGTGGCAGCTGGGTAACAGCAAAAATACCCAAGAACTTAACTAGGGAAACCATGATTCCCCCTGTCACGTCAGGGAAGGCAAAGGCAAGCTGGAAGGAGGTGGTTACATAGGTCAGCAGGTTACCTAAGGCAGCAGCAGAGAAAACCGCCAACCACTTAGGTCCTCCTGATTTATTTATAATTAAATAAACACCATAGGCAACGAAGGGGCCAACCACAGCCATAGAAAAAATGTTGGCACCAAGGGTGGTTATGCCACCGTGGGCTAACAATAAGGCCTGAAACAGGAGTACAATACTGCCAAGGACGCTCATGGTGCTGGACCAAACAATATTGCACCCAGACCTACACCGGTGGGGTGTGAACAGCTGCCGGTCACTGAAGGGATCTTAAGGGCAGAAAGAACGAAGGCAAAGGCACATACCAAGCCCAGCAGCATTTTAAGCTCAGGCTTTTCACTGACTATTTTTTTATGGAGAAGAAGCCCCAAATAATAAAGGGGGCTGAAAGGGCGGCCCAGAGCAGGCACCACTTGGCCGGTAAAAAACCCTCCATGATGTGCATGGCATAGGCTGTATTGGGTACCAGGAGCAGCAAAACTATTAAAGATGCTATAAGATAGCGTGTTCTTAGCATTTGTTTCACCTCTATAATACTAAATTAATTAATTATGAAGTTCTTCAAAGACAGCAATTAAGTGATCGATGTATATTTTTACAATGTCTTCATAATCCAGCAACCCGCTTAAATTGATATTAACTTTAAATAAAGGGGACAATACACTCTTCCAGGAATCTTCCCCATCACCGGCTAGATCACTAAGGGCATGCTCACCGGCAATATTCATAAAGGCATAATAGTAATCTCCTTGGCCCTTGCTTTGACTAAATCCTCTTTCACATCGGTCAGGCTGGGAAAACCCTCAACCGTGCCTAAGAAGAGGTTTGGACAAGTGCGCCTGAGCATATCATTAAGACACCCGTAAGTGCTAAAGGCAGGATGTTCGGAACCATGACCCACCAATACCAGGGCATGTTCAGGGGAATTGCTGGGAAGACAGCACTTTAAAAATTTAATGACTGCCTCGTAATCTGACTGATGATAGAGCATCGGCTTACCAAGGACTAATTTTTCAAAGCCAAATTTGCCAATTTTGGATGAAAATTGTGTCCTGATATACCTCGCAAATGGGACATATTTTCCACAACGTTGACCAGATCATAGTATTCTTGACCTGCAATCATATGCACAGATTGTACTGCAACCCTGGTATACCCTTCATCCTGCAGCCTGGCTAAGGCTGTAACAGGGCTATCATAGTGAAAGCCCATTTTACCTAACCTTTGTCGTATGCTTTTGGCGGTATAGGCCCAACGAACTTCAATGTTAGGGAAGGTTTCCTTTACCTTGTCTTCCAAATTCTTAAAGGAAGTGGCTGCTTGGGTGACGTTGGTTCCAAAGGTTACAAGTAAGATGGCTGTATCTCTGCTATGATTCAAATACTCACCTCCAAAAAATAATAACCTTAACTTGGCAAAGTTAAGGTTGTCGAACAATTGTAGATGTCCAATTCTTAACTGTTTGCCTCTCCTCGGGAGGAACAGTTCAGCGTTAAGCAAGTCTCCTGACTTATGGCTCATCGATAGTTTCACCTTCCCAGTTAACCCAGTGGTCTTTGAAACCTCTCACCAATTACAGTGGCCGGACCGTTCGGGAATTTCACCCGATTCCTGCTCCCCTAGGGGATACTTAACACCTACAATATTCATTTGTCTTATGTTACCATTTATTGGGTTGCAATGTCTATAATAAGATAGCGACAAATAGGCACTAACAAGTATAAAATATAACAACAATTGTCAATAAAAATGTCTCTGCGTAATATTTTTAAATAGCTAAACAGTATATTCATATAGAAGGACAAAAATCTCTATCTGTCTAATAGGACTTATTATGTATCAAAAATAAAAATAAATAACATAAATGTATTGTAAAATGCTCAAGATAGACTTACAATAAATGTAAATAAAACCAGCAGGTGCCCCATGGGGAGAATAGGGAATCAGGTGCAAGTCCTGAGCGGTCCCGCCACTGTAAACGGGTAGTTTAGCACTGGAAAGCCACTGGCCTAAAGGCTGGGAAGGCGGTGCTAAATAATGAGCCGTGGAGCCAGGAGACCTGCCTGTCCTGGTTGAATAATCTGAGGATGATGGAAAAATTCTCGGCCTATTAAGGCTGAGAATTTATTTTTTAGCTAATAATAAATTCTTGGGAGGGAAATTTGTAATGGAATTATTGCAAGAAACCTTATCAAAAATTCAGGAGCCCAACAGAAATGTGGAGGAATTGGCCCAAAGGAGACTAGACAACCTTACCAAGCCCCTGGGAAGTCTTGGGGTTTTAGAGGAGATCGCCTCCCGTCTGGCAGGTATTCAAGGTCAGGCATTACCGAAGCTTCCCAAAGAGAAGGCAATTATAGTGCTGGCAGGGGATCATGGTGTAACCAATGAAGGAGTAAGTGCTTCCCACAGGAGGTAACTCCACAAATGGTCCTTAACTTCCTGCGGGGCGGTGCAGGTATCAATGTGCTTGCCCGTCAAGCTGGAGCCAAAGTTGTAGTGGCAGATATAGGTGTGGCGGGGGAGCCTTTAGAATATGAAGGACTAATCTCCTGCCGTGTTAAGTCAGGTACTGATAACTTTGTCCTTGGCCCGGCAATGAGCCAAGAGGAAGCTGTTAAAGCCATAGAAACGGGTATTGCTTTGGTGCAGCAGCAGATACATGACTCTGTAGCTTTGGTGGGAACCGGGGAGATGGGCATAGGAAATACCACACCCAGTGCAGCTATCCTGGCTGTTTTTAGTGGACTTAATCCCATTGATGTTACGGGCAGGGGAACGGGTATAGATGATACACGCATGCAGCATAAGGCCCAGGTGATTGCCAAAGCAATTGAGGTGAACCGTCCAAATCCAAAGGATGGCTTGGATGTACTGGCCAAAATGGGTGGGCTGGAGATAGCGGCTTGACAGGAGTAATCCTCGGCTGCGCTGCTCGGGGAATTCCTGTCGTAATTGATGGTTTTATTTCCTGTGCGGCAGCCTGGTGGCCAATTCCATTGCCCCTTTGAGTCGGGAGTACATGTTTGCCTCACACCTTTCGGGTGAACAGGGACATCGCCTAATGCTGGAATTACTAGGCTTGAAACCAATGCTTCATCTGGATATGAGATTGGGAGAAGGTACTGGAGCTCCCTGGCCTTCCATTTAGTTGAGTCTGCAGTGCTTATAATTAACGAAATGGCCACCTTTGATGAAGCGGGAGTTAGTCAAGGCTAATTGATTGAAACTGGCATAAAATAATGCCAGTTTTTTTATTGACAAAAGGAAGAATCTAAATTATAATGATTATAAATTAATAACGATAATAAATCGTAAAACTTTAATAGATGGAGGAATATTATTATGCAAAACAAAAGTACTATGTGTTTCAATATTTCTGAACAAGAAAGAGTATCCTTTGAAAGGGTAGCAGAATTAAAGGGCATTTCATTAGGTGAATTATTTAGTAAGTATCAAAAAATTTATTTAGAGAAGAATGTGCTGGGAGACAAGCAACAGCAAAATAATACTGGATTGAGTTTAGGGTATAGTTATGGTAAGCCTTTTTATCAAGTTCGCCAAAATAGGGAAAAAAGCACAGGTATCAATCTTGGTTATATTGCAGTAATATAAATATTTCGGGAACACTAGACAAAAGTCCTGTTACTAAATTACAATAATTATAAATTAGTAACAATTATAAAAACCTGGGGAGGAGGTTAAGCAATGACAATACAAAAGCTTAAGGAATTAGGGCTTAAATTAACACCTCAAAGACTGGCAATACTAAATTTGCTGGAAGGTAATATGAATCATCCATCTGCTGAGGAGATTTACAACCAATTAAAGCCCCAGTATCCGTCCTTGTCCCTTGCAACGGTATACAATACATTAGAGATTTTGGCCGGAGCAGGGGAACTGCAAGAAGTTAGGATAAAGTCAGATAAGAGGCATTTTGACCCAAATTCCGCCCCCCATGGTCATTTTTTATGCAGAAGCTGTGAATCTATTTACGACTTAGACTCAGGAGCCTATGAGATAAAAGCCCCCTTCAATGTAAATGGTTATCAGGTAGAGGAATGTACACTTTATTTTTATGGAATTTGTCCAAAGTGTCAGGCAGCAGCAAAAAATAATGGTAATTAGAGATTCGTAGACGATATAAAATAAGTACGTATACAAATCTAATTAAAGCTAAAAATATTGTTAAAGATAATAATCTAGAATGAGACTTAATGTAAATTATATTAAGTAGAAATGGAGGAATAAACATGGAAAACGAACGTACTATGTGCATTAATATTTCTGAAAATGATAAAAAATACTTCGAGAGAATGGTTGAGTCCCAGGGGATCTCCCCAGGGGATCTATTTAAAAAATATCAAGAGAATTATCTATTAAATATGGAAGATGAGAACTATGATAACACAGGACTAAATCTGGGCTACAATAAAGCTAAGCATATTTATCAAACTTGCAGGGAAAGTGATCCAGATAATACAGGTATCAATGTCGGCTATAATCAAGAGAGATAAAAAATACTTGTAAGGCGAGGATTAAATCCCGCCTTTTCTATTTTGTCAGGAAAGAATGAAATCTGCCAGTAGACCAATATGTTTACTTCACTGCTATAATCTTTTCCTTATATAAACTAATAAATTAAAGATACTAGTAGTAGGACTTTAAATCCGATGGGGAGGTGCTGTAATGACTAGCAAATTAAAAAGAGGTTTGCCAGGTACCCCTTTTAACAAAGGAGCCAAATATATGCAGGAAGCAGGGGGTGAAATTGGCTTCTCAGGTCGCGGTAAGGTGCAGGGAAATACCGATGCCTTGTCAAATACAGCCCCGGAGGTGCAAAAGGCCCCAAACAGGTTCTTAATTATGTAGCCAGGTTTATCCTGGCCCTTTATCTTTTGCCAGGGTTGAAAGACTGATAATAAAAATCGCTTAATAAATATTGACAAAATAAAAAGACTATTCTTAGATATTTGAGAATAGTCTTTTTGCCCCAAGTATTTATTTTTCTTCAGGAATATAGATGTATCTAAAGGCAACATCTGCAAAATGAAGAAATTTTTCAAATAATGAGCGCATTAGCTGCACCTTCTTTCCGGGGGCCAGTTATTTATCTATATTTAGGATACAGGTATTTTATATAAAAGTAAAGGGAACCAGTTCTTAAAATAATTCGTGATTGCTCCATATTTCTCAATATTACTAGTATGGTAATACCACCTAAAAGTTTATTTAAGGAAGCATTTTATACAATTAACAAAATAATATACTTGACTATATTAATTTAAAATGATATAAAACAGTTTTATTTGTGCAAAAAACACTTGCTCTTTTCTACCACTCATAATATTTGATAACTAGTTAGAGTGCTAACAAAAGGAAAATAAAGGAAGATGATGAATATATTTAGTAAATAACTTAAGGGGCTGATGTGGCTATGATGTTAGTACAACAGTTCAGAATACCAGAAATTATCTTTGGCAGAGGCTCTATCAAACAGGTGGGGTTTTGTGCCAGAGGGTAGGGGCAGAAAAATTTTTCTAATAACGGACCGGGGGATTTTGCAGGCAGGTTGGATAGATGTAGTGTTACCCTGTCTGAAAAAGGAGGGTATTGCCTATGAAATATGGCATAACCTTACCCCCAACCCCAAAGATTATGAGGTGGAAGAGGCTACCCGCATCTACCTAGAATCAAATTGTGATGCAATAGTGGCGGTAGGGGGCGGGAGTCCAATAGATGTGGCAAAGGCAGTAGCTATCATGCTACTCACCAGGCTCAATTCATGATTATGAAGGAGTAGATAAAATATCTAACCCCCTTCCCCCAATGATTATGGTACCCAGTACTGCTGGTTCAGGTGCGGATATCACACAATTTGCTGTAATTGTTGATAGCCTGCGACAGGTAAAAATGATAATGATGAGTAAATCTCTGGTTCCTGACATATCAATTACTGACCCGCTGGTTCTCACCACCAAAGATCCCCAGCTAACTGCTAATTCCGGGATGGATGCCCTGGCCCATGCAATTGAGGCCTATGTGTCAGTTGCTGCAAATTTCCTCACCGATTCCTATGCCCTCACCGCCATCCGGCTTATCTCGGCCTATCTTGGCAAATCTGTGGCCAGTAAAACAAATCTTGAGGCTAAGGATGCAATGGCCAAGGCAAGTCTTCTTGCCGCCATTGCTGCATCAAATGCCTTATTGGTGCTGTCCACGCCATGGCCCATCAGGTAGGTGGAAAGTTTGACTTACCCCATGGGATGGCTAACGCAATATTATTGCCCCATGTTATGGAATATAACTATCCTGCTTGTATTGAAAGGTTTGCTGAGATTGCCGAAGCAATGGGTGAGCCTCCAGGAAATAAAAACCTTCGGCAGAGGGCAAAGGTTGCCATTGAGTCGGTGAGGATACTAGCTAGGGAAGTTGGGATAGACGAAAACTTTTCAAAAGCTGGGTACAGTTTTTCAGAGGAAAATAACCTGGTTTTAAGCACCAATGCTTCAAAGGATTCTTGCCTTATAACTAATCCCAGGGATGCTGGGACAAATGATATCTATGAGATATTCCGGCGTGCCTTTTAAATTAGGGGAGGAGATGAGGCCAGTGGCCCAAAGATTAAGGGCAGTTAATCGGAAAGGGCAGATTAGTCAAGCTAATCAGGCAATTGGTATAATGGAGCTCTTTAACCAACGGGAGGATATTCCCTACCCAAATGATTTGTTAGTTAAAAACTCTGCCTTGGAGAGACTTGGGGGAGTTAAGAATTCAGCAAAAACTCACTATAGTGAACTCAAGAAGAGTGTAGCCCAGATGCAAAAATGCAACATCAATTTAACTAAGTCACAAAGGGAAATAGAAGGTCTATATCAATTGCTTAAAAAAAAGGCTGATCAAACCCTGGCTATTCTGGATGTTTCCAGGGCAGTAAGCAATATTTTACCCTTCGACCAGATTTTACAGAAGACCAGTACCTTAGTTTCCCAGGTCTTAGGTCCGGTGGAATGTGCACTTTATAGTGCCAGGCAAGGAATGGGGAAAGGTGAGGAAGCCTGGTCCAGTGTAATAAAAAATAAGCTCCCCCAGAAATATTCCGAGCATTATGAAAAGGGTCCCCACTTTTTGGCCTTGCCACTTTTTCCCGGGGAAATGTTATTGGCGTTTTATCCATTAAAAGGGAAGGGGAGCTTCCTTTTACCCAGGAGGAAGTTGAGCTTTGTACAGGTATTGCCAGTCCTGTGGCGGTTGCCATTGAGAATAGAACACTGGTTGAAAAGTTAGAGAAGGAAAGTCTTCGTTTAAAAACTGCCCTGCTATCATTAAAAGTAATGTCAGATAATCTGGCCATGCTAAATCAAGGGGTAGAACCATTATTGCTGGCCATAGGCGAATCACTGCTGGAGATAACCGATGCACAATATGCTGTGCTTTTAACGAGGACAGACAAACTTGTCAGTATTCACGTACCTAAGCCACTCCCAGAAAAACAAAGCCTGGATGACTATTTTTCTTCTTGGTTAGACCAATTGAACGCTAAGGATTTACCTTGTCTTTATGGCATTGGCTCTCAACAGTTAAAGGATGATACCGTATTAGACTTTTTACCACTAAGATACGGTTTGAAGAATATCGTAGCTTTCCCGATGATTACCAGAGAAAAAATTCTGGGTCTGATACTACTACTCTTTAACAATTACAGGGGGATGAGGGGTGTCAGTCGATTCTACAAATTTTGGGGAATCAAACAGCAATAGTCCTGGAAAATGCAAGATTATTTGAGGACACCATTTATTTAAAGGACAATGCCGAATCCCATTATAAAATTGTCTGTCAGCAAAAGGAACAGCTAGAACAAAAAAATCAAGAACTGAAGAATATGTACAATATTCTATTTCGTGCTCGGGAGGAACAGATTTTATCTCAAGAAAGGAACCGCATTGCCGGGGATTTGCACGATAATGTTTTGCAGATTCTATTTGCCATAGGACTTCATTTTGAATGGTGCTTTAGTGAACTTTCCACTAACTCCCCAGTGTATGCAAAACTGAAATATTTAGAGGATCTTGTCAATAAAGCTGTGCAAGAAATCCGTAAAGTTATCTGTGAGTTTAGCACATTGGAAGCATCCCTAAGCCTTAGGGATAGTATTGAGGGTTTAGTAAGGGACTTAAATCAGGCTGGCTCGGTTCAAATTTGTGTCAACACCTTCGGCAAAGCCTCCCTTTACCTAGTGTTGTCAGAAATATAGCCTACCGCATTGTCCAGGAAGCCTTAGTAAATTCCCTGCGTCATGCTTCAGCCTCTAGAATAGATGTAAATATATCTTTTGGTGAAAAGAGGCTGGAAATATTAGTGTGGGATAATGGTGTGGGTATTCCGGAAAACACAATAGAGAGCCTTTCTAGTGATGATAAAAAGTTTGGTTTGAAAACATGCTGCAACGGGCACAGTATTTAAATGGTATTCTCAAGGTCGGCAGATCAAAATCTGGCGGGGTAGAGATAATGGCCGTAATCCCCATAGAAGGAGTTGAATATGATGGATAAAATCACTATCACCATAGTTGATGATCATGAAATTGTCCGGGAGGGTTTAAGACTGACCTTACAGGGGGAGCCAGATTTTGAGGTAATTGGGGAAGCTTCTAACGGCAAGGAACTATTAAGACAGATAAAAGTAAGCCGGCCAGATGTTATTTTATTAGATGAAAGGATGCCCGAGGAAAGGGGTGTTGAAATTTGCAAAAAACTGACTAAGCTTTATCCGGAACTAAAGATTATTATCCTAACGGCCTATGCAGAGCAGGAGGAATCCATTATCCAGGCAATGATGGCGGGGGCCAAGGGATTTCTGATAAAAAATGTAGAAATAAGTGAATTAAAGCGTGCCATAAGGGCGGTGGTCAGAGGTGAGACGGTACTAGACTCCCAAATGGCGGCTTGTATCGTAAAAAAATTGAAGGAAGTCCCCAGTCAAGAATTTGCTCAGCCACTCCTTACGGAGCAGCAATTGGATATCGCCAGGCGGGTGGCGGAGGGATTAACAAACAGAGAAATTGCAGAACAATTATACCTTAGCGAAAATACAATTAAATTTCACATACAAAATATTATGAGAAAATTGGATGTGCATAACAGGATCGCATTAGTTACAAAGTTAATTCAAGATGGAGTAATTTGATGGCCTTTGGATAAAATTCCAAAGGTTTTCTGTTCGAAGGACAATTTTCGAAGACACTTAAAGGCTTAAGGTGAGCTAAGGCAATGTCTATCCAGATAGTTTACACTACCCGATAGGGTATTTACAGGTCATTATGATGGGGTTTGGCACTATACATTAAGACAGGGAACTAAAATAATAACAGCCCAGTTATACCTTTAATATTCATCCGTACTTACGGTGACAGGGAACACCACCTATGAAATAATTAAAGTATGAAAATTCAAAAAATATGGAGGTGTTTTAAATGAAAGGATTTGCAATGCTTCGAATTGGTGAAGTGGGCTGGATTGAAAAGGATAAGCCTGCGGCCGGACCCTACGATGCAATTTGTAGACCTTTAGCAATTGCTCCCTGTACCTCAGATATTCATACGGTTTTTGAAGGTGCCATCGGTGAGAGACATAATATGATACTAGGGCATGAAGCTGTAGGTGAAGTTGTTGAGGTAGGAAGTGAAGTTAGAGACTTTAAGCCGGGTGACCGGGTGGTTGTACCTGCATTACCCCTGATTGGCGTACGCTGGAGGCTGCGGCAGGTTTTCATCAGCACTCTGGCGGCATGTTGGCAGGCTGGAAATTCTCCAATATTAAAGATGGTTCCATGGGGGAATTTTTCCATGTAAATGATGCGGATATGAACTTAGCCCTTTTACCCGACGAAATACCCCTTGAGACAGCGGTAATGATTCCCGACATGGTTACCACAGGTCTACACGGTGCAGAGATGGCGGATATTCAGTTAGGTGCGACCATTGCGGTTATCGGCATTGGCCCGGTGGGCTTGATGGGAGTGGCAGGTGCAAAGTTAAGGGGTGCAGGCAGGCTGATAGTTGTGGGTAGTAGACCTATTTGTGTAGAGGCGGCAAAGTATTATGGTGCCACCGATGTAGTGAACTACAGGGATGGGGATATTGTTGAGCAGATTGCTAAGCTAACTGGTGGTAAAGGTGTGGATGCTGTCATTATCGCAGGCGGTAAACCGGAAGTAGTGGCCCAGGCTGTTAAAATAACAAAGCCAGGGGGAAATATTTCAAACATTAATTATCATGGCGAAGGTGAATTCCTACCTATTCCCAGGGTAGAATGGGGCTCCGGCATGGCTCACAAAACTGTCAGAGGGGGACTATGTCCAGGTGGTCGACTTAGAATGGAAATGCTCATTGACCTGGTTAAATATAACCGACTAGATCCCGGCAAGCTGGTCACCCATGTCTTTAAAGGAATAGAACACGCTGAAAGGGCTTTATTACTGATGAAGGATAAGCCGAGGGATCTAATTAAGCCTGTAGTGCTGGTTGAATAATATTGGGTAGAAAACAGTGAATATATAAATATTATTTTAAAAGACCCAGGTTAAAATTACAAACCTGGGTCTTTGTATGGATTAGGTCAATTATTTATAACACAGAGCTAAGCTTTTCTGTAATAATAAATGTTAGGTCGGCTTGAAATTTTATATATCTAGGTGATAGTTGATTAATTATAGAAGGCAAAATTAAGGACTGTAAGAAAATTGCTAGAGAAAATGATACAACTATGGCAAAGATGTATAGAGAAATCTATAGGATTATTAGGAGAATGAGTAATGCTTGGTAATGAAAAATTTTTACAATTATATAATTATCTTAAGAATTTGGATAGGGTCATGGTTGCCTTTTCAGGTGGGGTAGACAGTACCTTTTTACTCAAGGCAGCCAAGGATGCACTGGGGAAAAAGGTAAAGGCAGTAACTATCCGGGCCCCCTATATTCAGAGTTGGGAAATAGAGGAAGCTCTTCAAACAAGTAAGGAATTGGGTATAGCACATGAGATTATTGAGGCCCCCATAATTGATGAGATTAGAAACAATCCTGCAAACAGATGCTATCTATGTAAAAAGGCCATATTTAGTATGATTAAATCCATTGCTGAAAGGCAGCAGTTTCCCTTTGTTATAGATGGCTCAAATTATGATGATACAAGGACTATAGGCCGGGATTAAAGGCTTTAGAGGAACTGCGTATTAAGAGTCCTT
The DNA here is from genome assembly GCA_004143605.1 of Desulforamulus aquiferis. Taxonomy (GTDB): domain Bacteria; phylum Bacillota; class Desulfotomaculia; order Desulfotomaculales; family Desulfotomaculaceae; genus Desulfotomaculum; species Desulfotomaculum aquiferis. The sequence continues at coordinate 45,778 of AWVY01000036.1, forward strand.
TGATGGATTGTCAGCTAACTAAAAGGGAAATAAGAGATTTATCAAAGGAGTTAGGACTTGTCACCTGGGATAAGCCCTCCTATGCATGCCTTTTAACCAGGATTCCCTATAACAGTGAGTTAAAGGTAGAAGATTTTATCAAGATTGAGAAGGCAGAAAAGTACATGATGGATATTGGCTTCCGGTCAGTTCGTGTTAGATGTCATGAAAAGCTGGCCAGGATTGAGGTAGATAGAAAGGCTATAAATAAAATACTCAATGAGGATTTGCTCCAAGAGATTTCTATTAAACTCAAGGAATATGGTTTCAAATATGTCACCTTAGATTTAGATGGTTACCGGGCTGGGAGCTTCAATGAAAAGGATTGGAAAATGTAAAAAAGGTAAGGGGTAATCAGCTAGACAGAGCAACCGATACTTTATAATTGACCAGCAGAAAAACTATGGACAGATGATGTTTTCTAAATTATAATTAGAGCAATTCAAAGTGCAACGATCTTCAAAGAAGAAGAACAACTAAAAATGTCAAAGAAGACAGAGTGAGCAGCCTAGACAGCTGTTTACCTGTCTTTTTTTTATTCCCAAGAATTGTCGACAATCGACAATCGACGGAGATAGGTAATTAGGTAAATGATAGGGGTGGATGGATTAATGCAGCTATTTGATATGACAGAATACCAGCAAAGGCTAATGAAAGTAAAGGAAAAAATGAATGACCAGGGTATTGATGTACTGCTGGTAACTGACCCTGCCAATATGAACTACCTTACAGGGTATGATGGATGGTCTTTTTATGTTCACCAGCTTTTGATCATCCTCCTTGACGAAGCACAGCCCATTTGGTTGGCAGGGGACAGGATGGTAACGGGGCCAGACTTACCACCTGGCTCGAGCCCAATAACATCAGAGCCTACACAGATGATTATGTTCAATCCTTGATTAAGCATCCTATGGATTTTGTAGCAGATATATTGAAGGAAAAAGGACGGGCCAATTCAACCATAGCAGTTGAAATGGATACATACTACTTTACCGCCATGTGCTATGAAAGATTAAAATTGGGATTATCCAACGCACGTTTTAAGGATGGTACATTACTGGTCAATTGGGTACGGATTGTTAAATCAGAAAAAGAAATTGAATGTATGAAGAAAGCTGCCTGCATTGTGGAAAGGGTTATGCAAACAGGTATTGATTCAATCAATGAGGGAGTTAGGGAATGCGATGTGGTTGCAAATATCTATCATGCCCAGATAAGTGGTACAACAGAGTTTGGCGGAGATTATCCTGCCATCGTTCCCCTGCTGCCAGCCGGGGAGAAAACTTCCACGCCTCACCTGACCTGGAGTGATAATAAGTATAAAAAAGGGGATACAGTAATCCTTGAACTGGCTGGCTGCTATAAACGTTACCATGCTCCCCTGGCCAGAACCCTTTCCCTAGGAGAGCCTTTGCCTAAAGTAAAGGAATTATCGGAGATTGTAGTGGAGGGTATTAATGCTGCTCTAGCAGTGATTAAGCCGGGTATTACCTGCCAAGCCATTGAGGCTGCCTGGAAAAGGGTGCTAGAAAAAAGTGGGTTTATTAAGGATTCACGCATTGGCTATTCAATGGGTCTTAATTATCCACCTGATTGGGGCGAGCATACTGCAGCTTACGACCTGGTGATATGACTATTCTCCGACCCAATATGACTTTTCACCTGATACCAGGCATCTGGTGCGAGGACTTTGGGGTTGAAATAAGCGAGCCCTTTAGGGTAACGGAAAATGGTTGTGAAACCTTTGTGGATTTTCCAAGGAGATTAATTACCAAGTAGCAATTTAAGAGGAAGTTCTTAGTGGGGGCGGTTAATATTGGATATAAAAAAAGAAGTAGCTTCATTAAATAAAGAGCTGATTAACCTTCGACGGGATTTACACATGCATCCTGAATTGGGTTATGAAGAGGTTAGGACTTCAAAGCTGGTGCAGATTACTTGAGGGACTGCGGTTTGGAAGTAACAAATGTTGCAAAAACCGGTGTTGTTGGACTGTTAAGGGGGGCAAAACAGGGTAAAACGCTTTTGCTCAGGGCAGACATGGATGCCCTGGAGCAAACGGAACTAAACGATATCGGCTATAGATCTCTCCATGAGGGAAAAATGCATGCCTGTGGTCATGATGGACATACAGCTATGCTAATGGTTACAGCCAAGATATTGGCTAAGTATAGGGCTCAGATCGATGGGAATATTAAATTTGTTTTTCAGCCAAATGAGGAAACTGCCGGGGCTCTAGATATGATTAAGGAAGGGATTTTGGAAAGTCCTAGGGTTGACGCAGCCTTTGGCTTACATCTCTGGACACCCTTAGAGAGCGGCAAATTGGTGTTGTGGCTGGCCCAACAATGGCAGGCAATGAGGAGTTTGAGCTAACCATCCATGGGCGGGGGGGACACACTGCTTCTCCCCAGGCTTCCATAGACCCCATTATGGCAGCAGCTACCATTGTGCAAAGCATACAGCTGCTTCAGACCAGGGAAGTAAGTGTCCTTAGTCCAACCCTTATTATCTTTGGCAAAATCAAGGGAGGAACAGGAAGAAATATTATAGCTGACAAGGTGGAGCTAGGGGGTACCATACGTTATCTTTACGAAAATGAAGACGAAAAGAAGGAAGAACTGAAAGCTAGTTTTGAGAGAATCATAGGTGGTATTTGTACAGCTACCCGCACTAAATATTCATTAACCTACATACCCAGTAACCCCAGCATAATTAATGACCCATCCATGGTTGAACTGGTTAGAATTTCTGCCCAAAAACCCTTGGTTGTGATCAAAATGTGGTGCCCCAGTTGGTTATGGCAGGGGAAGATTTTGCGGAGTTTAGCCGTAGGGTTCCCAGTGCCTTTTTCTTTATCGGGACGGGCAACAAGGAGAAGGGCACTGATTATCCCCATCATCACCCCCAGTTTAATATTGACGAAGATACCCTGGCAACGGGTGTTGAAATGCATGTAAGGAATACATTGGCCTTTTTACAGGGGACAAACTCCTAATATGTCAGGGACAGTAGAAGAGAGGGAGAGTGGGGAATGTTTAACAATTTAGAAGAGATAAATTTACTCATCAAACAGCATGAAGCTTACCGTCAGCAGTGCTTAAACCTAATAGCCTCTGAAAATTATTCCAGTCAAACAGTTCGCAATTATCTTACCTCGGACCTGGGGAACAGGTATGGCTGTTATGCGGGGTAGATTTAACAGCCAGGGAGTATAGGGGTAATAGATATATCCAGGAGCTAGAGGCTAAGACTCAAAAACTGGTGGGTGAGGTCTTTAAGGCTGACTATGTTGATTTAAGGCCGGTTAGCGGACATGTTGCCGGTATTGCAACCATATTGGGCCTGCTGTCCCCTGGAGATCTTGTTTTGGAAATACATTTAAGGGATTGGGGCCATGGAATGGCACAGCTGATGGTAGGAGCACCCCATTTTGGGCAAACACTGGAGTTTGACGACATTCCCTTTGATCAAAACCGAATAGTTGACCTGGCAATGCTGATTGAAGATGCAAGAATGCAGGCCGGCAATGGTAATTTTCGGAGGTTCGGGCATGCTGTTTCCTGAGCCTGTGGCAGAAATAAAGGCCGTAGCTGAAAAAATGGGAATACTTGTAGCCCATGACTCTTCCCATGTCACTGGTCTGATTGCCGGCGGGGTTTATCCAAACCCCCTTGACCAGGGAGCGGACATCATGTTTGGCAGCACCCACAAATCCTTTCCCGGCCCCCAGGGTGGGTTCATCGCTACCAGAGATTTTAATATTTATGAGCGAGTAGGGAATGTACTTGCGTCCCTGGTTACCAGTCACCATTTAAACAGGCTGCCGGCCTTGGCTGTGGGGATGCTGGAGATGAAAGAGTTTGGCAAGGCCTATGGAGAACAAATAATTAGAAACTCAAAGACCCTGGCAAGGCCATGGAAGAAGCCGGCTTGACAGTTATTGGCGCAACAAAGGGCTATTCAGAAACCCATCTTATTCTTGTGGATGTTAGTAAATATGGCAGTGGAGTTCACATATCCAAGATTTTGGAGAGTTCAGATATCCTTTGTTCCGACGATTTTGGCCAGTTAGATAGGGAGCTAAGGATTGGTACTGCTGAGGTTACCCGTAGGGGAATGGAGGAACAGGAAATGAAAAGAATTGCTGATTTCTTTAAGAGGTTAATTATTGAACAGGAAAATCCCGAGCAAATTAAGGAAGAGGTTAATCTTTTTGCCAGTAAATATTCTGGATGTCGGTACAGTTTATAAAGAGGTTAAATTCAAGGGACAAAGGGGGTTAGAAGGTTTTAAATATTTCATTAATTAATGATGAAGGAGTGGATTTTGAATGAAAAAAAGAATGCTGTTTGGATTAGTTGTAAGCTTTATGTTGGCTCTTATGCTGGTAGGCTGCGGAGGCAACACTAAAGAGCAGGGTGGGGAGAATGTAAAGGCAGAAAGCACCTTGGAAAAGGCAAAGAGTCAAGGCTATATAACGGTGGGTTTTGCCAATGAAGCACCCTATGCATATGCCACCCCGGATGGAAAGCTAACTGGCGAAGCCGTTGAAGTTGCCAGAGCTATCTTTAATAATATGGGCATTCAAGAAATGAATGGTGTACTTACTGAGTTCGGTTCTTTGATTCCAGGTCTCAAAGCTAACCGTTTTGATGTCATCACTGCCGGAATGTATATCACTGAGCCCCGGAGCAAGGAAGTTGAGTTTGCTAACCCTGAGTATACAATTGGTGAGGCTATAGCTGTAAAGGCTGGCAATCCATTGAATTTGCATAGCTATCAGGATATTGCAGCCAACTCCAAGGTGAAGATTGGTGTTATGGCTGGTGCCGTAGAATTTGATATGGTGGTGAAATCCGGTGTAGCCAAAGAGCAGATTGTAACAGTTCCGGATCAACCTTCCGCCTTAGCTGCCCTCCAGGCCGGCAGGGTGGACGTTATTACCATGTCCGGTCCTGCTTTACAGACCATGTTGGATAACGCTAAGGACTCTAGTTGAGAGGGTTATGGATTTTACTCAACCAATTATTGATGGAAAAGCAGCCCAGTCTTTCGGTGCAGCTGCCTTTAGAAAAGAGGATAAGGATTTTGCTGAGGCATATAACCAGGAACTGGAAAAGCTGAAGCAATCAGGACAACTTCTCGAAATATTAAAGGAATTTGGCTTTACTGAGCAGGAGTTTCCAGGGGATATGACGGTGGAAAAGGTACTGTCAGGTCAATAATCAACAGGCCGGAGGTATCCTTTGATACCTCCGGCTAACTCCGAACTTGTCGGTAAGTAAAAGGAGTGTGATTATCATATTTGAGTTGCTACCAGGACTGCTGCCTGGCGTACGGATCACCTTGCTGTTGACAGCCTTGTCGGCCTCCTTGGCACTGATTATCGCTTTATAGTCGGATTTGCTCGTCTTTCAAAGTATCGGCCGGTCAGATTCCTGGCAACGGTTTTTGTGGAGTTTTTCCGGGGTACATCCTTACTGGTGCAATTGTTCTGGGCCTATTTTGTATTACCCTTCTTTGGCATAGAATTAACTGCCATGCAGGCGGGGGTATTAACCTTAGGCTTACACTATGGTGCTTATGCTTCAGAAATAGTTAGGAGTTCAATATTAGCCATACCCAAGGGTCAGACCGAGGCAGGTATTTCTTTAAATATGACCAGAGTGCAAATTATACAAAGGATTATCTTGCCCCAAGCTTTTTTAAGGATGTTACCACCCTTTGGCAATACCTTCATTGAAATGTTGAAGGGTACTTCCCTGGTGTCTTTAATTACTCTATCAGATTTAATGTTCCAGGGGGTTATGATACGATCAACCACCCTGAGAACTACAGAAACCTTTGCCCTTGTATTACTGCTCTATTTTATTATCGCCATACCCTTTACCCTTGGGGTTCGTTGGTTGGAGAGAACATTGGTTAGAGGGAGGGCTTAACTATGTGGGATTGGAATTATACCTTGAGTTTCATACCGGAGCTTTTAGGGGCCCTTAAAATAACTATAAGCGCAACCTTTGTTGGATTTTTTTTGGCTTGTCTCCTTGGCTTGCCCCTTACTATGGCAAGACGATCTAGGTGTAAACCCTTATCTTTAGTTACCGCTGGAATTATAGAATTTATCAGAAGCACACCTCTGTTGGCACAAGTTTATTTTATATTTTATGTTTTTCCTAACTATGGACTATCCCTATCCCCCTTTGCAGCTGGCGTAATTGCCCTGGGCATTCATTATGCCACCTATTTATCGGAAGTTTACAGAGGTGGAATTGAGGCTATACCTAAGGGGCAATGGGAAGCAGCGAGGGCCTTAAATTTTTCAAAGAGCCGTACTTGGATTAAAATCATACTTCCACAAGCTATTCCTCCCATTTTGCCTGTGATGGGGAATTATTTAATTGGTATGTTTAAAGAAACACCGCTGCTTTCAGCCATTACATTGGTGGAGATACTTCAAGTTGCGAAAATAACCGGCGCCCAGTCATTTAGATATCTGGAACCGATTACCATTGTAGGTATATTGTTTTTAGTGCTAAGCTATATCTCCTCCATAGGGGTTCAACGTTTGGAAACAAAGTTGAACAGGAGATAAGGAAGGTGACTTTATGAAATTGAATATAACCAAGCCAATTATAAAGTATCGGAATATCAGCAAATCCTTCGGAAGTCTTAGGGTGCTTAATGATCTTAGCCTTGATATAGCTCCCAATGAAAAGGTGGCCCTCATTGGGCCTAGCGGCTCGGGCAAGACAACCCTGGGTCGTTTGCTAATGACCTTGGAAAGACCGGACGCTGGAACCATTGAGGTGGATGGGGAAATGCTCTGGCACAAGGAAGTAAATGATCAGCTAATGGCGGCTGACGAAAAACACTTACATCGGATAAGAAGTAAAATAGGTATGATTTTTCAACAGTTCAACCTGTTCCCTCACATGAATGTTTTGCGAAATGTCACTGAAGCCCCCATTCATGTACTTGGTTTGTCAAAGGAAGAGGCTAAGGAGCATGCAGTTGCCATGTTGAAAAAGGTTGGACTGGGTGAAAGGATGGAACATTATCCATCCCAATTGTCAGGAGGTCAACAACAACGGGTAGCCATAGCCAGGGCCCTTGTTATGAAGCCGAAGGTGATGGTGTTTGATGAGGTAACCTCAGCCTTAGATCCAGAATTGGTAGGGGAAGTTTTGGCAGTTATTAAGGAGATAGCATCCGAGGGGGAAATGACCATGCTTTTGGTTACCCATGAAATGGATTTTGCCAGGGAGGTGGCTGACAGAATCTTGTTTATGGATGGAGGAGCAATTTTAGAGCAGGGTCCACCGGAGCAAATATTTGGCAATTCACAAAATCCTCGTACCAGGGATTTTTAAGTAGATTTGTTCGTAATAGGGGAGTCGACTACTGCCATTCGGCAGTAAATTCCTAAGAGACCAAAGGAGGGGGCAAAATGTTCCCAAATGATTTAGCCAGTGGTGGAATAATGGAGAGGTGTTAAATGGAACAATATAAACAGCTGACAAATACTAGTTTAAACACCATCGTTTCAAAATATTTAAGGGATAAGATTCTTTTGGGGGAATTGAAGGGCGGGGAAAGAATTGTGGAGTCTGATATAGCTGATTTGCTGGGGATTAGCAGGGCCCCCGTGAGAGAAAGTATTCAAGAATTAGCTAGTCAGGGATTAATCAAGTCAATTCCCCGTAAGGGTAACTTTGTGGTTAAGTTTACCATGAGTGATGTTGCAGAAATATTTGATATCAGACTGTTGATGGAAAACAGTGTGATTGAAATTCTTATTAATGAAGACAAGCTTACAAATTATGATATCTCGAGCTAAAGGCCATAGTGATGAGATGACTGTAATATCTAAGGGCGAAGACGAATTTGCCAATAAAATGATTATGCTTAACGAAAAGGATGTTGAGTTTCACAGCTATTTGTGGCAAAGATCCGGTAGTGCCAGAAGGGTTAAGATTTTGCAAGATCTGCACTTGCAATTGCGCATAGCCATGGTTATTGATACCAAGTTAACGGGCAATCTAGATAAAACCGCCAGGGATCATTATGAAATTATTAAGCACCTGGAACAAAAGGATATTGAGAATTGTGTAAAAGCCATTCGGGATCATATCATAAGTCAAGAGAAGCCTCCCTTGAAAAGGCTGACACAAAAATCAGAAGGTTACCTTTAGGTAAGTTAACTTACCTAAAAGTGCATACTTGTTCTATATTTAATAATGAGCTATACTCCTAGGAAAAAGGTGATAGTATCTTATAATTTTAAGGAGGAAAACAATGAAAGTAGTAGCTTTTAATGGAAGTCCTCACAAAGAAGGAAATACCTACCAAGCCATCAAAATCGTGGCTGATGAACTAATCAAAGAGGGTATTGAGACTGAAATTATTCACGTGGGCAACAAGGAGATAAGGGGCTGTATTGCCTGTGGCCAATGTGCTAAGAATAAAAATGAAAGATGTGCTATTTCGGATGCGGTTAATGAATGGATTCAGATGATGAAAAATGCTGATGGCATTATTCTAGGATCACCTGTACATTATTCAGCCATTGGAGGCACTATGAAATCATTTTTAGATAGGGCCTTCTATGTGGCAGGTAGTAATAACGGGATGTTAAGGCATAAAATTGGTGCATCGGTGGTGGCCGTAAGACGCTCCGGCGGGCTACCAACCTTTGAACAGCTTAACAATTATATCCTTTACTCAGAAATGTTTATGCCTACGTCAAATTACTGGAATGTTATTCATGGAACTAGACCAGGAGAAGCAGTACAGGATGAAGAGGGCGTTCAAATTATGCGGGTTCTTGGTAAAAACATGGCCTGGCTTATGAAGGTTATTGAACAAGGCAAGGGTTCCATTAAGCCACCAGAAAAGGAAGCTAAGAAGTTCTTTAATTTTATCCGCTAAACCTTTCTAATGAATAAGAGTAAGGGGATGACTTTAAGTTGTCCTCTTTTTTATTCTGCCGATATTAACTTGTTTACTTTCTTTATGACGCTTCCGAAGATATCTGTTAAATTAAATCCGCTATTATAGATTGTTTGCTTGACCCCGGGGGTGTCTATTAATGTTATTATTCTGTCGAAATCTTTATTGGTTAGGCTTTTCATCCGGTCCCTAAAGGCTGAGATATTTTCAATGTGATCCTGAAGTGGTTTTACCATAGCTTCATATTCTTTTCCCTTGATGATTGCCCTTGCTGCAAATATCCCGCTAATCAGTGCTCCTACACTGCCTATACCAGTTAACCTTTCCGTTAAGCCTGCTGCACGACCTGTTAAATAGATATTATCTTTTTGAAACCTTGTTACCTTTCCGACGGAAAATGGCGGTGGCTTAATATGGTATAAGAACTCAAGGTGCTCAAGACCTTCTGTAGCCAAGAAATGAGTAAAATTGGAATCTATTTCAGATATGCTGCTCTCAAAGTTATAGATTTTTACCACAGCCTGGGTGTTATTGATAGGAGTTACCCTGGCATAACCTGTTCCAGAATAATCGGTATTAAAATATATAGTGGAGGAGCCAGGTGTAAAATCACCTAAGGCAAGGCCACCATAGATATTAACAAGATCCTTCTGCTCCCATACGCCAAGCTCCTTTGCTACAGTTTCTTTGCCTGTGGCAATTACCACGGCATCGTATTTTTTAGATAATTCTTTATAATCAGCAGGTCTGTTGTAATGCATAGCAGTTTGCTGAAGCTCTCGGAGTAATTGGTTTTCTAGTGAATCAACATATTTTCCCCGGGCTAAAAAATAGCCTAGATTTCCTGAAACCTCAGCCCTAGCGTTAGGAGATTTTAATACAAAATGATTACATTCAAACAGGGGCTTAATATCTAAACCATAACTTTTGGCCATATACTTCCTGATATCTTTCATTTTACTCTCAAATATATTTAGTTGTACCGATACAGAGGGCCAAATCCACCCAACAGATTTGTCCCTTTCAAAGACGTCTGCATTTACGCCAAGTCTTTCACATTCAAGGGCACATGCCAAGCCAGCAGGACCGGAACCTATGATGGCTATCTTCAGTTTTTTATTCATAAAAGTAAACTACCCCTTGAAAGGATTTTATACATTTCATATTAGGAAAGTAATTTAGCTTTAATATAACCATAAAAATAAAAATCTTGCATCAACATCAAACCCCTCACCTATTGAAAAAAAGATGAGGGGTATTGTGTTCTTAGGATTAGCCAATTTGCCTTATTTTCTGCTTATTTCAAGATTACACCCTTTTGCTTCTTCTTCTGTACCTAGATAGAGAATTTCTACTGGACAATTTTTTACACATGTTGAGCAGCGAATACAGTGTTCATTATCAATCTGATTTTTATCGGAGAACTCTTTATAAGGGGCCAGTTGCATTGGACATACCTTTGAGCACTTACCGCAGGAGCGACATAAGTCTTTATTTGAAACAGAAATTTTAAGATCAGTTCTTTTACCTAGCCCCATTATTTTGCTCAATTTATAAAAGAGCCTTTGAAAGGTTCCCATAGGCAGAAGTAACACCAAGTTCTTGGATTAATTAGTACTGCCAAAACACTTCCAATTATAGTCACCACGAAATAGTTCATAACAAAAACTAAACCCAGTTGATCTAAAAAGGGAGCTGTGCCTAGGATACCAATTACATCTACTAATCTACTAACTAAAATGTACATAAATAGGCTAAAAACAAGCAAAGACATTAAAATGTGCCTAAAAGAGAAGGGGATTTTTTAAATCTGCTTATGGGCATAAGAATAAAGTCAAAAAGACTGCCGTGGGGGCAGAAATTGCCACACCAGTATTTGCCCTTGGCAAAACCCAAAACAGCCAAGGATAACATTATTGGAATGATCAATAAACCTAATTTGGGGAACCATAACCCCCCAAATGCAACAAGGATAACAAATAGCCAGGCATATTTTCTTAGGGGTGTATAAATTCGGTTGGTTTTCATGAATAAAGTCCTCATTGTTGAACCACCTCTCGCAAACCTATATACCTATACCCGTATGGGTATATATTGTATTGTATGCTAGAAAATATTTTTGTCAAAAATATTTTAAACACCTTCCAAAGATTATCAGCAGTAGGGTAATCCCTTAACCGGAAGTGCCCTATGGTTTTAATAGGATCATTGTACAAATAATCACAAATATTGGAACAGGTATTTATCACTTGTTGTCGAAAATAACTTATCTGGAGTCCCTAAATACCTATTTAGCAAATAAACAAAAAATAGTTATACCAACTAACATAATCAATAATTTGAGGAGGTTGAATTGTGTCGGCAGAGACATTATACGTTGTGCTAGATATTTCTGGAAGTATGAGGGAAATGGGTAAGTTGACTACAGCAAGAAGTTTGATTACTTTTATCAGAGAGTACGCATCGCAAAAGAAGTATGCGCCTGTGTTTTGCAGAGTACAAATTTTCACCTGGAATGAGCATGTTCATGCTGTTGAATTGTCGGACTTTAATGAGACCCCATATTTTTGGGCCTCTGGAAAAACCGATATGGATCAGCTAAGGAAATGGTTGAATCATCACTCACTAGACTCATCTCCATTGAATGTGATTATTCTAAGTGACGGCAACTACCCCGAATCCAGTCTGACAACTATTTCCCGCTGGCTGAATCAACAATCAAATATAAATATAAGTGTTGTGTCCATAGGTTCAGATGCTTCCGTAGCCAATCTAAATAAACTGTCTACCCAAAAAAAATCTTTCCCTCCAGAAATATTTCTATTGCCTTGCAAACCTTATTTAGCCAAATCAATCTTAAGACATTGCCGCCACTATCACTACATGATTGAGCCAACGAATGAGTCAGGGATGGAGCTCTGACTCATTTTATATCTCCTTTGTTCACCTTAAGACAAAATTATAATAAAGCTGCTCATTTACAAAATATTTTTCTTGCCAAACAATATTAGTCGTGCTAAACTAACAAAGTCGTTGCAAGGTGGTAGAGAAAAAATTACCACTTGTTGAAGGCAATCAAAGGAAATTACCAAAAACTTGCACTTGAAACAGAGTCGGGGACATGGTAAGATGTAATTCCTGGCCGAGAGGACAGGCGGTCTTTGAAAACTAAACAGTAGATGATGAATGCAA
>AWVY01000037.1 GCA_004143605.1 Desulforamulus aquiferis
TCGAATGTCGCTGTTCGGGATTATTAAAACCCAGTTGAATCTTTTTCAACAGGCTGAAAAATTCCCCGCCATGAGGCGGGGAATTTTATATGTTAGAAGCCTTTCATGGGGTTGGGTCCGAATTCTTCGAGATCTTCAGCAAACTTATCAAGGATACCAGGCAACTCAGCATAATCCATGATATTGATCTGCATCATGCGTACACGCTCGGACTCAAGACCTAAGCGGTCAAGGGTCTCAGAAACCTTGGAAAGACGGATTTCAGCAATCTCAGAGCCTTCATGAAGTGGCACTGGTAATCATCGCCATGCTTGCAGCCTAACAGCAGTACACCATCAAAGCCCTTGGACATGGAGTCAGCAATCCATACCAGGTTCAGGGAGCCTAGGCATCTTACCGGAACAATACGTACCCAGGAATTATACTTCAAACGATTAATACCGGCCATATCCAGGGCAGGCATAGCGTCGTTTTCGCAGGCCAGGATCAGAATTCTTGCTTTTCTTCGTCCTCTTCAGGAACTTCAACAGCCTTAACCATGTTGCCAACCATTGCTACCGAGTAGTTCTTAAAGGAGATAATACGCTCTGGGCAAGCACCCATACAGGTACCACAGCGTCTGCAACGGGTTGGGTTGGGCAGAGGGTTGCCCTTAGCATCTTCGTTGATTGCACCAAAGGGACACTCTTCAGTACATCTCTTGCACTGGGTGCAGCGCTGGAGAGCAAATTCAGGATAGGACAGGTCGCCGCTTCTTGGATGAACAGCGGCACCACCGGCAGTGGCTTCAACACACTGGATGGCCTTCAGAGCAGCACCAGTGGCATCACCAACGGCTTTAGCCATATCCATAGGAGCTCTCACACTACCGGCAGCATAGATACCGGTACGGCGGGTCTCATAGGGGAAGCAAATAAAGTGAGAATCAGGGAAGCCGTACTTCAGGTTAGGAAGTTCAGGACCTGTCTGTATTGTAGCTTCAGAATACTTTCTGCAGCTTCCTGGGTAGCGGCAGCTTCAGCAGCGGCATCGCCTTCACCGGCAGCAGCAACGATAGCTTCGGTGGCCTTGTTGCTAGGAATCATACCGTTAGCAAGTACTACTAAATCAATATCTTCTACCAGGCATTGCCTCCAAGGAGGATATCTTCAGACTCAATAGCCAGCTTACCACCAACTTCTTTAATCTCTTTGATATCACCTTTAATAAAGACAGCACCGGTATCCTGCCCAGCCTTATAGAAATGTTCATATTGTCCAGAGCTGCGGATATCCTTATAGAATACATAGGCCTGGGCCTCCGGTGCCAGCTCTTTTAAGATAATTGTCTGCTTTAAGGTTTCTATGCAGCAAGCCGCGGAGCAGTAAGCTAAACGCTCAGCATCCCTTGAACCGGCGCACTGGATAAAGGCAACTTTCTTAGCACCAATATTGCCGGCCTTAGCCATAGCTTCAAAATCAGCATGGGTAATAACATTAGCGTACTTGCCATAGCCAAGGTAATCCAGCTTGGCTATGTTAGGCTTAGAACCTGTTGCGAGAACGATAGCTCCCACTCTCTCGGCTACCACGCTGCCACCCTGGTTAATCTCAGCATCAAACATGCCAGGACCGCCAGCGATTTTCTCAATAACAGCACCGGTGTATACCTTAATGTTAGCATTAGCTTCGATTTCGGCAATACGTCCAGCAAGGTTAGGATCTTCAGGAGTAGTAAAGGGAGAAGCCATTGGTGTGGTTTTATAAACACTATTTAACCAGCCGCCCAGAGCTGCTTCCTTTTCAACTAATACTGCGGGGTAACCTGCTTTTGCAGCTTCTAAGGCTGCAGTCATACCAGCTAAGCCGCCGCCAACTACTAGTACTGTTTTGGATAAGTTTTCGCCAACGAAAGGTTCAGGAGCAACACCAGCTTTAATCTTTTCACAACTCATACGAATTTGGTCTTCAGCCAGCATTTGGGTATCTTCGTCATCTGCTTCGTGAACCCAGATGCACTGTTCACGCAGGTTTACACGGTCAACTAAAACACCAGGAAATTTAAATACATCTGCGTTAACACGGTTGGAGCAGCCAGCAATGATAATGCCGTCCATGTCCTTTTCTTCAACTGCAGCTTTTATTAATTCTACACCTTCTGCAGAACAAAGATAGCTGTGCTCTTTGCAAGTAGGCACTTTATATTCTTTGGCTGCAACTTTGGTTAAGGCCGCTGCATCGAGGGCTTCGCCAATGCCACAACCGGTGCATAGAAAGAATCCTTGTTTTTTAGCCATTGTCTTACCCCCTCACCGTAGATTGTATGGCTTTAATAACCGCAGCTGTAGCACCTTGAACGGAAGAGGCAACATCACCGGGCTTGGCAACACAGCCTGCGCCGTAAATGCCAGGAGCATCGGAGCTGTTAACTACAAATCCATCCACATCATAGGCTGCTGCAGCAGGTATTTGGGCGGCGGCAGTGGCAGGAGCCATGCCGGTAGCCAAAACTACCATGTCGTATTTAAGTTCGGTGATTTCTTGGGTAATCTGGTTTTCACTCAACACAATTACATCCTTGGATTCAGCATCTTCTTTGATTTCAGAAGGCTTACCCTTAATCATGGTAATATCATATTCTTGAACTTTATTATAGAAATCTTCATGCTTACCCATGGCTCTGATATCCATATAGTAAATGGTTACCTTAGCATCTGGGTATTGCTTCTTAACATAGGTAATCTGCTTCAGTGTTGCCATACAGCATACAGAGGAGCATGCCTTCTGGTGGTTCTCATCACGGGAACCCGCACACTGTACAAAGGCAATATTCTTAGGCTCTTTACCATCGGATGGGCGAAGGATTTTACCGTTGGTGGGCCCTGTAAGGCAGCTAATCTTTCCATCATAATGTTGGAAATGGCATTTGCTACCGTACCACTACCATAATTATGCAGCTTAGCAATATCATAGGAATCCCAACCTGTAGCCCAGATTACTGCGCCAACGTTGATATTCATAGTTTTTGCAGCCATAGCCAGGTCCACAGCCTTAACTTCACAAGCCTCAACGCATTTGCCGCAGGAAGCACCCAGACATACAGCACTGTCAATTACATACTTCATGGGGAAAGCAAAGGGTTGGGGCAGATAAGCAGCTTTGGTTTTGTCTAAACCAAAGTTAAAGTCATTAGCCCTTTCCACAGGACATACTTCCGCACACTTGCCACAGCCGGTACAACCTTCTGTGGTATAGCGTGGGTTAATCTTAACAGTAACATCAAAGTTACCTTCCTGGCCGGAGATATTTTCCACTTCAGCCAGGGTGATAACTCTAATATTGGAGTTCTTTTTATTCTTTGGAAGTTTATTTCCAATCCGCAGTTGGGCGGACATAGTTTGGGGAAGTACTCATTAATTTGAGATACTTTACCACCTAGATAGGCATTCTTTTCAACTAAGAAGACCTCATACCCTACTTCGGCAGCCTCAACTGCAGCTGTTATACCTGCAATTCCGCCACCTACAACTAATATGCTTTTATTTGCCATTTTCTCACTCCCTAGTCCAGTTGTCTGTTGGCCTTAAGCCAGTGGATAGGTGAACAATAATAATTTAATAATAATTACATTTTTGCCATACCCTGACAGGGTAAAATAAAAAACCAGGCGCCATAAGGCCACCTGGACTACTGGGCCCCAAAAGCGCGTTGCACCAAGGCCGTACATTAATTAAGACGACCCGTGGCCGTAGTTGGCCACGGGCCTGTTGTAAATATTTAACTAAGTTTTTCTATGAAATTAGTCAACCAGACGGATGATGGGGCGCTTAATCATTTCCCACTCACCGGAAGCAGCATCGTATTTGCAGTTGCAGAATACTTCCCACTCAGGGTTGATAGCAGGAATGTCAGCACGGAAGTAGTAGCCAGGGAAACGAGTTTCTTCACGGAAGATTACAGTACGGATGTGGGACTCAGCCTGCAGGGTTCTGTGGATGTTTTCCCAAGCTCTCATTAACTCGTGCAGGTCGCGAGCAGCCAGTTTAGCACTGTCTTCTTTCAACATTGTCAGATACTCAAGACCTTTTTCTAATAGGGCCTTGCTGGTGGTGAAGTTAGCAACAACACCGCCGGCGTACTCGTCCATCATCTTCTGGAGACGGAACATGTACATTTTGGGCAGGATGTAGTTGGGGTTAACATCAGCATCAGTGGTAAAGCCGGAGAACTCTTCAAATACAGCCATAGGCTTCAGAGTCTTAGCAACCAGCTCTTCTACTTTAGCATCGTCAACTGCAGGCTGCTCGTTGTTTTCAACTACGAACTTAACCATGGACTTAGCAGCAATACGACCTTCAGCGTGGGAACCGGAGGAGAACTTGTGGCTGGAAGCGCCAGAAGCATCGCCAGCGGCGAACAGACCCTTAACGGTGGTCATATTGGTGTAGCCCCACTGGTACTCAGCAGGAGCCAGATCGGCAGGACCGGAAACCCAAGCACCGGAAGCACCGGAGTGAGAGCCGATGAAGTAAGGCTCAGCAGCAGCAATTTCGGAAGCTTTTTCTTCAGGAGCGATGTCACAAGCTGCCCACAGGATAGCCTGAGATACAGTCATATCGAGGAAGTCTTCCCAAGCTTCGCTTTCAAGCTCTTTCATTTTCTTCTTGAAGGCCTTAGGATCGTCTTCGTATTTCTTAGCTAAGTTAGCAATAGCTTCAGCAGTCTGCATGTAGATGGGGCCTTTGCCTTCACTTACATCCAGCATACCGAGGTAGTTACGCAGGTTAGCAGGGATAGGCTTAACGGAGCCATAGGGACCCAGTTAGCTAATTCATCTCTGCGGGTAACCATGTACTCTTCACCCATAGCATTGGTAGCACGGGATTTGAAGAGCAGGAACCAAGCTCCTACTGGGCCGTAAGCATCTTTAAAGCGTACAGGGATAAAGCGAACTTCTTGGCAAGTCATTTCAGCGCCGGCAGCCATGGTGAAGTAAGCAGAGGAACCGGAGCTAAAAGGAGGATACCAGGAACGGCCAAGACCTTCACCGGTGGAACGAGGCTTGAATACGCCTACTGCGCCACCCATGGAAGCCAGAACAGCTTTAGCCTTGAATACATATACTTTATTTTCACGGGTGCTGAAGCCTACTGCACCAGCGATTCTGTCTCCATCCATGATGGGCTCGGTGATGAATACGCGCTCGTAGATGTTGTCGGTGCCAAGGGCGTTCTTAGCAGCTTCAGCTACGATAATCTTGTAGGATTCACCGTTTAACATGATCTGCCAGCGACCACCACGAACGTAGTTGCCTTCGTCGTTAGTCCAGATGGGCAGGCCCCACTTCTCGAACAGGTGAACGGAAGAGTCAACGTGACGGGCGATGTCAGCGACTTGGTCATCACGGGCGATACCCATGAGGTCGTTCTTAACATATTTTACATAATCTTCAACGGTGTTGTCGCCTTTAGCGATTCCCAGGTATTGGTTGATAGCGGAAAGACCCATAGCAACAGCACCGGAACGGTCCATAGCGGCCTTGTCAACCAATGTAATCTTCAGGTCACCGTTTTTCTTGGCCCAGTAAGCTGCTTCAACGGCTGCGCCGCAAGCTGCCATACCGCCGCCGAGAATTAAAATGTCGGTATTAACTACTACAGTTTCAAGTTCGGCATTATATATTAACCTCCTCCGATAGTTAATTATCTAAATTACTTCTTTAAAGCAGGCAGTTCAGCAGTACCTACAGAGTAGGGCTCGGTGAACAGAAGTTGGTTATTCAGGTCATCCTGGTCTACGGTGTAACCGCCATCAGGAACAGCTTCGCCTTCAGCAGTGGTACGGATGGGGAATTTGAAGCGCTTCAACATACCATTACGGAACTTAACGGTCCACATAATGCTGTCGGAGCTTCTTAAGGGCACACAGCTAGCACCCATGGGAACAAAGTCAGCATAACCACGAACGTCGATAGCCTGCTGAGGGCAAATTTTAACACAGCAGTAGCACTCCCAGCACTGTGACACGTCACGGTTGGTGGCTTTCATTATTTCTCTGTCAAGAACCATCAGGTCGTTGGGGCAGATGTACATGCAAGCGGTTTTATCCTGACCCTTGCAACCATCGCACTTTTCAGCAATTACAAAGCTAGGCATTTTTTTACCTCCCTGTTACTAATTTTAAAGACATTTCGTCTTTAATTACTTAATTAATTGGTACTGTTCTTCGCTCTATGATATAACTTGTCTTCCCTACCGCCGGTGCAACGGATCCTTAAAGCAGATATCGGAAAACTCCGACTTGGTTAATTTGACAGTATCTTTACACATTTCTCAATAAATGGTTTTTTCCTCCGGGCTAAACCACCTCCTCCGATCTGGTCTCTACCATCAGCAAGGGGTAAGTCCCGTCGGTATAGCATACTATACCGACGGTTATAAAACTTTTGCACCGGTTGGTGAATGTAAAAGACATCTTTTGTCAACTATCAGACAGAACTACTTTATCGAATGCTGTAGAATATTGCAGAGAATTACCTCCACACCCTAACAGCCGGGGGAATAAAATTATATTTACTTGCCAGCGTCCAGACCTTGGTAGTACTGGGTGAGGATTTCCAGAACTTCCTTACGACCAAACTCGAGTGGGGGAAGCTCGCCTCTGCCAAACATTTCGCGAACCTTGGTACCACTGATAGCTACGCGATCTTCAGGACCGTGTGGGCAAGTCTTTTCAGTAGCCATACCGTCACACTTGCGGCAGTAGTAAGCGGAAGTAACTTTAATGGGCTGGCACAGGATTTCGCCAGGTGCAAACTGGTCGAAGATTTCCTGAGCCTGGTAAGGAGTATAGTAGCTGCCTACACCAGCGTGGTCACGACCAACAAGGATGTGGCTGCAGCCAAAGTTCTGACGGAAGATAGCGTGCAGGATAGCTTCTTTAGGACCAGCATAACGCATTTCCATAGGATATACGCGCATTTCGATGGTCTTTTCGTTGAAGTAATACTTCATGTGAGCTTTATAAGCTTCAAAGCGAACTTCAGCAGGGATGTCACCCTTCTTCAGTTTACCAACGATGGGGTGTAAGAACAGGCCATCGCATACTTCGTTACCAATCTTGCACAGGAACTCGTGGGAGCGGTGCAGAGGGTTACGGGTTTGGAATGCACAAACGGTATTCCAGCCTTTGGACTCAAACAATTCGCGGGTTTCAGCAGGAGTAGCATAGTAGCCGGCATACTTCTCATCATAACCCATTTCGGAGAAGGTAACGATGGGGCCACCAAGATAAACATCGCCAGCAGCCATAACTTTCTGAACGCCAGGGTGGTCAGCATCGTCAGTGAAGAAGGAAGCATTGCACTCTTTTACTTTGTCATAACCATACTTGTCGGTAACAGTCATGATACCAATGTATTCGCCGGTTTCGTCATCAACCAGAGCAACTTCACTATTAGGAGCAATGGCTTCAGCCTGCTCAGTGGTTACTGCTAAGGTTACGGGTAGGGGCCATGCCAAACCATTGGCCAGGTGGTTGTTGTTTACAACGCCTTCGTAGTCAGCCTGAGTCATGAAACCAGTCAGGGGAGAGAATGCTCCCATACCCAGCATCAAGCAGTCAGAAGATTCACGGGAAGTCATACGAACTACTGGTAGGGATTCAGCTTTTGCTTTCAGTTCTGCACGTTGCTCCTTGGGAGCCAGTACAGGGGTCAGTTTACCACCATGTGGTTGAACTAATGCCATCTTACAACACGCCTCCTTGTTCTTTTTAAAATTTGGACTTCTGTCCCAATTTTGTGAACCCAGACACTTATAGAGATATACTACTTAGCCAAGGCCCAGCTTACACGGATTTGGTTGGCTTGTGTAACTTGACTTGCTGAATTACTAGCTGCCAACCTATCACTTGTGCATCATTTCCTCAAATGCATGTGATTTTTTTCAATATTGTCTAGATGACTAAGCAATTTAAAAAATCCGCATTGTACTGGACTGCCCCGCCTCTATCTATATGTTTGCGGGTGCCAGTAAGTATTTATGTCTTTTGTATACTTAATTGTATTCTCCTAAAACTCTTGTTTTCCTGCTTCATATTTCTATTTTCTTTAATAATTTGTGCAAAAAGTATTTGCCATATATGTCAACATTATCCAGGGAGGCGCTATTTTAGAACCTTATCTGGTGAAACGATACAGTAGTCAAGACCCGCCTTTTTCGATCTAAACCGAAGGCAACAGCCATTAATTGAGTAAAAAATAATACCGGCATATTAAATTTGGTGCCATATGTTTTATTTACCTTCACCTGATAGGCATCAAGGTTTAATTGACACAGGGGACAAGGGGTTATTATGAGATCCGCGCCCGCTTCCTGGGCACTCTTTATTATTGGATATATGGAAGAAATCGTCATTTCGGGAGAGGTCATATTCATGGCCCCGGTACAGCACTTCAGCTTCATGGGGAAGTTAACCGGTTCTGCTCCCAAAGTCCTTGCAATGTCATCTAGGAAGGTAGGGTTTTCCCAGTTGTCAAACTCCCTTAAAGAACGTACAGTCTGGCAACCTACATATCCGGCAACCTTAAGACCTTTGAGAGGCTTTGTTACCTTTGCGGCAATAGCATCCAGTCCTAAATCTGAAACCAATACATCTAAGAGCATACGGACTTTTAATTGACCGTTGTAGCTTAGGTTGTCTTTACTCAAGGCATCATTAGCATTGGCCTTAAAGCTTTCATCAGTAAATTTCCTATTGGCACAGCCTAGAATTGTATAGCAGGAGCTACAGGTGGCAACTACGTCCTCTTGACCCATTTTTTCAGCCAGGGCAAGATTTCTAGCAGCTAGTACATCGGCAGCGAACTGACCAATTACACTAGATGTTACCGTGGCACCGCAGCAGTTCCAGTCTTCAATTTCTTCCAGCTGTATCCCAAGTAACTTGGCCACCTCAAGAGCAGAGTGATGGTAACTTATACCCATTCCCTCACTGGCACATCCGGGATAAAATGAATATTTCATGCTAGTGACCACCCTCCTTTGCAAGTTCAGCAGCTCTATTTAACACCTCGCGTAATTTGCCAGGGTTCTTAACACCTTTAGGAGGCAGCAGTGGCAAACGACGATGCAGCATCATGGATTTACCAACATCTTGCATGTCTAAACCCATTTTGATTAGGTTCCCAATACCCAGCTTCAAACCATAATTTAGTGCTAATCCACCTTCCAAATACGGCCACGCTTCGATACGTCCTTTGCATATACTTCTGCCATAGCCTGGGAATTATGGCTGATCCCATTCTCCACAGCCAGGTGGCGAAGGTCATGCATTACATCCATCATCGGAACCGCGGGGGCAACGACAGGCACAGGTATAGCAAGAGGTGCAGAGCCACATGGTGTTGCTTTTTAATACTTCATCCTTAGCACCCGCCCGGATTAGCTGGATAATTCTTCTTGGGGAAATATCCATCTTATCCTTTAATGCACAGGTAGTGGGACAAATACCGCACTGCATGCACATTCTGACCCATTTCCCGTTTTCCATATCATAAACCTTTTTAGTAAACTCCGAATCATACTTAACAGTGGTCTTGCCTTTTGCTGCAACTTCAGACATTTACTTCCCTCACTTCCCTTCGGGCATTCTTCCATGCAGCATTACCATTCGTACTTGCTGCTTTGAATTGGTCGGTTTCACAACCCATTTCGGACTTGCACCCTCTGGCACTTTCAAAAGGCTTGTGAATATCCGCACACGAACTAACGCAAAATTACCTCCCGACACCTCCTTATCAAAGATATCAGAATGCTAATAATTTAATAATATTGTTAAATATCAATCAGTTTATTGGCTGATAAATCTATATTTTTAATATATCACTACTGTTTTGCGTTGACAAGTATTATTATAATCCGGCAGCAGTTTGTGTGAAGTGAGAACAGGCTTTACATGTGTCGTCAGAATGACATAACATTTGTGTATATCGTAACTTATTCGATATGATTATGTAGAATCCTGCATATTAAGATCTATTAATTATTTTTTTTAAATTCGGGGAGCTACTACTTATCCTATAGCTTTCAGCTTCAGTATATGCTAATTATTTGGTATTTTATCCCATCGTCAGCCTAATAATATTTTGTTATAATTGTGACTTAGCAATGTCTTAAAAATTGGTTTAAGGAGATGAGATTATGCTGCAGCCGGTAGAATTATACTCTGCCCTCGGACTAGCTGATCGCAATAATTTATTTAACCAACTACAGAGCATTTATAATAACCTTCCAGAAACAACCTGTGAAGGCTGTGCCACCTGCTGTAAATGGGGCAGTCCCCCGGCTTTTTTTATCGAGTATTTAAATATGTATAAATATCTTAGAGATAATATGAAGGATAAGTACAAAGAAATTTTGGAAAAATCCACCGAGTACTTCTATCTTGAGCTGGTTGATGCTAGTCAAGCTTGCCCTTTTTTAAATGAAGAAAATAAATGCTCCGTCTACTCAGTACGACCCTTTACCTGTAGGTCCTTTGGGCTCTTAAGTCAACAGGATTTTGAAATCGGTGATCGGAGTCTTAGAAGCCTGGCAGAAAAATACTGGGAAGAATATAATATCAAAATATCCGATGAATTAGTAAACTCTGAATTAGCCTGGTGCGGAAAGGTTGCTTCTAGTCAGGGTGCCCACATAGAAAAATCAATCTTAGCCGGACTTGCTGCCCAGATTAGCACTATTGATTATAAATTTTTCCCCCAGGACTTAGTGGATCAAGAAGGAACACTACTTCCCTATCCTACACATATGATGAACACAGTTCTTGGTGCTGGGGCCAGAGCAAGAAAAATTAAAGTGATGAAAGAATTTAGTGACCAGGGTACTAAAGAGTTGTTAAATACTTTCATTGAAAAGGCTCGTTCTTATCAATTTTAGGCATATCCTATTGAATCTCCGGTCTTTCCGGAGGTTCAATTTTTGTTGGTGCGATATATTCATCTTGAGCATGGCATGAAGGATTTTGTTATATTTTGGAGAAGATATGATTTAAGGAGGTGAAATTATGGCAAAAATTGATACCGCTCTTAATATGTGTGTAGAACTAGGCCGCGTGTTATCCGAAACAGAAGAATTTAAAAATATGAAACAAGCCGAGGCCGCTCTTTTGCATGACGATGAAGCACGTGGTCTTGTAGAAGGTCTTCAGTCTTTACAAGTGCATATCCAAAAGAAAAAACTGGCTGGTGTAGAGATAACTGAAGAAGATAAGAGAAATATGCAACGTACTGAGGAAGAGGCTATAAAGAACCCCCTAGTTAAGGCTTCCTTTGAGGCCCACGAAAAATTCCAGGGTATTATGACCTTGGTCACCGCTAAAATTAGGGAAGGTATTCGGGCCAATAACCAACCCCAGCCTGTGGACGATGAAGAAACCGAAGGCGAGCTAAACTAAAATACTTATACAAAGTCATAATAAAGAAAAATAGACTCACACCTTACAGGGGGTCTATTTCTTTATGTTCTTGGTAGAATTATAGATTCTTTATTACTTGGGAGGTTCGAATTTATAACCTACTCCCCATACGGTTTTAATTAAATCAGGCTGAGCCGGATTCCGCTCAATCTTCCTTCTGAGTCTTCTAATATGTACTGTTACAGTATCTTCGTCCCCTTCGTACCGACTTTCCCATATCTGTTCTAATAGCTGCAGCCGTGAAAATATTTGATTTGGATGGGAAGCCATCAACCAGAGCATATCAAACTCTTTTGCTGTTAAGCTTATCTCCTGTTCCCAAATCCGTACCAGACGGGTGGTATACTCGATATAAACATTGGGATATTCTAATATTTCCTTATTTTTCCTTGGAGAGGGAGAACTTTTGCTTCTTCTTAGCACAGCCTTAACCCTTAGGCTAATTCCGCCGGGCTAAAGGGCTTTGTTTGATAATCATCAACACCCATCTTAAAACCAACTATTTTGTCCACAACATCGTCTTTAGCGGATAATATGACAATGGGGACATCCACTACCATTTTAATTTTTTGGCAGGCCTCTAAACCATCTAGTTTTGGCATCATAATATCCATAACTACCAAATCTGGTTTAATTGCACTGGCTAGCCTAACAGCCTCTTCACCATCCTGGGCAGCCACTACCTTATAACCTTCTTGCTCCAAACATAGTGTAACAATTTTAACAATTCTACGGTCGTCATCTGCAATAAGTATTGTACCGTTACTCATGACTACCCTCCTACTTATTACTACTGAAAGAGTACTTTTGACGTCATAAATTCGAATTCCTGCTAATTTTGTAGTATTTTTTATAGTAAAAATAATAACCCCCGAATACCGGGGGAAAAGCACACTAATTATTAATTAATTCTATGGCCTTTATTTCCAGTTGTTCATACTGGTTTTCTATATAACTTATTTCTACCCACTCATCACTTTGCAGGGCCGTGAAATCAAAGTCTAAGCCGTCGGTTCTAAGGCCTTAGGTTCTCCATCAATGATTATTTCTACAGAATTGCTATCAATTTGGCCAACATATTGACCCATCACACCCTCTACACTCTGCACAGAATTACTGTCAATTTTGCCGTCATTCTCAACAGCCGTACCTCCACAGCCTGCTAAAGTAAAAATTAGCAAGGTAACCAGTAATAACAACGACACTCTTCTCATATTTGCAACCTCCGCACTTATATTAGTGTTGATAAAAATTTTTAATTATTTTTTACTTCTAATATTATTTGACCACGCTATGCTGAGCCTGTCAAATAAAAAATATTACCAGCTTGTCAAACTAAAGCTATTCAGCCCAAAGGCAAATACATTTTGAGCCTCTGTGATAATTTAATATATGCCAAGTAATATCAATCCCATGACCTCTTATTTCTGTGCTTATTTTCTTTTTAGGTGAATAATGTCTATACATTAGGAGATAATATTCGGCAAGGAGGTGGTGTGGAAATTGCTTAATATTAGGGGTGGGGGGCTCACAGTGGTACAAGTATCCAAAACTAAATAAGGACCTGTTATTAGGCCCTCCACTCTTTTAAATTAAAGAATAAAATCAAGTCAACCTATTAGCAATAAGGCTATGGGGTTATAACTTTTTAATATGACTATTTTAGAAGCCAAGGATTTGCAATCCTTGCTTCTAAAATCACTTAAATAATGCAACACAATAATTCTGCTCCTAGGGAAATGCTGTATCATTATGTATTGGAGGTAATGGCCTTGTCCAAGGACAGGTTAATAGAAATCCTTTCATGGATAATACTAATCTTGCTGCTTATATTGCTGGTGCCAAGGGACAAGATTCGTGATGCTCAAGTAATTTTTTTATCTAAACAACTATTAACCTGGTTTTTTGGATTGCTGGTGGTAGAAAAAGGGCTGATTAAATACCCGGTACGCCTTTTCCCAAAGGCAAATCGTACCAGCTTCACCTTTGAATTTTTTGCCTATCCGACTATCTGTATTTTCTTTAATCTGTATTACCCTTATGGTCAGGACGTTGGCAAACAATTGCTGCATTATGTTTATTACACCTCTGGCATAACTGTTTTTGAAATAATATTAGAAAAATATACTAACCTTATTAAATATATTAACTGGAAGTGGTATTGGACCTGGCTTACACTATTAATAACTTTTACGATATCCAACTTCTATTACAGATGGTTTTTTCAACTCTAGCTTTATATGCAAGGACCAGGAATGGGTAAATCCATTCCTGGTCCTTAATTTTACCATTTTGGCAAAATATGTATCATTCTTATTGGAGGTAGAATATCTTAAATAAAAAGGAGTGAATTCTATGGGTTTTGAGACTCTTGGCGCAGGTGGAGTATTACCCATTTGTTGTTGTTTTCTCCTACTTATAATCCTTATTATTGTCATTTGCTGCTGCTGCCTAGCTTAATAACTCCATAGCTGCCCGGGTATTTAACCGGGCAGCTATTTTATTTAAATTACTGCATTAAACCTTTAATAATTTTTTCAACTCTTTTTTGCTATCTCTAGATACCAGGATGTAAAGAATATCATCAGGTGCAATTGTTGTTTGTCCGGATGGTGTTATTAATTCTCCGCCCCGAACAATTGCAGTAACCAGTACATCTTTAGGAAAGGTAATCTGCTCTAAATTTTTACCCGTTATACTCATCTTCTCATCAGCTTCACATTCAACAATTTCTGCATTTGCCTTTCCTATTGAAACCAGCTCTAAGGAATGGGGGGGCTCAACCTTTCTTGGTCCAAGCAAGTTAAGCTTTGCTGCAACAGTCGTGATGGTAGACCCCTGGATTAGGGCAGAGGTTAAAACAACAAAGAACACCACATTGAAAAATAATTGGCTGTTCTCTAACCCGGCTATCATGGGGAAGGTTGCCAAAACAATCGGCACTGCTCCCCTTAAACCTGCCCAGGACAGAAAGATTTTTTCCTTAAAGTCAAATCCCATTTTAATCAAGGATATAAAACTGCGGCGGGGCGAGCAATTAATATTAGTATTACCGAAAGCATCAAGCCTTTAGAACGACCTCCCCTGTAAATAATTGTGCGGGAAATGTCAATAGACCAAGGATCATAAACATAAGGATCTGCATCATCCAGCGAAGCCTTCATTAAACTTGAATATAGAGGATTGGTAGGTCAGCTCCGAATTTCCAATTAGCATCGCAGCCACATAAACCGCCAAAAAACCACTTGCTCCTATTAAGGCTGTTACACTGTAGGTCAATAGGGCTAATGAAACTGCAAAAACCGGGTATAAACCGCTGGATTCTAAATTTATGCCATTTATAGCTTTAAGGGCTAGTTTCCCTATGACCAGGCCCATTATTAACCCAACAATCATCTGCCAAAAAACGAGCCAATCAACGTATAATAATTGACGGCATCTATTGAAATTAGATTAATGAAAGAGATTGTCAGGAACACCGCCATTGGATCGTTGGTTCCTGATTCTGCTTCTAGTGTTGCGGCAAGTCTCTCACGAATGTTTTGCCCTTTTAAAACAGCAAAAACCGCAGCAGCATCTGTAGAACCCACAATTGCCCCAAACACGAAGCCTTCAAACCAGGTTACCCCTAGTATCACCTTAGCGGCAACTGCAACTACTGTAGAGGTTATTAGAACTCCTACCGTGGCAAGGCTTATTGACGGAATTGCAACTGGCTTTACTGTGGACCATTTTGTATGCAGTCCACCTTCAAAAAGTATAATCACAAGTGCTAAGATTCCTATAATCTGAGCCTGCTTGACATTGTCAAAATATATGATCCCAAGCCCATCACTGCCGGTAATCATTCCCACAAGAATAAAAAGGATAAGTGCAGGTACACCCATACGAGTAGAAAATTTGGTTGCCAATACCCCAACAATTAAAAAAAGGGCTACAAGTAAAACAAAATAATCCGTGGTAACTACCGGACTTGTCATAACTGGCCAATTCCCCCTAACCGAAACTTATTATGCCTATCTGGCAATAAAAAAACCACAAAGTATTATGACCCTCTGATCATAATACTTGTGGCTTAATGCTTACGGAGTTAGCTGTCGGGTTAGGGATAGCTGCCCCTTTTCTTATTAGAAATTCACCCCTGGGAAGTGGTTCCCCCGCTTCTTAGAGAATTCAGCATGATTTTATTATATAAATTATATCACAATTATTACAAAATTAGAACATGCAATATCATTTATATAATAATGTTAAATCCCAGAATCTTAATCCATAATATGTCATAAGTTGCAACAATAATGCAATAATATTGCACCAGCAATGAAGTGTAATTGCAGTTAGTCCCCCCTATAATGAACGGAGGGGGTGGGCAAGTATTGCGTATACGAAAGAAGTTCCTACATAAATATAGAGAAATCGGAAGAAAAGTAGCCTATTACCGTAAACTTCGTGGGCTAACACAGGAAGAACTGGCGGAAAAAATTGATGTCAGTGTGAGTCATATCAGTAAAATTGAGGCTCCCCAGGCTAGTACATCTTTTTCCCTTGATATGTTGTTTCTTATTGCCGAAGGCTTAAAGGTTGATGTGGCAGCATTCTTTAACCCGATTGAAATAAGCAGTCCTTATTTAAGAAAGTAATTAGTTTATTGACTTATTATTTTTCGGGTTTTATAAATCTTTTATCGCTAGTATTTTAAATACCTGTAGACTTCAGTCCTGCAAATATCCTTTCATATCTAATTTCCTTTTGCTCAATTCATTTTAATAAAATGGTTATACAGCTAACTCTTGATTCTGCGAATTAAGGGTTTTTTGATTTGCTTAGTTATTTAATATGTTGCATAAATATGGCAATTTAGTTGCATTATTCATGCAACATATGGTATTATATGGATGTATTTGTTGTTATTTGGCAAGCAATCTTATGGAATGGGTGTTTGGTATAATGAAGAAACCGAATATTTTAATACATTTAAAAGATAGTACCGGAAGGATAATGGGATACTCAAGGCTAATTTCAAAGAATACAAGCGACGAAGAAATAATGAAGCTTGCATTGTATATTATTTCTGAAGCACATGATTTAATGAAAGCTATAGACGAGGTTGAGTATAAGCTACTTGATTAACCTTTAAATTTCCTCGTGCTTATTAAGCCCTTCTTCTACTTGTAAATAGCACTTCACATTTTCCAAACCGTTTTTTTCAAACTCCTTAGAGTACTTCTTCTCAAGCTCCAGGGACCTTCTGAAAAGAACTTCGGCTGACGGTTTTGCTGCCCTTGCCACCACTTCATTATTGGCATCCCGCCTGGCTAGATTAGATACTAACTGATCCCAAAATATATAATCATCATACTCATCTATAAAATCCAGAATTCCACTTTCTTCATACTCTCTGGTCTCATAATATTTATCAAGCTCACGGTCAAATTCGACCAGTTCCTCAAACCCGTAATCTTTACAGAAGGAGAAAATATAGCTCTGCAGCTCCTCATGTTCCTCACTTTCATTATCATACTTGGTGGAGTTGATTACCATATTTCCAGCATAAACCAGATCCAATAATGTCCTGAATTGCTTCTTGGTAAAGTTAATCTTCACATTACCACCCTCTTCTATATAGTACGATCGTTATTTAATATACTGAGTTTCTTTCTAAAATCCTCTAATATTTACTCTATTATATATATTTCGATTTTAAGGCATAAATCTTAAGTAGCTACTCGACAGCAGCTAGCTGGTCTCTTTACTTATTTGCTCATTCTTCTTAGCTTTTTCAGCAAAATAAATTTCGTGATATACTTACCAAAATAAACTGGAGGAACAAAGATGACTTTACAGCAATTAAAATATATTATTGAAATCGTTAACTGCGGTTCTATCAACGAGGCTGCAAAAAGGCTGTACATAACTCAGCCCAGCCTTTCCAGCGCTGTCAAGGAACTGGAAGCTGAAATCGGCATCGAGCTTTTCATACGCACTACAAAAGGAATTTCTCTAACCGTAGATGGTGCGGAGTTTCTCAGCTATGCCCGGCAGGTGGTGGAGCAGGCGGGACTTCTGGAACAGCGTTATCTGAATAAAAGCCTTCCCGTCAGCTTTGCTCCATCTCCACACAGCATTATGCCTTTGCCGTCAATGCATTTGTCAACCTCATTAGGAAAAGCGGTGCGGATGAATATGAATTTACTCTGCGGGAAACACGAACATATGAAATAATTGAAGATGTTAAAAATCTACGAAGCGAAATCGGGATTTTGTATAGAAACCCGTTCAATTGCAAGGTCATTGAAAAACTGCTTCGGGAAAACCGACTTGATTTTCATCCCCTTTTTACTGCAAAGCCCCATATTTTTATCAGTGCACAAAATCCCCTGGCCACTAGGGAATCTGTCACTCTGGAGGATTTAGATGACTATCCTTACCTGTCCTTTGAACAAGGGGAATTTAACTCCTTTTATTTTTCAGAAGAGATTTTAAGTACGGTATATCATAAGAAAAGCATCCATGTCAGCGACCGGGCTACCCTATTCAATCTGCTGATTGGGCTGAACGGCTATACTATCTCCACCGGGATTGTCAGTGCCGATTTAAACGGAGACAACATTATATCTGTACCCTTACAGGTTGACGACTATATTCAGGTGGGCTGGATTGCAAACCATCAGGTTCGTCTCAGCAATCAGGCAAATGCTTATTTGGATGAATTGAAGTCTGTGATCCAGGAATACGGTCTTCAATTGCAGGAGTAGGTTATAGTTATAATCTATATCCATCTATTAATTTTAAGCGTTACCCTATATGTTTTTCTCCGTGCTATACTGAAAAAAACTTTTAGTAAGGAGAGCAACATATGGCTAATTTACTTGAAAACACCACAACGAGAACAATTGCACCTTTCCGTTATGATATCGTCGGAAGCTTTCTGCGTCCTCAAGCAATCAAAGATGCACGGGAAAAATTTGCAGACGGGAAAATTACACAGGCAGAGCTAACCCAGGTGGAGGACTCAGAAATTCGAAGGCTTGTCACCAAGCAAAAGGAAATTGGATTGAAGTCCGTAACAGACGGAGAGTTTCGCCGCAGTTATTGGCATCTTGATTTCTTTTGGGGTTTTGACGGTGTGGAGCATGTGATGATGGAGCATGGATATTTATTCCATGGAGAAGAAACCCGGGCGGATTCTGCACGCCTTTCGGGAAAAATTCGTTTTTCAGATCATCCTTTTCTGGCGCACTACCGTTTTTTAAAGCAAATAGCCGGTGATGACGTTATTGCCAGGCAGACTATACCGGCTCCTGCCCAGTTATTTGCGGAGCTGGTTCGGGGAGAAAATGAAAAAGAAATTGACAAATACTATTCAGATCGGAATGAACTCTATAGCGATATTTCCACCGCTTATCGCAAGGCAATTCTTGCGTTTTATGAACTGGGCTGCCGAAATATCCAACTGGATGACTGCACCTGGGGCATGCTCTGTGATAAAGACTTCTGGTCAGCTATGGCTGGCGAGGGATATGACGTTCAAGAACTCCAAAATCTCTACCTCCGGCTAAATAACGATGCCATTGCCGATCTTCCGGCTGACCTGACGGTAACCACCCATGTCTGCCGCGGCAACTACCACTCCACCTGGGCAACCTCCGGCGGCTATGATCCGGTTGCAAAAAACCTGCTGGGAAACGAAAATGTTTCCGCCTATTATTTGGAGTATGATACCGACCGTTCCGGTGATTTTTCACCCTTAAAAGAAATTTCCGGGGACAAGCTGGTGGTTCTCGGGCTGGTTACCTCAAAGCATGGAGAACTGGAGGATAAAGAACAAATCATAGCCCGCATTCGGGAAGCAGCGCAATATGTTCCTGCAGACCGACTTTGCTTAAGTCCTCAATGCGGCTTTGCCTCGACAGAGGAGGGCAATATCCTAACCGAGGAGCAGCAATGGAATAAGCTCTCCTTTATTAAGGAAATTGCCGAAGAAGTCTGGGGATAATTGGTGAGGATTGATACCAACCCTGCTACGCCCCAAAATTTGTATTAAATACGGAACTGGTTAACTAAAGCTCTTAACTCCTTTGCCATTGCTTCTAAGGTCTCGGTAGTTGCCGTAATATCCTCCATTGTTGCAGTTTGTTCTTCCGTAACAGCTGCAACATTTTGTATTCCGGCAGACATATCCCCAGATGCTGAAGCCAATTGTTCTATTTGGTCTGACAAACCTTGAACAGATTGTATAATACCCTTGAAGTTTTCACCAACTTCATCCACTAAATTAGAGCCCACTTTAACCATTTGAACATTTTCCTCAATACGTTCAACCGCTTTTTCTGATTCGTTCTGAAGAGCTGCTATTAGACCACTAATTCTTTTTGTGGCCTGGCTTGTTTGTTCAGCCAGCTTTCTAACTTCCTCGGCTACCACCGCAAAGCCTCTACCTTGTTCCCCTGCTCTGGCAGCTTCTATAGCTGCGTTTAAGGCTAGAAGATTTGTTTGCTCGGCAACTCCATTTATTAACTCAACAATTTGGTTAATCTCTAAAGATTTTCTACTCAACTCATTAATGACTCCCGCGACACCTTGGGTTGAGTTAGCAATATCCAGCATCTGGCCTGTTATCTTTGCTATTTCACTGTCTCCCTTTTGAGCCTGTATAGCAGCAGAATCGGAAGAAGCTGCAATTTCCTGCATACCAATATTTGAGTTCTCCACTGTGAGATATCTCGTTCACCTGTTGTAGTTGATGCAGTCTCAGTAGCGCTGGCAGCTGTCTGATGGGCACTATCAGCCAACTGTTGAGCTGAATTTGCAACTAGGTCAGACTTATCTAGAATTTGACCAACTAACTCTTTAGTCTGGTAAACCATTTTTTCAAAGGCCTTTGCCAATTGCCCAATTTCATCCTTACTATTAGTTTTATACCCCTGATCATATATTGTAAGGTCTCCGGAGGCAACCTTTTCAGAATCCTCAACTAATTTATTAATTGGGTTAATTATTTTTTGTGTTATTAGTACATAGAGGCAGGCAGCCATCAGCACAAGGGCTATCAAAAATCCTACTATATTTGTAGTAAAATATTTTTTGATAACGCTCGTTGCCTCTGATTGAGGCATAAACATTACCAGCTTCATGCCCGTATCACCGATATTTGTATGTGCCACATAATATTCTGAGCCAACCAACTTAACATCATTTTTGTTAGAATCTAAAATCGACTTGCCTAATGATTTAATATCCTCATTTTTTTCCTCAGTAATCTTTTCTTTCATATCTTTGGTAGAATCCTTATGACCCAAATAGAATCCTTCACTACTAATAACTACTGCATAGCCCGCTTCTCCGACCTTAATCTTTGTGATGTAGTCTTGAAGCTCTTTAAGGCCTATATCACAAGTAGTTACCCCCAATACTTTTCCATCTTTCTTGATAGGGCTTGCTGCTGTTATCATTGTAACTCCGGTAACAGAATCAGTATAGGCTCACTCCATACAATATCCTTGTCAGTATTTAATCCATTCTTATACCAATCGTATTGAAAGTAATCATACTCTTCATTACTATAATCCCAGGTTTCTACTAGTTGTCCATTATCTTTATACATATAGGGACCGTAATACATAGCATCTGCCTTAACTACATATGGCTCAAACCAAAATCCTGCTCCCACAGCCATAGGGTTTTTGTTTACATAGGGTTTTAGCATATCTATCATATAAGCTTCATCATATATATTCATGGCTGTAATGTTGTTGGAGATCGCCTCACTAACTTTTCCCACAGAATTAATCTGACCTATTAGATAGGCTGCTTCCTTATCCACCTGAGTCTTTAAGGAAATCTCAATGTTATCTTTTATAATGTCGTTAAACTGGTACAACCCAAACCCTGTTTGAGCAGCAAATACTAGTGTAGTGATGGTTAACGAAATGCTAATAAGTATTGATTTTAAACTTCTCATACAAAGTTACCTCTTTCTACATATTATGACTTATTATAGCAATTATTTGTTATGCAAAGAACTGAGGAATATTAATTTAAGGTTAAAGGTCTGGCAACATAATTTGATTGAATATCTTGGCATCTATAAAATAAGGCAGCACCTGTAACGTTTAAGTAAAAATTAGATTAAATATACCGACACAAGCGGGAATTGTCGAATATGATGAGAATAATAATATAAAAACAAATGTTATTCCTGGTTATTTAGTGATAAATCCCCATTACTAATTTCTAAGGAGGCGTATTTTTATTAAAACCTACGTTCTGGATACATCTATCTTGCTCCAATCTCCGCAGGCATTAATGGGCTTTGAAGACAATATTGTGGTAATCCCTGAAGTGGTACTAGAAGAACTGGATGCAAAAAAATTTGATCGGAATCTGGAAATCCAAGCCAACGTCCGCTGGGTTGGTCGTTTTATTGACCAGCTCCGCAAAAAAGGCGGTAAACTCAATCAAGCGTAGCACTTCCTAATGGGGGCATTCTACAAGTCGAGATGAACCATCGAGAAGTAACATTGCCGCAATCTTGGAACTTAAGCGTTGCAGATAACCGAATTCTTTCTGTGGCTTTGGGCTTAATGTTAGATGGGAGTAAAGTAGCTGTTGTCACCAATGATATAATGCTCCGGATAAAAAGTGACCTTATAGGAGTAGATGCCCAGGAATACCGTAATGAACAAGTGGCAGATGTGGATGATCAGTACATGGGGTGGAGTGATCTGATAGTTCCAGACCAGATTATTGATCAACTTTATCAAAATGGTGAAATAGCTTGGACATTAAAAGAACCAATTAATCATTTTTATAAGCTTGTCAGTGACATAACTCCCAAGAAATCTGCCCTGGCCATTAATAAAGGCCAAATGCTTTCTAAGATCTCAGGGGAGATTCTTCTTTCTATAATTTTCACTTGGATACGGAACAAAAGTTTTCTCGAACAGCACTGATGGATGACAATATTCCTCTAGTGACCCTAAGTGGGTTAGCAGGTAGCGGAAAGACTCTCATTGCTCTGTCTGCGGGCCTTGATAAAATCGGTTTTAGGAATATAAAAAATAAAAGTTATCGACGAATACTGGTAATTAGACCAAGCAAAGGTCTTGAAGATATTGGTGCTCTCCCTGGCGGCGAGCAAGAGAAAATTGCACCCTGCTAAGACCCATACACGATAATCTGGAACAATTGGTGGATGGAAGTCCCGATCGATATAATGACGAAGCCGAACTCAGTGATAAGGTTTTTGAGTTGTTCGAAAGGCGAATGATTGTTGCAGAATCCATGGCCTATCTCCAGGGAAGAAGCTTAGTTAATTACTTTGTCATAATTGATGAGGCTCAAAATCTTACGCCAAGACAAGCTAAAAGCATAGTGACTAGGGCTGGAAATGGTACAAAGATCGTTATGGTAGGTGATCCTCAGCAGGTTAACGATATTTATATGGATCAGCGCTCCAATGGTCTCTCTTATACTATTGAAACTATGAAAGAAAGTCCATTACATGCTCACATTACATTGACGAGAAGTAAAAGATCTCCTCTTGCTAAGGATGCAGCAACTAGAATGCCTTGAAAATTATAAGGGCCGTGCAAATTAAATTGCACGGCCCTTTTATAAAAGATTAAAGGTGTGTCCCTTTAACAGCCACTCCCTCTTCCCAGCGCTCATGAAGATTAAACCAGTAAAACCACTGTTCCGGGACTTTTCGAATTGACTGTTCCATAAAATAGTTCAAACGGTCAATGGCCTCCTGCCTTTGGTTAGCTTCAAATTCCTCATAAAGGTGAGTAGGAGCTTCCATCACAATATGGTGATTTAAGCCTTTTTCCCGCCAGCATAAAGGAGAACCACCGGCACTTGCTGCTTAAGGGCTAAAGAAGCTGCGCCACCTGGACTTCGGGAAGCCTTGCCAAAAAAATTTGCTAGGGGAAAGTTTGGCCGCCAAAAATCACCCAGTAGAAAAACAACTCCGTTGCTTCTTAAATGATAACTCAGTGTTCTTAAAAGTTTCTGTGGAGGTGTATTATCATAGTCCATGCCTTGACAGCCCATCCCTTGAAAAAGCAGGTACAGAGGCCTTAGTTCAGAACTACCTCCGGTGGCCACTGTCAAACAAGGATATCTCTGGGATAAGTACCAATAGTAATAAAAGAAGTTGCCCATATGTGGGGCATAGATGATAGCCCCTCTTCCTAAATCCAGTGCTTTTTGCAGGTGCTCTTCTCCCTCAACAGTCCACTGCCGGACCTTTTCCTTTGTTAATCTTTGGGGAGCCATTAGTATTTCAAGAAGTATAATGGGGAAATGACATAAGTATGCCCGGCAGCATTTTATGATCTCCTTGGGAGTTTTATCTAAAACCTCTGCCATATTAAATAAGACCGCTACTCTAAGGGGCTTAGCTATTATAGCAAGTAAATAGCCAGATAACCAACCAATAAGTATAATCACTCTTTCTGGCATTAATGCAAGGATAACCATGACAACACTTTGTCGTTTCTTATCTTCTGTGAGCTCCCTATCCACTGATACAAAATATCACACCTCTTGTCTTCTCTTTTCGAGGAAGTGACGCTGGTATCTTTTAGCCAGCCGCGTTGTTTGTAGTACAATAAAAAATCAGTGGTATCAAAGATTTTATCATATGCTGGCTCCCCGGCAATCTCTGCCCCCAGCCATTGGTAGCCCTTCATTAGCGGGGGAAGCCTTCTGAAAACTTCTTTTTCGGTGCCATTAAGCCGTACTTCTCCAATTCCCTCAATCCGATGGGTTTTCTGAGGTACAACCTTAAACCTGTCGGTGAGTACACCTTTATGCTTTAAAAAAGTATATATTTGATTCAAACTATCCCGGGAGTCAATATGAATGCTGGCACATCCAATTAGGTATTTGAAGTGCTGTTCGGACATATAGCTGGCTATACCTTCCCAGAGCATTTGGATGGCTTTACCACCCCTGTATTCTATATCGATACAGCTTCGGCCCAACTCCAGGCAGATTTCTTGTCTTCCGGAAAGTCACCCAAGTAGAATTCCGTTTCTGAATAGAAACCTATGTTTTGCACAGCTCTATTGCCGGGCAGCAGCCTGTAGGTGCCCACCACCTTGTTAGAGTTAAGATCCTTTACTATTAAATGATCACAGTATTCGTCGTACTTGTCCCGCTCAAAACGAAAATCGTTTTGTAATAAATTATTTCCCGTCTCTTCAACAAATACTTGGTAGCGTAATCGTTGAGCCTGCTCAATCTCTTCTACTCTATCAGCTATTTTGACCTGTAAGGGAGCGTACTGCGGTCGTAAAACTTCCACTGCCTGATTCACGAAACCACACCTTTCTACTTCCTTTAAACTCTTCTTTAGTTTAAGGGTTTAGTATTAAGGTGGCGTTTGCATCTCTTTAACTTTCCATTGGCGATTATTAAAACCAACCCAAAGCCGCTTAACAAAATTTTAAATCTAATCTAAAGGCAGTTTTAAATAAGAGTAGCATGCTCTAAACGCCCCTTTGTTTAGGTGTTTTAAAGAGTTTAAAAATCCCACCATGAAGAAGAAGGCATGTTTAGAGTAGAATCTAATAGAACGGTTTCACCAATTTTAGGGCCTATAAGGTTAACATCTGCTTTTTTTGCCTCCCTTAATGCTCGTTCAATAGGTTCATTCCAATCATGAAAAGCCAATGTAAAAGCTCCCCAATGCATTAACATCATATTCTTACTCTTTACATCCAAATTAGCCTGAACAGCTTGTTCTGGTGTCATATGGACCAAGACCATCGTTGGTCATATTGGGCCCCTTCAAGCAAGGCAATATCAAAAGGTCCGTATTTATTTCCAATTTCCTTAAAATGTTCATCATAGCCCCCATCTCCACTGATATAAAAACGTATATTCTTTCCAAGAATGACCCAACCACCCCATAAGGTCGAATCTCGGTCAAGAATGCCTCTGCCGGAGAAGTGCTTGGCTGGCGTCAATGAAACAGTTAAGCCTGGAACTGGGTTTCATTCCACCAATTTAGTTCTGTAATTTTTTCTTTTGTAACTCCCCAGCGAATCAGGTGTGCACTTACCCCAAGGGGAACGAAAAAATGACCGACCTTGTTCTTTAGCTTTAGGATAGATGGATAATCTAAGTGATCGTAATGGTCATGTGTAATAAACACCGCGTCAATAGGTGGCATTTGATCAATAACATCCAGCATATTTTGACTATATTTATATCTTTTACTTCCTACAAAAGAAACAGGTGAGGCAATAGATCCTAGCATAGGGTCTACCAGTAGCTTTTTATTATCTATACTCAGTAAAAAAGCAGAATGTCCAAACCAAGTCAGACTATCTTCTTCACCTTTAATTTTATTCCAATCAATCTCAGCAACAGGTATTTGATCAGCAGGATTGCGGTCTTTACTGCCTGAAATAGAATCCTTGATCATTGAGAAGATATTAGCAGGACTCATATTCATTATTGTTGGTACCTGATTGACAAATTTCCCGTCAATATAATTATCATAACTTCCGTATATCTCTTTTTGTTCTTTACTCAGCTCCCGCCAAACGTTGGGTGTATATTTATGAATAATATCAAACAAGCACATAATATAATTAATAAACTAATAATGTGTAATATCATCTTTTTCCTCTTCTTCATTTTTCTCCTCTAGGTAAACAGCAACATAAATTGCCTTTTTTACAGAACTTACTTGCAACAAAATAAGGTTCCCTTTGAACATACTTATAGCTGATTAGCTCTTCCTTGTCGTCAATTTTATAATTTGACAATTATCGAAATTTAGGCAAAAAAGAATTTCTAAAATACATCTTCCAATATAGTTTAGATGTTTGCTTGAATTACTTCGATTGATTTTGTAATGCTAAAATACTGTTTACTTCTGTGATTAATTTTTCATTGACTTTGCAGGTTAAAAATTTACCCTTTTTTTCCGTAATAATCAATTCTGCATTTGCTAATTCCTTAATATGATGGGAAATTGTTGGTGCACCAATATTTAACCGATCAATAATGTCTGTAACGAAACATTCACAACCAGTTTGAAAACTAGCTTCATGGGCTTCAGCAATTTTCAAATATAATTCTAACCGATTCGGATTGGAAAGAGCCTTAAATATCTTAGCCATTCTTTGTGTGTCCATTAATACAACCCCTATTGTTATTACACTTCGATAACTGTCGAATTAATATTATCTTCTAATATTGCCTTTGTCAAGGCTTGTTCTTTAAATATTCCCCAGGCTTATAGCTGCCCATAATCAATGATCGTAATTAATTAAAAAAACCATCAATTTTTACATTGATGGCCTCTTTGGCATTACATCTACCGTGTTATAAGTTTCCGGGAACCAGTGCCTAGTATTATTGGCTATTCTAACTAATGCAAGCATCAGTGGCACCTCCACAAGAACTCCAACCACTGTTACTAAAGCTGCCCCTGATTGCAGCCCAAATAGAGCAATTGCCACTGCCACCGCTAATTCAAAGAAATTACTTGCTCCAATCATTGAGGCAGGTGCAGCAATATCATGAGGCAAATTCCAAGCTTTGGCCCAACCGTAAGCTATCATAAATATAAAGAAGGTCTGGATGATTAAAGGTATGGCAATGAGAACAATATGTATGGGATTATTGATTATCACATCACCCTGGAATGAGAAAAGAATAATTAAAGTTAATAAGAGACCAAAGATAGTTATGTTGTCAAACTTTTTAATAAAGACATTATCAAAATATTCCCTGCCCTTATTTTTTATAATATAATTTCTTGATAAATAACCGGCGGTTAACGGAATTACTACAAAAAGAATCACAGATATAAAAAGGGTATCATATGGCACGATTACATTCGAAACGCCAAGCAAAAACATTACAATGGGCGCAAAGGCAAATAGTAAAATTAAATCATTTATAGCTACTTGCACCAAAGTATATGCAGGATTTCCTTTAGTCAAATGGCTCCAAACGAAAACCATAGCAGTACAAGGCGCAGCGCCTAACAAAACAGCCCCGGCAATATATTCATTTGCTAGTGAATCTGGTATATAGCTACTAAAAATAACTTTTAAAAACAACCAGGCAAATAAAAACATTGTAAATGGTTTAATTAGCCAGTTGGTAACACAGGTGACGCATAAGCCTTTTGGCATCTTCAGAGCATTTACAATGCTAGTAAAATCAATCTTCAGCATCATGGGGTAAATCATTAGCCATATCAAAATGGCAACTGGAATAGAAACATTGGCATATTCCCACCCGCTCAAAATCTCGGGAAAGATCGGAATCAACTGTCCAACTGCAACCCCTAGGACAATACATAGAGCCACCCAGATCGTAAGGTATCTCTCGAAAAATCCAAGCCCCTTATTGTCTTGTTGTATTGCTTCCTTTTTTTTCAACTAATAAGCCTCCCTTAATTTTTATTAACCGAGTTTTTAACCGCCATCTCCATGTAACTATATTCTACTATAATCATATTATAATGCAATAAAGCGGCTGTTAACTTAACGTTAACAACCATTTAAATAATGAGCAATATTACTACCTTAGTAAACTTTAACAATAATTTACTAGCTAGACAAGAGTATTTATCATAACTTTTGTTAAAAATTATTTTCCGAAACCTTCCCTAGGATTTCTAAACCCTTAATTTCTTCTCATGCATTAGCACTTTTAGAACTAAACTTATCAAAGGAAGCAATTTCCTCAATATGAGGATCACTTATTCTGATCTTATAAATCATATATAACAATATTTTAATATGCTCTAGAAGGAATGAAAGGAATCCTGTAGAACTAATTTATTGGGTGAAACAATTGGAAAATTAAACCTAAAAGTTCCTTATAATTCACTGATAGGGAGGTGAGATTATGTCAGAGTTTACACGTAATGATGCCAATGACTTAGCAAAAAGAGTAGCAGAGAAATTTGGTTATGAAGAGAAAAACTCCAATATGTACCACACAGAAGAAATTAATAATAAAATAATTAGATTAGCTTCTGAAATAGCTACTGAAGCAATTTTGGAGTACCACAAAAAACTTCACCTCAAAAATAACCCCCTTAATCTTGAACTGTATTAATAAAATATACTTATCCATAATCTAAATCATTTAATACAAAGCCACTGGGATTATAATTTTTTCCTGGTGGCTCTGTTTTTAATTGAAGCAAGCAACCTCCTGCGGCTACAGGAGGTTTTATAATCTTATGTTTATTTTATTATCTCGCCAGGTTCCACCTCATCTTTTGGTTCAAGCAAAAACAGTCTATCAACTGATAACTTTGAAAGTTCTTTGCCGGTCTTTTGTTTATATAATTTTTTTATTGCATCCCGTATCATAAGTCCTAACTTTATGCTGGGTATAATCTTGCCAGTTTCGATTTTGCTGTAATAGCTAGTTTTTAAATTAACTTCTGTGGCAAGTTCAATTTGTGAAATACCTAGTTTTGTTCTATATTTTTTTAGTTCATTTTTAACTTCATATTCCATAAATTTTACCTAATTATATGAATTTTAGTACACGGGTACATTTAAGCAAAACACACTTGAAGTTCCTTGGTTACAGAAATCTCATCTTTTGATTGGAGCAAATCATTAAATTTTATAAAGTCAATTATCATGTAATCTTTATCAAGTTCAATATTTTGTAATATATAGTCCATTTTATCTACTATATATTCATCAATTAATTCCTCGCCACAACTGGTACATACCTCAGCTGGAACATTTAAAAATGTAACTCTTACACCTTTGTACCTCCTTTCCACAGTAGCCCTGCCTTTTACTAATTCAACCTACAGAACGGGCATAACATTTATTACACCTCCTTTAAAAATTATTTTGATACAAATATTTTTGTACTTTAATATTATTAGGTTTATTCATGGGGGATAATCTTCTGATTAGCCCCCACTTATTGACCTTTTTTTCAAATTTACATTTCTCAAATATCTCAATTATTTATCAAATATTCATATTCCTAATCATATATCAATTTATCAAATAAATACTACACTAAAGTATCAACTATACAAAGTTTAATTTCAGAAGTATAAAAGTATAATGTATCACTACTCTAAAGTACTAAGTATAAATCCTAATCACTACTTACTGTTTAATTATCTAACTCTGATTTTACCCTCTTCATTAAATCTACTATCTACTGCATACACTGTAAATATTATTATTTGATTGTCCACTAACAAGCAAACTACATGTGTCTTTGGCTTATTCGGTATTTCTAACAAATAGATTAATTTAAAAGCACTATGAGGTTCTTCCCAGTGGGAAGAAATAATTAACCTATTAGTCTTTAAAGCTGAAGTAATTTCGTATCTAGTTAAATTATCTTCATCCATTTCCTCTAAAGCATGTTTTCGAAAATAAATCTTTTCCTTCAATCCTACCTCTACTAAGCTATCTATTAGTTCTAAAACTGCTTTGGTACTTTGTTGTTTATTCAATTGTCAGTTCACCTCCTTTACCATATTATACCTATATATTAGCAGTTGATTATTGTCATGTCAACTAAATTAACATATATGTTAATTTTAGTTTATACTTTTGGCAATTATACTCACCTTACCCGTAAAGACTGTTCCCGGCTGCTTTTAAGCTGTAGTGGTAACCTGTGAAGCCTGATAAATCAAGGCTTCTTTTTTCTTATTTTATGGGTAGTTTTGATGTTTTTGGTGGGGTTGGAAGCAATTTGCCAGCAGAAAAAGTCCCGTGCAGAATGGGAAAATTGCTTCCCAACGTTTTTCGAATTGTTTGTTAACACCCACCCAACAGGGCTGGGCTTAGAGCATACTCCATGTTTGGGAGGTAAGAACACTTTTAACGACGCATTTGATAAACCTGTAGAATAAAAGATTCAGAGGAATCAAAGCTTAATTTTTCGTAGAAGCTTAGAATTACTCTTACGCAAAATAATACTGGTTAACAAGATCCTTATTCCGAATAAATTCCGAATAAATTCCGAATAAATTCCGAATAAAACCAGAATGACTTTTTACATTTCTTTATAGTTTGTTCCTTTTCCCTTACCTAATCGTTGCAATAATTCTTTTTTAACCATGCTCTTCAACAGGTAATTTGCCTGTTCTTTATCATTTAACCCCAGTAGCTCACGGCACGATGTGCTAAAGCATTAATAATGGCTTCCCTAATTGCTTCTCGGGGATACTCATCGATGTCATTCCGCCAAAACCCACTGACAAATGTGCTTCGTCTCATGTTGTGACTAATAGCCTTCTCGGCCTCGGAAATTATTTCAGAAATCGAACCTTCAATTCTCCGATTATCCAAAAATCTTTCCCCCCGAGAACCTTTGACATTTTCCGTTGTTCCCGCAAACATTAAAAAGGCCACAAAAATAGAGGGAAAAAACTGTTGGGGGAAAACCCGAACATTAGGATCCCGGATACGGTCGGAACCAGCATACCATTGTATTCAGTTAATATATTTAGTGTTTTTAAGAGTTGATCCCTAGGTAATGAAAATATGCGAGAACCTGGCCTTTTTTTCTGTAATTTAGCAATATATTGTTCAATGGCCTTCTCGTTAAGATCCTCTGGTCTGGCTCGCGGAACAGGTTTCAGGTCTTCCATAGCCTGACCTCTGCTGCTAATGTACATATAGATTTCATAATCGGTCATTTTGCGGTCGCCTTCTGCAACTCTGATATAGGATCCGCCATGTAAACCAGCAGGCTTATAGTAGCATGGCTTAAGCTCCAATGGGCATTCTGGAACCTCGGCAGCCAAAATGATTACCCCATCATATTTAATAGAGGTAAAGGTTAGTCGTAAGGGGGGCTCCATATTGGTGGCTGCCTCGGCAATATTTTTTCTTAGTTCATCTAAATTATAGATTCCTACAGGTATGAAATCCTTTTCTTCATCAAGTCCAAAGATGATGATCCCACCAGCACGATTGCTAAATGAAGAAAGGCTGTCATAAACTTTAGGGCCCTTTAGCAGCGGCTTTAACTTCAATATTGTCCAACTCAGCCTGCAAAGACCTGACCTCATACATAAGTTCTAATAACTCTTCCTTGGTCAAAATCAATCATCCTTTTCTTGCTCTTTACACTATTGGTGCCAATTCTGCCCAATCATCAATTAATCCTTTTTACTAAGAAAATATTTCTTCTTAGCTAATTTCTAATTAAAATGAACTTGCTGTTAACCATCTATTACATCAAGATTACTTTGATTAAGGTCATTTTCACCACGGACATCGGGGATAATCATAATAGTGCTATCGGGAGTCTTTCTCTTTCCAGAATCTTAAACATTAGTCCCATAGGTATACAGCACCGGTTGTCCCAAGGGGGTTATCTACAATAATTGTTTTCTTTTTCTTGACGGAGTGACCCATTTTTAGTTGCCGGATATATGCGATTAGGCAAACCAAGTACATAAAATAAAACTAACTGATTTGATTATCCATCGGATCCCACA
This sequence comes from Desulforamulus aquiferis, assembly GCA_004143605.1. Taxonomy (GTDB): domain Bacteria; phylum Bacillota; class Desulfotomaculia; order Desulfotomaculales; family Desulfotomaculaceae; genus Desulfotomaculum; species Desulfotomaculum aquiferis. The sequence continues at coordinate 31,939 of AWVY01000037.1, forward strand.
GCATTTTCCCAAGGAAGATAATCAATACATGGATTCTGTTATTTGTTCAGTATGATTATTTCATGACCTGCGCCATTATGTTGAATCAAATATTTTGGGGATCTAGGGAAGCAAAATAAAAAACAGACGATTCAAATGAACCGTCCATTCTTTGTAAAGCCTTGATATTATTGGTGCCCGGAGCCGGGGTCGAACCGGCACGGTCGTAAAACCGCAGGATTTTAAGTCCTTCTTTTCGCCCCAAACGCCTCAGCCAGTATTTTCATGGGTTCCCGCTTCGTGATATTCGTTAGCATGACGGGACTTCGTTTTTCTTAACCGATTATTTGCATTAAGTCCCGTGTGTTTAATTTAACATGAAGCTATTAAAAATAGCAAACGTAGGACTAGCCTACGAATATTTTTTAACAGCCATGTCCCTTGCCACTCGTCTAAATGCCTCCTATATTTTACCTCTATAATATCTTGCTAATTAATTCCATTTTTTTAAACTAAGCATATAAATTTTTTAATCCTTCTCCCCTGAACCCCTCTTTCCCCATGGGGCGGCCCTTCCTAAGTTCCCTTAAAAGCGTGCTTTTGTCACTCCCTGAGTCTCCGGTAATATAAACCACGTCTCCTCGATCTAATTCCAAGGTGAATTCGTCAAAAACGGTAAATGTAAACTCATCGTCAAGTGCTATTCCGAAAGCTTCCGAGACATCGAGGGTCCGTGAGGTTATATCGGCCTCATCGTGTTTGATTTATTAAATATAAAATCCAAAATTAATTAACCCTCCCACCCTAGAAATAAAAAAGATGCCTAGACTTTTGAGCAACGTTAAATCATAAACAACATCAGCCCCTAGGCTTACCGTTGTAAAATTTATATTCTTTTGAATAGTACTTTGGATTAGAAGTCCAAAATAATGGTCGAAGAGCTGCGAGCCATTGAATTTATTGGATTATTCCTTTATTAACTCTGTCAGTTTCAACGGAACCCAATTTTTGCATTATCAACAGAGGGGTTATCCGTTGTGCTTTATTTACACCTTACTACTTCACTAGTTTGTACAGTTTTTCCTTCTAATTTACATAATCTTAAGAGAAGGCTAAAAAGTATTTTCACGCTTATTCATAGAATCTTTCCATATCTTTTTATATTCAAGCATTTCTGAGATTCCACACGTACAACCTTCAAGAAGAGAAGCTAATCTTGTCATACTTCACCGAGGTTGCGAATATTAATATGACTTAAATGAGAGGGAAGAGAGGGATTACCTTTTGTGTCTACTGGATACCTAAAAGACATTGATCTAGGGTCAATTTCAGAGAACTCACATATACATTTTTCAACAGCCTCTAAATCATCCTTAGGGCCGTCTGGCCAAACACGTTCCAAAATATGTCTACAATCTTTCCATAAATTAAGAATAGAGTGGTGCATTGGTATTTCTTTAGGGTTCTCAATTAGTTGACTTCCATCCTTAATAATTTCTTTTAGCTTTAATTCAATAAATTGCCGATAGAGGAACACAATCGGGTATATTAACAAATCCTGATCAGAATGAGTTTCCTGAACATGAATCACTAGGATATCCGCACTTCTTTTATAACCTTCAGCATAAAGTCCCCAACTGTTTAAATAATTTACGCAAGCATTATGCCACCAGTCAGAATCTTTAATAAATAATGAATCCCCGAGTTTTGGCCATGGAAAATTACTATCAGACATTTTATACCACCATTACCTATTTATTATTACCCTTATTTCATTTAGTTTTTGCTGGCTCTCACGGTATCTTACATAAAGGTGTGTTACCAGCTCTTTTATTTCAGAGATAATCCTCTCTTGCTCATCTGTAGGAGCTGTAGCCAATTTCTTAAGGCGATTTGTTATCATCCTTTTGGCTCCTAACGCACTTTTCTCACCAGCCCCATAAACCTCACAATAAATCTCCCAATAATCATAGTTAGGGAAGTCATCTTCATATCTTGGATATCTCTTTACCTTCTCTGGCCAGCTTTATCATTTGTTCCGAATCTAATATCCATTTAGTAACCCTCCTGCAGATGTTTCTCTTAATAAACATTAATATATTTATTCTACTTTATATTCACTAATGGGAGCTTAATAAAATATCGCAAAATTCGTCATAAATAGACAATAACAATTATAATTAATTCAAATGAGATAAAAGGTTTGCGAATTATAGTGTAGAATAATTATCAAGGATATTTTTTAGAGATTTAGGTGATACAATGTCTTTTGATTACTTTACGCTTGGAAATAAGTTAATGGAATGTCGATGTAACCTCAAATTAAGTATAGAGGAAGTCGCAAATCATATAGGAGTAAACCCTGATCAATACTTGGGTTATGAAGAAGGAAGGCTACATCCAACTGGTGATACAATTATTTTATTAGCTAAGTTATTTGTTCAAGACTTTCGCTATTTAGTAACAAATGACTATAGATCTGCAGACAAACAAATAAATGCATTATTTAGACAAAATGAAAATTTATCAAAATATGATAGATTAGGAATTCAAAAATTTGTAAGATTATGTGAATATAAAAGTTTCTTTGAGGAGTTACTAGGAAAAACAAAATCACAAGTCCCGGATTACACCCAGATTAATCTTAAGATAGATAATCCCGTCTTACAGGGTAAAAGAACTGCATATTTAGAACGAAAAAGGTTAAGGATTGAAGGTCCTGTCTCTAACATATATTCCATTCTGCGTAGCCAAAACATTAATTTGTTTAGACGAGAGATGGAAGACGGTAATATATCTGGTGTATATGTTAATTACCCTAACGTCGGACATTGTATATTAGTGAACTACCAAGAAGATATATACAGACAAAACTTTTCTGCCGCACATGAATACGCACATGCTCTCTTTGACTCAGCAAGCGATCAAAGTATCACGTATTTAAAAGACAAAGGAGCTGACATTAGGGAAAGGAGAGCAAATTCTTTTGCAAGACATTTTTTGGTTCCCGATCATGAACTTAAAAAAATTACAAAGCCCAATAATTATAATTCTTTGATTGACCTGATTTTGCGTTTGTGCCACCATTTTAAGGTGAGTAGGTATGTGATTATTTATAGATTACAAGATATAGGGTGGTATAAAGAAGAAGCTTCAAGAAAGTTATTAAAAGAAATTAAATTAATAATACCAAAGAATGACAAAGAAGACCCGGAACTTATAGGGCTTTCAACGGGTTTTAAAGATAAGTTAGACTGATGATTAAAAACGGTCTTTCATTCGAATTCATCGAATTAGCAAGAAGTGCTTATCAACAAGGAACAATTACTTATGGTAAAATGCTAGAATCATTAATGCTTTCATATGAAGATGGTAAAGATATCTTATCCCAACATAATGTTTACTTTGAGGTGTGAAAATGAGTGGAGTAGCAATAATTGATACAAGCACTTTCATAAATCTAAAGCATATCAACAGATATGATATAGTTGAATTTCTAAAGTATTTTTTAGGGACAACCATATATGTAATAGATGAGATAAAAAAAGGTAAACCGGCAACAAAAGAATTTTACGAAAAATTACAATCCCAAAATAAAATTCATCATGTTCAATTGGCTATTGACGATTTAATTGAAATGGCTAGGGTGCCAAATGGCAAAAAAATAAGTGACGCAGAATTGTCATGTTTCGTAAAAGCGAGAAACATGGGTTGTAAAACTTTCTGTGATGACAAGACCGCAATTAAATACGCGGCTCGATTTATTGTTCTTGGAGAATCATGGGAATAAAAGACATAATTATGGAAGCTTTTCAAAATGATTATATCGGTGAATCTGACATCGTTCATTTTGAATTTGTTAAGTAATCAGGGTAATAATGTACAAAGCTGTTTAGAAGACGCTTTGCGTAGCAAGTATTTAAAAAATGCTGCATGTACAGGGGACTAGTTGGAATAAGTACTAATAATCATGTTTTGAAACTTAGGTAATTTACTAACTGTACAGGAAAATACAACGCTGGTAAGCTCCAAGGCTCACCAGCGTTTTAAGTGCCAATGATTATTGGTGCCGAAAATTTACCTCAAACAATCGGAAGTTAGTGTTCAAGTATTCGATAAGTTTTACCATAATCAAAGCAGTAAACCCTGTTATAGTAGCTACGTCTCCTACCATACACACCACCTCCCGAATGCCAGCTATTACGCCCTGTCCCCACTTGACATTAGCTTAACAATCTTCCGATTGCTGAGGCGGGACAAGCCTAATATATCATACACCTAAGACCATTTTCAAATAGTTAATAAGAGAACTTACCGTACAAATTTCTTTTTTATTTTTTTCCTTCATTATTTTCAAACCTTTTATTAACTGCTCTTCAGAAAGTACATCAAACAAAATTTTTAAATTTAAGTGGTTATACTTTTTGGTATTGAGATGTAAAACTCTATATCTTGAGATATAGGGATCATTGACAAGTTTACCTAAAACATTTTTCAGTTCTAGACTAATTTCTAATTTTGGATATTGTTTCAAGATGGTAATTTCAGGGTTATGTATATTCAAGTTTTTTGTATTATTAACATTCGTATTCACCATGATAACATTTTTAAAAGTTGTGTTTCTAAAATTGCAGTTTTCTAACAAAGCTCCGACAAAGATTGTGTCCTTAAAGCTAGCTCCTTCGAAATTACTTTTTTTTAAATTAGTACCCAGGAATTCAACTCCTTCAAATTTACAACTTTTAAAGCTTACAGAAGTCATAATCGAACCTCTAAAATTTACATGACTAAATTCACTACCCTTGAATGTAGCTTTAAAGGCTCTACTTTTACAAAAATATTTGTGCATATACTTATGTTCTAATTTTTTTCCATAAAACGAATTAAGTTTTGTAATACGTCTTTTATTTTCAACCATAAAACAAATCCATCCCCTAACTCCTTATAAACTCTTGCATTACCTCCAGCTTAATTCTTCAACTGCATTTTGTAAATCTTCTTCCCCTGGTTGGGTGTATACAAGAGTCATAGCAATGTTAGGCATCCCGTCGTTTTGCATGTGCCCAGCTAATCGTGCCACCACATCGAGCGGGACTTTCCTAGTGACCAACTCATGGCAGAACGAATGTCGAAGAGCGTGAGCTGTCAGATGATCAATCCCCGTAAGCTTACGGTATTCAGCAATAATGTGCTGAACGTTACGTGTGGTCATCTGTCCTCCACGATTATTCGGGAATAGAAACTCACTGTCGCTTTTCCGCTGATTAAGGTAGAGGGTGAGGATTTCGCGAATATCTTTATTAAGCGGGACTTCTCTATAACGGTTATGCTTACCGAGGAATTTCGCTAAACCCTTCCTTTCACTAATAACAACGTCCTGAAGCCGAAGGTCGCAAAGTTCTTGTACCGTAGGCCAGCGTGGAGCAGAACGGTAATCATCGCTAAGTCTCTAAGGTCGCCGTACCTACGCACAGCACGAATTAAAGCATTCTGCTCGTTCCGTGTTAACCACTTTGGCGTCATTTTAGCCGTGGTAACAGGTTTAACATGCTGGACAGGATTGTCCGGTATTATGCCGTGGCTGACGAGGTAGTCAAAGTAGGCTTTAAGGTGAGTTAACGTTTGTCTAACGGTATTAGGTTTCAAGTTTCTGGAAGCCCACTTTTTAAAATTTGCCACGTCTATTTCGGTAGCTTGCCCCAGGCCATCGCCACCCCCCGTCCCCCCTTGGTAGGGGGTCTGTTCTTGCCACCATGTTGCGAATCGAGCCAAGCTTGATTTGTACTGCCGAATGGTTAGCTCAGATTTACCGGCTAATTTTTGTTGGGCTAAGAATTCCTCGATCATTCACAACACTCCTTGCTGATATACGAAGTATTATTGGTCAGTTAATCAGATTGCTTGGCCTTGATTTACTTGGCTTTTCCTGTTTTAATTATACCAAAACTTCGTATATCGGATCGGATATATGAAGTATTATGGGTCTATAATTTCGTGGGGGTCTTGGGTGGAGAAGATAATGTCAATGATCTATAGAAGCCCAGACAAGATAAAAGTTCCAGCTTTATATTTGCCACTTATGGAAATTTTAGAAAAGCTGACGTAATCGGCAAAGGTCGTGGGCATTTTGTTATTAAACAGAATTAAAGACAACAAGCCAAACCTCGGTTATTTCTAAGCTTAAGTAATATACATGTAAGGGTATTTACCCTACAAGGCCAACAACTACATGTCGTAATATCGTTATTGTTGGGGTAGAATTGTAAAGTTCATGACACCTAGGCAAAAATAATAGGTAGTTGGTGAGCTACCTATTGGTAGTTGTACAGCTACCTATTCAAGAGGGGTAAAATGGGCCTCAGCCTTGATATTACTAGGATTACGGGCTTTGACCTCGGTTATCTCTATATTAATATATAATTTTTATTAAAAAGCTAAACGGTTAATATATGTGGTAAGTGATAAAGAGGGAGACCCGCCTCCGGCGGGTTCGAGCCGAAGGCTCGACCATTCTTTTAAATATAACTTAACGTTAAACATAACGGTAAATAGGGAAAATAAGTAAGATATTTGCTGCGTTATATTCGTAATAATCTATAAGGTTATTTAACGAGGAACAAGGTTGTTTAAGGATGTGGACGAATATATAGATTAAATAACTTTGTTAAAGAGAGGAAAAGTTTTTGTGAACAATACTTGGAATAAAGTGATATATAAAATATGGTCACCAATATATGACAGTATTTTTAAAGGCTTGTTCTTTAACGTTAGAAAACAAATATTTAATGAAATATCCTTTAAGAAAGAAGATAAAATTTTGTTTGTTGGTGTAGGAACAGGTGCTGATATTGAGTTAATAGATCATGACAACTTAGATATTACAGCTATAGACTTTTCCCCAGATATGCTCAATAAAGCAAGAGCCAAGTTTAATAATTCACCGATTAATTTTCTTGAAATGGATGCACAGGATATGAATTTCAAGGATGAGTCATTTGATTTTGTTTTTGCCCATCTAATATTATCAGTCGTCCCTAATGCAGATAAATGCTTTCAAGAAATGGTTAGAGTTTTAAAACCTGAAGGGAAAATAATTATATTTGATAAATTCGCCCCTAAGAATAAACAGCTTTCATTGCCTAAAAAACTTCTGCGGCCTATAATTGGAATTTTGGGTACGGATATTGGCTTGAATTTTGAGAAAATTTATTATAGAAATAATCAAAAATTGAAGATTGAAGAAGATGTTCCTGCTATGCTAAATGGAATGTATAGAAAGATAATAATTAGAAAGATCTAATTTTTTAAAGTGTGCCTTTAATATTAATTACTTGATTACCTAGTCATTACGTGAGTCCCCACACCCTTCTAGCTTATCACGTAATGCCTTCGACCGAACTTCCCTCACCTCCATTGTACCAACGTGGAAGAAAAGCGGATTTAGCTCTATATTAATATCACGACCATTTTTTACCCTCATGATAATACCTTTTTCTGTTAATGAATCAATTACGTTACCCATAGTATTTTTAGAAGTTTTACTCCAGCCATAAGGGTATATAGATCATTCATTTTTAAGCGTCTTGGTTTTCCATCCTCACCGGGAATCTCGATAGTTCCTGCAAACGTTGAAAAGGGAATATAGAGAATAGTAGGGCTTTCTCGTTAACTGATAACTGTCCACCTATGATTAATTGTTGAATCTGCTGTTGAAATACCATTACAAATGGCTCCCGGACTGCCTTCTTAAAAGGCTTTCTTTTTTTGCTTATTCTTACGGAAACAATCAGGAGGTAATAAGACAGGTTGTGGCTCATTTGTATTATTAAAGATTTTGCCAATCTGAGCTAAAGGTATTATTTCTCCAGTTTCGATGTCACAATATTGACCGGAAGCCTCATGATACTGAACTTGCAAATGAATCACCCCTGCTGTTATCTGACATTAAATATCTCTATATAAAAAGGAAAGGCAGGGGAGTAATTCCCACCTGCCGATTTGTCTACTTCTTGTTTTTTTCAGATTTGCTGTAACCCTCTGCAATAAGGTTAATAGCAGACTTAAAGCCGGGAAGTTCTTTCTTCTTCTCCGGCTCCAGTATATCATGTAACTCTAGGTTAATTTCTTTGCTTTCCTTATCCTTGTAAATGGCCTCGTAACCAGCTTGATTAAATTGTATGCTTCACTCATTTTTACCCGCTCCTTTCACAAGATTGTCACTAGCTGCCTGGTTTGAGACTATTTCACCAGTAAGTTTATACCACTTAACGAACGGTTGAACTTTGCCAGTATAATAGGCAACATGAACCTCATCGGGTATAGGGGCAAGAGGCTTGTCCAAACCTGAGTATGTCGATGCTAGGTTTAAGGTAGGTAATGAAAATCTCTCCCGGAATTCGATATTTAACATTTTTGATACTTGGCCTATTGTCCTGCTTAAACCCTGTGCTTGCTTCCAAAAAACAAAACTATGTAAAGCTTCAGCCCAAGTTAAATTTACCGTCTCTTCCTTTAAAATTTTCGTCTGTCTTTTCGCCATAATATAAAACCCCTCCTCGTTTTTTTGAACGACCACGAAGGGGAGTCCTGTGCGTCTGGAGACGTATTTTCTGACACACAGGATTCTTGCTAAAAAACAAAAGTTCCAGAACGTCATTCAACGTCTGGAACCCTTGTAAATACTATTTGGTGCCCGGAGCCGGGGTCGAACCGGCACGGTCGTGAAACCGCAGGATTTTAAGTCCTGTGCGTCTGCCTATTCCGCCACCCGGGCATATCTGCTTTTTGAGTATAACAATCTCGGTGTTATTTGTCAATAATTCTTCGCCTTAAGTATACCATCAATCTTGCTATACACTTGAGCTATACATGGAGCGGAAGACGGGATTCGAACCCGCGACCCTCGCCTTGGCAAGGCGATGCTCTACCACTGAGCCACTTCCGCATATCACTTCGACCGACGAATACTAATATAGCATATGTTTTATATGCAAGTCAATATCCAATTTATGGCCAAATTATTCCTTATACTTCCTGCCGAAACCAACAACAATTGCAGCCAATGCAGCGGTTACAGCCAGAAACATAATCAGTAGTTCCGTCCTGGTTAAACCACTATAAAACTCCAACATTGATTCCACAATTTATCACTTCCCGTTTATTTTCTTGAGTATATCATCATTTCATTGCCTATAAAAGTAGGATAACCCAAAAGATCCAAAGCCAACGTCAATTTGGAAAATATTATCTATTTTACTTAATACTGGAAGGATTTTCCTGGTCCTTCAGCGAATTAATAAGAAACTTTGCTGAGGAGGAATCACTAATGTTTTTTGAAGAATACCGTGATATAGTAAATAGAATTAGCGGGCTAAATAAACCATTATCAACCTTAACCAGGGCCGAGAGAAACCGAATACTTGATCTTTCTGTGCGTCAGGAAGAGCTTGAGAAAAATATAGGACAAGAAATCCGCAGTAGTTTTAAAGAGCTATTAGACGGCCTTGAAGTTGTTGCCGAGTGGGTTAAACTAATGCAGGAGGATGCCATAAAGGCCCTTGGCGTAGAGGGTACCTCGGATGATGTACTGGCCCTGGAGGAAACCCTTGCACAAGTAGACTCCTTAAATACCCAAATATCATCCATCACCCTGGCAAAATACCCCACCCCTGCTACTAATAATAATACAAACCCCAGTACTATCTCAAAGCTTATTGATAAGGAGAAAAAGAATATCTCCCCCATCGAAAGCTTGACTTCCCCTAAGAAGAAAACTCTAATAGTTCCAGTTCCTTCAACTATAGATTTGGTTGAAGACATGGGTAAGAACGAGCTTGTTAACAGAGTACTAGAGGAAATAAATGATTCTATAGCCTCCGCCGCCCCAACCTTTGAGCCTGAGGTTTTTAACCAGCCAAGAATCACCACCCAGAGAACTAGACCGGCTAAAAGAAAGAAACGTTAAAGGTTCGGTGTTTTGCACCGAACCTTTTTTACAATAAAAAAACAACTCCTGCAAGAGTTGCGTATTGGAGGCGGCACCCAGATTTGAACTGGGGAATGGAGGATTTGCAGTCCTCTGCCTTACCACTTGGCTATGCCGCCAGATAGTAATGGAGYGGAAGACGGGAGGGGCCTTCGAACCCCGACCCTCGCCTTGCTTTTTCTGTTAAGGTTTGCGAATGGAGCGGAAGACGGGATTCGAACCCGCGACCCTCGCCTTGGCAAGGCGATGCTCTACCACTGAGCCACTTCCGCACTTAAGATAAAATGTGGTGCCTCGAGCCGGAATCGAACCAGCGACACGCGGATTTTCAGTCCGCTGCTCTACCAACTGAGCTATCGAGGCAAATTTGTGGCGGAGCTGACGGGAGTCGAACCCGCGTTCTCCTGCGTGACAGGCAGGCATGTTAGGCCACTACACCACAGCTCCATTGTCAGCAGCTTTCGCGCTGACATTGATAAGTATACAAAAACTGACTCAAGAAGTCAAATGAAAAATATGCTTATGCAAGATATTTTATCCTTTTTTCTGTTTAGCTTTGCCGAAGGATAAAATTGCTTCTCTAATAAGCTTGGAGCCAAGAATAGCCGTTCTTTCAGAATGATCGTAAACAGGACTTATTTCCACCAGATCAAAGCCCACCACATTAAAATCCTTTAGCATATATATGGCCTCTAAAATCTCTCCCGATGAGCAGCCACCCGGCTCAGCCGTTCCGGTGCCTGGTGCATAGGCTGGATCAACCACATCAATGTCTAAGGTAATATGGATTGGGCTGCCCTGCAATTCCGGCAGCAGCTTTTTTAATGGCTCAATCACTTTGCCCACAAACATATTAGTATTCTCACGGGCATAGGCAAACTCCTCCCTGGTGCCTGAGCGAATACCGAATTGGTAGACATTCTTCCCACCCACCAGTCAACGGCATGCCTAATAACCGAGGCATGGGACAAGGGTTGTCCCATATAGTTTTCTCTTAGGTCCGCATGGGCATCAAAATGAAGCAGCTTTAATCCCGGGTATTTGGCAGCAACCTGCTCAATAACTGGCAGACTAATCAGATGCTCTCCCCCCATTACAACGGGAAATTTTTCATCATTAAGGATCTGCCCACAACTTGCCCAATACGCTGCAAACTAAGTTCAACATGACCGAAGGGGAGAGCTATGTCCCCTGCATCAAAATAGCTATAGTCACTAAGGTCCCGATCCAATATAACACTATACTCTTCCAACCCAATGGAAACTTGTCTGATGGCTTGGGGTCCCATCCTAGTGCCGGGTCTAAAACTTACCGTGAAATCCATAGGGGCGCCAACTAGGACAATGTCTGCCTCATTGTAGTCATCTGTAGAGCCAATGAAACCAGAGCATCTATCCAGAAGGTTAAACATAAAATCAGCCTCCCCTATTTGGAGATTAGTTCACGGACAAAGTTTGGCAAAACAAAGGCTGCCTTATGTATTTCGGGGTTATAATACCGGGTTTTGTAACCAGCCCAGTTACTGAAATCCACTGCCTCGGGATCATGTTTCTTTGATCCATAGTAAAGCTCCAGCATCCGCCAGGATAGGTAGGTATAAAGGCCAAGTATAGCTTGGTAATTGGGTAATTAGCCCGAATATCCTTTTGTACCTTTGGAATTAATTCTTCATTATAATAGGGTGACTCTGTTTGGGCCACGAATATGCCATCTTCCTTAAGAGCTTCATGGCAGCTTTTATAGAAATCCCCTTCAAAAAGACCCACAGCGGGACCAATGGGATCGGTAGAATCAACTAAAATAATATCAAATTCATTCTTATGGTCCTGCACATATTTGATGCCATCTTTATAGTGAACTTCCACCTTGGGGTCTTTTAGGCCACAAGCTATCTCAGGCAAATACTCAATTGAAGTTTCCACTACTCTGCGGTCTATCTCCACCAATACTGCCTTTTCTACACTGGGATGCTTGATGATTTCCCTAATGGCCCCGCCATCACCGCCACCGATAACAAGTACTTTTTAGGGTTAGGATGTGTGTTCAGGCAACGTGGCTGATCATTTCATGGTACACAAACTCATCCTTGATATTGGTCATGATAATGTTATCTAATAGGAGCATCCGTCCACAAAGGGGGGTTTCCACAATAGCCAAATGCTGGTATTCAGTCTGTTCAGAATGCAGGGTCTTGCTAACCTCTACACTTAATGCCAGTCCGGGAACAATATTTCTTTCGGTATACCATAATTCCACTTTTCAAAACCTCCTAGTTCTTAATACCAAAGGGGTACTGCTGCCAGTGCACAGCCTATTTTTTCCACTCTATGCTCAACGGCGGCAATTTTTATGTCTATTAGTTCCATACCTCTGGTTTCAAAGGCTTCTTTAACCATGTTTTCTATGTTCTTTTCTGCTTCCGCTTTACTGCATTTACCGGAGAACTCCATTATTACACCAAAGGTGTCGGCAGAAATCCCTACACCTACAGCGGCTGAAATTAACTCCCCTGGTTCATCACTCATAATGTAGCCATATGCGGTGGGAACCAGAGAACCGGGAGGTAGTACCAGTTCCGGATCATTTTCCGTACCTGGCGGAAGAATACTTGATACCCTAATAAGGTTTACATTACCAATGCGAGCCTTCAATAATGCATTGTCAAATGCCGTTAACTTGCTTCTGCCTTCAGAAGCAGCCGCTGTAACGAAATATTTCTTAGGAGTGGGTAGCATTCTCAGTTCTCCTCTCTTTTTTATCATATTTTTCGTGTGTTTTTGCTAAACACAAAACATATTATACCAAACTACAGACAAAAATAAACTATTTTTTCATCTTTATGAAATATCTTGCCATAATCAAAGGCCAGAATTAAGGATCAAAGTACCGAAAGTCGCACTTTTGGGAAACTGCTTTAATGTGCGACTTCCTGGTACTTTATGAAATTTATATCAGGCATGTTCCCACTGTAAATGGGTAACATAACTTTGTACCTTTAAACAAAATAAAGGAGGTTATGCTCTTGAAAACTGTAACTGGTTTTTCTCCTCCCGGGATCAGGCCGAAAAAGCTGTGGCCGACTTGCGACATGCCGGTTGGACCAATGATATTTCAATTATTGCTAAGGACGAAAGCAAAGGCCCCCGCACCAGTAATTTCACAGGTGGGGATGGAGTAAGTGACGGCGCGACTGGCGGTGCCGCCATTGGTGGTCTAGCAGGACTTGCTTTAGGTGCTGGAGCCTTAGCCATACCTGGCTTTGGTCCACTGATTGCTGCTGGCCCTATCGCCGCTGCCATATCCGGAGCTGCCACCGGTGGTATTGCCGGAGGATTGATTGATTATGGCATCCCAGAAGCAAAGGGCCGTGAGTATGAAGATCGCATTAAACAAGGAAAAATTATGGTTTCCATTAAGGCTGATGGAGCAAAATTAACGAGGCCGAAAACAGCTTAAAACAACATGGTGCTGAAAACGTAGAAATGCACTAGGAAATTGAGACTACTAGACGCCCCTGGCGTCTAGTTCTTTTTTTATAGACTCATAGAGCCCTTAAATGCCAATGCATCCTCAGCCTGGGTCCCTGGGACTCACAAATTACGGTGGGTTCCATTCCTCTTTCTGCTATTAATTGAGCAAGGGGGGCAAATTCGGGACCGTAGAGATGACTTTCCTTGAGAGTCCAGTGCTTCTTCTCTCCCGCCCGTGTAAATTCCACCGGACTAAAATGCATATGCAATGTCTTTAGGGCTTGGACTCCAATTGCATCAGTTATTTTGTTCAAAATCAAGGCAAAATCTTCGATGCCTTGAAGTCCTCCCTGGGATACTGCATGTAGATGCCCAAAGTCAACACAGGGCACTACCTGTTCTCCAAGCTGACATAGTTCTAAAATTTCTTCTAGAGAGCCAATTTGATTTATTTTACCCATGGTTTCTGCAGCCAATAAAATATCATCCAAGCCTTCAGCCTTAATCTCCTCTAAAACTTCGGCCAAGCAGACCTTGGCCCGTCGAAAGGTCTCTAAACGATTATCTCCCGGACCACCACCCGGGTGAAAAACCACAGTAGTAGCTCCCATCCAACTGGCAGCCCTCAGGGAGTCTAAAATATACCCCTTAGTCTTAAGCCTTTTTTCCGGGTCCTCGGTACTAAGATTTATATAGTAGGGGGCATGAATCGACAGCTTAATGCCATGTTGCCTCGCCCTTTTACCCAGCTCTCCGGCCATTTCTTCCTTTATGCGTACTCCCCGGCTGCATTGATACTCATAGGCATTTAGCCCTTGTCCAGCCAACCAAGCAGGCATATCCAATGAACTCTTGAAACCGGCTCCATAAAAGGAATCTGGTGCTCCAGCTGATCCAAAATATATTGTCAAAAAAATCACTCCTCTATTTTTCCAATTGTTGGGAGGTAATTTGTCTAATTGGAAGAATTATACATTATGAGTTATATTTGTCAACGGGGGTGCGATAATGCGCGGTAAGCTTTATCAGATACTTTTTTAATCATTTTTCTTAGTTTTTTCTCCCTTGCCCTTAGATATTACGGAGTAAATACCCACGTGGTGTCTGAACAAATCACCCTACCAGAGGAATATGATATCACCTATGTCACAGAGGAAACAATTAAAACCCTGGATCCTGCAGAGGCAAATAATTTATCCGAGGCCAAGGCTTTGGTTAATATCTTTGAGGGCTTGGTACGTTTTAAGCCCAATTCCACAGAGGTAGAGCCATGTTTAGCCATTAGCTGGGAAGTGTCCCCCGATGGTCTAAGCTGGACTTTCACCCTGCGTCAGGGGGTTCTTTTTCACGATAATACTCCCTTCAATGCAGAAGCCGTTAAATTTAGTGTTGAGAGACAGCTCCAGCCTCTCAAAAGGGACAATATGACTTACGGTAGCTTTACCTTTGGAGTGGTAAAAGCAGTCGATGTAATTGATGACTATACAGTAAAATTTACCCTTAATTCACCCTACGCACCCTTTTTGAGAAATCTGGCAATGCCTGGGCTGCTCCTATTGTCAGTCCTACTTCTGTTAGCAAGCAGGGTGATAATTTTTATAAAATCCTGCGGGTACCGGTGCATATTCCCTTGGGGGCTGGAATAGAGAAAACCCCGTCCTTATTGCAAACCAAAGTTATTGGGGAAAACGGCCAAAAATAAATTCTATTTTATTTGCGCACGGCACAGTTAATGAGAGGATAAACTCTGTTAACTCAGGCCTTGCAGATATAGCAGATATACCGGCCAAGCAACTAGCCAAGCTCACCAAAGAAAATATGTCTAAACTTAGTCAGCCCTCTGCCTCCCTTGGCTACCTTGGCATGTACAATGACCGTCCCCCCTTTAATAATTCCAGAATCCGAAGGGCCATCTGTGTTGCCATGGACAGAAAGGAAATAGCCCAAGAATTATTTGGTGATAATTCCCTAGCCGCCAACAGTGTCCTACCTCCTTTAATTCTGGGTTATAACAAAGACCTTACTCCCTATTCCGGGGGCGCGCAAAACGCCAAAGAGCTTTTAAGGGCGGCTGGATATCCCAATGGTATCGACATTACTTTGATAAGCTATACTTCACCCAGGCCCTACAATCCAATTGGCTCTACCCTGCTGGCCGATATTGTAAAGAGACAATTAGCCAAGGCCGATATAAGGGTAACAATTAAATCCTATCCTTGGCATGAATTTAAAACAGCCCTGAACAATCAACAGGGAGATGCTTTTCTTTTTGGTTGGGTTGGGGATAATATGGACCCTGATAATTTTTTATATACATTGCTTGCATCAGGGGCTACCCCCCAAACAAATCTTACCAAATATAAAAACAGTGAAGTTGACCGACTGATATCTGCTGCCCAAAAGGAACATGATGAAAGCGTAAGAAAAAGATTATACTTTCATGCCCAGCAAATCATTCTCCAGGATACCCCCATGGTATTTTTGAACTATGGTAAGGATACAATAGCAGTGGCTGACTACATAAAAGAAGTTTCTCTCAATCCCTTTGGACTACCTTTATTTAAGGATGCATATATCAAAAAATAGTAAACTAACATGCTAAATGAATAAAAACTAAAAAAGTGTAAGTAATTAAGCTACAAGTGAATATCTTCCTGTTTTTCGAAAAAGAATATTCCTAGGCAAAAAAGCCTAAATAATATTTTCAGGGAGGTAATTCAATGTACCAAAACGTTCAACAGCTTCAATCACGTATTAGCAACCTACGTAGTGAGCTGAGCAGCATCGAACAAATGTGCCGCCAAATGCAGCAATCCGAACAAAATAATCAGCAGCAGCTCCAGCAAATGTCCCAAGTTGAATCCAATGCTAGTCAGCAGCTACAACGCATCAGTCAAACATGCCAGCGCATTAACCAGGAACTAAACCAGCTTACTAGCATGTCATCTCAAATGATGTCTCAAAACCAAGGTTTCCAAGGCAATCAATATGGCTCCAGCCAATATGGCGGTCAATATGGACAAGGTCAGCAGTACGGAACAACCTCCTATGGCCTAGCTGGTCAAAATCAACAAACCGGCCAATTTGGTGGCAATATTAATAGCGTCATCAGTGCTGCCACATCCCACCAAAACCAAGGTACCGGCTTTAATACAAGCCAATTTGGTCAAGGCCAAAACTTCGGACAATTTGGCCAGAATCAATATAACCAGTATACCCAGCGTAGTGGTCAAAACTTCCAAAACCAAAACCTGGGAAGCTATGGTATTAGCTCTGCCCAAGCAAGCTACCTAAGTCAATTTGGCAATCAACAAACCCAACCCTACCAGAATAATTTCAGCACTACCCAGTTTGGTCAATAATATAAATTTTTTCAAGAAGGACACGCCTAGGCGTGTCCTTCACAGATTGTCTTACTTTTACACAGATACGAACTATTAGACATTTTACACCCCTTAACAGAAGTTATTAATAAGAAGTATAATAATAGCACAAAAACCGGAAAGTCTTTACAGGGGGTGTAAATTTTGGCAAAGGTTCTAAAAGAAGGGACTTCTTACAACCAGCGGGATGTAATAGATGTCCTGGTGGAGTTCTCTGGTTTCAAAGATAGGGTAGAGAAAAAATTCAAAGAGGTTGCCAGGGAGCTGGAGGGTAAACCTAACGAGCATGACCTCTGGGTGAACATTTACCTTATCTCTTGCGATTACGCCGATGATCAATTCACCAAACGCAAGAGCCCCGAGCCTATCCAAAAAATATCTTAATCAAAACCTTAATTAATAAAGCCCTGCCAACGCAGGGTTTTATTATGCCGGTACCAATTCAAAAACCGCCCTCCTTGATGGACCGTAATGTTTTCTAATTTCCAGCCCATTAACAAATCCACCGGGTAAACTAACCCCTGCCTCCCGCCGATAATCTGTACCAATTCAGGAGAAAGGGCCACCTCTCCTATTGTTACTGTTTTGAGTCTATAACAAACATTTCCACCTTCGACAAATAGCTCACCGGCAATGGTAAACTGCACCTGCTCTTTACTAAAGCCGCTTATTACCAGCATACTATCTGCAAAGCTTACCCTGGTGGCATTTGTTTCCGTCACTGCACCAAAGAGCATCCGGCTAATGGTATTTTGACTATACTCGGCCTGCACCCTTTTCCCGGTAAACTGTAAACGATCGGGGCGATACTTATCCCAGGGGGCATTTCTAAACCTTTCCAAGACAGTTTCAAGGGGCTTTAAGGCTTCAGCCAATCCAGCCACAACCTCCAGCACCCTACCCTGATTTTCCCCCAATTCCTTTCTTACCTGCTCAAGCAGCAGCTCCTTTGAACGGTGTAAAGCCTCATCTTGCTGCATGATTTTAACAACCTCGGCCTCCTGGTGCTGCAAACCATGCTCTAATTCTGATAACTGATTAGTTCTTTCCTTAACCTCA
This sequence comes from Desulforamulus aquiferis, assembly GCA_004143605.1. Taxonomy (GTDB): domain Bacteria; phylum Bacillota; class Desulfotomaculia; order Desulfotomaculales; family Desulfotomaculaceae; genus Desulfotomaculum; species Desulfotomaculum aquiferis. The sequence continues at coordinate 49,815 of AWVY01000037.1, forward strand.
TCTATGGCTCCCTGAGCTAGGTTAACATCCTTAATTCCTTGAGAGATTAACAAAGCAATCAGAGCAACTCTATTGATAAAATCACCTAAATCAACTGCGCCAAGTAGCATAATAAGATAATTTGTACGCCCCTCAACATAAAAATGCTTTAACCAGAGCTTCAATCTATCCATACACATATCCAAATTTTTTCCGACTCACTAAGCTGCTGCTGCACATTGGGAATTTCAGCTCTAATTTGATTAAGATTAGACTGAACCTTAGCCAACTCTTTTTGGTTGTGCTCCATCTGCAATTGCACCTGCAGCATTTCTACAACAACTTGTTGCTCCTTTTGTTTCAGCAGGCTGTGTTGTTTTATCGCTTCATTATCTCCGGCATAGGACCATGGAACTAAAGCGCATATCCCTAGATAAAGAGCTACTAGCATAGCGGCGAAAGTTTTTCTTAGGTCCATTAAAAGGCCACCTTTCCTCTGATTACATTCTACGCCACAACCACCCTCCTGACAATTGGCGAAATATAAACAAGAAGTTAAATATAAAGGTAAAAGTTAATCTAAAATATAGCAAACCTAAGCAACACATAAATGCAATAATTTATTTAGATCTGTTCTACAAAAGGCGACAACATTTGTTTGACATTTTTTGTTAGCAAGAGTATAATCATCAAAAAGAAAAAGGAGGTAAATACATTGACCTTTGAAGTATATTACCCTCGGTCAGAAAACTATGTATCTGTTTCTAAAAATCATATAACCCTAAACCGAAATCTTGCAGCAAAGCTAAATGCCGATCACGTTGAACTTGCATATGATAGAGAAGAAAAGGTTATTAGAATCCAGCCCTCTGCGCCAGATAGCGGATTGATCATGAATAAAACTCGTATAGGTGCTAAGGGATTTCTTCAATATTTCGGCATCGAAAATAAAGGCAAATTTCCCGCAACCTTTAGTGAAGATGAAAAAATCATCTTGATCCAGTTGTAATCTAAGTAAAATATCAAAGTAAAATTAAAAGCTAACTCCCAACCATGGTTGGGAGTTAGCTTTTGAAAAACACCACTACACAATGCAAAAACCAGGTGACATCTTCACCTGGCTCTTTTAAATAGCTTAATGCTCCTGGTCGCAGGTCATTCCCTGTTCAAAGTCTTCCTGTGTCAAATAAAAACATCTGTAATTGCATATTTACCTAGATTTTTATCTAACTCTTTTTCATAAAGATGTCCGTATACTATTCCTTTAGAGACAGCTTTATCCTGAAAACAAATGGCATAAAGGTCTCCTTGTTTGAGAACTCTGCAAGGAATGTCGTAGGTTTTAGAAATCTTTATTGCTGTGGGAAGTGCCCGCTCAAAATCCTCAGGTTCCATGGTGAATGCAGGGTAAAGATAAGATCGCACTTTAAAAATGCTCCTTTCATTAAGTAGCTTACCATATTTGTATTCAACAGAGTGCGATTTTGACCTTTAAGAAAATGGTGGAATTATTTCCTGCCTAATCACAATGGTCATCGTCATCAAAAGTGCCTTCGAGAAGAACCTCCACAGAGGCTTTACGGTCCATGAGCTGCTCTAACCCGTCACCTTGAAGTTTCCAGCCTTCATCAGGTGTTTCGTTCATTCTCAGTTCTATTCTTTTTTCAACATCCTTGGAGTCATCCCGGTACCTCAGGGTAAGGTAAGTAAGGTAATTGCTGAAATTGCCGCCACTCTGCCGGATTCTCTGAACTTTAATTCTTTCTATTTCTGAATCCAACAGCTTTAGAAAATCCATTTCTTTATTTGAGGGATTATCCAAGGTTTTGATAGCCAAATCTACTGACTGCTGGTCAATTGCTGTAAAAAAGACCTCAATAACTTCCTCCGGTCTCATGGTTGCAACCATTTCCCTAAATTTCCCGGCAGACTTCCATATCATCATTTGATGGGCTAAATTTTCTTTCCCTGACTGGTGAACTTTGCTATCTCGGAAATGAATACAGAAGTGCCCCCGGAAGTCATTCCCCCTGATGGCCCCACTTCCATGGGGCATCCCATTCATGGAGCAGCTATTCTTCTGTCTCCAACCTCAACAACAACAGCTTTTCGCCGCCAGGTCCACTCCCCATCATAAATGATTTTCATAATTGCTGTGTCCTTTGATGTTAGTGGCTGCACATCAGCGTGATAGGTTCCTCCCCTCCGCTGTACAGCAAAGCTTAAGCCGGTATCAACATCAACGACACGGGCATTTGTATACCTGCGGAACATTTGGTCTACCTCTTCCCACCCAAGATATTCTCCCCTGGCGATTTCGGGCGGCTCACTATGGGGCATTGGCTGGAATTCTCCGGGCCTTAAATTATCCCAAATAACATTAAGAATGGTAACTATGCAGGCAATAACAATCAATAGCTTGAAAACTCGTTTGGGTCTAAAGATAAACACAAGTGATTTTTTCACCGGCCCGTCCCCCAATTTTTCTCTATCACATAATATGGCGAACGGAAATAAATATGCAGACTTAAGTAAAATTTCTGCGGGCTAAGGACTCAACTGATGCCTCTCTGGCAAAGCCAATGGTATGTATTACCGGAAATTACTGCTGATACAGAGGTCAAATCCTTAATTGTTTTTGCTCCCAACATCAGCATTATGCGGCGAATATCTGCCTTTAATAACTCAAGGAAGTCATCTAAATGTTTATCGGAACCACTCATAAGTACTTTAAGTAGTGGTCTTGCTATGCCCACCAGGTGGCATCCCAGGCAAAGGGCTTTAACACAATCTAAGGCGTGCTCAATTCCTCCTGAGGCAATTAAATTCGCCTGACCTTTACATTCCTCTATACCCTCCAAAAGGCTGATGGCTGTTGGTATACCCCAGCTCCACATGGTCATACGACCGGCTCTGTTTTCTTCTATGGCCATGAAGTCAGTTCCACCGGCACCGCCTATATCAATATTCCTTACACCTATATCACAAAGTCTCCTAAAGCTCTCCCTCGACATACCAAAGCCGACTTCCTTAACAATAATCGGTACTGACAGGTGTTTTACTAAAAGCTCTATATTCCCTAAGATACCACGGAATTGCCGATCCCCTTCCCTCATAGCCATCTCCTGGGGCACATTAAGGTGCAGTTGAATTGCATCGGCGTTAATCATTTCTATGGCTGCCCTGGCCTCCAGCTCTGAGCAGTCAGCCCCTAAATTAGCTAATACCACACCCCGTGGGTTTGCTTCCCTGACCACCTTAAAACTGGCACGGGCAGAATGGTCCTCCAGGGCAGCCCGCTGGGAGCCCACCGCAATAGCCACCCCCGCCAGGTTCGCTGCTCTAGCTAAGCTATAGTTTATTCCCTCCAACTGCGGGTGTCCCCCGGTCATGGCATTGATTAATAATGGTACTGATAATTTTTTACCGAGAAACTCACAAGAGGGATCAACCTCCTCCCAGTTCAACTGGGGTAAAGAATTGTGTACCAGACTAACATCCTCAAAGCCTGTAGCTATAGACCGTTTTTTCTGATTAAGGGATAATTCTATATGCTCCAATTTCCTGTTAATGCGCATTTTAAGCCTCCTGCCATAACCCATTTACCTAACATAGCAGTAAATATAAATAAATCGGGGCGATAATGAGACTAAACTCAAATTCGCCCCGGCTTAAATTACAAACTAATCCATTTACTATGACATATTGGCTATCTTTTTAGCCCTGCTCCGTTCATTCTTATCCAATAGCTTTTTCCTTATCCTGAGACTCTTTGGGGTTACCTCTAATAGTTCATCGTCCGAAAGATACTCAAGGGACTCCTCTAAACTCATTACCCGGGGCTCCTCAAGTTTAACGGTTGCTTCAGCGGTACTGGCCCGGTGGTTTGTTAATTGCTTCTTTTTACAAACGTTAACTTCAATGTCCTGTTCCCGAACATGTTCACCTACAACCATACCTTCATAAACCTTTGTCCCGGGAACAACAAACAGGGTTCCCCTGTCTTGGACTGAATTCAAACCGTATTGTGTAGCCTCGCCAGATTCAAAGGCAATCAGGACCCCCTGATAGCGCCTTTTAATTTCTCCTTTAAAGGGTTCATAACCCAGGAAAGTATGGTTCATTACCGCATGTCCTCTGGTCTCAGTGAGGAGCTGGGATCTAAAGCCTATCAGTCCTCTGGCCGGAACCTTAAACTCAAGTCTGAGCTGTCCAGGCCCATTGGGTCCCATATTGATCATTTCACCCTTACGGTTACCCAAACTTTCCATGACCGGACCCATCTTGTCCTCAGGTATATCAACCAGCAGTAATTCCATAGGCTCCAGCAGTTGGCCTCATCCCGCCTGAAAATCACTTCCGGCTTGGATACCTGAAGCTCATAGCCTTCCCGACGCATGGTTTCAATCAGGATAGAGAGATGTAATTCACCCCTGCCGGCAACCTTAAAGATTTCTGGTGAATCAGTATCCTGTACCCTCAGACTAACATTCTTTTCGGCCTCTTTATATAATCTGGCCCGAACTTTTCTTGAAGTAATATGATCCCCTTCCTGACCGGCAAAGGGACTGTCATTTACCATGAAAGTCATTTCCAAGGTAGGTTCATCCACGGTAATGGCCGGTAAGGGAATAGGATTATCCTTATCAGCAATTGTTTCACCAATTTTGATATCCTCTAGCCCCGATACTACCACAATCTCACCACATTGTGCCCTTGGCACCTCGACCCGCTCCAAGCCTTCAAAGGTGTACACCCTGCCGATCCGGTGATTTTTAACTGCACCCTCATAGTTTATTACTGCCACCTGTTGACCACTGGATATACTCCCCTGCACTATCCGTCCCACTGCAACCCTGCCAATATATGAGTCATATTCGGTGTTATTAACCAACATCTGCAGTGGTGCCTCAGTTTCCCCCTGGGGGGCAGGAAAATGTTCTAAAATAGTTTCAAATAGCGGCTGCAGATTTTCTCCCGGCACATCAGGATCATTGGTGGCCAGACCCTGACGGGCAATGGTATAAACTACCGGGAAATCTAGCTGCTCATCATTGGCTCCCAGCTCAAAAAACAGTTCATATACCTCATCTACCACTTCACTGATTCTGGCATCAGGTCTGTCAATCTTATTGATAACAACCACCGGAACAAGGTTAAGCTCAAGGGCCTTTCTCAAAACAAATCTAGTTTGAGGCATTGGGCCTTCTGCAGCATCCACTAACAAAAGAACACCGTCCACCATCTTGAGCACCCGCTCAACTTCTCCACCAAAATCCGAGTGTCCAGGGGTATCTACAATATTAATCTTAATGTTTTGATAACGAACCGAGGTGTTTTTAGCCAGAATTGTAATGCCTCGTTCCTTCTCTAGGTCATTAGAATCCATAACCCTTTCCTGAACAACCTGGTTTTGACGGAATATCCCACTCTGTTTAAGCATTCCATCAACAAGGGTTGTTTTACCGTGATCAACGTGGGCAATTATCGCGATATTTCTAATATCATTAGCCATTTATTATTTTCCTCCTAATGGGCTTACATACAAAATTTTTCCCAACCAGCCTATTATATAACACATTTATTAATTTTTCTTCAGAAAAAAATCAAATTTTTATAACAAAAGCGCTACAGGGGACGGTTCTTTGACTGAGTCAAAGAACGTCCCCTGTCTTAGAAAGAATTATGATGAGGGTGATACCCTTGCCTACGTTCCCATGGACGGCATATTTCTATGTGTATATTTCCGTCCTTAGTTTCTTCATCATAAAGAAGCCTATACAACCTCTGTCCAATAAAGCTGATTCCCAGGTATGCCGCTCCCAATAAAGGAAAAAGTACCTTTTTCATAAAAAACACACTCCTGAATCACTTTCCTTACGGGTTTCGCCATCGAATTCCAAAATCCTTCAATGAAACCAGTATTTTGACAAAAAATATTAATTAATTATCTATTTGCACTGCCTTCACACTTTGGAAATCTGATTGTCCTGAGGATTTAATGGCTATTTCATCTGAGGTGGCATCATCCCAGTTCAATCTAACTTCCAACGGGCCGGATAACCCGGCAATATTAACCTTTGCCTGTCTCATCCAGTCATCGTTCAGCCTTACCAGGACCAGTTCCATCTTATTATTTCTAAAGAGCTTAATTCTTGAATCACCGTTTATCTTATAGAATACAGTATACTCTTTAATGTCACCTTTCCAAAGGTCCCCTTGGTCAATTGTAAACTCTAAGCTCCCTTTCTTCTCCATACTCTCATTAATTAACTCTGCAATATCAGACATATATCTACCCTCCCAATCTATTGCTTAGCCGCACTTACCCTTCCTAAATTCCCGAATACTTAGCTGAACGTTGGGGTTATTTAGTATAATCCTATAAATAGAAACGATGTCATAATCATCACCTTTTATGGTTTGCTGGGCATATTCCACTGCTGCCTCTTCGGTATCAAAGGCCGATACCTCATCACATTGCCCGTTAAGTATCTTCACCACAGTATAAACATTTACAATCATTTTGCCTCATCCTCCTCAATAATCTCATATTCGGAACAATCCTTTACATGTTCTTGAATGATTTAAGGGCCATTTCAAGGCCGTCTGCAAAGCCACTGTTATATTCACTTGAAGACATACCCTGCATATAATGAAGATAAACAATCGTACTTTTTTCCCACTGTTTAAGGCATTCCTGTAAAGAAGCCAATAATCCTGCCTCCTTTCAAAAGCTATAGATTCAAAGTTATTGTTTCTATTTAAAACCCTATTATCCTTCTAATTCTTGCATTGACATAAAAAGCATATACAAATTATTATAATTTTGGAGGTGAGTATAATGTCCTGGCTTCTCAGCCTATTACTTAATAGTGCCGCCCTGCTGGTGGCTGATTATTTTATATCCAGTATCGAAATATCAGGAATAGTCTCCGCCCTTATTGCAGCAGTTGTGTTGGGCTTTGTAAATACCTTTCTTCGCCCGGTCCTACTATTTCTTACCTTCCCCATTACCGTTTTTACCCTAGGCTTTTTCATTTTAGTGGTTAATGCCATTACCTTTGCCTTTGTTTCCTGGTTCGTCCCTGGCTTTAATGTTTATAGTTTTACCGGGGCCTTTATGGGCGCCTGTTAACCGGCCTGGTAAGTTGGGTTCTAAATTTAATCTTTAACGATCGTTAATTTATTTTTTTATCATTATTATATATGCCCTTAATAAACAAAAAGCCTCTTTTGGAAGTTCATCCTAATACTATATCCACTGTCATAAATTATCTCGTATTTAAAAACCCTCTTTGTCCATAATAAAGGTAGACCCACAAAAAAACTACTAATCATCAAGGAGGGTTCTTAAATGACAAGTCGTAACACAAATCAATCTGTTACCCCCGGAGCTCAAAGTGCCCTTGATCAAATGAAATACGAAATCGCAAGCGAACTTGGTATCGCCAACTATCAACAAATGGACAAGGGTTCCCTACCCAGCCGTGTTAACGGTTATGTTGGTGGTAACATGACCAAAAAACTGGTTGCCTATGCCGAACAAGCCCTAGCCGGTGGCGCACAAGCTCAAGTACTGCAATCTGCTCAAACCGATCAAATCGGTGGTGGCCAATAGTAATTAAACGACAGGCAACCGCCATATACAAACGGAAGATGTCGGTTGAGCCCTCAAAGGCAGCGGGAGATAATATCTCCCGCTGCTTTCATTTAGATCGTTCATTTCTGACGACTACTGATACTGGTACGACTGATACATAGAAATAGTAGTTCACTAACAAATTCTAATCTTCAGTGTACCCAAAAAGACCTGAGCAATTCCTTTAACCTGTAAAATTTATCAACCCCCATGTTTTGTCTATTTAGGTATCTTTATGTCATTGAACAAAATAAAAGGTTTAATTATAATTGATTTGTATCCTGGTTGACTAAGAACCTTCTACAAAACAAAACAAGGGGGTATTTTTTTATGTTCTTGGTTTCTATCAAGCAAGATAATTGCACCGGTTGTGGTTCCTGTGTTGATCCCTGCCCCGCAAAAATTTTGGAAATGGTGGATGACAAGGCTGAAATTACTGGCGATGCAGCTGATTGCATGGGTTGTGAAACCTGTGTAGAAATTTGTCCAAGCGGTTGCTTTACCATTATGGAGCTGTAATAATAAAATTTTAGGGGGCGTCCTTTTGACGCCCCCTTTACATTCAAGTTGTTTTTAAAGTACTTAACAAGGATATTAATATAAAATAGCGAATTTACTCTTTGGAGGGAGGTAATGACATTGTCTACCGGAAAAAGAATTTGGTTGGTCATACGGGCCTTTTTAAACCCGGCTGTACCCTCCCGGCTTAAGTATGAGGTTATTGGCTGCTTACTATATTTTATAAGCCCTATTGACTTCATCCCTGATTTTATACCCTTCACCGGACGGGCTGACGATCTGGTAATCCTATTATGGGGAGGCAAGAGACTTTATGATATAGTAAAGGCTCACCAACAAAGTTTGGAAAAAACCATAGACATCACACCACCAAAGTGATCTCTTGGCCCAAGCTTGAAGTGGGCCTTTTTTATTTACAAAATGCTTTTAATTAATATGACAACAATGACTATACCTAGAAATATTGCAGTATTTTTGATAACCTTTTCCCGAACTATCCTATTACCCTTTGTTTCTCTCGCTTACGCCGCAGCTCCTTTTGGGCCGGATCAACATAATCAACTTGCTTTAACCTGTTTTTCCTGCTGGGATCAAATTGTATTACCTTGCCCTTAGCCCTGCTTTTATCCTTCATAATCAAGCTTCTCCATGACATTACTAAACTTTATTGAATGTCTTCTTTACCGATGGCGTAGCCCAGGCTAAAAATATCCCGGAGTAAATTGTGTATTAACAGCTCCGCCCATTGGACCACCTTTGGATTGGGTTTACTCTTGTATATCCTGGCTAATTCACTGGAAACCTCAGCAATCATATCTTTGGTATCATATTTTTCTTCAAACTCTTTGGAGGAAAATATCTCTGCCCCTTCTTCAATGGATTCATTAAATTGCTTTTCTAATCCACTAAAATAACTTACAATATCGTTTAGCTCTCCTAAAACACCCTGGAGTGCCGTTTCCATACAGTAGTCAAAAAACTCACTCCGCTCAACCTCAGGCAATTCATCCAACAATTCCTTACCACCTTGATAGTAGTGAACCTGACAATTTGCCACATTACCCTTTTCAAAGCCGGTGCCTTCAAAAAACTCCCTTAACCGCTTTTGTCCCAGGGAAGAAACCGAATTATCTTCATTCATCTTAACTATTAACTCGGGGGGACCCAGTTCACATTTGATCCTGATTACCTTTTTCCCACCAAGATAAAAAATAAAATATTCTCCATACCTTCGTGATTTAATCTGTTCCGGGTTAATCTTTCATACCCCCCTACGCCCAAAAACCCATCTGATATCTATTACTTTATATTATTATACCTACACTTTTACATTCCCTATTATTAGTAAAAATTCCTTCCCCATCATCTTAAAAATCGAAACCATGTCCTAAGTACTGTATTATTTCCCAAAAAGGAAATTTCTATTACAAAATACAGGCGTCCCTTGCACAAAACTGTTCCAATGGTATAATTATATCAAGGTCAGTCAAAGTCAGTATCTTGTTGACACTTGGGGTGATTGTAATTTCCGTTACCTATAGTGCATAAATATTTAGCGTAAATATTTATGCCAATTTTAGACAAACATCCTGTATTTTTGTAAAAATACACTTAACTAAATCACTTGATTAGAAATTATTTTAATTATTTAAATTAGCTGATTGATTTTACCTTATTTTCTAAATTTTTTAATTAACCATCAACACTAGAGAGAATAGTAATTTATCAATAAATTTCATATGTTATTTTAATTAAAAAGAGGAATTTTAAAATTTTGACAAATAGTTCATCTATATTGGTATGTCGAAAATCAGCTTTTTGCTAACAATTCAAAAAATTTATTTTATTGTTAGCAAAATAGTTAGCATGCAAAAAGGCATGTCAACTTAAGCAAAGGGGGAAAACCTATGCAGAACCAAATGGATAAGGAAAGGGAGAAGCAAGTTACCAGGCGGGGCTTCCTCAAGATGATGGGGGGCATTGGACTTGCAGGAGTAACTGCATCCATCGCCGGTTGCAGCACTGATCCCGCCGGAGGCAAAGGATGGATGCCTCAGCAGTACCAGGTGCCAGTAGTTGGCCAATTCAGGTAAAGGGCCGGATACCTATTGACCCTTCTAACCCTTCCATCGCCAGGGATGACAAAAAGTGCATCCTGTGTGGTCAGTGTGTCGAGGTGTGTCAGAGGGTTCAGACCGTTTTTGGTTACTACGAGCTGCCTATTAAGGATGACATCGTGTGTGTAAACTGTGGCCAGTGCACCCTATGGTGTCCAACTGCTGCAATTACTGAGAAGGATGACATTGCTAAGGTAGTTCAAGCCCTGGAAGACAAGGATATTCACGTAGTGGTGCAAACAGCTCCTGCTACCAGAGTCGGACTCGGTGAAGAATTTGGTATGGCTCCTGGCACCTTTGTAGAAGGTCAGCAAGTAGCCGCCTTGAAAAAACTCGGTTTTGATGCGGTTTTTGATACCAACTTTTCCGCTGACTTAACAATTTTTGAAGAGGGCACGGAATTAATCAAGAGGGTCACCGGAGAAATTCATGAGCCCCTGCCACAGTTTACTTCCTGCAGCCCAGGTTGGGTAAAATTCTGTGAGTATTACTATCCTGATTTATTACATCACATGTCTACCTGTAAGTCTCCCCAGCAAATGCTCGGAGCACTTATAAAATCTTACTATGCCAAAGAAAAGGGTATCAGCCTGAGAAAATCTTCTCGGTATCCATTATGCCCTGTACAGCTAAGAAATACGAAGCCCAACGCCCTGAAATGAACAGTGCCGGCAAGCATGAAGCAAACCAGAACTTAGGGATGTTGACGTAGTTCTGACTACCAGGGAACTGGCCCGTTTAATTAAGAGCAAAGGGCTTGACCTCAACACCCTGCCCGAAGAAAAATATGACACCTTGCTGGGTGAAGGCACCAGTGCCGGCTTGATTTTTGGAGCCACCGGCGGTGTTATGGAAGCTGCCGTTCGTTCTGCCTACTTCCTCATTACCAAGCAGGAGCCACCTGAAGCCTTCCTAAATCTTACACCTGTTCGCGGTCTCCAGGGGGTTAAGGAAGCTGCTGTAGATATCCCAGGTGTAGGTACGGTAAGGGTAGCGGTTGCCCATGGTCTGAGCAATGCCCGTCCTATTCTGGAGGCTGTTCGCAAGGGTGAAGCTCCCTATCACTTTATTGAGTTTATGTGCTGCCCGGGCGGTTGCATTAGTGGCGGAGGCCAGCCCCGTACTTCCTTGCCTCCCTCAGATGATGTTCGCCAGGCCCGCATTGACAGTATTTATAATGCTGATGCCAAAATTTACACCAAGCGTAAGAGTCATGAAAACAAAGAAGTTTTGGCCCTATATGAAAAATTCCTTGAAACACCCAATAGCCACATTGCACATGAATTACTGCACACCCATTATGAGGATCGTAGTAAGCACTTAACCGTTAAGAAAAACGTTTAATCAAGGACCTATAGGAGGTGAAATTATATGTCAAAAGGAGTTCTGGTTGATCTGTCAAAGTGCGTAGGCTGCGGTAGCTGTACAGTAGCTTGCAAGCTCTGGAATGAAACTCAATGGGATGACAAGTACCCGGCCATGGGTATGGACATCAAGCTTACCGATAAAAACTGGACAGTAGTAAACTTCCACCAAGTTAAAGATAGTGAAGGCCAGCCAGCCTGGCGTTTTGTTAAAGAACAATGCTTCCACTGTCAAGATCCTGCCTGTGTATCAGCATGTTTTGCCAAGGCTTTTCAAAGGGATAAGAACGGCTCGGTAATCTATTATCCATACCTTTGTGTTGGCTGCCGCTACTGTATGGTCGCCTGCCCCTTCAACATTCCCAAATTTGAATGGGAAAAAGCCTTCCCCCTGGTAACTAAGTGCCAGATGTGCTCCACCAAGGTAGACAAGGGCGAAGCTCCTGCTTGTGTGTCTGTTTGCCCGGCTGATGTCTTTAAATTTGGCGAGCGTGAAGATATGCTGCAAGCGGCTAAAGACATTATTGCCAAGGATAGTAAATACGTTAACTACATCTATGGTGAAAAAGAGGTTGGCGGCACTGGCTGGCTTTATATCTCTGACGTTCCCTTTGAGCAGTTAGGCTTTAAGATGGGCCTCACCCAGCAGCCTCTGCCCAGTTTTACCAGCGGCTTCCTTCATTCAACACCTTATGTGGCCATAACCTGGGGCGTGGTTCTAACGGGATTGTACCACTACACCAAGCGCCGCAATCAAATTTCGAAGGAAGACAAGAAAAACATTAAGGCCTAATTGTTTTTGAAAAATTGTTAAACCAGGAGGGATAAAGATGGCGGCACACGCCCAGCCCCAGAAATGGAGCTTTAAAATAACTCCTATCCGCATTATTTTAATGATGCTGGCAGCTACTGCTATTGGAATATGTATTTTCCGTCTAGTAACAGGTCTTGGTATTGTTACTAACCTAAATGATGATTGGCCCTGGGGAATGTGGATCGGCTTCGATGTACTCACCGGGGTTGCACTGGCCGGCGGCGGATATGGAACAGCTATTTTAGTACACGTTTTGCACAAAGAATATTACCACCCCATCGCCCGTAGTGCGATGCTTACATCCTTACTAGGTTATTTACTGGTAATGGCCGGTCTCTTCCTGGATATCGGTCAGTGGTTCAACTTCTGGCGTCCCTTTGTTTCCTGGGGCTATAACTCCGTACTGTTTGAAGTATTCTGGTGTGTTTCTTGCTATACCACTGTACAGCTTCTTGAGTTCGGTGAAATTGCCACCGAGCGTATCGGCACCAAATACCATGAGCTTGCTAAAAAGGCCCTGCCTTTCCTGATGATTGTTGGTATTATCTTCCCAACCTTACACCAATCATCCCTTGGCGGTCTGTATTTGATTGCTGTTGACAAGCTTTATCCATTGTGGTGGTCTCCCCTTATCCCACTATTCTTCTTAATGTCTTCCTTCTTCGTGGGACCTGCTATGATTTGTATTGAAACAACCCTAGCTGGAAGGCCTATAACCACTGGATTCCTATTCCGCTGCTCCGTAGCCTGATTCGTATCTCTGGTTTCGTAATGATCATTTATTTGGCCCTCAAATTATTTGACCTGGCCAACCGTGGTGTATTCAACCTGATGTTTATGGGCAACATGGAGGGTAATTTATTCCTGGCAGAAATTATTCTGGGTATAATTATTCCAATAATAATCTGCTTTACCGGCTTTAGCGCTTCCCGTGCTGGTCTGTTCACCTTTGGACTACTGGTAAGCGGTGGTGTTATCCTTAACCGTATGAACGTAGTATTCACTGGTATGGCTGGTTCCACAGCTGGCTCCTACTTCCCCTCCGCAGCTGAGTGGTTAGTAAGTATCGGTCTGGTGGCCATCGGAGTACTGGCCTACTGCTTCATCGCAGAGAACTTTAAGATTCTCGATCATGATGATCATAGTCATGCAGCCTAACTAACAACAAAATACTAGGCATTAAGGTGGGAATACCATCTTTCAGCAATACTATGTTAAAACATTGCGCCTGCTTATTTAAAACCCGAGCCTAGTCGGGTTTTTCTTTTTTATTCTTAATATAATTGCAATTATAATGCCATAGCTTTTTTGAGGTTACCTTGGTATCTAATAAAGTTTTTGTGACAAAATAGAACATATTTATATCTATATAAAAAATTATCCCAAAATGAAACAACCCCGCTCCCATGGTAAGGAGCGGGGCTGATTATTAGGATACTTGCTCAGAAAAATTACTAGGATCCTCCAGGAAGTACAGTACATAGGCCCTGGGAGGATCTTGCCTAATCTCCTCCATTACGGAAGGTCCTACGGATACTTCTCCAATAAGGTTGATGTCTGATTCGATGTCAAATTCCTCATCTTCCAAGGGCTTGATGCATTCTACCCCGGGGTTGGGGTCCTTGGTCTTGATACCCAGGGCTAGATACTTCTCCTTTGCCTCTTCAGGAGAATCGGCAAACACAATTCTAGTGTTGGTTGGATGCTGCATGATCACGATACCTCCAAGCATTTTTGTTAGTTTAGTTTGAAAGCCAACTTTTCGCATTATATTGTTATTTTACTACAATTATTCCTGTTATTGTACCTAAATTATTTCGTTAAGAAACAAAATCTGCCGGGGTTAGCTAAATATCCTTAACATATCTGCGGATTTTAGTCGAAATTCAACCTTATCCTTTTCGAAGACCTTCAGCCCCTTGGCAGCCTCATGATCATCCAGGGATTTGACACTATCAACGAAACAAAGGGGAGGAAATAAGACACACCACCAGTTGTTGCCTTGACCTTCACCAATTACCACCCTGACTGCATGATAGTTCCCGGCCGGAAGAGTAAAGTTGCCATAGCTTTTAGTGGGAAAATCATAGTCACCAACCATAATTTCCACGGGATAGTCCTTCCCTTCCCTGCTTATTTGCCGGGATGCCAGTTCCTTGATCTCCTCCAGGCTGGCTAGGACGACCTCTTCTGCCTCCTGCCTGCTATTGGCCTGATTAAAACGCTCCTTCATTTCATTAACCACTAAATCCCTAACATGAAGCTTTAAGGTTTGGTCTTCAAAGGAATTACTATTGGCTATTACGTGTAATCTTATTAATTGCTTAGCAAACTCATGCTGTACATAGGACTTGTAGGATCCGTAAAGGGAAACTGATAATATGGAAAATGCTATTAACATTGTCACTATATTTTTGGCATTGAACTTAAACAATTACAAACACTCACATATTAATTAACTAGGTATAGTATGTGAGGTGTTTGTAGTTTTTATACATATTTTGTAATATTTGCAATCTTCAGCCCTCACCATTAATTACGGTGAGAATCGCATTTCCCTTCCAAATCAATATATTCCTCGAAGTTATGGCGGAAGAACAAATCCACCAGAGGTCTGGGCGTATCGGCTATCTCCCATTCCACCAGCATTCCAAACTCATCATTTTTTATCAACTTGCCCTTGGTTCCTGGGGGAATTTGACCAAGCTGTACCTTGGATTTAATCAATACATCACCCTGCCTTGGTGTACCGCAAGCATCTGCCTGGCCATATCCAGAGTGTGGGTCAAGCCCATTATGGTTTCATGGACCTTGCCCTGGGATAACATTTCAATTCCTTCGGTGCACAGCTTAATTAAAGTATCCACCTTTACCTTTGGCTCTTCCCTTTCCACATCCATTCCTCCGTTCTTAACCGGCAATAATGTTATATATGACTCCCCGCCTGCTTAAGATGGACTGTATCTGCCCCTGTTCCGGCTTAAGGTTAGCCACCGTAATCATGACGTTAAAATATCTATGCCAGGCAAAGGGCTGGTTGGAGCCTAGCATTATCTCCTGCCACCTTCGTCCCGTTCTATGGTAAAACTCCTCCCTAAACACCTCTTCCTGGACCATCTTCTCTTCATCCACCAGCCAAAGATTCTGCAAACTACCAACGGCAGTTATTTTTCTCAGGTTATCTCAGCCGGTCTCATAAAAATATACTGGCACCTCAAGCCCTTCCCAAATGCTCGCCAAGGGCCTGAGCTTCTCCAGGTCCATAGAACCAAAGGTCACCCGATGATGCCTTTCGCTTATGTCAACTAACTCCGCCAATTGACCGCAGCCAGCCGCAGCTAATATTATTTGTTCCATCTTTGCTCCTAATAGTGAGGCGGCTTTTCCCTGAGGGGCACTTAAGACAATAACAGTCTTCACATTCATCCCGGCATAGGGTATTGCATTTGCAAGGCATATCCTCATAGATACACTTCATTGAAAATTCCTCCAAGCTGCAAAAGAATATTATTAGATTCTATATTCATCATAGCCTTGCTTTTCCCTGTATCTTTTCTTCTTTTTTAGGAATATATAAATAAGAAAATTAACAATGAGCTGCACTTAGCACAAGGTCTTTGGTGTGGTAATATGCCCTGTACCACTAATCTACCGGTATTCCCCTGCTGCGCAGTGTTTCCAGCACCTCGGGTTTTAGAAAAGTTTGCCACTCCGGATACTTTTCTTTTAGATTTAACAGCTTTTCGCGGTTTTCATAGAAAATCTCCATAAGCTTATGGGCGTCATCCCTATTGTTTTGTAACTCCAAAAGTAATTTTAAATCCCCGAACATACCTTCACTCCTTTCTGGAGTAGAATATTCGGGGATTCTCAAAGATATGCTGTTATTTTGCCAATAGCAAGGGCCTATTGGCAGCCCGGGCAACGTAATGGTTCAATTCTGCAAGTTTCTGCTCATCCACTGCCGGGTCAATTCCTAAAAATTCCTTCAGAACCCTGATCATTTCCTCGAAGGAGCTATTACCTGCCCTTTCACCCAAGCCCAATACTGTTGTACTTAAATATTTTGCTCCTCCGTGATGGGCAGCAAGGGTATTGGCCGTGGCCATGCCGAAGTCATTGTGAGAGTGTATTTCTATGTCTATGCCTGTCTCCTGTCTGATTTGACTAATTTTATCCTTGGTGGTAAATGGGTCCAGCACCCCCAGGGTATCTGCAAAGCGAAGCCTGGCAGCACCCTCTTCCTTGGCCAAGGAGGCAAATCTTATAAGAAAATCCATATCTGCCGAGAGGCATCCTCCGCCCCAACAGAAACTTCACAATCAAAGGCCTTTGCATAGCTCACTGTTCTCTTGATATTTTCCAGCACCCACAAACGGCTGCGATTCAGCTTATATTTAATGTGGATATCAGAGACCGGTGCAGATATATGCAAGTTTCTGGCACCACAGTCCAGGGAGTCCTTGATATCCTTCAAATTAGCCCTGTTCCAGGTTGAAACCTTGGCCTTAAGATCTAGCCCTAGAATGCAATGGATAGCTTCCATTTCCATTTTCCCCATGGCGGGAATACCTGCCTCTATTTGATACACGCCGGCTTCATCCAATAGTGAGGCTATTTTAACCTTTTCCTTATTGGTAAATGCTACTCCCGCAGACTGCTCGCCATCCCGAAGGGTAGAATCTACAAAGTATACTTCATGCTGCACCCCGGCTCACCCCATTTTCCAGCTGGTTAGCACTGCTGACAAGCTTTCTTTGTAATAATAACTTTAATCTCATTTCTAGCGATAACCTCAGACCTACTTTCCAAATTGCCAATTTGCAATTCTGTTTCAAGCCAGGGTGGAATATGATTGCAAATTACCTCCAGCTGATAAAACTTTCCCTTACGAATAAAGGGAAGCAGTGCCTGCTTTGAGGTGACCCCGGTGTTTTTTTCCTGTATTTCTTTCAAAGAGATTCTATAACACCCTGGGAAGGTTTCCACCGGAGCAACAGGAGTAGTTTTTGCCTCGGCACTTTCCTTTTCCTCTGCTTCTTCTTTCTCTAAAACATAATCAAGAAACCCCAGGGGATCACCCTCATACTCCCAAACACTGCACCTTGCCTTTTCTAATTCAAAGTAGGGGACACCGGTTACAGAAAGACCCACGAAGGTTTTGCACTGGCCCAGGAAATCAACCACTTCCTTCATTCTGCTGCGCAAATCCTTCATGGTAAAATTTTCACCCAGGGAAATTCCTTCTCCTTTGATAAACTCCAAATTCCCTGACGTCTCTCATATATTTTTATAGTTCCCTGCTCATAAAGGGATACGGTGTGACCCCTTCCATTGACATAAACGGCAATATCCTTAGGCATTTTACACCCCTCCCTTTTTCGGGATTTATTATCTAAATGGCTAATCTTTCAACAATGCTGCCACCCTCGATATGTTCATCCATAATTTCCTCTACATCCTCCGGAGTTACTCCGCCATACCATACATTGTCAGGGTAGACCACCACTATAGGGCCCTTTTCACAGAGGGAGAAACAGCCGGTATTAGAAACAAAGACCTCTGCCCCAAGATCCCGATCCCTTATTTCTTCTAAAAAGTTACCGATAATCTCTACTGCTGCCTTGGAATGGCAGAAGCCCTTGGGTTCTCCATTAACCCTGGAACTGCTGCAGACAAAAATGTGGTATTTTGGTTTAATCATTTGTACCAGCCTCCTATCAATTCTTTATACTGCCATTTGACTGCTTAACTTTTTAACAGCATAATATAAGCCGTTTTCTACCGTATCATAAGTCTCTACCACCAAAATGCCCTTTTGGGATAATTTTTCCTTGGGCTTATGGCCAATTCTCAGGGAAACTACAGCGTCACAGTCCTTGATGCTGTTAATAATGCTGTCCCTACGGGATTCCTCGTCGTCACAGTTCTCTGTACCGGAACAATAGCTTATTACACTTCTCTTTTCAATACATCTAAATTGTTTACCGTTTCCCTCATAAATGGCAAACTCAGAGGTCTGGCCAAAGTGTAAATCAATTAGTTCGCCGTGTCTTGATGCGATAGCAATTTTGTATGTCTTTTTGCCCTCGGCAGCCCTCATAACAGGCTCTTTTTTCTCTTTACAGCTAAATTCTAAGGAGCGATCATCCCCCAGGAGACCGATGGCATCAGCACGGCACTGTTTACAGTGTCGCATCTGCTGTAAATCCACCTGGCACAGGTCCCTCATTTTGTCTAATTCCTTCTTACTGGTCTGGGGAAATTCAGCAAAAACACTTCCATCGGCAGGTATCAGGGGCATAATATTGGTGATAAAGGCCCCCAGTTCCTTCACCTTCCTCACTACCTCAGGTATATGTGAATCATTGATCCCGGGAATCATCACTATGTTTACTTTAACCAACACCCCAAACTGCTAAATATTTTATACCTTCCAGTTGGTTGTTGATAAGAATTCCTGCCCCCCAGCTTCCTTCATAGCGCTGGCCCTTATATTTTACATATTTATATATTTTTGCTCCCAGATAAGGATCAAGGCAATTAACTGTAACAGTTACATGTTTGATTCCCAGCTCAACAATCTCCGGGGCCAATTCAGGCAGCATTAGTCCATTGGTTGACAGGCAAAAATAACCTCTGGATCAGCTTGTTGAATAAGTTCTATACTCTTCCTGGTATTTGCCCAATTTGCCAGGGCATCACCGTCCCGCAATGCCTACCACACTTAAATTTGGAATCCTTTCCTTAACCAACTTATATTTGGCTAAGGCTTCCGGGGGAGACAAAACCTCACTGGTAACCCCTGGCCTGCTTTCGTTAGAACAGTCGTATTTTCTGTTGCAGTAATTGCAGCTGATATTGCATGCCGGGGCCACAGGCAGGTGCATCCTGGCATATTTATGATGGGCCTCAAAGGAGTAGCAAGGGTGTTTATCGGTCTTATTTAGGACATCCTGGGATACTTTCCTATTGTCTGATTTCTGACTGCAGCATTGCATGTTGGTCACCACAACTTTCTATACAGCACTGCTGGGTTTCACCAGTGCCTTGATAAAATTGTTCATACATAGACCGGCGGTACTTAGCGTGTTTTGCCTCAAGAAGGGTATTGGTAATCCGGTCCAAAAACATTGTAGTTCCTGTATAGCCAACTGAAAGTATCCTTTGCCCCCCGGTTCGGTCATGAATGGGAAAGCCCATTCTCACCAGGGGTATGCCCTCTCTCTCGGTAAGATAGCGGCCATCGGAATGGCCAATGGCTATATTGGCCTGCTTTTCCCTGGCCAGTTTTCTGATGGAGGTAAAATCAGCCTCATTTAATATTTCAAAGCCTTCTGGGGTATCCTGGGTCAAGCTCTGCAGCATTTTGGCCAATCTAGGATTCTTGCTGCCCGTAGCCACCACCACAGGATAAACTCCATTCTCAATACAGGTTTTAACCACCGAGAAGACATTCTCCGGTTCACCGAAAATAACACTGCTGCCCTGGGCGTTGTACTTATGTGAATCAATCATGCAGTCCAGCAGCCTGCCCCTTTCCTGATTAAGACTATCAGGTATGGGGTTGCCGCTGATTTCTTTTAATAGGTTTACGAATAGGTCAGTATTTTCTACACCCATTGGTATGGGCAGATTATATAAAGGAACGCCAAACTCTGTCTCTAGATATTTTCCCGGTGACATGCTGTCATCCACCGTTAGGCCCATTTGGATGGTAGCCTTGGCACCGGGCATGGCAGCAATATCAGCCAGCCTTGTGCCACCTTTGGGCAATTTTTGATAGGGCCTCTCATAGGGCCGGTCCAGGGTATCGGAAAAGTCCGGGAACAGGGTAAAATCCACCTGCATCAACTGCAAAATTCTTTTTAGCTCCCTTATATCAGCTGGGCTGATGTTAGGGATGATTATATTTACTTTGCCATGGCCCGGGGTTTTGGCCGCCATTTTAGCCACAATCCTTTTAGCCGCCAGCCAATATCCCTCAGTATGGGTTCCACCATAACCAGGACTGCCGACGGTTACTATGGGAAAATCCTTTATGCCCCTCTCAGCCAGATAATCCTGGGCAATGCGGTCGATATCTTCCCCAATGGTTTCGGCCAGACAAGTGGTCAATATGCCAATAACACCCGGCTTATAGGCCCTTATTACATTATCCAAGCCCTGCATCAGGTTTTTTTCGCCCCCGTAAATAGTGCCTTTTCATTTAGGGATGAGGAGGCAACATCTATGGGCTCATTAAAATGTTCGGCCATGTGACGCCTCATATAGGTGGCACAGCCCTGGGAGCCGTGCAGGATTACCATAGACTGTTCCACCCCCTTAAAGGGTAGAATCCCTCCCATGGGCATGCACATATTACAAGGGTTTTCATTAACATTACGGCAATTTACAGTTTCCCTGTCCATAGTGAACCTCCCATGTTATAAATATTTCCATACCGGTGAGCAAAGGGTTGAGTAAACCTCCTTAGCAAAGTTTACCGCCCCAACGAAGCCGCTCAGGGGATGCTTCCGATCATGATTATGATCAATAAAGGCAACTCCCAGCTTGTAGGCCAAAGGTCTTTCCTTTACTCCCCCCACCAGGAGGTTAGCTCCCTTTTCCGTCATAAATCTTTCCAGTTCTGATGGGTTAGCATCATCAAGGATAACTGTCCCCTCATCCACCAATTCGTTGATTGTTTCATACTCTTCTTTTCTACCGGTCTGGGTACCAATCATTACCACATCTATACCAATTTCTTTAAACTGTTTAATTAAAGAGATGGCCTTAAAGCCACCGCCAACATAAACCGCCGCTTTCTTTCCCTGGAGCCTTTGCCGGTACCATTCAATTTTATCCCTTACTTTAGAAACCTCTTCTTCTATAATCTCTTCCGCTCTGATTATTGTTTCGGCATCTCCGAAGTGGGAAGCAATTTTCCTCAGCGACTCCGCAGTATCCTCCAGGCCTAAAAAGGAAACATTGAAATAGGGGATCCCGTAGAGGTCTTTCATCTTTTCAGCCAAATATATCATCGAGCCGGCACACTGGATAATATTCAGTGATGCACTGCTCGCTTTTTCAACTTGTCATAGCTTGAGTCTCCAGTAAAGGCAACATTTACATCAATGCCCATCTGTTTTAAATAGTTTTTTATGATCCAAACCTCTCCGGCCAGGTTAAAATCTCCTAGATAGTTTAAACTCATGGCTTTTGGAGGAAGTTTACCTTCCACCGGTTTGATCAGCCGGAGAAGTGCATCACAGGCTGCCCGGTAGCCTGCTGCTTTGTTTCCAATAAAGCCGCTGGATTGTATAGGGATTACCTCAATACCATGTCTGCTGGCTGCGTCCTTACAAACCGCATCCAGATCGTCTCCAATAACTCCGACAATACAAGTAGAGTAAACAAATACCACCTTGGAGGGATATTTTTCCACCAATTCATCAATGGCCCTGGTTAATTTTTTTCACCACCGAAAATGACATCCTGTTCTTTAAGATCAGTTGAAAAGCTATTACGATAAAGCTCCGAACCGCTACTTAGGCTGCCCCTGATATCCCAGGTGTAGCTGGCGCAGCCAATGGGCCCATGCACCAGATGGATGGCATCAGTAACAGGGTTTAAAACTACCCTGCCCCACAATAAACACAGGCCCTCTGACTCACACATCCAGCCACGCTGTCGGTATCACATTTCAATTGACTCTTCTGCTTTCCCTTGGTAATGATCGAAGCTGCCCTTTCCTTAATCAGGTGGTCCTTCAATGTAGCCCGCACATCCATCACATCCTTTAAAATCGACTTATCTTACCCCTTGGGGTTGTGAGGCGAAATAATTCGCCTCACCGAGATTTACATCACCAATTCAAAATCTGCATCCTTAGCGTCACGGTCTGCCCGGTCAAGCAGGGCATTACTGATCATTTCCAAAAGTCGCATAGCCCCTTTATAGCCAACTACAGGAAGGTAAGAGTGTACACTGCGGTCCAGGATGGGGAAGCCCAGTCGAACAAAGGGGAGATCCTCAGCCCTGGCGATATATTTACCATAGGTATTACCAATCAGTAGGTCCACCGGCTCATTTTTAATCCATTGGTGCAGGTCAAACAAATCTCCACCAGCCTTAACTCGGCCTTCCACCCCTGCTTCCTCCAGCATATCTTTGATTTGGGTCTCAAAGTTGCCTAGCATAGTACCGATGGCTCCCCCGGTGGCAGGAGTACCAGTTAATACATGAATGGGTTTCATGCCTAGACTCAAGACAAATTCGGTCATGGCAATAACTATATCCGGGTCACCAAAGATAGCTACCTTCTTGCCGTGAAAATGGAAATGTGTGTCAGTCATAATATCTACCAACTGTCCCCGTTCCTCCTCCAACTCATAGGGAACATCCACAGTAAACTTGTTTACCAGTGTCATCAAAAATTCGTCGGTGGCCTTGATGCCGATAGGTGTTTTAAGTACTACGGGAGTCACCTTACACTTTCTCTCCAACTGGTTGGCGGCATCGGAGGAAGCATAGCTGCCTAAGGCGATGGTTACTTTAGAGTTTCCCGTATCAATCAGTTCAGGAACCGTTGTACCGCCCTTGGGAAACATCTGGTATTCACCTGTCATAGGTGTATCTACAACCCCTGAGGTATCAGGAAACATAATAGCTTTAATTCCCATGGCCTTTAGGAGTCTTTTTATTTCCCTCATGTCCCCTGGGTTTACAAAGCCGGGAATTACATTGGCCTGTTCCTTCTTAGTTTCCAGGGATGCCTCAGACAGGTAACTAACCATGCTTTTGGTCATATTTGAAAAACCTGTTATATGGGAGCCTGGTAGCTGGGTGTGTTGGTATGAATTACCAATTTGCCTCAGGAACGTCAGAAGTCTTAATAAAGGTAGGAAGGTCATCACCAATGGTCTCGGAAAGACAAGTGGTATGCACAGCCATAACATCGGGATTGTAAATGGCAAAGACATTCTTAATGGAGGTTTTTAAGTTGGCACCACCACCGAAAACAGAAGCACCTTCAGTAAAGGAACTTGTTGAGGCCATAATCGGGTCACGAAAATGTCTGGATAGGTGCATCCTGTGGTAAGAGCAGCACCCCTGGGAGCCGTGACTGTGGGGCAAGCATTTATGGATGCCCAAAGCGGCGTACATAGCTCCAATTGGCTGACAGGTCTTGGCCGGGTTAATCATTCCCGCGGTACGCTTTTTAATTTCCTTTGGTGTACAATCTAACATTTTGAGCATCCTCCTTCCTCAATGGTTCCTTCAAGGATAGGTTTATTTTTCCAGGGTGGTGTAATAAAGTTCCAAGTGGGTGTAGCAAAACCCATGGCCACATCCTCTGCAAATTTCACCGCACCCTTAAAGCCGGCATAGGGACCGCTGTAATCATAAGAGTGCAGCTGTTTGGCGGGAATACCCATCTTTTGAACAACATACTTATCCTTAATGCCTGAAGCAAAGATATCTGGCTTAAGAAGTTTAATGAACTCCTCGGTTTCATAGTGGTTTAGGTCATCAACAATGATATGTCCGTCCTTCATCTCAACATTCATACCTTTGTAATCACTCAGGGGAATCTCTTTCTTTAGTGCTTCCAAACGCTCTGGAGAGACCTTCAGCTTAAATCTCCTTTGGTCTTGTTCCACATGCAGATCAGGAATATTCTTAGTGTCGGCATCCAGCTTGATATCAGGGATTATTTCCCTGCCCTCATAGTCATCCCGGTGGGCAAACTCATAGCCTGCCAAAACGGTTTCAATTCCTAATTCCGCAAATAACCCCTGGTAGTGGTGACCCCTGGAGCCGCCTACAAAGCAAAAGGCTGTTTTCCCTTGGCATATCTTTTTATACTGTTCCATAACAGGTTCAATTTGTGCCACTTCCCTAGCAATAACCTCTTCGGTTTCTTAATCAATTCTGGATCTCCAAAATAGATTGCCATATTCCTAAGGGAATCAATGGTACCCTGAACACCGATAAAGTTAACCTTAAGCCAGGGTGTGCCATATTTGGTTTCCAACATTTCCGCAATATAGTTAATTGAGCGGTGACACTGTACCAGGTTTAATTCTGCCACATGGGCGTTCTTTAACTCCTCGTAAGAACCATCCCCGGTCATTACAGATATAACTGTATAACCAATTTCCTCCAACAGCTTTTCAATTACCCAACTATCGCCGCCGATATTATATTCTCCAAGTATATTAATGGGAAATTTTCCCTCTGCCTCTTCCAGCTCTCCTTTACCGATAACCCTGTCCATTAGGATATTGTTGGCAATATGGTGACCGGCTGACTGACTAACACCTTTGTAACCTTCACAGTTAAAGGACAAAACACTTATACCGTGCTTTTCCTCAGCTGCCTTGGCCACTGCACCCAGGTCATCACCAATCAAACCCACAGCAGGTGGCAGAGATGGTTATGGCATTTGGCTAAAGGTTTCCATTACCTCATCGATCATTTTAGCCAGCTTTTTCTCTCCGCCAAAGACAATATCACTTTCCTGCATGTCGGTAGAGAAGCAATAGCTTAGGAAATTCCTTTCGGGATCTTCACTTTCAGCTTTGTTACGTCTGGTTAACCAGGCATAGTAACCACAGCCGATGGGACCGTGAACAATGTGTATCATATCCTTCAGAGGCCCCAGTACAACACCTTTGCAGCCTGCATAGGCACAGCCCCGATTAGTAATAATCCCCGGGATAGTCCTAGTATTAGCTTCAATTTCCTGCCGAGCTTCTGCCGAATCTTTTATTATAAGATGTTTTTTACGATTTCTCTTAACCTTTGCCGGGTATTGGCTAAATAGCTCCTCCAGCTTTTTCTCATCAATGGCCATATATACTGCACCTCCTTTTTTCTAGCGTTTAAATGGCCGCATCTCCCTGCTCTCCGGTCCTAACCCGAACAGCATCCAGTACAGGTCCTACGAAAATTTTACCGTCTCCTTTATGACCTTCCTTATTTACCTTGATTAGTGTCTCCACAACCTTCTGGACTTCATTATCGTGAACCAATATGGTTAACATTCTCTTAGGTATCAGGCGAGCACCCTCTGCCAGTCCATCTGCCAAAATACCGCCGATTTCCTCCTTTGCTCCCAATTCATTAAGCAACGAAAAGTCCACTTTCATTTTTCCTCGCCCCATAACCTTCATAGCATGAAGTCCACAGACACCTATATCTGCCAGGGCTTTCTTTGTTGCATTTACCTTATTCATTCGAATAATGGCTATAATTTCTTTCATAATTTCATCCCCCTACAGAGTCTTGGTGCCGCTGCTAATTGTATAAGCCTCTTCAACAGGAGTAACAAAAATTTTACCGTCTCCAAAGGCTCCCTTCTCACCAGTTTTAGCATATTTGGAGATGATGCTAATTACATCATCCTTATCCTTTTCTTCTTGAACCACCAGCATCAACATTTCTTTAGGAATTTCGTCATATACTACTTCCCCTACCTTAACGCCCCTTTGCTTACCTCTACCAACAACATCCATCTTGGTCACAGCAGGAAAACCAGCACTGTTTAATTCTGCGAGAATAATATTGCTTTTTTCGGGTCTAACAACGGCTCTGATCATTAACATGAACTTCACTCCTCTTTATCAATGTTTAAATACTTCTTAATCTAGAATACCGTGAGCCATTAATAATTCTTCCAGGCGATCCTGGGTCATGGGTTTAGGAATAACAAACATGTCGTTGCCATCAATATTCTTGGCCAGGGTCCTGTACTCATCGGCCTGGGGCTGAGTGGGATCAAAATCAATTACGGTCTTCTTATTGATCTCTGCCCTTTGCACCATGTTATCCCTGGGTACGAAGTGGATTAATTGGGAACCTAGCTCCTTAGCAAAGGCAGTCAGCAATTCCAGTTCATTATCAACCTTACGGCTGTTGCAGATAATCCCACCTAACCTTACGCCACCAGTATTAGCAAATTTTTGAACACCCTTCGAGATGTTGTTGGCTGCATAAAGGGCCATCATTTCACCCGAGGCCACAATATAAATTTCCTGGGCTTTACCTTCCCGGATAGGCATGGCAAAACCGCCGCAAACAACATCACCAAGTACATCATAGAACACATAGTCTAAATCAGAGGTGTAGGCACCCAGGATTCCAGCAGGTTAATGGAGGTAATAATCCCACGGCCGGCACAACCAACACCTGGTTCGGGACCGCCAGATTCCACGCATTTGGCTGCTCCGTAGCCTGGTAATAGAACATCCTCTAAATCAATATCCTCACCTTCGTCCCTCAAAGTGTCGAGAACGGTCTTCTGACTAAGACCGTGGAGTAATAGTCGGGTAGAATCTGCCTTAGGGTCACAACCTACAACCATGATTTTTTTACCTGACTCTGCTAGAGCAGCCACAGTGTTTTGAGTAGTGGTGGACTTGCCAATACCGCCTTTACCGTAGATAGCAATTTGTCTCATAGTAGATTCCTCCTATTTTTTGGTTTTAAAAAAAGATGAGGCCACTATAATCCCCCCTTGGGGGAATCATAGTGGCCTCAACGCCATATATACGGCAATGTAAATAGTACCAGGGAGGTACATCTTTATACCTGGAAAAATATAAGGTGCCGGTATTAATACCGGCACCTTCGCCCTGTTTACGTCGATACTTCAATGTATCTACTTGAATTTTTGTTTTATTGTCCTTACTTCTAACATGTTGCAAGTATAGCAAAACATCATCAACAATTCAACACTTCTTTTGCATGAATACAGTACACGGACAATATTCCTAATTTTCACTATTATATAGTGTATACAGCATATACTATGCTGGTGGCCTAGCCCTTCCTTTGGGCATAGTAGGCCTCCTGCTTTTTCCTCTCCTGTTCAACCCTCTTTTTACTCAATAAAAATACTATGGGTAAAACAACAGCTATTATGATGCGCTAACCACAAAGGTATCTGCCAGGGCATTCATATAAGCCTGACGGTTAAGCATACCCATTACCACACTAAGACTACCTTGATCAGCCGCTGCCGCAGGTAAACCGCCTGCCATCAGCATCCCTTCAATTTGACCTAAGGAATGTTGTGTCATGGGTGAGGTGATACTGACATTCTCGCTTAAAACCGAAGTATGATAGGCCTGCCTTTGCAGCATAACATAGGTTAAATAGGCAATGCCCATGGAGCCGGAAATTTGCCTGACGGTATTATTCAAGGCCGAGGCCCGGCCCACCATAAATACCGGGATGGTATTCATCCCCGCGGTGGTCAGGGGCATACTGGCAAGGCCTAGTCCCACTGCCCTGATGGAAAGCAGCAGTTGCAGATGTCGGTAATCAGTATCAAGGCTCAGGGTATGCAGGTGATAGGTAATGACCACAACAATGAACATCCCAATGAATCCCAGCCAAAAGGCCCCAAACTTATCAAACAATTTTCCACTGATTGGCATCATCAAGCCGGTCACCAAGGCCATGGGCATCATCAACAAGCCGGTCTCCATAGGAGTATAGCCCAAAAGATTTTGGGCATAAATTGGTATTAAAAAGACAGCGGAAAAGAGTCCTATGGTGGATATACAGGTTGCCGCCAGGCTGGCACTGAAAACCGGATTTAGTAATAGTCGAACATCAATTAATGGATTAGGCACATATAGCTCCCAAAGAACAAAGAGCAGCAAGGTAAAGCCTGAGAGCACAAGTAAGCTAACTATGTATTGGGAGTCCCAGCCCTTGTCCTGTCCCTCACTTAAGGCCAACAAAAGGGCAAAGCAACCGGCAGAACTTAGAAATACCCCCAGCAAATCAGGCTTGATGTTTTTTTGCAGGGGGGTTTCCTCCAGGTAACTGATAGATAGTATAATAGCCACAATTCCAATAGGTATATTTATGGTGAAAATCCAGTGCCAGCTAAAATTATCCACCAGATAGCCCCCCAGGTTGGTCCCACTGCCGGGGCCATAATGGCCGCAACACCCCAAACCCCCAGGGCCATTCCAATCTTTTGCCTGGGAATAATCCGGTAAATCATGGCCATGCTGACCGGTATAATCATACCTCCGCCTATGGCCTGGACAACCCTGAAAACCGTCAGAGATTCTGTATTCCAAGCCAATCCGCAAAGGAGAGATCCCAGGGTAAAGGCTGCCACAGACCAAATATACATTCGTTTTGTGCCAAACCGATCCCCAAGGTAGCCGGTAATTGGCACCACTACACCCGATGCAAGCATATACCCGGTCAAAATCCACTGTATCTTATCTGGCTCCGAGCAAAAAGGGTCATAAACCTGGGTAGGGCAACATTTACAATGCTTGTATCCAAAATGGCCATAAAGGCCCCTATAACTAAAATTAACAAAGCAACCCAGGGCACCTGGCCACCCGCTCCAGGGGGAATCCCCGGCCCGGGAGCTGGTTTAACCTGGGGCGGTTTCTCCTCACTGTTCAACTGGATAACCTCCTGTTTTAAGTACCACTGATGTGTATTTTTACCACGGCACTCATTCCCGGTAGTAAACGCTGGTTTTGATAATCCTCAATGCTGATCTTAACTGGTACCCTTTGGGTTACTTTAGTGTAGGAGTTACCCGAAGTCTGCTGGGGCAGCAGTGAAAATACGGAATTTGCCGCCTCTCCAATGGACATAACCTGTCCTTGGAACTTTAGTCCCGGGAAGGTATCAATTGAATATTGAACCCTTTGTCCCACCTTAACCTTATTGAGCCTGGTTTCCTCAATATTAGCCGTTACATATAGGGCATTGAGGTTTGTCATCATGGCCACAGGCACACCTGCAGCTGCAATTTCCCCGGTGTGACCTATCTTCTTTAGAATTGTCCACTGATGGGAGCCTTGATCATGGTTAAATCTAAATTGCCGCCCAAGGGCAAATTAGCATCAGATAGCCTGCCTATGGGGTCACCCTGCTTAAGCTCTAGACCTTCCTCAGCGGTAAGCTCAATAATTTGCCCTGTAATCTGGGGGCTTACTTTTACAATATTACCATCAACCCGGGCATCTTCGGTGGAAACAAAATGTGTATTCTGATACCAGTAATAGTAGGAAACTCCTGCCAAGCAAATCAACATGGCAGCAAGCACCAGGTAAATAGTTTTCTTTTTCATTGCTACCTCCGCATATCTATGACTACCTCGGCAAACATACCAGGCTTTAATAGCTGTTCCTGGTTATCGATCTGTATTTTCACCGGGTAGGTTTTAGTCTGTGGTTCCATGGCCGGGGCAATATTAGTAATCTTGCCCGGGAACTCCTTACCTGGAATGGCTGAAACCTTTACTTTGACTGACTGGTTAGCTTCCAGCCTGTTTATGGTTTCCTCGTCAACCCCTGTTCCAATGACTACCTGGCTCAGGTTGACCAAACTCAAAAGGGTATTTTGAGTCCCGGCCATTTCCCCCGGGTTGACATTTCTAGCGGCAATAATCCCGCTAAAGGGTGCTTTAATGCTCATGTCTGCCAGGGCCACCTGTTCTTTTTTTAAATTTGCCTGGGCGGACTTTAGGGCAGCCTCGGCTTTCATAAAATTGCCTTCATAGCTTTTTTCAAAGTCAGCCTGGGAAATTGCCTGGGCGGCAACTAATTCTTTGCCCCGTTCATAGTCCTTTAAGGCAGATCATAATTTACCTGGGCACTATAAACCGCTGCATTGTTTACCTCTACACCCGCTGCCTTATCCTCAGCAGCCAGGCGTATTAATTCCTGTCCAGCCTTAACAGGCTCCCGATATCCACCAGTACAGCTTCAACCTTACCCGCTGTCTTGCTGACAATGTCCGCTGACTCTACAGCCTCAATTTTCCCTAAAACCGTCACCATTGATTTTTGGGTTTCCTCGTTGACCCCTTGGGTAACTGTGGGAGGATTGACATCCGGCCCAGCCGGCCCTTTAAGATCGGATTGCCCACACCCTGTTAAAAGACTTACTATAAATAAGCCTGTAAGAATAGTTCTCTTGCTCACCCCAAGGTAACCTCCGTTTTCTATTTTGTTTGTTGACTAATTCGTTAGAGATGTTAATCTTCCTCCCAGGCTATTCCTAGAAAGGAAAATATTTTAGGTGGATTGCTCCTCCATTGTTTTTACCTGTCTGAATTGCCAGTAATGAAGTCTCTGCAGCGCCCTTATTCTGGCTGTAATATCCCTTCTTTCTTGCTCGGAGGAACTAATTTTTAGCTGGTACATCAATTCAAAGATCTCTAATCTAGTTTGAAACATGGACTCCTTCAGTTCCTCCAACTTTAATGTCACTGGACTCACCTCAATTTCTGCGGATACAACAACAATACTATACCATAAAGAGGAAGTCATACCTAAATATACTTTTCTATATAACATAAAAATAGCACTTACCAAGAAGATTGATAAGTGCCCCTTTGAGAAAGCTAGTTTAAAGCCTTTTTTAGATTCTGCAGATTTTCCCTCATTCCATACAGGTAATCCTGTCCAGCCTTTATCTCTGTTTCTGTCATCCCGTCCAAGGGGTCCAGTAATAAAGTTTCTGCCCCAACTTCCCTGGCTAGGGCTTCAGCCACCTTTGGGCTGACAAGCCCCTCAAAAAAGATATGCTTGATCTCCTTTTCCCTGGCTATATTAATTATCCTGCCATAACAGCAGGGCTTGGCTCAAGCTCCGGGGAGACTCCTCGAATTGCCACCTGGTTCAGGCCATAGCGTTTTGCCAGATAGCCAAAGGCCTCGTGGGAAGTGATGAATTCCTTTATCCTAGTGTTGGCCAGGTTATCCTTATATTCCAAATGCAGCTTTTCTAGTTCCTTTTTAAAACTTAGGGCATTCTGCTGGTAAAAAGCTTTGTTGGCATCATCAGCCTGAACCAAGGCGGCGGTAATGTTATCCACCATTATTTGGGCATTTAGGGGATCCAGCCATATATGTGGGTCGCTGTAGGTATTATGGTCATGTCCATGTTCAGGGGATTGTTTAATAAGGTTTACATTAAGGCTAGAATCCACAACTATGGTCTTAGAATTATCCAAGTTATCAAAGACCCTACTGGCCCAGGTCTCCATTCCTGCCCCACAAAGGATTAAAACATCAGCACCGGACATCCTGGCAATATCCCTGGGTGCCGGTTCCCACCCGTGGGGCTCCCCCCCGGGGGGAATTATATTTTTCAAAGCTATTCTATTGCCCCCAACTTTGCCGGTGAAGTCATAGAGAGGATAAATACTGGTATAAACAACAATTCTGTCCATAGCGGCTGAGGTGTCCTTAACTTCGAGGTACACCCCACAAAAATAATAGATAGAGCTAGAGCTAGGGCTAGAAGTAGTGCTATTTTTTTCAAGTAAGCTCCCCCTGGTTTCTCCTTCAGACTTTATCTATAATCTTGCCAAAACCATGTGTTTTTAAAGCCGAAATATTATTCAAAAGACCCTATTAACCGCTAATTGGAGTCTGCTTTCTAAGTCTGGCAACCTTTGAGCCCCCAGAAACTTATAGTAAATATATCCTGTATAGCCCAAAACTAACGGCATGCCAATAAGGGCCAAAATCAGCATAACAGTTAGGGTCAGTTCAGAGGAAGAGGAATTAAAGATGGTTAACCCATACTGGGGATTATTACTGGCCGGAACAAGGTAGGGAAAAAGGCTGCCTCCTACAATACCCAGTATCCCGATAATCGAAAGGCCTGAGGTCAATACTGGCCTTGAATTTGACTGCCCTTTCAGGGCCACCGGAAAATAGGCCATTCCTGCTACTGCTGCCAGAGGGAAAATCCAAAGTATAGGATAATTGAAGAAGTTTACAAACAGCCCCGGACTAGAGACATAACTCCAGGCTGTGGCAATAATAAAGAGAAAAACATAGGCCAGCCAGGAATTTCTCGCCCAGCCCCTGGCCTTAGCCTTAAGCTCTCCCACATTTTCAACCATTAAAAAGGCTGCCCCATGCATGGTAAACATAGCTAAACTAAATAGTCCCAAAAAACAGAGTAGGGATTCAGCAGGCCTATAAAGGAACCTGCAAAGTTTCCACTGGCATCCAAGGGAATACCCCTAAGTAAATTTCCCACTGCAACCCCCAAAAGAATTGATGGCAGAATGCTTCCTAAACTAAAGCCCCAATCCCAAACCCTTCTCCACCTAGGGGAAGGCAGCTGGTGCTGAAATTCGATGGAAACTGCTCGGAAAATTAGGCAAAGAGCAAAAGCATAAGGGCCATATAGAACCCACTAAAGACAGTGGCATAGACCATGGGAAAGGCTGCAAAAATAGCTCCTCCACCCGTTAACAGCCAAACCTGGTTGGCATCCCAAAAGGACCAATGGAGTAAAACATTTGCCCCCGCTCCTGCTCACCTTTAGTCAACAGGTGGAGGTTCCCTACTCCCAGGTCAAAGCCATCCAACAGAGCATAGCCGGTAATTAAAACCGCTATCAGAAAAAACCAGATAATCTGTAATGTGGTCATACTGTAACCCCCTTATCAGCCCCAGTTCCTTTCCCTTGCATATCGGACCCAGGTTAATTTTCTTGCGCAGCAAGAAGATCCAAACAGAAAATAGCACCACATAGATTAAAGCAAACATAATGATGGAAAAAAGGATCTGGTATGCCGGCACAGTAATAGACACCCCGTCTGCAGTTCTCAGTAAATTATAGACAACCCAAGGCTGACGTCCTACCTCTGCAGCAATCCAGCCCAGTTCATTGGTGATAAAGGGCAATGGTATGGAGAAAAAGGCTAATTTTAAGAATAGTGGGTTGTCATAAAGCTTATTCCTTATTAAAAGCCAGAAACCCCAGCATGTTAAAGCAATAAAATACAACCCCAGGGCGACCATAAGATGGAAGGGATAAAAGGTCATAGCCAGGGGCGGCCATTCATCCCGGGGGAAATCATTTAATCCCTTTACTTCTGCATTAAAATCCCCAAAGGCCACAAAGCTTAACATCTTGGGCAGGGCAATTTCCATTTTAGTTCTACCCGCCTCAGCATCCGGTATGCCAAAAATAATCAACGGCGCACCCTGCTGGGTTTCAAAAAGTCCTTCAAAGGCAGCCAGTTTTGCAGGCTGTGTCTCTGCCACCTGCACCGCGTGGTAATGTCCCAGGGCCCCTTGAAGCAGGGAGCAGCCAGGGCTACCACCAGGGATAGTTTCAATGAATACTTGGCAAATTCCCGGTGTTTTCCCCTTAATAGGTAGAGGCACTTATCCCCAGCATAAAGAAGGCTCCGGTAATAATGGCCCCGTCCATGGTATGTAGATACCTGGGGATGGTGGATGGATTAAAGACAGCCGCCCAGAAATCCGTTAATTCCGCCCGTCCGTTAACGATGTGAAAACCGGCAGGAGTTTGCTGCCAGGAGTTGGCCACAATAATCCAAAAGGCCGAAAAGGTTGAGCCTAGGCAACCATCAGTGAAGAAAACCAATAAAACCTTTTAGAAACCCTATCGGCCCCCCAGACAAGGACTCCTACAAAGGCCGACTCCAGGAAAAAGGCAAATATCCCCTCTGCTGCAAGGGGTGCACCAAAAATATCCCCAACAAAACGAGAATATTCCGACCAGTTTGTGCCGAACTGAAATTCCATAACCACCCCAGAGGCCACACCCATCACAAAGCTGATGGCAAATAGCTTAATCCAAAAACGAGATATCCTATTGTAAAGTTCATCCCCTGTTCTCAGATATTTAGTTTGTAATGCAACAATCAGCCAGGCCAGGCCAATGGTAAGGGGCGGAAAAATAAAGTGAAAACCAATGGTCATGGCAAACTGAATTCTGGATAACAATAACGCATCCAACTCCATAAGATAAAACTCCCCCTTGTATTTGACTACGTAACAGCATGTTAGCAAAAATTTGTTAAAAATATATGACAAAATTTATAAGTTTAGCTTGCAAGACAAAATTTATAATTCAACAATTACCAGGCTTTTCTTGATATTTTTTTCACTAGTTAGTTGCACAAATTAAATTAATTTGGTACCTTGGTATTAGTTTCTTTTAGGGGATTTCATAAGTGGGGGGAGAAGTTAATGGCCAATAGTAATATTGCAACACCTTTTCCACGTCTGATAGCCAGGATAATTGATAAGGTAATTGTGACAGTTCCTTCTTCCTTTGGTTTGGCGGGGGAGACCAGACCATGATAGACCTATTGCCGGCGGTATACTTCTAGTTTATGTGGTATTGCTAAATTACCTGTGGGATGGCCAGACAGTAGGTAAGCGTTTCATGAAAATTAGAGTTGTCTCCTACGAGGGAGGCAAACTAAATATTTTTCACTACCTTATCAGGGAATTGACCTTTAATCTTTATCCCATTTACCTGCTAACCCATAGCTGGATAAAAACAGGCTGGACCATTTGGATGATAGCCACCATTTTATTAATTCTCCAATATGGCCGTGGTTTACATGACATGTTTGGCAGAACAAAGGTTATAACTGAGGCTGTAGAAGCCGATGTGCAGGGTAATAAGAAAATAGATAGTAATTAAGCCTGGATTTCCTTGTCCAGCAACTCCTGATATATTTTTCTAATTGAAGAAGTTACCCTTCCGGGCACCCCTTTACCAATTGGGGTGCCTGCAAATTTTGTAACAGGCATTACACCCATCAAAGAGTTTGTTATAAACAGCTCTTCTCCTCCAATTAACTCCCCCGGGTAAATTTTTGTCTCTACACAGGGAAGTAGGTTGTCCTGAGCCAAATCAATAATTAGCTGTCTTGTTATACCAGATAATAGACCTTCCCTTGGGCCGGGAGTTTTTATAATGCCATCTTTAACTATAAAGATGTTACTGATAGTTCCTTCACAAACCCTTTGCTGGCTATTTACAAACAATCCTTCGAACCAACCCTGCCCATTAGCCTGCTCTCTGGCTAAAATATTCTCCATATAATTTAGAGTTTTATGTCTAACTAGATGAGACTGCTCATTCTTGCTCAGTCCAAGGAGACCAATTTCCACACCTAGCTCATATAAATCAGCCTGATAGATAATTCCTTCCTGCAAAATTAATAAGGTATTTGTCTGTAATTTGTCCTCTCCTGCTGCTTTTTTATCTCCCAGCAAGCTAATCTTTAAGCGCCCCGTTCTTAATGTCGCCTCTATTAATAGCTCTTCTATCCAATTATTTAATACTTCCTTTGCAGGCATGAATAATCCCAAGGCATCTGCAGATTCCGCCATCCTTTGAAGATGCTGCTTTAAAAATAACGGCCTTCCCATTTGAACTAAAATTGTTTCGAAAAGCCCGTAGCCATAGGAACAGGCCCAGGATAATGGAGATAACAGATTATTTTCATCCAATAACAGTCTCCCATTAATAGACATATGGACCATCATATATGCTCCCTTCAAATTTCAACGCCCTCAGCAGCGCCCTAGCTTTATCCAAGGTTTCATTATACTCATCCTCCGGGTTGGACTTGGCAGTTATACCTCCCCCCACCTGGAAGTAATATTTGCCCCCCACCTTGATAATGGTGCGGATGACAATATTCAAGTCCGCCCTGCCGTCAAATCCAATATAGCCAAGGGACCCTGTATAAATCCCCCGCCGAACAGGCTCCAAACATTCAATGATTTCCATAGCTTTTATTTTTGGTGCTCCGGTGATGGAGCCACCTGGAAAGGAAGCCTTTAGTAAATCAAAATATTTTTCCCTGGTATTAATGAACCTTTAACGGTAGCCACTAGATGAAAAACCGTGGGGAAAGGTTCGATGCAGTAGGGCAGCTCTGCCCTAATGGTACCTGGGCGGCATACTCTCCCTAAGTCACTCCTTGCTAAATCAACTATCATCGTTAACTCTGCCCTGTCCTTTTGACTTTCCAGTAGTTGCTTGTAATTGCTCAAATCTTCGGCTGGGTTGCTTGCCCTGGGCCTGGTTCCCTTGATGGGACAAGTCTCAACTCCCCCGTATTGTTCTACCCTCAGGAATCTTTCCGGCGAGGAGGAGATAACCTCAATATCCCCAAAATTAAGATATGCCGCAAAGGGCGCCGGGCTTATCCTTTTTAAATCTTTATATAATTGCCATCCGCTGATTTCTGATTCCATGGTAAATCTTTGGGATAGGTTAACCTGAAAGATGTCCCCGGATAATATATGTTCAATAGCTTGACCTACATTTTTTATGTATGACTGCCTGTTAAAGTTGGCTTGGACCTTGACAGGACTATTATTTCCCCGGCTTTTTTTCAGCCTGGACTTTTTGCCAGCTGGCCCTGCAGCCATTCCGACCTTAGCATAGCCCTATTAGTTGCATTTTTCTCTAACTTTTCCGGATATCCGTGGATACAATATATTTTCTGTTCTCGAGCTGATCTACAACCAAAATGACATCAAACAGGCCAAAAATAAGATCTGGTGTATTTAAATCATCTGCTGCTAGCTCCTGCATCCGTTCCAGCTGTCTACCCAGGTCATAGCTAAAAAAGCCAACCCCCCCGCCGGAAAATGGAATTTTCTCTTCAACCTCCAGGGGGGGAAGCTATTAAAAATATCTGCCATTACATCCAAAGGATTATCTTGCTGAACTGAAATATTAACTAGCCTACTGCCGAAACTTTGAGCTAAGGTGATCTTTCCAGCCTTGGAATGTATAACAGCAAAGGGATCTGCTCCCATAAAGGAATACCTTCCCCCACCAGTGGCCAGACCTGAATCTAACAAGAAACAATAGGGTAATTCCACTATACACTGGTAAAATTCTTCAATAGATTTGTCCAAAAAAATCTCTTTAATTAAGGCTGTCCGCCCCATGCCTCATACCACCC
Source organism: Desulforamulus aquiferis (assembly GCA_004143605.1). Classification (GTDB taxonomy): domain Bacteria; phylum Bacillota; class Desulfotomaculia; order Desulfotomaculales; family Desulfotomaculaceae; genus Desulfotomaculum; species Desulfotomaculum aquiferis. The sequence goes on from AWVY01000037.1 coordinate 86,999, forward strand.
GTTATCTTCAAAAAGTTTTTAATCAGATTAATTCCTTCCGGAGTCAATATGGATTCTGGATGAAACTGAACCCCTTCCACTGTATATCTCTCATGGCGAAAACCCATTATTTCCCCTTCAGCTGTCCAGGCCGAGACCTCCAGCTCAGGTGGTAAGGAATCCCCTTCAACACAGAGGGAATGATATCTTCCAGCCATAAAAGGTATACTCATACCCTTATAGATGGTCTTTTGGTCATGGTAAATGGCCGATTCCAGGCCATGCATTACTTGAACGGCACGCACAACCCTGCCCCCAAAGGCCTGACCAATAGCCTGGTGACCAAGGCATACTCCTAAAATCGGTACTCGACCGGCAAAATAACCTATTACCTCCACAGAAATACCCGCCTGATCAGGGGAGCAGGGGCCAGGAGAAATGATAATATGGCTGGGCTTTAGCTCTTCTAACCTATGACAATCAATGGAGTCATTTCTATAGACCGACACCTCAACACCTAATTCCAGCACCTGTTGATAAAGATTGTAAATAAAGGAATCATAGTTATCTATTATAATTACCATGGCAAATCACCACTTGGAGTTAAATTAACTATATACATCTAATATTAATCCCGCTATCCTATCTACCTCTGCCACAATATCTAAATTGTCCCTTTCCTGCCCCAGAAGTTTTTGAGTCAGCTCATCAACTTCCTTGTTTATAATCTCTACCCTGGTAAAAACCGTACTGTAATTAATGCTTCTATCATGCTTAAGCTTATAAAAATTCTTTAAAACATAGGACAGGTATTCCTTGATTAATTCCTTATAATCCTAATGTTTGCCTCTGTGGCAGACATCTTCAGCCTGGAGCCGGCAGCCTTAATTTTTTCCACCATTTCCATTAGCTGGCCCTGGGTACCTTCCCTCTCGGCGTTATCCAAGAGGTTGGAAAAGGCCTGTCCCACTTTTGAAATCTCTGTTTTTTGTGCTGTTGATTTGGGAAGAGATTGTTTATTGCCAAAGGATGATATTTTCATTTGCTTTATCCCCGTGTTATCTCTAATTTTCCTCAATATATTCGTCAATAACCAATAATTTTCCTGTATACACAGTTAATTGAGCATGTTATCTTGGATACAAGCTAACTCCCCTAGTGTCAATTTTTTTTGCCTCCGTCCTACTTTAGTGACAAATTTTTTAGTTTATTTATATATTGTAGTGACAAATAATGTTGGACATTGCTTATTTTTTCTGTTAAATTATAAAAAAAGGTTAACTTAGGAGGTGATATAACAGGTTCTAGACGGTAAATAAGGAGGAGACATTATGGCCCAGATTGTGCCAATAAACACAAAGGAAGATATTTTCCCCCAATACTTGGGTACTCCCATCGGAGATTTAATTGAATATCATAACTTTCATAAAACCTTTGACACAAAATATGATCATGCAAAACTTCTTGTTGGCATGTGTATGGATAATCGAAAGCGCCTTCATATTCCCGAAAACTTTGCCTATGTCATTAGAACTGGAGCTGGAAATTTAAGAACCTCTGAATTTAAAGTTTCCTATGCAGTTGCCGTTGGTGGTGTAAGGGCCATTGCCCTCATCGGTCATAACAATTGCGGCATGGCTAATTTAAAGGCTAAAGAAGAAAGATTCGTTAAGGGCCTGGTGGATGTTGGCTGGGACCCTAAGGCAGCCCAAGATCATTTTGATCATTTTGCTCCAATGTTTGAGATAGGCAACGAGTTAGATTTTGTCATGACTGAAGCACAAAGATTACGTAGCCGCTATCCTAAAGTTCTGGTTGCTCCCCTAATGTATCAACTGGAAGATAATCGTCTTTACCTTCTAAGAAGAGATAATACACTCCCTAAAGCGGTTGCTGCTATGTAGGGATTTTAAAGGACAGGAATTATGCCTGTCCTTTTTTATTTATGCATTTCCCCCGCTTAATCTCTTAATTTTGGGCAAAAGATTTTTTCTATTACCTATACTTAATACTGTGACTACAATTAATGCCGGTATAATTATATTTTGAAAGGGGATATGTCCGGCCAGTTGTTGGTTAATAATTCTATCATGCTAATCATACTTCCGGCCGTCCAGGCCAACACTCCTGCACCAATCTGAGTAACTATTGGGTATCTATCCATTAATTTTAATACCAAAGTACTTCCCCATACAATGATGGGAACACTAATGGCTAATCCCATTATTACCAGAGTAACACTGCCGTGGGCCGCTCCAGCTATGGCCAGCACGTTATCCACACCCATAACCACGTCTGCAATAATAATTGTTTGGATTGCTTCCCTCAAGGTACAGCCAGCCTTTACATTAACATCACATTGATGATCCTGTTTGAGTAGCTTTAGAGCAATCCATACGAGGAGCAACCCACCAACAAACTGTAACAGGGGTATCTTTAATAGCTGCAATGCCACCACCGTTAACGCCGCCCTAATGGCAACTGCCCCGAAGGTCCCCCAGATAATAGCCTTTTTCCTTTGCTCGACAGGTAAGTTCTTGCTGGCCATGGCAATGATAATGGCATTATCCCCGCCTAATACAATGTCAATTACAATGATGGTTAGTAACGCTCCTAAAAACTGTAATTCCATCCCTAAACCCTCCCTAAATCATTAACATTAGCTTGCCCAAAAACAAAAAGACTCTGCCAATGAAATTCATTGACAAAGTCTGGCTAACTAAGCGTCCAGCAAGGCCGAGGTGTTACCCTGTGCAATGACGACCTTGAGGTTAAAGCTACTCCCCTTGTATGCAACATATTCTATCATTAGTTTTAGCATAATACAATACCAAAAAACTTTTATCAAATATTTTTTCAAAGCCAAAGAATGGATTACTAAAATAGCAGCACACCATGCATTAATGCCGCCAATCATGGGAACATAATTAAAGGGTGTAGTAAATTAATTTTTGGGGGGATTAAATATGAATCGTTCATTAAAAGATATCATGACCCAAAGTGTTGCCACGATTAGCCCTAAACAAACCGTTAAAGAAGCTGCAGAATTGATGAGCCAGCATAATGTAGGTTCTATCCCGGTAGTAGAGGACGGTAAATGTGTTGGCATTATTACAGACAGAGATATTACTCTAAGGGCAGTATCCCAGGGCCACAATCCCCAGAGCACAGCTGTTCAAAGTGTGATGACCTCAGATGTTGTAACAGGTGATTCAAGTATGGACGTCCATGAGGCCGCCAATCTAATGGCTCAGCGTCAAATCAGAAGATTGCCGGTGATTGACAATGGAAAATTAGCAGGCATCGTAGCCCTGGGTGATTTAGCCACAGAGAATATCTACCAAAACGAAGCTGGACAAGCCCTATCTAATATCTCTACCCCTTCTGCTCCTAGAATGCACTAAGCATTACAAGGATTATACTTCCATCACCCGTGTAAAGTAATTATAGTCACAAAAAACTCCTTCCCACAATAGGAAGGAGTTTTTTATAAAAGTTTCTATGAAACCTTATATTCTAGTAACGGCTGTTTCTAGAAAAGCAGTCACGGCAGTAAACCGGACGGTCGCCACTGGGACGGAAAGGAACTTCGGTTTCGATACCGCAGGCTGCACAGGTAGCTGCAAACATTTCACGCTGGGGACGCTGGCTGCGACCACCAAAGCCACCACCGTTGTTTCTTTGCTTACGAGCAGCTCTGCACTGGGGGCAACGACCAGGCTCATTGGTGAAGCCTTTCTCGGCATAAAACTCTTGCTCAGAAGCGGAAAAAGTGAAGTCGGTGCCACAGTCGCGGCAATTTAGGGTTTTGTCTTGGTACATGGAAAATCCTCCTCGAATTAGATTGCCCAAAATGGTTTAGGGGATTCACTTATCTTGACCTCCCTTACCATTCAAGCAGTTGAGAAGGATAAATGAACTGGACCTCACTAGACCTATTACTTGAGCTCTACTTGTATTGTACCCTCTCCTGGATAAAAAGTAAAACATTAGTTTCATATATTTTTAAATTTTGCCTAAATACTTTGAGAATTTACCGACTTTTTATCTCGCCTTGTAACATAGTCGTCAAGCTTCCTACCCACAAATATTGTAAAGAAAATACATACAACAACCAAAATGGCCAGGTCATACATTCCTACACCTAAGGCCATCCCTATGGCCGAGGCAACCCATAATTCTGCTGCGGTAGTTACCCCGTGTTTTTGTCCCCCGTTCTTGCTGCTCCAAATTACACCCGCTCCCAGAAAACCAATACCGCTGACGATTTGGGCAGTAATCCTCAGGGGGTCTGCCATAGCGTTGGTAAAGCCAGTTTCTCAGCACCATAAATTGATACAAGGGTAATCAGGTGGATCCAACACTAACCAGGGAAAAGGTTCTGATTCCAGCGGGTTTATTATAAACGGTCCTTTCCAAACCAATTATTATGCCGGCTATCATAGAAGCAACTACTCTCAAATATATTTCAGGTTCAAAGAACAACATTTATATCACCCCCTAGAAAGAAAATTTTACTTTATAAACCACCTTCCTGTCAAAGGAAAATTTTTCATCCTTCATAATGTTAATCCACATGACATGGTTTAGGAATGGACTGGTGTGTAATTAATCATTATAATAATAGAAGAGTAGGATTAATATATTATCATCTAATTTAAAGGATGGGGTAAATGACCTTATTTAAAAAAATTGTAGTCCACACCATTTCGAGGCAATCCCTTGGCAAGCTTTTTGATTTAGCTGCCGGCAGCAGGTTAAGCAAACATTTAATAAAGCCATATATCAAGTTGTACAAAATAAACCAGGAGGAAGTTAGACAGGACAGCCAGTTCAACAGTCTTACCGAGTTCTTCGTACGGGATATCTGCCCGTCACTAAGGCCAATTAACCAGGAGGAGGGAGCAGTGGTAAGTCCCGTTGACGGTCGAATTGCTGATTTAGGTTTCGCTAATCAGGGCAAGGTTATTTTGGCTAAGAACAACAGCTATTCCTTAAGGGAGCTCCTTGCAGGACTCCCGGCAGAAGAATTTCAGGATGGCTTTTACTTAAACATCTACTTAAGCCCCAAAAACTACCATAGAATACACATGCCCCACGAAGGACGCACAATAAAACACCGCTTCATTCCCGGACAGGTTTTTCCCGTTAATGAGCTGGGGGTTTCTACCATCAAGGATTTATTTGCCAAAAACAGGCGTACATGCAGTATTTTTGAAACCCCTGAAGGCATCCGCTTTTGTTTGATCAAGGTTGGAGCCCTGGGAGTTGGTAAAATTGTTTCAAGCTTTCAAGAAGGACAGGATATAAATAGGGGTGCGGAAATAGGAAGATTTGAGTTTGGGTCTACGGTTATTTTAATCTTCCAAGGCAAAACCTTTAAGCCTATGGAAAACCTTGCACCGGGTATGGAAGTAACAATGGGGCAGAAAATCGGCGAAATAAAGGCAGGGGATTAAAGTCCCCTGCTCTTTTGCTTTAGATGGAATCGCTGATTTCTTTCTCAGCCTGTAATATCTGCTGCTTGTTCATCCCCTGCTTTAGAAGCCTATAGTCCATGGCCTCAACCCAGAAGGTGCACTTCTCGCCCATCTTTTTATATTTTTTGGCTAAATTTTTATTCCTTTTAGCCCTTTCGCCGCTGTTTGATACCAGGATAGATAAAATAAACCGGCTTTTTAGTGCATCCTCCTTATCAAGTCCCTGGTGATGACCTGTCAGGAAGGCAATAACCTCCTGGTAATAGGCTTCAAATTCCTCAAAAGGAATTTCATCCTCCATCCCCAGATATTCTTTCATTTTCTCAAATAACTTTTCCATTCAGACATATCTCCTTTAAACAAAAGCTCTTTTCTTTGGTAACCACAGAATTTATTGTATTATAAAATAATGCCCCTGACCACTGCAATTTAACACCATTCTAGATCCTCTGCCAAATTTATCCCTTACCTTCAAGCACTTTCACAAAATTTGACGTAATTTATACAGAGTAGTATTATAATACCATACCCCGGTATGGTATTATAATTTATTTAGGAGGTGCCCCATGAGTGAGGATCTAAGCAAGCATCAAGAGCTTCAAAAGGAAATGTTATCCCGGCTTAAAAAAATCGAAGGTCAGATCAGAGGGGTACAGAAAATGATCACAGATAACAGGGACTGCAGTGAGGTGGTAATTCAGCTTGCAGCCATTAAAGCGGCGGTAAACAGAGTGGGTTTTTCTGTGCTGGCTTGCCATTTGGCCGACTCAATAGAGGAGAGTATCGGTCAAGGTGAAGATATAAATAAATCTATGGATGAATTTATGAATATATTAAAAAAGTTCTCCTAAGCAGCAAAAAYCGGGTAAGGCCCGSTTTTCAGATTGTCGAGAAACTACCWATATTCGGGTTTTAATAATCCCTCACGACTCCTCTCTCCGCAGTGGACAGCGCTAATCCCTTGCTTCGGGCATGCGCCTTCGAGTAAACATCGTGTTTACCTCAGGCTTKAGCGGACRTCCRTGTCCGCTCACCCATTTTCGCATCCTCAGCTTCGCGAAGCGCTGTTTCCACTGCTTCGAATGTCGCTGTTCGGGATTATTAAAACCCAGTTGAATCTTTTTCAACAGGCTGAGATATTTGTACCTTTTTGGTACAAATATCTATTTTATCAGTGTTGTAAACTGTTCAGCCATGAAACACCGTGCCAAAATGTAATGGAGCCGACTATCCTGCTTCGGTTTTTTTGAAAACCCTAATATTTAGTAAGCCCTTTAGTTCTGAAATTAACATACCTAAAAGAATTAAAAGGCAGCCCAGCCACTGGCGGGCGGTGAGGATTTCTCCCGCAAGTAACCAACCGGCTCCGGCGGCAAATACAGGCTCCATGATAAAAATAATGGCTGTGTGGGTTGGCGTGGTATATCTTTGTACGGAATTTTGAATTAGAAAGGCCAAGGCCGTGGCAGGGATGGCCGTACTAAAAATGCCAATCCAGACAGGCCGGGTGAATTGCTCAGGCATAGTTTCCAGGGCGGCACCGCAGGCTAGGCTTATAATTGCCACCACACCAATCTGTAAAATAGCCAGTGCTGCCGGGTCATAGCTTGGTGCATATTTGCCGACCAAAATAATATGACCGGCAAAGGAGATAGCGCAAAAAAACACCAGGATATCCCCGAAATTTAGAGAAAGATTATCGCCCAGGGAAAGCAAGGCCAAGCCGAGGGTGGCACTGATTACACCGGCAGCAACTGCCGGACCGGGAATTTTCTGGACACAATGGCAGAAAAAAGGGGTACCAGGATAACAGCTAAGCCGGTGATAAAGCCGGCATTTGAAGCTGTGGTATATTTTAGACCTACAGTTTGAAAGGCATAACCGGCAAAAAGAAAGATGCCTATGATTATGCCGGCCTTAATGGCGCTAGGGCTGAGGTTTAGTAATCTTCTCCAATAGATCAGCCCCAGGAACAGGAAGGCAATGGCAAATCTTATACCAATGAAGTAATAGGGCCAATGCCGGATAAGGCATCCTGAACCACAACAAAAGTTATGCCCCAAATGAAGGCTACGGACAGCAGGGCCAAATCAGCCTTTATTTGCTTAAGCTTCGACATGTAAACTCCTACCTTTGGTCAATTCACTAATAAAATCTATTTTCTCACCCAACTAGAAACATGTCAATTTAAGTTGTCTAAAACTTTATAAATATCCAATATTAAGGAATATGCATAAATATCCCGGAGCTCATTATGTTAGTCAAGCTAATATGTGTTAAAATCCCCACAATATTATTAGGGAGGGTTAAATTGCTGATCATATTTCTACATATTTGATGACTTTTAAGCAGGATTTTGGCAGGCAAGGGAGAACTAAAATTTATTAGGCTGTGTAATTAAATATACGCAGCAATAGTTTTGTTCAGATATGTTTCAAAAGTAAAAGGAGGAGATTTTGTGAAAAAGGCCCTGAAACTTGGCTTATTGGCAATGCTTGTTTTTGCTTGGCCGTAGCATTGGTAGGTTGCGGTGGCAGTGAACCCGCAAAGGAGCCCGCTCCAGAGCAAGCTGATCCAGGTACATCTAAGTTGATTGTTGGTTCTGATACCACCTTTGCTCCCTTTGAGTTTGCTGATGCAGCCACTGGCAAGTATATCGGATTTGATGTTGATTTAATCGAAGCCCTTTGTGAGGAAGCAGGCTATGAGCTGGTTTTCCAGAGCATGTCCTTTGACGGTTTAATTCCTGCCCTGCAGACCAGCCAGATCGATGCGGCTATTTCCGCTATGACCATCACTGACAAGCGTAAAGAAGTAGTTAACTTTAGCGATACCTATTACAAGTCTGGCCTGATTGTTGCGGTACAAGCTAAAAATGAAGAAATTAAAGGCTTCGACGAACTGAAAGGTAAGAAAATTGCCGTTCAGAGTGGAACCACCGGTGCCATGGAAGCCGAAAAGGTTCCCGAAGCAAAAATTACCTATTTCACCAATACTGACCAGGCTCTGTTAGAGTTGAAAAATGGTGCTGTGGATGCAGTTATCAATGACTTTCCAGTTAGTGCCTACTTCGTCCAGCAGGGTAACGAAGATATTAAATTGGTAGGGGATATTTTATCCGCTGAAGAGTACGGTATTGCTGTTCCTAAGGACAAGCCTGAAGTACTGGAAAAACTGAATGGAGCCCTCAAAACCCTGAAGGAAAACGGCAAGTACGCTGAAATTTACAAGAAGTGGTTTGGTGAAGAACCTAAATAAGTGTCGACTGGCCCAACAAAATGAGGTACAATAGGTATGCGTAACAGTGCATGTTACGCATATTTGTGCCACAAACTTTTTTGAATAGGTAAGAAACAATCTTCCGGGCAGGTGAAGGTATGGAACTATTTAAGATATTGCAGATATGGCAGGCTGCGCTTCCTGTTTTGCTAGTTGGATTAAAGATTACTGTTCAATTAACTGTTATAGCAGTTTTGTTTGGTAGTATCATCGGACTCTTTGTAGCCTTGGCTAAATTAAGCAATTATAAACTGTTAAGGTATCCCGCAATCATTTATATTGAGTTTTTTAGGGGCTCGCCCCTTTTAGTACAATTATTCCTATTTTATTTTGGTTTACCCCAATTGTTGGGGCATCCGGTGGATCGATTTATGGCAGCAGCCTTTGTTTTGAGCTTGAACTGTGGTGCTTATATAGCTGAAATTTTCAGGGCCGGTATTCAGTCCATTGAGCGGGGACAAATGGAGGCAGCCCGCTCCCTGGGGATGACCCATGCCCAGGCCATGAGACATGTTATTCTACCCCAGGCCTTTAAAAGGGTAATTCCACCCCTAGGTAATGAGTTTATCATTATGTTAAAGGATACCTCCTTGGTTTCGGTCATAGGACTTGCTGACATGGCTAGAACAGGTCAGCTAATCATTGCTAATACCTATCGGGCCCTTGAAATTTGGTTCCTGGTGGCGATTATCTATATTATCATGACAGTGATGATTTCCGAGTTCTTTGTTAACCGTATGGAAAGGAGGCTGAAGGCCGGTGATCGTAGCTAAGAATATACACAAGAGCTTTGACCAGCTTAAGGTCCTTCAGGGTATTGACCTCCAGGTTAAAGAACAAGAAGTGGTGGTTGTAATTGGCCCTTCCGGTTCCGGTAAAAGTACATTTCTCCGCTGCCTCAATCTACTGGAGGAACCATCGGACGGTGAAATTACTATTGATGGGATGAATGTAACGGCTAAAAATGCCGATATAAATAAAATTCGTCAGAACGTTGGTATGGTATTTCAGAGGTTCAATTTGTTTCCCCATAAAACAGCCATAGAAAATATAACCATGGCTCCCATGAAGGTCAGGAAACTTTCTGAACAGGAAGCCCAGAAGGTTGCCAGGGATTTACTGGCCAAGGTGGGTTTGCAGGATAAGGAAAATGCTTACCCGGATCAGCTTTCCGGTGGACAGCAGCAGAGGGTGGCCATTGCCAGGGCCCTTGCCATGAAGCCAAAGGTGATGCTATTTGATGAGCCAACCTCCGCCTTAGATCCTGAGATGGTGGGGGAAGTACTTTCGGTAATGAAGGACTTAGCCCGGGATGGCATGACCATGGTGGTGGTAACACACGAAATGGGTTTTGCCCGGGAGGTTGGCGACCGTGTCCTGTTCATGGATGAAGGAAGAGTAATAGAAGAGGGCACCCCTGAGCAAATCTTTGGCAACCCGCAAAACGAGCGAACCAGAGCCTTCTTAAATAAAATTCTTTAAAAGTCTATAACCCCGCCGATGGCGGGGTTATTTATTAATTATTAAAACCCGAAGGTAGTTTGCAACAGGCAAAAGCCTGCTAATTAAATAGCAGGCCTCATAAGTTGCAGGTAATCTTCACCCAGCTTGGTTAACGAACAAATCTTACTTTTCCCTTCAGAAGTTACATCAACCAGGCCTAGAGCGAACAGCTGCATGACCACATGGTCTAATACTGCCCTTTTTACTTTGGCTGTCAGGGATAATTCTTCCTTATTCATTTTCCCTTCATCAATAAGTGCCCTTAGCACTCTCTCTGCCTCAATGGGTAATCTGTTCCCCACTTCTTTGAAATATTGTGACATTGTGAGTTCTGTCATCAAATTCAACCCCTTTACTAAGAAGTTAGTTAATATTATCTAAACAAAGTATTGACAATTAAAGGATAGTTTATTCGTTAGTGTTAAAATTTTTATTTCAATGCCCTGGAAGTTCCTTTTTCTTTACCTGGCAGGGTTGCTGCTTTATAATTTATACTATAATTTACTGAAATTACCGGGGGACAAACATGGGAAGACAAAAAAGGTGGCGGGTAAAATCACCCAATGCCCTGTTGCAAAAGATAATGTCAGCAGAATTAGGAATATCAAATATACTTGCTCAGCTACTAATTAACCGGGGAATATATACCGTTGAACAGGCAAGGGCTTTTTTAGGCGGGGAATTGGACAGGCTTTTCAGTCCCTGGCTGATGAAAGATATGGACAAAGCCGTGGAGCGAATATTGTTAGCCCGCCAAAATAACGAGGTAGTTCTTGTCTACGGTGACTATGATGTGGACGGTATTACTGGAACAACAATATTGCTATTGGCTTTACGAAAGCTTGGCTGCAACGCCACATGCTATATTCCACACAGACTAGAAGAAGGATATGGTCTTAATCAGGAGGCTTTAGGAAAGGCCTATGACCAGGGAGTATCCCTGGTGGTCACTGTAGACTGTGGCATTAGCGGGGTGGAGGAGGTTGCTGCTGCAAGCTTAATGGGCCTAGATATTGTGATAACGGATCACCATGAACCACCGGAAATATTGCCGGTGGCTGTGGCAGTACTAGATCCTAAAAGACATGATTGCCCTTACCCCTTCAAGGAGCTGGCAGGGGTTGGAGTGGCCATGAAACTCATACAAGCCCTATTTCAACAGGCCGGATTGGGCCCCAGGGAGTGGGAAGCATACCTGGACTTAGTTTGCCTGGGAACCGTGGCTGACATTGTTCCCCTCCAGGGGGAAAACCGAATTATTGTAAAACATGGCTTATCGAAAATTAATACTACCTCCCGGCCTGGCCTGCAGGCATTAATTAAAATCAGCGGATTGAGAAAAGATAGTTTTGGCACCAGGGAATTGGGCTTCGGCTTGGCTCCCAGGTTAAATGCTGCGGGGAGGATGGGGGACGCAACCCTGGGGGTAGAACTTCTATTGGCCACTGATCCCCAAGTGGCAGAGGAAATGGCGGAGAGGCTAAATAAGGGAAACCAAGAGCGCCAGCAAGTGGAGGCCAAGGTACTGGCGGAAGCCCTTGCCCTGTTAGAGAATAACCCCAACATGGTCCAGGGCAAGGCCATTGTATTGGCTTCATCCAACTGGCACCCGGGGGTAATTGGCATTGTGGCCTCCAGACTGGTAGATCGCTTTTACCGCCCGGTTTTATGATTAGCATCGAAGAGGGAAAGGGAAAGGGCTCGGCCAGAAGTATACCAGGTTTTAACCTGTACCAGGCTATGATTAATTGTCAAGAACACCTGGAGCAATTTGGCGGCCATGCCATGGCTGCGGGCTTTAGCTGGATGAAATAAGATTGATCAATTTAGGCAGGCAATGGTTCTCTATGCTGAGGATAAATTAACTGAGGAGCACCTGATACCTAACCTGGATTTAGATGCAATGGTGGATTTAAGTGAACTATCCATGGATACGGTCATGGAGCTAGAGCAGCTTTCACCCTTTGGCCATTGCAACCCAGGGCCAGTTTTAGGGTGCTGCGATACCACCGTGCTGAATTGCCGTGAGGTCGGTAAAAACGGCGGACATCTAAAAATGAGGGTCAGCAGGGAACAGGTTGTCCTTGATGGTATCGGTTTTAATTTAGCCTCCTATAGTGAAATGCTGGCTGCCAGTGACACGGTGGATATGCCTTCGTACCGTCCATAAACGTATGGAACGGGCGGACATCTGTTCAATTGGAAGTAAAGGAATTGAAGGAATCCGGTGGAACAACCTCGGTTATTAACGAAACATATCCCGGACAGTTGGAAGATGCAGAGGCAGATTCATCCCTAAATAGCCTGTTTAAATTGCCCAGGGAAAAGTTTTTTGACAGCCTTGCACCCGCGGTATAATTGAACTATGCCGCAGAAGGGAAGACACGGCTCATTAATTGAAAGGCCCCGTGGGACTATACATATAGAGGACTTTAGAAACTGCCCCGAGCGAATGGCTCAACTTTTAAAGCTGCTTAAGAACAATTGCTCCACCTTGATCGTGGCAGAGAGTACATCACAGGTATTGCAATTGGCACATTATATAAGCTCTAAGCTTGGAGAGGTATTAGACCGTCTAGCTGTGTTTCACCCTCAGATGGAAGAGGCCCATATTGACAGATTAATGGAGAGGCAGCTGGAGGGAAAGCTTGATATATTGATCTCCACTGGTTTTTTGCCAGAGGAATTGAATAATTATAAATTTGAACAGACAGTATATTTTCACTTGCCCTATCTGGAAAGTGAATGCAGGCTAGCTACTGCAACATCCAAAGTGATTTTACTGGCTGGGGAAAGCCAAATCCGAGAAGCCGCGGAACATATTAAAACCATTGCGCCCCAGAGGGAGGTTCTGGGTGAATTATATAAAACACTTAAGTACAGGTATGATAAGCTTGGTCAAAATCAAGTCAGCCTTGAGGAGGTATGCCTGTTCCTTAGAACCTATTACTCTAAGGCTGCCAGCCACACAGTAGATATTTCCTTTTATGTATTCCGTGAAATGGGTTTAATAAATTATGTTAAGGCAGGAAATAACTATTCCTTTAAAATAAACCACAATGTCAGGTCTGATTTGCAAAATTCCCCGACATATAGGTGGGCCATACAGACTAGTGATAAGTGCCAAAAATTTCAACGAAGGCTATTAACAGCAAAGGTAGAGGAACTTAAAAATTTATTTAGCTAATGCCCACAAAGGAGGACAATCTAGAATGGATTTTGCCAGCAAAATCAGGTTGATCAAGGATTTTCCGCGACCAGGTATCAACTTCAGGGATATTACTACCTTGCTTCAAGACGGACCGGCATTTGGACAGGTTGTTAATGCACTGGCAGATTTATGTCGGGAAATGAAGCCGGACATAATTGCCTGTCCCGAGGCCCGGGGCTTTGTACTTGGGGCACCCCTGGCCTATGTGCTGGGTAAGGGTTTGGTGCTCATGAGAAAGCCCGGCAAACTTCCTGGCAAAACCATTGCTTGTCAATATCAATTGGAATATGGCACCGACGCTTGGAAGTTCATGAAGGGGCCATTAGGCCAGGTCAAAGGGTATTGCTGGTGGATGACATACTGGCAACAGGTGTACCATGGCTGCCGCTGCTAAATTAATACAACAATGTTGCGGGCAAGTGGCGGGAATTGTCTTTCTCTTAGAACTGGAAGGATTAAAGGGAATTGAAAAACTTGGTAACCACCAGGTGGTTACTTTAATAAAATGTGAAGCATAGTATATTTTTTGATATAAAAGGGGAGGGGAGAGCATGTCTTCACTGTTTGAACTAGAACAAAAGGTACTACTTTATAATCCCTCAGCGGACATTGCTTTCCTTCGTAAGGCCTATAATTTTGCGGAGAATGCTCATAAGGGCCAGAAACGAATATCAGGGGAGGATTATATTGTCCATCCACTAGCCATTTCAATTATTTTGGCGGAATTGCAGTTAGACCTGCAGACGGTGGCGGCTGGACTCCTTCATGATGTGGTTGAGGATACGGGTATAACCCTGGCAGATATTGAAAGCTCCTTTGGGCCAGAGGTTGCCAATATGGTTGATGGAGTCACCAAATTGGGGAAGCTCCAGTTTCAAACTAAAGAGGAAAGGCAGGCTGAAAACCTACGTAAGATGTTTTTGGCCATGGCCAAGGATATAAGGGTAATCCTTATTAAATTAGCAGACCGCCTGCATAATCTAAGGACTCTGCAATTTCAATCGGAAAGAAAACAAAAGGAAGTTGCCGAAGAAACCCTGGTATTTTTTGCTCCCTTAGCCCACCGACTAGGTATATATAAGATAAAGTGGGAGTTAGAGGATCTTTCATTCAGGTACAGGGAGCCCGAACAATATCAGAGAATGAAGGTGCAAATTGCTAAATCCAGGGGCAAGCGTGAAGAATATATCCAAGAGGTCATTAAGGAGTTGGCCGAAAAGCTCACCGTGGTAAATATTAAAGCAGAGATTCAGGGCCGGCCAAAGAATCTGTACTCAATCTATCAGAAAATGATGGAGCAGCAAAAGGAACTCAAGGACATCTTTGATGTTCAGGCTGTCAGGGTATTGGTTGGTTCCGTTAAGGACTGCTATGGAGCCTTGGTATTGCTCACACCCTGTGGAAACCTATACCCGGTCGTTTTAAAGATTATATTGCCATGCCCAAATCCAATATGTATCAATCCCTGCATACCACAGTAATAGGTCCCCACGGGGAGCCGGTGGAGATCCAAATCAGGACCTGGGATATGCATAGAATTGCCGAATACGGTATTGCTGCCCACTGGCGCTATAAAGAGGGCTCCCAGGGGGAAAAGGATTTTGATAAAAAGCTGGCCTGGCTCCGGCAGATGTTGGATGTTCAGCATGATGCCCGGGATGCCAAGGAATTTATGGAGAATTTAAAGATAGACCTGTTCTCCCAATCGGTATTTGTTTTTACCCCGAAGGGGGATGTAATAGAGCTGCCTGCCGGTGCCACTCCCCTTGATTTTGCCTATCGCATCCATACGGATGTTGGTCATAGGACCGTGGGGGCTAAGATCAATGGGCGTATCGTGCCCCTGGATTATAAGCTGAAAAACGGCAATATTATAGAAATTATTACCTCTAAAGCCAGTAATGGCCCCAGCAGGGATTGCTGAGTATTGTTAAAACCTCCCAGGCAAAAAACCGTATCCGACATTGGTTTAGGAAGGAAAGACGGGAAGAAAACATTGCCCGGGGGAGGGATGCCCTGGAGAGGGAGGCCAGAAAGCAGAACCTGGAGTTAGAAATAATCCGGGGTGAAAGGATTCAGGAATATGCCCGGAGGGTAACCCAATCCACAGTGGATGATTTGTATGCCGCCATTGGCGATGGGCAGTTAATTCCCAGCCAGGTGGTTACAAAGATCAGAGACGAATACCGTACGGAAAAAGAAAGACGCCCCCTGGCCGAGGAAATGATGAAAAAGGCCGAGAGCAAGGCAGCCGAGTGGGGGAAACCAACCCAGGGTATTCGTGTAAAGGGCATTGATAATTTATTAATTCGCCTGGCCCACTGCTGTAATCCCGTTCCTGGTGACCCCATTGTGGGCTATATTACCAGGGGACGGGGTGTATCAATACACCGGGACGATTGTGTTAACATAAAACCCATCCAGGGTGAAGAACCGGAACGGGTGGTGGAAGTGGCCTGGGATAAGGATTTCCAATCCCCCTTCCAGGTTAAGCTTGAGGTTACAGGTATGGATCGGGCCGGCTTTTTAAATGAAGTGCTAAATGTTTTATTGGATTTGAAGATAAATGCCAGTTGGGTCAATGCCCGGTCCAGGAAGGATCAAATGGCCCTGATAGAGTTGGCCCTGCAGGTCCGAAATACCGAGCAGTTAGAGTATCTTATCAATAAAATAAAGCGGGTTAAGGATGTTTACGGAGTTCGTAGAGTTTCTACCGGATAAAAGCATGTCCTTCCCTGGGGGTTCAGAAAAATGAGGGCAGTAGTACAAAGGGTATTAAAGGGTTCGGTAACAATTGATAATGAAGTGGTAGGAAGGATTGACCGGGGTCTAGTGGTATTGCTGGGAGTGGGCAAGGGTGATACTGCTGATGATGCCCGTTATCTGGCGGATAAGATTGGTCAGCTAAGGGTTTTTGATGACCCTGAGGGTAAAATGAATCTTTCTGTTAAAGACATGGGGGGAAGTGTCCTGGCCATCTCCCAGTTTACCTTATATGGAGACTGCCGCAAGGGCAGGAGGCCGGGCTATTCCGATGCAGCCCTGCCTGGGGAAGCCAGGGAACTATATGAGGTGTTCGTGCAGAGATTAGTTTGTCAAGGTCTGCCCACAGCCACAGGTAGATTTCAGGAACATATGGTGGTAGAAATAATAAATGACGGACCGGTTACCCTAATGTTGGATAGCCGAAAAGTTTTTTAATTTAAGAAATCTGCTTATAAAAAATGCAATGGAAGGAACGGTGCACGTTGATTATTGAAGAATTGCCAGTTGGCAACCTGGAGGCCAATTGTTATATAATCGGCTGTAGTGAGACCGGTGAGTCAGCGGTCATTGACCCGGGGGATGAGGTGGAGAGGATTTTAGAAAGGCTGTCCCAACAGGGACTTAAAAATACCGCCATTATTTTAACCCACGGCCATGCTGACCATATCGGGGCCGTGGGCCAGCTAAAAAAGGCTACCAACGCCCCGGTAATGATCCATAGTCAAGACGGGACAATGCTAACCAATCCAGCCCTAAATCTCTCCTCCTGGCTTGGAGAGCAGCTAGCCTTTAAACCGGCCGACAGGCTATTGGAAGACGGAGACCAAATACAAGTAGGCAACCTAATACTAGATGTAATCCATACCCCCGGACACACACCCGGCGGGATTTGCCTTAAGGTAGGAGGACAGGTGTTTACCGGCGACACCCTATTCGCCCAATCAATAGGACGTAGTGACTTCATGGGGGCAGTCAGGCAGCCTTGATTTCCTCCATT
Organism: Desulforamulus aquiferis; assembly: GCA_004143605.1. Lineage (GTDB taxonomy): Bacteria > Bacillota > Desulfotomaculia > Desulfotomaculales > Desulfotomaculaceae > Desulfotomaculum > Desulfotomaculum aquiferis. The sequence continues at coordinate 104,214 of AWVY01000037.1, forward strand.
AAGAAAAAACTACTGACTCTTCCCGATGAAACCGCCGTCTACCCAGGCCATGGCCCCAGCTCCACCATTGGCCAAGAAAAAAGGAGCAATCCATTTCTTTAGAAGGCGTCAGGAGCAAAGGGATCAAGGCGGTTCTCCTGATTATTTTTACACGAATTAATGTGTGTATGTTAAGGGAGTGGTTAGATGTTAGGCAGACCCAAAACCAGTGCGGATGTGGAAATGATTATAGAACTATATGAAAAGGACAAAGCCACCCTAACGGCTATGCTGGTTAATATCAGAGAGATCATCCTGTCAAACCAGGGTGAAGATCAGGTTACGCTGGAAAAGATTAGAGCTTATCTCAAAGGACAAGGTATTCCGGTTTAGAAATATGTGCCTAACAGAAAGCACATTTTCTAAACATAATAAACTATGAGACAAAATATCCTATACAG
>AWVY01000038.1 GCA_004143605.1 Desulforamulus aquiferis
AGGCTTGAGCGGACGTCCATGTCCGCTCACCCATTTTCGCATCCTCAGCTTCGCGAAGCGCTGTTTCCACTGCTCCGAATGTCGCTGCTCGAGATTATTAAAACCCATTTGTAGCTTTTTAATAATCAGAGATCCTGGCTTTTGGCCAGGACCTTTTGTCACACACTAAATTGATAGTTTGTTAATGATATCCATCTTTTCAGGAAAACGACCAATTTCCTTTTTTGAGTAAATAAGTTCACCATTTAGCCTAACCTCAAATACTCCCCCACTGGATGGAATAAGCTCAAAGGAAGAAATTCTATTGCGGTAGGCCCTTAACAGGGTTTCGGCCAAACTGGCCGCTTTGGGTAAATAACCTCAAGAAGTGCAGTACTCAATAGATAGTTTTATTTCATTCATTTCCAGTCCCTCCCAAAAGTTCATTATGTTTATTTATTGCATTATACAATATTACTTAAATAAATCTGTACTCAAATATTTCATGCCACTATCACAAAGAATTGTAGCTATTCTGGTACCTGGATCACACCATCCTGCCATCCTTATGGCAGCCGCTACATTACCTCCGGCAGTATACCCCACCAAAAGCCCTTCCTCCGTGGCCAGCCTGCGTGCAGCCTAATTGCTTCACCATCAGTCACAGTTATATATCCGTTACATAACTCCGGCCGCCAAAGTTCAGGAACCTTTCCATAACTTGAACCCTGCAGTACGTGCTTCGGATCTGTTACCGGCTTTCCTGCCAATACCGGAGCAGATGCCGGTTCAACTACCCAGCACTTTATATTGGGGTCCTTTTCCTTAAGGGCAGTGGCTATGCCTGTAAAGGTTCCTGAGGTTCCCACCACATCAAGGAAGTAATCAATCTTACCTTCCATCTGTTCCCATATTTCCTGGGCGGTAGTGCTATAGTGTCCTAAACAATTACTGGGATTGTGAAATTGATTGATCCAAAAAGCATTGAGCTGTTTCTCCAATTCCTTGGCCCTTTGCTCAACCAATTCAAGATCCTTACCTGTGACCTGCCCAGGCTTTCCCCCTTCACTTTGGGGAACAAGTTCTACTTCAGCCCCCAGGGCCTGTAAAATTTGACGACGTTCCGGGCTGTTGCCTTCAGACATTACGGCCACAAACTTATATCCTTTAATGGCACAGACAATGGCTAGCCCTATCCCTGTATTACCACTGGTTTCCTCCAATACTGTATCGCCAGGCTTTAACCTTCCCTCTTGCTCAGCATCCTCAATCATTCTCAAGGCAATTCTATCCTTCATGCTGCCGCCTGGGTTCATAAATTCTGCTTTTGCAAAAATTTTAGCGGGTAAGTCCTTACCTACGCGTCCTAACTCAATTAATGGAGTATTTCCGATAGCCTGGATTACCGAAGTACAAGATCGCAAGATTTATACCCCCATGTTTTCAATATTTCCCTAGGAAATGCTGTTAAATTTACGTTGCATTCCTTCCATTTTTAGCCATCTTCTTACATATTACATGGTTAGACTTCCCAAATCAATAAAGAAGATTTCCTCACCAGACAACAATTCATTGAAATATTTGTGGCAATCATGTTACAATTCTCTTAGTTTTGTTTAAAATGTTGAATAGTTTTCGTCAGTTGTAGTTTAGTTTTCAAAAAATGAAGAGGAGTAGATGAGATGAGTACTAAGGGTTATTTCGGCGAATTTGGTGGTGCTTTCGTTCCTGACGCACTTAAGGGAGTATTAGATGACCTTGAATCCGCATTTCTGAAATATAAAGATAAGCCGGATTTTATCAATGAGTTAAATTACTATTTGCAGGAATATGTAGGCCGCCCCAATCCATTATATTTTGCCCAACGGTTATCTAATAAATTGGGCGGTGCGAAAATTTATTTAAAGAGGGAAGATCTAAACCATACCGGTTCCCATAAAATCAATAACGTATTAGGCCAGGTATTGCTGGCTAAAAGAATGGGCGTAAAAAGAGTAATTGCCGAAACAGGCGCCGGACAACATGGGGTTGCCACCGCAACAGCCTGTGCCATGTTCAACATGGAATGTGTAATTTATATGGGCGAAGAAGATACAAAGCGCCAGGCCCTTAATGTATTTAGAATGGAACTCCTTGGAGCCAAAGTCGTCCCTGTTACCACTGGGACCAGGACTCTAAAGGACGCTGTAGATGTGGCTTTACAGGATTTGGTGGCCAATGCGGCAAATACCTATTATATGCTTGGCTCCGCAGTGGGGCCACACCCCTACCCTTTGATCGTAAGATACTTCAATCAATTATTGGCAGTGAAGCTAAAAAGCAGATTATGCAAAAGGAAGGCCGTCTCCCCGATTACCTGATTGCTTGTGTTGGTGGGGGCAGTAATGCCATTGGCCTATTTTATCCCTTCCTTGAGGATAAGGAAGTTTCCATTATTGGTGTAGAACCTGGTGGTAAAGGTCTTGCCACAGGTCAGCACGCAGCACCCCTATGTGCAGGAAAACCTGGAATCCTGCACGGCTTTAAATGCTATGTAATGCAGGATGAGAGCGGCGAGCCTTTAGCCACTCACTCAATTTCTGCAGGCCTTGACTACCCCGGGGTAGGACCTGAGCACAGTTATTTAAAGGCCAGTGGCAGAGCGGATTATGTGGCCATAGATGATCACGAAGCCCTGGCTGCCTTCCAGGAACTATCCCGCCAGGAAGGAATAATTCCTGCCTTGGAAAGTGCCCACGCCGTTGCCCAGGCTATTAAATTAGCCCCACAGCTCAGCCAAGATAAAATCATCGTCGTAAACATTTCCGGACGCGGAGATAAGGATGTGGAACAAGTCTTCCACATGCTAAGATAAACAAAACAACCAGTGAGTCAGGAACCGAAGGACAGTTCTTGACTCACTTTTTTTTTTGAAAAAGTCCAAGAGCTGTCCCCTGTACCATTACTACTATTTGTAGAAGCCAGTTAGTCCCTGGGCATAGGCGGTTAATTTGCGGTTAACTAAGTCAAACACTGTACCCTCCGGGTAGTTTCCTTCATTATCCATTTCACCTGCGGTGATTTGGGTTAGTATTTCAACTCCCTGCTCGACCCTGGTTATTCCATAAATATGAAACAGTCCCTTTTCCACAGCTTGGACCACCTCTTGATTTAACATCAGATTATCAATGTTTTGGGCTGGAATAATTACACCCTGTTCACCTGTGAGACCCCTGGCTTGGCAAACTCCAAAGAAGCCTTCAACTTTCTCAGTAACTCCGCCAATGGGTTGGATTTCTCCATTCTGGTTAACTGAGCCGGTAACTGCCAGGGCTTGGTTAATTGGGACTTCCGCCAGGCTGGAAATTAGAGCATAAAGCTCTGCACTGGAGGCACTGTCCCCTTCTACCCCTTCGTATAGTTGCTCAAAGGTTACCCTGGCATTAAAACACAGGGGCTTATCCTGGGCAAACATGGAGCCTAGGTAACCAGTTAGGGTAAGAACTCCTTTGGAGTGAATACTACCGCTCATTTCAGTTTCGGTTTCAATATTGACCAGGCCTTCCTGGCCCATAAAGGTTTTAGCTGTTATTCTTGAGGGTTTTCCAAAGGAATAGGTCCCTAGATCCAGGACTGCCAGCCATTAACCTGCCCTATAACACTACCCTCTGTATCTACGAGAATCTTCCCCCGGAGAATCAGTTCCTGCATGCGCTCTTCAACCCGCCTTGAGCGGTAAGCCTTTTCGTTAATAGCCTGACGCACATACTCCGCTGAAATCATCTCTGCCCCTGCTGCCTGGGCCCAGGCGGCGGATTCGAATATTACCTCTACCACTTCATTAAACTGGGTTGAGAGTTTGTTTTGATTACCCGCCAAGCGTGAGCCGTATTCAATTATTTCCGCAAGACCTGATTTGTCAAAATGTGGCAGCCCTTCCCGCCGACAAACGGAACCCACAAAGGCAACATAATTTTTTAAATTATCTTCTGTCCGGGGCATAACTACTTCGAAATCCACCATAACTTTAAACATTTTGGCAAATCTTCATCTACCTGCTGCAGAAGATGGTAAATTTGCTGGGAGCCCACTAATATAACCTTTACATCTAGGGGGATTGGCTCAGGTTTAAGGCTAATGGTAGGTACAGATTTAAAATTCTCACCAATGTTCTCAATAATTATTTGCTTATTTTTTAAGGATTTCTTTAGGGTCTCCCAGGAATGGGGATCTGCCAGTAAATCCTTCCCTTGAAGTATGAGGTAACCCCCATTTGCCCTATGTAAAGCACCTGGTTTAATCATGGTAAAGTGAGTATTTACAGTACCCATTTGACTTCTATATTCCACTTTGCCAAAGAGATTATAGTAACTGGGATTTGCCTCCACAACCATCGGCACACCCTTAGCTTCCCCATGATTAATTAATAAATTAACAGTATAATTTCTTAAAATATCACTGGTACCTTCATGGGCCTGTACTTTTCTCTCAATCAGCGAGTTAATGTTTTGGGTTAAATCTTCCATTAGGGAGTCTAGATAGGACATCAATTTAGGGTATGAAGCGTATTTTCCCTTTATCTGCTGTATCAGGGGCAATACCTTTTCCAAGATCATCTGTCTATCAAGGTTATTGATGACCTTCTCCGCCTGTTCCTCCATTAGCCGGCCACTATGTCCTATTTTTTCAGTTCTTTTCTGTAATTCTTGCAGTTTGTTCTCTAATATTTGTTTTTCTTCCGAGGGCAGAGACTGGAACTGTTCCTGGGACATGGGTTTCCCTTCTTTTAAGGGAATAAAGAAGATCCCTTCCTCAGATGTTTTCATCATAAATTGTGATTCTCTGGCGTCCTCTTTGAGTTGTTTAATGGCATTATCTAATTCCTGTTGAATTTCCTGAAAAACTTCATCTTTCTTTTGACTGTGCTCCTTATCTTCAACTACTTTGGGAACGTTTCCTTTAATATCATTTACCAATTTAAGCATATCCCTTTGAAACTTCATTCCATCCCCGGGCAATAGGTTAACAGCCAGTGAACATCAGGATTATTAAAGTTATGCAGAATACACCAATCTTCCGGCCTGTCAGCCTTTTGGCAGCCATTTGTGCCACCACGGTCTGTGTATAGGTGGTTTTACCTGTACCAGGGGGACCGGCAACAAAAATATTATAGCCAGGTGCCTTCATATTAAGTCCAAACTGCATAGCCCTAACGGCCCTTGCCTGTCCAATAAAATCATTTAATGGGGGAATGTCCCCCGAGGTAGTACAAAAATCTAATTCTGTCATAAGACAGCGTCGACGTAATCGGTTAGTTTCAATTCTAGTGTCATTAATACTCATTTAGGCACCTCCATGAAAGACCTTATATGGACTATATACTACCTAACTGACTTTTACTCCTGCCATAGTTATTTATGGAGAAAGGCAAAAAAGTTGTTAGGTAGTTTTTTCCTGTGATATACTATCAGTCAGGTTAAAATAGAAAATTTCGAGGTATTTACCAATGCAAGAGAAGTCCACACGTTACCGACAATACTCTGAACACCTACAAAGGAAATTTGGTCATAAAGTCTATAAACTGCCGGTTAATTTGCCAGGCACCTGTCCCAATAGGATGGCACCCTGGGTCAAGGCGGTTGTATTTTTTGTGACGAATCAGGAGCCGGCTTTGAATGCCTGCCCAATTCCCTATCGGTAAAACAACAGATACAAAAAAATAAAGATTTTTTTAAAAAACGCTTTAATGCCGGCGGCTTTATTGTTTATTTCCAGGCTTTTACCAATACATATTTTCCCCTTGAGCAATTTAAGGAAAATATATATGCTGCTGCTGCTGAGCAGGATGTGGTCGGTATATCAATTTCCACCCGACCGGATTGTATTAATGAGCAATATTTAGACTTTTTAGAGGCTTTGGCAAACAGCAGAAATCTGGATATTAACATTGAGCTGGGCTTACAAACAGTGAACTACCATACACTGCACACCATTAACAGAGGTCATACCCTGGCGGAATTTATTGATGCTGTTCAACGAATAAAGAGAAGGAACTTTGAAATCTGCGGCCATATCATTCTCAACTTACCCTGGGACAATGAAATTGACGTCATTGAAAACGCCAAAATATTATCTGCCTGGGTATCCACTATGTTAAACTTCACTCCCTCTATGTGGTCAAGGGTACTGTTTTGGCAGAGATGTATCAGAGGCAAGAGTTTACTATAATCTCTCTGGAGGAATATATTGAACGGGTTGTGAGTTTCTTGGAATTCCTAGACCCAAATATCGTTATTCAGCGATTAGTGGGGAAAGGTCCCCAGGATAATCAATTGTTTTCAAATTGGAGTACCAGCTGGTGGAAAATCAAGCAGTCCATTGAAGGTGTTCTGGAAGAAAGGAATACCTGGCAGGGTAAGAAATTCACCTATTTAAACGGCAAAGCTTGCTTTCCGGCACAAGATTAAAATGGTAAAAGGGTAGGCAGTTCAGATCTCTACTATCTGACTACCTACCCTTTTCCAGAGGTGTACTGCAATTCAGTACGTCCCCCCTTCTGTAGTTTTTCCCCTGTATCAATGGCTGCTAGTTCTAATGGCCTCTGAAAATGTCAGCGACATCTGCCTGGGAGGAAATCCTCATCTACACAGCCTGTAGGCCAAACCCTTGAATCAGGGATTACCCTTCTTTGGCTTATAATAACACCTTTTAGGGGTTACTTTTATTCTACTGTATACAAGAAAATCTGTCAATTACTGTATGCTGTTTTTGTTCAGGGAATTACTGGCCTGGTTCAATTCATTTAAGCTAATCCAGCCCTTTTTCATGGCGGCTAATATGGCTTCTGTCCTTGAATTTACACCTAATTTGGAATAAATATTGCCCATATGTGCCTCTACGGTTCTAACACTCACGAACAATTTATTAGCAATCTGCTTATTCTTCAAGCCTGCAGCCATTAAAATCAGTACTTCCTTCTCCCTGCCCGTTAGGAAATCGGAGTTATCTGCCTCTGGTTTACCTATGGAACCTAGCCTTTTTAATACCTTTCCTGCAATTGCGGATGTAATACTGATTCTCCCCTGCAAACAGCGTGGTGGCATTAACCAATTCTCTTCCGCTAACATCTTTCAATAGATATCCCGATGCCCCTACTTCCGGCAGTGCATAAACATACTGTTCATAGTCATAGGCCGTAAGAATAAGTACTGCACATTCAGGACATAGTTTTTTGATCTTTCTGGTGGCTTCAATGCCGTTAATTACCGGCATATCTATATCCATAATCACCACTTTTGGCTTAAGCTTTACAGCCATGTTTATTGCACTTTCGCCATCTCCGGCTTCCCCAATCACCTGGAATAAATCTTCATCCTCTAAAAACTTGCGAATACTCTCCCTAACTACTACATGATCATCTGCCAGCATAATAGATATCTTATTCACTATTTCCCTCCTTTCAAGTTCCCTGAGTAAAAGGTTACAGGTTAGGAGTTGGTTTTTCTGGAATACATATCTTAATGACAGTACCTTTACCTGCTGAGGATATGACTTTCATATCTCCACCTAGTAGTTTGGCCCTCTCAGACATCCCAGCCAGACCTAATTTACCCCTTTGCATAAAATCCAGTATATTAGAGGAACCCCCCATTCCTTTTCCATTATCCTCAATAGTAAACTGAATTCCTTCTGGGGCAAAAATCATTGTAACTTCAACTAAATTAGCCTCGGAGTGTCTTTTAACGTTATTTAGTGCCTCCTGAACAATGCGAAATACCACAAGCTCCGTTTCTTTATTTAAAGGTCTGCTCTGGCCCTCAATGTTCAAAATGGTAGACACTGTTGAGCTACTCTCTAGACTTTGTAGTAAAAACTCTATCGCCGGCAGAAGGCCCAAATGATCTATAATTGAAGGTCTTAAATTTTGACTAAAATGGCGGACCTCCTGCAATATTGTCTTAATGGAGTCTTGGATATTAAGTAAAAATCTCATATGGGTTATGTTTAGCTCATGGTTGTTGGTCAAATATCTCTCCAGTTGGTGGAGAACCATTATAAGTGACTGAATGGTTGTATCGTGTAACTCCCGTGATATCCTAAGCCTTTCATCTTCCTGCGCCCTGGTAACACGTTCAACAAATAAGCTGAGATTTCGATCCGTTATCCCATTGGCCCTCACACACCTCTCACGGCGGCTAGTCCACCCATCCTCTTAGCAACATGTTGGAAGGATGGGAACTCTTTATGGTTCCCATCCACCTTGTTAAGCTATTACTTCTTCATCACTTGATTTACCATATCCCCAAATATTTTCTTTGGTCCCTGATAGCCCATCTCATAGCCCATTGCTTGGGCAAGCTCTAGCAGGATTTGCCAATTTTCTTTGCCTCCGGGAGGTCTAAGAGCTGGCATTAATCCTTGGACCTTACCTTCAGAATTAGTTACACTTCCACTTGTCTCTGCCAGAATTGATCCTGGTAATATTACATCAGCTGTTAGACCTTCATTGATCAGTGGTGTTATAACCACCTTTCTTACTTCCGGCTGGAACAGTTGCTGATCTAGAGCAGATCCATCTCCAATTATCAGTAGTCCTTGAACCTTGCCAGCTTGAATTTTTTCTAATAGCTTTGAATAGTTAGTCTCACCAACTTGAAGTCCCACATTTAGCTGACCCTGCAGGTTGCTGTGGGGATATAGCGTAATTATTCCCCGGCCCTGTATTCCAAGGTTGCCTGTTATTAGAGCAAAAATATTTATAAGCTCCAGTTCTTGGTTAGTCACACTGCACCCATCCACCACAATAACGGGATTCTTTGCCTTATAATTTGATGGATAAAATCAACAACTTTTTGGGGTTTAACCCATAGGGAGCTAACCAACTGGTAGAAATTATCCTCAAATTTTTCTCTAACCAGCTCAATATCCCCGGGATATTTCCGGAGAGCCTCAGGATCAATTAGGTTATACTGCATTACATAGTTGGAAAATGCCCGAAAAATTTGCTGATATTTTCTCCTGGGGATTTTTAGGGAAGCGTAAGCTAAGGAATCCTGCACTGTAGTGGTAGAACTCAAGGTCAGAAGTTTACTTCCCTGCTTAACAGCCCTTCTAAACTTTGCAGAAATGACCGGGTACTTCTCAAAGCCATTTTCACTGACTGCCAAAATCAGATCACTGTTCACCATATCCGTAAAGGTAGGAATTTGCTCCCGGGCAACACCTGACAACACCGCCGCTGGTACTGCTCCCAATACAAGATCGCTGCCCAACACAGTCCGTCCAAGCTTATAGGCTAAATAGTTTTCCTCATTGGTTAACCTGGTGCAGCAACCACTGCAATACTATCAAGGCCTGCGGATTCCCGGACCTCCTTGAATACCTCTTTAGCTTTTTCTAAAGCCTCAGTCCATTCCACACTTTCAAGAATGCCTTTTTATTTACCAGGGGCTTGGTGAGTCGCCTGCTACCCTTGATGATAGAATAGTCAAAGGAACCTTTACTGCATAGGTCACCCTGATAGCCTATACTATTCTTTTTAGATGATGTTATAGAAACAACCTGTTCCCCAGCTACCCCTAAATCCAGCCTACAGCCAATACTGCAGTGGGGGCAGACTGATTCCACCTTTTCAAGACGCCAGGGTCCTGGTTTTGCCAAGTAGTTCTTCATGGTTAATGCACCGGTGGGGCAGATTTCAACACACTGTGCACAGGAAGTACAGATGGTTTTTGATAGGGGATTATTCATTGCTGGCATAACTACTGTTTCAGAGCCACGGCCTACAAAGCCCAAAGCTCCTATCCCCATAATCTCCTGGCATACCCGGATGCAGTTGCCACAAAGTACACATTTATTTGGATCACTTACGATATAGGGGTGTCCCTCTAAAATAGCATGGGTTTTCTTGCCGGTACCCAATCTATCTGTATTTACCTTGAATTCGGTAGCATACTCACGAAGCCGACAATTAAAGACATCTAAGCAACCGCAGGATAGGCAGCGATTTGCTTCCTGCAAAGCCATATCTTGACTATAGACATCTTCAAATTCACAAAAGCTATGTTTTCTTTTTTCGGGAATCATCGTGGTCACCGGTGTTCTGGGGATCTTCTCCTTTTGTTCAAACTCCTCAGTTTCTAAATCACCTAGAGTACCCTTAGAACAATTGAATGCTCGTTCTTGAGGTATCACTTCTTTATCCTGGAGATACAGGTCAATAGACCTGGCTGCCCTACGTCCTGCAGCAACGGCCTCTACCACCGTAGCTGGTCCCGTTACACAATCACCGCCGGCAAATATCCAGTCAATGTTGCCCTGTAGGGTAGCTTTATTTACCTCTATGACATTTCTTCTCCCAAGGGTGACCTCAGAACTACCCTGAAGGCTTGTTAAATCTAGTTTTTGTCCGGTTGCTGTAATCACAGTGTCCACCGGGATCTCAAAGGCTGAGTCCCGTACCGGCACAGCCTACGGCGTCCTGAGCTGTCAGGCTCACCCAGTCTCATCCTAATGCAGCTTATGGACCTGACCCTGCCATTTTCTCCAATAAAGCCAACGGGTGCCGTCAATAATTCAAAATTTACTCCTTCTTCTTCGGCCTGCTCAATCTCATGGAGGCTGGCCGGCATTTCATTACGGGAGCGGCGATAGACAACAGTTACTTCCTCAGCTCCTAATCTTACCGATGTACGGGCCGCATCCATGGCTGTATTACCTCCACCTATCACTACGACTCGATTGCCCACCGGAACAGTTCTACTTGAAGCAATTTCCCTTAAAAACTGAATTCCCGAGTAAACACCTGCTAACTCTTCTCCAGGCAGACCCAGGCTTTGGTTTGCCCAGGAACCTAGGCTTAGAAAAACTGCAGCATAGCCCATTATTTTTAACTGGTTGATTGTAAAATCACGGCCCATAACCTTATTAGTAAATACATTTTCACAAAGGCTTGTGATTACTTCTATTTCTTGGTCCAAAACTTCCTTGGGAAGTCTATATTCAGGAATACCATAACGCATCATCCCCCCTAATTTGGGGGCGGCATCGAAAATAGTAACCCGGTGCCCCTCCAATGAGAGGTAATAGGCTGCGGCCAGTCCTGCCGGTCCCCCGCCAACTACAGCCACTTGTTTGCCAGTATCAGACTTGACCTTAGGCATAAATGAAATCCCGGCAGCCAATTCAAAATCACCGGCGAACCTCTTTAAAGCACAAATGGAAACAGGCTCATCCACTAGATTACGACGGCACTCCTTTTCGCAAAAACGAGGACATACACGCCCCACTGAGGAGGGCAGCGGTAGCTTTTCTCTGATAAGCTTAGCTGCCTCGCCTGGCTGCCCATTAGCAATATGGGCAACAAAACCCTGGATATCTATCTCCGCTGGGCAAGCCAATTGACAAGGTGCAATACAGTCTCCACAATGCTCTGACAGTAAAAATTCCGTGGCCATGCGGCGCAGTTCTTTTATCTTTGCTGTATTTGTTTTAACAGCCATGCCTTCCTGTACGGTAGCTCCACAGGACTGTACAGGTCCCCTGGCCCCTTCTACCTCAACCAGGCATAATCTGCATGAGCCAAAGGGTTCGAGCCGAGGGTCATGACACAGGGAAGGAATCCTGCAACCGTTTTTCCGAGCAACTTCAAGGAGCTACTGCCCTTATCTGCAAATGTTTCTTTACCATCAATGTATATTTTAACTCTAGACATTTTTCCCTGCCCCCTTCCCGTTACCGGATAGCACCTGAACGGCCCCAAATTTACAAACATTTATACAGAGACCGCAGCGGACACACTTTTCCTGTTCCACGGTAAAGGGCTTCTTTTTCTCACCAGCAATGGCACCACTAGGACATTCCTTGCTGCAGCGTCCACAGCCCTTGCACTTATCAGTCAATACCTCATAGCTGATAAGGGCCTTACACTTCTTAGCCGGGCAATATTTGTGAAGTATATGGGCTTCATATTCTTCCCGGAAAAACTTAATGGTGGTTAATACAGGGTTGGGTGCTGTTTGACCCAATCCACATAAGGAACCGGCTTTAATTTTATCAGCTAATTCCTCCAGGAGTTCAATATCTCCCGCTGGCCTTCACCCTGGGTTATTCTTTCCAATATTTCTAACATACGCTTTGTACCAATCCGACAAAAGGTACACTTGCCACAGGACTCTTCCTGGGTGAAATTTAAGAAGAATTTAGCCATATCCACCATACAGGTGGACTCATCCATAATTAACATACCCCCGGAGCCCATTATTGCTCCGATTTTTCTTAATGATTCGTAATCCACCGGGGTATCTGACAGGCTCGCTGGGATACAGCCACCGGATGGCCCCCCCGTTTGCACCGCCTTAAGCTTCTTCCCCGAGGCTAAACCTCCCCCAATGTCATAGACTATCTCATTTATGGTGATACCCATGGGTACCTCAATGAGGCCACCCCTGGCAATATTTCCGGCCAGGGCAAATACCTTAGTACCTTTACTGGTTTCGGTGCCATACTGATTAAAGGAGTTGGCTCCATTTAAAATTATCCAAGGTACATTGGCAAAGGTCTCCACATTATTGATGGAAGTAGGTTTTCCCCACAACCCGGCCTCAGACGGAAATGGCGGTCGTATACGGGGCATACCCCTCTTTCCTTCTATAGACATGATCAGGGCAGTTTCCTCACCGCATACAAAGGCACCGGCCCCTTCCCTGATTTGGATATCAAAACTAAAACTGCTGTCCAGTATATTAGCTCCTAGCAACCCCTTACTCCGGGCCTCTGCAAGGGCAAGTTTTAGTCGTTTAACCGCCAGTGGGTATTCAGCCCGGATATAAATATAGCCGTTATTTGCCCCCATGGCATAACCCGCTAAAAGCATACCCTCCAATACGCTATGGGGGTTACTTTCCAGTACACTGCGATCCATAAAGGCTCCTGGATCACCTTCATCGGCGTTGCAGATAACATACTTATCTTTACCGGGAGACCTTCTGGTGAGGGCCCATTTTGTGGCGGTGGGAAAGCCCCCACCTCCCCTACCCCTTAGACCCGATAATTTAATCTCCTCTATAACCTGCTCAGGACTCATGTCCTTAAGGGCCTTTTTAATGGCCTTATATCCATCTACACTAAAATAGCTTTCTATAGTCTCCGGGTTTATTACCCCGCAGTTCTTTAGCAAAATCCTTTGCTGGCGGTTTAGAAAGGTCTTATCCGGCGTCTCCAACTGTTCTGCGGCTACAAGCCATTCCGTAATTGGCTTCTTTGCCTGCAAATGCTCCTCAACAATCCTCTTGACCTGTTCCGGCTGAACCTTGCCGTAGATAAATTGCTGACCCTCAACTTTAACCTCCACCAGGGGTTCTTTATAACACATACCCATGCACCCGCTGAAATCTAACTGCACCGAGAGTCCTTCCAGGGACTCCTTAAAGGCATCATATACCTTCTGGGCCCCTGCAGCTATGCCACAGCTGGCTAAACCCACTGTTACAGTGGCTTTATTGGAGTTAATCAATTGTAGCCACCTCCTCAGCATTGCTGTGGCCACATTGGCAGCTAGCACGCTTCTCCTTGATCATTTGCCTAGCTTTGTCCGGTGTGACCCTAGCAAAGGTCTCTTCATTTACGGTAACCACAGGCCCAAGGCTACAGCACCCCAGACAGGCAACCTTTTTGACTGTAAACTTACCGTCAGCACTGGTTTTACCTTCTGGAACGCCGGTTTCCTGCTGAAGCACTTCAGATATTCTTTCTGCGCCAGCCAGGTGGCAGGCTGTACCATGGCATACCTGAATAAAGTTTTCACCCACCGGCTCAAGCCTGAATTGGGTATAGAAGGTTACTATACTATAAAGAACACTGGCTGGTATCCCGGTTAGTTGGGAAACTCTCTCCAGCATCGGCTTTCCCACATAACCAAAGGCGGCTTGAATTTGCTGGAGAATTACTATAGCTGAGCCTTCATCCAAATTGTGATCCCGTACAATTTGATCTATAATGGCCAGAGGACTTGAACTGGTATGTTTGGATAATTGACTAGCTGTCTTCATAACTATTCTCCTTTGTGTTGGAGAGCGGCCAGCAATTCCTTTTTTGATCCCCTGTGCCTTTCAAAAAGGCTTACTATCTTTAAGGCCTTTAGTTCTTTTATCCAGGCCAGCCCTTCGAGTTTCCTGGCCACAGCCTCTACGGTAATGGGGGCCTCGATCATGATGACCATATCCCATTCCCCTACCACCGGATCTACAAAATCAACTTCCACCATGTCTTCCAGTTCCCTTAAGATGTTTACAAATTCCTGCTGATTCACCTCATCAACCACATTTACTAAAAAGTAAGCTCTTGTTCCCATATTCTTACCCCCCGTTTTTTCATCTAAATGATGTTACCTAAATTAAACCATCAATTAGCTGAGACCCACATCAGGGGAGTTGCTTAACTCCAGTAGGTAAAAACACCTATTGTAATTTAAGTAGTTATGCTATTTTAATGTTATTTCTAAATCAGTCTATATATTTGCAGTTTTTTCCATGCTATTATTACAATAATTAAAATAGTCAGGAAATTTAATTGATCAGCAACCCTATTACGCTATGACTATGTTTCAATTTTACTGAGAATTATTATTTAACCCCATCTTATTGCTAATTTAGTCACAAGTCAAGGCAACCTAAGTATTTTTATTGATATTCTTTATGTGTTCTTACTTTATTTTTTAATAAGCTATTTCAATATATTTTCCATATAATCTTATTTAATATATAGACAAACATGCTTTGAATAAATAAAAGGATCATCTCAATGATGATCCTCAGGATGTTGAAAAAGATACAACTGGGTTTTAATGATCCCGAGCAGCGACATTCGGAGCAGTGGAAACAGCGCTTCGCGAAGCTGAGGATGCGAAAATGGGTGAGCGGACATGGACGTCCGCGAAAGCCTGAGGTAAACACGATGTTTACTCGAAGGCGGCCCATTTTCGCCCGAAGCAAGGATTAGCGCTGTCCACTGCGGAGAAGGAGTCGTGGGGGATTATTAAAACCCGAATATAGGTAGTTTCTCGACAATCTGAAAAGCCCGCTGAACGGGCTTAGCTTTAATTTACTGTTTTTCCTAACCTGGCAGTGATGACAGTCATATCGTCCGGGATGCTGCCCCCAGCAACCTTCTGGGCCAGGGCTAGGATTGCCTCTGCCAGATCCTGGGCGGGTAGCATACCAACATCCCTAAGTACATCTGACATCCATTGCTCTTTTTCCATCTGCCATTGTAGGCATCTAGAATACCGTCACTGACCATGACCAGTAGGTCTCCCTCTTCTAGAATTTTATTTACCGAGGCGAATTGAATGTTATCTACCACTCCCACAGGCAGGGAATTGGTTTTAATTAGACTTACTCTCTTCCCCCTAACCAAAAACTGGGAACAGCTCCTATTTTCAGAAAGGTTCCATTGCCTGTGTATAAATCTATTACCGATAAATCTATGGATGAAAAAGACTCTTCCGTTGGCCTTAGCATCATTATAGAATTAACTGTTTTCACGGCCAGATCCTGTCCAAAACCCGATTCCAGCAAATGCTCCAGCAGGGACACAACGGTACCACTCTCCTTTGCTGCCCTAGGTCCTGTTCCCATGCCATCTGATAAAAGAAGGGCCATCCTTCCCTCCTTCAGGTGAAGAACTGAGTAGCTGTCCCCCGATATATGGTTGCCATCCTTCCCTATTCTGGCCATCCCGAGATCAAGGTTGTACTTTAGGGCAGGGTATAGCTTGAAAAAGCATTTATCTTCCCCTTCTTTATGCTGACAGTTGGTGCTGGCTACGTTAAAGGCCTTACCTACAACCTTTGACACAACAGGGGCGATGGTAAACCTACATTCCATTTGACCCCTGCAGGCTTGCTTAATCACCCCTACCTCCATAAGACCATCTTCCTTATGCAGGGTATATAAATCATGTATGGGTATCCCAATTTTATCAAATTGATATTTTAATGTTTGATCAATTTCTCCTTCTAATTCAACATCCAGTTCCAATTCACTGGACATGCCCTCCATAATCTGGGAAACACCCTTAAGCTGTTCAGACACCAGCTCCCTGCTTTCCAACAATCGCTGCTGCCAATAGCGATTGACCTTGTAAGTTTCATAGAGGCAGGTAATGGTAATGGACATTTCCTTTAATCTGGCACATCTTTTCTTTAGATCCTCGGTTAAATCATCAATATCTACTTTGCCTTGGAGTTCCGCAATAGAAAGCATGTCCAACATATTTTGGCAGGTTCGGTAATAATCCCTCTCCCAGCAGGTACGATATAGAGCGCAACCCTGACAAACCTTCTTGCTGACCTCTGCAAAAAGCTGCTGAAGCCCCTGTTCCTCTTGGGACTGCTGCACCGTTGAGGAGACCTGTTCAAAGCTGCGTGATAGCTCTGAGAATACCGAAGACCAACTTCTAATACGCTCCACAGTGAGTTCCCTTAGCCTTGTATCCTGAATAGTAGCAGCCGGTTCAGCATCAGTGGATTGTTTGGGGATTAATCCTTAATTTTATCTTGTAACGATGCCGGAATTAGCAGAAATACAGCCGTTGCTAAGGCTGTCTCCAGAAGCACCCCATGAATATCATTAAAATTCGACATATAAATGGTTAAAATTATATTCCCCATCAGAAAGCCCACTGCCACTGCCAGCTTGCCAAAGGATCTTACCGCACCGGCTAGGAAGCCTGCAAAGGAATAGGCTCCAATTATAACCGGGGCAACCACAAAGGCTAATCCCGGGATAACTCCCACCACGGCCCCAGTGGCGGCCCCCACTCCAGCTCCACCAACTAAAGCTCCCAGAAGGATAACCAGGCGACTAACCACACCTCTCAGGGTTACTAACTCATTACCTAGACCTCCGGTTCCGGCAATTACCCCTGCCAGAAGAACTAAAAAACAGAAAACCGTTTCACCCGGCAAAGTTCTACCAGAAGTGCCCCGGGCAAAGGGAGCCAAAGATTGCAGAAAGACAAAGGTTAAGATTGAGGCAAAAACAGACTCAAACCAACGGTTATATAGGGATAAAGGGCTGCCCCCTGGATGCTGACTAAAACTGTTTTAATCGTCATGGTAGCTGCACCAACAATTCCGGGAATCACTAACCATGGTCGATTTATTTGTGGCTTTAAATTGAGCATAATGAGAAAAACAGTTACCACCACCAGTGCCGAGCTCCAGGCATTAGCACCCTCCATCACGGTAAATAAACCCGCCACAACAGCCACAGGAACAAAAAGAAGGGGGCCAAAACTCCAGGCTACCGCAGCCGCAAAAGCTGCCCCAAACGGCGTCAGCTCTCCTAGAAGTATGGCTCTTCCTAAAAAGAAAGCCGCTATATAAAGAATAACCTTCTCCTTTGCCAGGGCCTGTCCAATCCAGGCCAGAGAAAATTTTCTATTTCGCGGCTCTGCCTTCTTTTTACCCACGAAAGTGTTTTGACGGGGTGTTTTATTTTTCTTTAAGTTCTGTCCAGTTCTATGATAGGTATAAATATCAACACGTTCAAACAACAGACCCACCCCTTATACTCGCACTTTATACACATTATAGTATAAGGAGTGGGAAATACTTGTCATTATTGGTAGGTTATTCCAGTTTTTGTTTCGACATATCCTGATGTAATTTCAACACCAGGCCATGCAGAATATCTGATTCGGAAACAGTTATTTCCCTTAAACTTAAGCCTTCAAGCACTTTTCGGATGATATTCACTCCAGCTAGAATAATGTCGGCCCTCTGGGGCTGTAAGCCAATAATTTTTTTCCTTCCTTCCTGCCCCGCCTCCAAAAGCATATAATATATCCTATTGATTTCTACCATTGATAAAATATAACCATGGACAAGTTCAGGTTGATACTGTTTATTTCCAAGGGAAATTGCTGCCAGTGTCGTGGCCGTACCTCCCACCGCAACCATTGATAGCTCTTTACCCTGCTGACGGATAATGTGCAAGTATGATGACAGTAATTCTCCGATTTCCTTTTCGGAATGTCCTCCTTCAGTCATTCTAACGGCCCCTACCGGAAGACTAACATAATTGATACCCTTGTTATCCGGCCAGATTATTTCTGTGCTGCCACCTCCAACATCCAGTACCAGGGTAGCGTCTGCCAACAACGGCACACCAGATAAAACCCCTTGATAGCTTGCCCTGGCCTCTTCTTCCCCTGATAACACTCTGACATCTAAGCCTGTCCGGTTTTTAACTAAATTAATAAAAATCTCTTTATTAGCAGCATCCCTTACGGCACTGGTTGCACCAACAATTATCTTTTGAGCATCATAAGCCTTGATTTCATTTATAAAGTCTTCAATGGCAGAAACAGTTCGCTCCATTGCATTTTCTAACAATAGGCCGGATGTAATGCCCTGGCCCAGGCGAGTGGTAATTAAACCCGACTTAACGGGAGTTAAAGAATCATCCTTTATTTCTGCCACAAGGAATCTTGTAGAATTTGAACCAACATCTATGCTTGCAAGTAGCATATTCCATCTCCCTTCACAAATTAAAATAAGCATTCCCTTTAATGGGAATGCTTAATAACCGATATGTTTAAAACTTGGAGCCTCCACGGCCCCCCCTTTTAGAATCGGTTTGCCTTTTAAGGTCTGATAACCTTTCGTCACTGTCTTTCATAAACCTGGCCAGTTTGTCTTCAAAGGATGGTTGAAACTTTGGCTTACGTGGGGCCTTGGTGCAGGGGCTGAAGATGGATTGGCCTGTTTTAGGGACAGTCCGATTTTCCCCTTTGGGTCCACAGCAATAATTTTAACCTTTACCCTATCATTGATCTTCAAAAACTCATTGATATCCTTGACATAAACTTCGGCTACTTCCGAAATGTGCACTAAACCGGTCTGGCCTCCCGGCAATTCAACAAATGCACCAAAATTGGTAATCCCTGTTACAACACCTTCTACGATACTACCTTGTTCCAACGACATCTACCTACATGTGCCTCCTTAATGGCAAACCACATTAATTAATAAAATTATATGGTACTAACATAAGAAGTGTCAATATTATGAGCAAAATCAATCATAGATGTTCTTATCTCTTACATTAAAAACTTCCTCGGGACGAACAGTCTCACCCTCCCAGAGGGGTCCTGGGTAGGTACGATAAGGGTCTCTCCCGGTTTTACTAATCCTAACTGCTCCCTGGCAACCTGCTCCACATAAGAGTCGGACTTTATTCTTTTAAGTTCTTCCCTTAAAGCAGCATTTTTATGTTTAAGCTCCTCCACCTGGGATTGGATAGTTTCAACATTATTTTGCATCGCTTGAAGACGCCCAATTTGACTGCTGATGGAGAAGGCAATATAGGCAACCATAGCTATTAAGAAAACAATAACCAGCCTGAAACCGATTTGCTTTCTGGGAGGTTTGTTGTTCTCAGGTTTATTTTCACGGTGCAGTTTCAATTCGGCAACCTTTCCCTTGCCTGTGGATATCATTCGCCCAGTTCCTCCTCTTCCTCGGGGCCGAATAGACCCAGGTTTTGCCCTGGTATAACAATTACTACCTGATACCCTTTGGATCTTGCCCGGTTAAACAGGGTGGCCACGGAGCTTGGACTAAGTTTCAACTTTGCTGCGATGCGCTCACCGGAATAACCCATTTCCTTTAGGGTTACTACTTGGCGTTCACGGAAGCTAAGTTTTTCTGCCCCTCTAATTTCTACCTGCACCTGTTCAACCCCCGACTGAACACTTTTTTCATGAATCCGTGAATAATATATTACAATATTACTACAAAATTACTACAAGTCCTAGATTTTTCCTGCTGATTTTTTAAAAACAATATAAAAACATTCCGCTAAAAAGGTCAAATATAGTTCAAATACAGCCAGATATAAACATATCCTCCCAATTGTGTTAAATAACAAGAAAACTTGCTTCCGCCAGTCCTTGGTTGACCTTGTGCATTTCATAATTATTTCCAAAAAAAATAGGACCACCGGCCCATTATTTATCATCCTTATACTCAAAGATTGGAAATATACTTGCCAATTTCCTCCTTATACCCTTTCTCCCTCGCCTAATTGGTTGACCAATCACTTTATTAAGAATAAACTTTATCCCCCACCAGGTCTTATTAAAAACCAATCCTAGAATTCCCAAAGGGATGGCCACTGAGAGATAGACCAAGCGAAAGGGCAAGCAAATTATCTTCAAAGCAATGCTAACCATTTGAATTAATATTTTCCATAGCCGATTAATTAACCTAAAGACAAGCTGTAGTAGTCTAGTGGCATTTTTGCTTAAAAGATTCAAATAGATCAGTGCTCCGATGACTAGGCCCAATAAGACATATAGCCTTACCTCACCCCAATTGCCCGCTAACAATAGAGCAAAAACTACCGCCGTAAGGATTAGCCAAAAAAGGATATCCCCAGGGCCGTGCCTATTCTCTTAAGCCTTAAATTTCCCCTGGTTACTTTGTAAAGGTCATAGCAGAACCCTGAAACAACACCAATCAAAATAGTTAACGCAAAATAGTAAAATTGATCAAGCAAAGGAACCAAGTAGTGCACCACCCTTGTACCCATTTATTTTAGTAACCTGTTAATAAGTCCCTTGCCCCTCGCTCTGGCTCCCTTAGCGGATTTACCTTCTACATATTCTAAGCCATTGATAATTCCTTCAACTACTAAATTCCCATCATCTAAATTCAGATGGGTAATATGCATCCCTTCACCTTTAAGCTGTAAAAAACCCATATTAGTGTCCAGGGTTATTTCTTGTTCGTCAAAACTTCCTACGTGCTGAACTCCCTGCAGCATTAATTTTTTTCTTCCATCAATGCTCAAAATGTGCTTTCCATAATCTTCCATAGTACCCCTCCGTTCAAAACCGGGCTTCGACCACAATAAAATATATGTACATTGTCCTAAGGGTATTCCATAATCAGATTTTGTAACAAAATAAAAAGGTGGCATTAGCCACCTTAGTGTGTCGAGAAACTACCTATATTCGGGTTTTAATAATCCCTCACGACTCCTCTCTCCGCAGTGGACCAGCGCTAATCCCTTGCTTCGGGCGAAAATGGGCCGCCTTCGAGTAAACATCGTGTTTACCTCAGGCTTTCGCGGACATCCATGTCCGCTCACCCATTTTCGCATCCTCAGCTTCGCGAAGCGCTGTTTCCACTGCTTCGAATGTCGCTGTTCGGGATTATTAAAACCCAGTTATACCTTTTTCAACAGGCTGAGGGCAGGGATACTGCCCTTTTATATATAAAACCAATATTTGCTTCTTAAGTAAATAAGTTGTCAAAAAAAGTTACCTTCTGAGTAACTTTTTTACTTTTCCATCGTCATATAGGTATATTCATTACTTAGTTAAGAAGGAAGAAGGGTATAGGGTGAGAGGAAGTAAAGCCATATACATGGTCCTAAGTGTATTGTTGCTTAGCAGCATCCTTTTTGGATTGCTGGTGAGGTTGGAGAATGCCGAGGCGAACCGGATACCCCAAGGGGTCTCGGTTCGGGGTGTAGATATATCAAATTTGGAAAAATACAAAGCGGAAGAGAAATTAAAGGACCTGGAGAAGCAAGTATTAACTCAAGTACTAACCCTAGTATACGACGACAAGTCTGGGAATTTGCCCTTGAAGAACTGGGAATTACCCTTGACCTTAATAAAACATAGAGCGGGCTATGGATAGGGATGGAAGTGCCCTGGTAACCCGTCTAAAAAGCTACGTTCACCCGGTAAACAATCAAGTTGGCATAACGCTGGTAATGGATAAGGACAAGGCATTGTCTTGCCTGACGCCCATCTTCGAAGGAATTGAGAAGCCGGCTAAAGATGCAGTATTAAAAATATCAGGGGACGGCAGGGTAGAAATAATCAGCGATGAGAAAGGCAAGGAAGTTGATAGTGAGGCTTTATTTCAAAACCTGGTAGAAGCAATAAATCATCAGGATGATATGAGATTAAATATTCCGGTGAGGGAGATAATTGCTCAAAAAACCTTTGACACAGTTGAAGCCATGAAGATAAATGGGCTGATTGGACAGTACACAACTTACTTTGATGGTGAAAACCAAAACCGTGTAACAAACATTAGAGTTGCTGCTCAGAAGATAAATGGTTTAATTATGACTCCGGGACAGGAGTTCTCCTTTAATAATTTTGTTGGTGAAAGATCCAGCAGTGCTGKTTTTTACCAGCCAAGGTTATTGTGGCCAATAAATTTGACGAAGCCCTTGGGGGAGGTATTTGCCAAGTTTCATCAACCCTATATAATGCAATACTTCTTGCTAATCTAAAGCCGGTAGAGAGGCATAACCACTCTCTAGCCATAAGTTATGTCCCCCTAGGAAGGGATGCGGCGGTGGCTTGGAACCTTTTGGATTTTAGATTTTCTAACCCACTAGATTGTCATATCTATCTGCGTACAGTGGTAGCTAAGGATTACATTACAGTACAGGTTTTTGGCAATACCGCAACGAAAAAGGATATTACCATTCGCAATTGGGTTTCTGAAACCATTGAGCCTGAGTGTATTTACGAGGTAGATCCCGAATTGGGCATGGATGAAGAGATCATAATGGAACCGGGCTACAAGGGCTATAAGGCACATGCTGAGAGAGTTATAAAGGGGAGCGACGGGTCTGTTTTGGTAGAAGCTTTGCCAGACAGCCGCTACCTGCCCGCGGACCGAGTTGTTCGAATTGCCCCAAAGCAGCATAATAAGGATATACAACCACTTTCTAAGCCGACTCAGGTCACTGAAACTAATGTTTTAACAGAGTTTTAGATTATAATGCAAAGCACCAGACCCATTATGGTATTTAAGGGAGGTGCTTTTTTGTTGGGAAAGTTGTTAAAAATATTTTTTATCTGTTAAAATAGACTAAGTCATTGCTTTAAAAGAAATAGAAACCAAATTTACCATCGGCCTTCTGAAGCTTATCCTTCAAGGCTGAGGGTACAATTTTTTAAATAGGAGGAAATTATGTCCAGAAGAATCGGAATAATTGATCTCGGTTCAAACTCTATTCGACTTATCCTTATGAAGGTCTGGGATAATGGTTCCTATAAGCTACAGGATGAGATTAAGGAAACAGCTAGAATTGGTGAAAGCATGGGACCTGAAAGGGTGATCAAGGTACCTGCCATTGACAGGGCTGTTCAGACTATCCGGCTGTTGCAAAAGTTTTGTTATGCCAACAAGGTAGATTCTGTACATGGGGTTGCCACTGCCGCTATACGTAATGCCGTAAACGGTAATGAGGTATTGGAAACCATTATGAAGGAAACGGGAGTTTCCTTTCGCATACTTTCCGGTGAGGAAGAGGCCAGGTATATTTATTTAGGAGTAGTTAACAGCCTAGAGTTTAGTGATGCCCTGATTGTTGATATTGGGGGAGGCAGCACAGAACTTATCCTGTGCAGAGAAAGAATGATTACCCAGTGGACAAGTCTTCCCTTTGGGGCAGTTAATCTCACTGAAAACTTTTTAACCTCTCCACAAGTCAATGAGGAACAAATTGGACGGTTAGAGGACTACTTGAAGGAACAGTATAGATCTGTTCATTGGTTGGATATGGCCAGGGGTTTAGAGGTCTTGGGGGTTGGAGGCACCTTACGAAACCTTGGCAGAATGGATCGTAAGCGGACACGCTTTAGCTTAAATCTTCTGCACAACTACAGGGTGCATACAGAACGTGTCAAGCAAATTTATAACCTCCTAAAAAAGGGTTCAGTGGATGAACGCAAGGCCATTCCGGGATTGTCTAAGGAAAGGGCTGACATTATCCTGGGTGGTATGGCAGCAGCGTCAAACTATTGGATTTTACCGGGGCGCCAGGAATTAGGGTTAGCGGCTCTGGCTTGAGGGAGGGTGTTTTTTATGAATACCTTTTTAGAAATCGTTT
Source organism: Desulforamulus aquiferis (assembly GCA_004143605.1). Lineage (GTDB taxonomy): Bacteria > Bacillota > Desulfotomaculia > Desulfotomaculales > Desulfotomaculaceae > Desulfotomaculum > Desulfotomaculum aquiferis. The sequence continues at coordinate 23,892 of AWVY01000038.1, forward strand.
AGATCCGGTTATGGATGATGTAACCGAGCATAGCGTTCAGAACCTTATGGACCTGTATCAGGTAAAGAGAAATCATGCCGAACATGTTGCTAAACTATCTTTATCATTGTTCGACCAGCTGCAGCCCCTACACGGTTACGGAGCCTGGGAGAGAAAGATCTTAAGGATTGCAGCCCTTCTGCACGATGTTGGGAATGCTGTTAGTTATTACAATCATCATAAGCATACCATGTATGTACTGCTCAATGCCCGGATAAATGGTCTTTCTCACAGGGAACTTGTGTTAGTGGCGCTGGTGGCTGCTAGTCACGGCAAATTAGATCTTAAGTTTAAATTGCAGCAGCATGCCGATGTATTATTTCCCCAGGACGGCATTTTGGTTCGCCGTCTAGGCGTGTTGATACGCATGGGGGAAACCTGGACCGTACAGAAGCCGGTGTAGTTGAGGATGTGGTTTGCACCATCAAGGCAAAAGAAGTGCAAATTGACTGTGTCTCTACGGATAATGCAGATTTAGAGATTAGAGAGCTTTATAAGAAAGTGACTAATTTTAATAAGGTCTTTGGAATTAAGTTTAAGTTTCCAAAGGAGGAAGCTTAATCCAGGGTGTAAGGGATAAAATATGATATAGAATTCTTTTCTAATGAATATGATAGTGGTATGATGGAGCCGAATGCCACTAAACCAGATAGATAAACTTTGATAGGAAAAGTGCTGACAAAAGTCGTTCCTCAAAGATTGTGGGCTTCGTGCAAGGAAGGGGTGTAAGCCTGTACATGTGGTTAGTGCTTTTCGTGTTTTTTGCTTTAGCTGCGTGTCTAAAAAGTGTTTTAGCTAGCCTAGGAAGAATATAGTCTTAAACAAAACTAAGGAATGATTGCATTGTATTTTAAGGTTGCCAGTTTTAATATCAATTCAGTACGTGCTAGAAAAGAAATGTTAATTCAGTGGTTGGGGGAAAATAAACCTGATGTGGTTTGCCTGCAGGAAACCAAGGTCATTAATGCAGATTTTCCAGCAGCTAGCTTTTTGGAGGCGGGCTATAACTCGCTATTTAAAGGGAGAAAATCTTATAATGGTGTGGCTATCCTCAGCCCCCATCAAATTAATCCCTTAATCAGCGACCTTGGGCCTATTGCGGAACCAGATGAAGCAAGGCTCATTGCCGCTGAGATAAGAGGTATTCCAATAGTTAATACCTATATTCCCCAGGGCCAATCCCCGGAGAGTGATAAATTTAGCTATAAAATATTCTGGATTAAGGCCTTAAAGGAATACTTTGATGCAAATTTTAAGCCTGATGAGCCATTACTTTGGCTGGGTGATTTTAACGTGGCACCAGAGCCTGAAGATGTACACGCACCCAAAAGATTACTTGGGCGTGTAGGCTTCCACCCCACCGAGCATGAAGCCTTGGATTATGTTAAGTCCTGGGGCTTTAAAGATATTTTCCGCCTACACCACCAATCAGAGGGGGGACATTTTACCTTTTGGGATTACCGTGTTCCAAAGGCCCTGGATAGAAATTTGGGCTGGCGTATTGACCATATTTGGGCTACAGATCCCCTGGCTAAGCGATCAACAAAAGCCTGGATAGATATTGAACCAAGAAGAAGGGAAAACCTTCCGACCATACATTTATATTGGCAGAGTTTAAAATAGATTAACTAGTTATGTTAAATGTACTAGCGTCTTGCTTTTATAGCTAAGGCGGCTAGTTAAGAATAGTATTTTTCATGTTGACTTTTCTTAACACATTAGCTATAATAACATTTGTCGACAGGCCGAGGGGCCTGGAACAGCAAAAATCGGGGCGTAGCTCAGTTTGGGAGAGCGCTACCTTGGGTGGTAGAGGTCGCAGGTTCAACTCCTGTCGCTCCGACCAGTTTAATGAAAAACGGAAACCCGTGAAAGCTTGAAATACAAGACTTCACGGGTTTTTTATATTTTTTGGATAAAGCGAAGCGCACTCAGAATTTACCCCTAAAATTCCGAAAATCTCCCTTGGATGATTACCATAAGTGATGCAATACAAATCGTGGATCCAATGGCCCAATTGGAATTAAAAAGCCGAAGGTTTTGTATCCTTCGGCTTGTAGGGTAATTTTGTTTAATCATCATAAACGGTATCATTTGTTTCCCGGGAAGCCACTAGTAGACATGTTGTAAGGATCCCTAAAAATGCACCAACAAAAACACCAGCTATAAAACCCATTAATATCCTCCTTTGGTAACTGGCTGGCCTAGCTTTCCACCTTAGCCCCTATAGTTTTGCGTCGCCACTTTTCAATGGGTTTGCCTTTATCTTTCTAGGATTTGTCTTTACTATATGGAGAAACAATATCGCAGTAAATAGGACTGAAGTATTTATCGATCAAGACCAAAGTCCTATATTAAATAATAAATTAATTAAAGGAGTTTTATACTCTAGGCAACCTCCCCAGTGCCTTGAATTGTAACATTAACATTAACTTTGATATCGCTTTCGCAGAAAACCTCGTCCCAGTCCTGCTCCTTCACCAGGGGAGGCCATTTTGCCCTGGCATACTTGCCAAGTAGGATGGCATCTACCCTATATTTGTTCTGTAGATCGTAAATTAAGTCTTCACATTGTTTTTGAATATGCTCTTCCAGGGCCTTTTCTACAGCTACGACATTTTCTTCCTTCCCTGCAAATTGTATATCTGTTAAGGTTTCTGCAATTATGCCTGAGAATGATAAATCTATCTCGAAGGAAGGTTTTCCGTTAACCAACCTAGCTATTACCTTTCGCTTACTCCCCCCTCMAAACTTATTTTATAAATTTCTCCTTTATCATCCATCATTTTAAAGGTTATATAGCCTCTGGCTCCATCTCCCCTTAACCAGATTAAAGACCTCATGTCTTCCCTGTTGACTTTAGCTACCATCTTATACTTTTTAAATAAGGCTGCACCTGAAATTTCTAAATTACTTTCAGAGTGGATGCTAATGACTGGTAAAACCGGATTATATCCGTCTGTCATTACATCCACACGAAAATGATGCAGATGCTCTACTGGAATAAAGTTATCCTTTGGTGAATTTGACAGAAGGTCTATGATATTTTGTCCTACTGTCTGGTAATTTTCCGGTTTCATGGTCAAGATATCAATGGTATTTCCATCTGTCACAGCTAGTCTAATCATTTCGCTAAAACGAGTGTCTCGAAACATTAAGTCAAAGGCATCTTTACTTCCCCTATAAGCTAAAGGACTTCCAACCAACAGAGCTTTTAAGTCACCAACGGCCATACCCCGGGAAGATTTATTACCCCTGTCAATACGGGTCTGGGCCATGGTTTCTCCCTCGACGGTTATTACATCGGACTTTTCTCTGGCATTGCGGTTCATAATGGGGAAATTTACGGTCATGGAGAACTTTTCACGGCCATTTTCCTCAAGCAAATCGTAACCTGCCACAAAGGGTATGTAAAGATCATTAATGTCTTGGGCATCCCAGCAGCCAAAGCTTAATAGGGTAACTAAAATAAGTACTATAACAAGTGCACTACGCAACTTTTTTACCTCCAACACCTCGCAAGATAGCCGTGAACCACAGGATAACCGGGATAACAATCATAAACAGGAGCCCAGATAACCAATGGTGGTACTTAAACCAAGGATCTTCTCGAAATTGCCAGGGAAAAGGGATGACAAAAAAATTATGGGAAATAAAGCCAGGGTGACCCAACCGGGAGAGTTAATATTTAATATTTTTTCAACAGTATAGCGTCCGGCAAAAAACATATTGGCCACTGGCCGAAAGGCCACAAAAACCCAAAAAATGATAAAGAAGAATTCAGCCTTTCAATAACTGGGGCATTGTAGGTTTTTAATAACACCATCAGGCCAAACCTTAGCTTTTCAGCGGCGTTTGGGCCAAAGAGACCTAAAACAACAAATACCACAAGCAGATAGATACCGGAAATTATTGCGACTGCCGTCAAGCCGGCCTTAACTATTTCATTTTTCCTTTGGACCATAGGGTAGATAACCAGTAAGATTTCAATGCCCAGTATAGCAAATAAGGTTTGGTAAGCGCCCTTTAGTATATTTGCCATGCCCGCATCACCAATGGGCTGGAAGAATGAAAGTTCTACCTTAGGCACTGCACCGAGGATAAAGGCTAATAGAACGAGAGACTCAAAGAACATTAATTCATTAACTCTACCAATGACCCTTGCATCCTTTGAGGCAGATAGGCTGATGTAAACAAGATTAAAGCACTTAGGGCCCAAATGGGCGTTTCAGGGAATAAATAAATCTTAAGGATATTAACAAAAAGTCTAGTTACGATAGCTGCAAAGGCTAAGGAATAAACTACAAACACTAGGGCAAGGAGCTTGCCAGGCCATTTGCCTAGGATTATCTCGCAGTATTCCGCAAAGGTAAGATCAGGAAACCTACTACCTATCAAATGCATGGAATATATGCCGACAACTAAGGGCAAAGCGCCCATTAGAATTGATATCCAGGCGTCCTGCTGGGATTCCCTAACTGCCGTAGATGTAACAGTTAAAATACCTACTCCAATGGTGGCACCGATAAGAATAAATATTAATTGCTTGCTTGTTATTTTATATGCCTGCTCATTCATTTTCTGACGGCTCCCTGGTAGGAGATTGTCCACGTTTGTTATCAACATGTGGGATAGAGACAGGTCTATTTTTATTTTTCCATATATGTGAAATTACAAAGGTATCTCCCAAGTCCTTATAACGCATGGGTGCAAGGGGTGCCATGTAGGGAACACCAATACTCTGCAGTGAAATTAAGTGTATTGTCACAAACAACCATCCACAGCAATGCCCACAGCACCAAAGGAGGCAGCCAGCAGCATCATGGGATATTTTATTAAACGAATGGCCAGAGCCATGCTATAATTTGGAAAAACAAAGGAGCAGATGGCTGCTAGGGAAACGATTACCACAATCAAGGGGCTTACAAGTTTAGCTTCCACAACCGCTTGGCCGATGACAATCCCGCCCACAACTCCTAAGGTTTGGCCTACGGTACTGGGTAAACGAAGCCCTGCCTCCCGTAATATTTCAATGACAACCTCCATAAATAAAGCTTCTGTCAAAGGAGAAAAGGGTAATTCCTCTCTGTTTTCAGCCACTGCCAGCAATAAATCCGTTGGTAGTAGGGAGTGGTGAAAGGTAATTAGGGCTATATAGACGGGAGTTATGGTTGTGGTGATCATTAGGCTAAATACCGGACCAGCCTGGCCACCGTACCAACAATGGTTCTTTCATAGTAATCCTCGGAGCCCTGGAGAAATTGAAGAAAAACAGCAGGGACTATCAGGCATAGGGAGTTCCATCCACAATTATACCAACGCGGCCCTCCAACAGATTTGCCGCTATTTTGTCCGGACGCTCGGTACCATAGACTTGGGGGAAGAGGCTCCACGGATGATCCTCGATAAATCTTTCTATGTAGCCAGAGGCTAATATTCCATCAATATTAATTTTGCTAATACGATTGCGGACTTCCTCAACAATTTTGGGGTCCGCTATATCGGATATATAAACAATGGCTATCCTGGAGCGGCTTCTTAAACCTAAGGTTGTTGTTTCAACAGTAAATTTGGGAGATTTTAACCTGCGCCTGATCAAGCTAAATTAACACCAATATCTTCAATAAAGCCTTCCCGGGAACCACGAACTGTCCGCTCAGTGGGAGGCTCAGAAATTCCTCTGCGTATTCCTCCCTTGGACTCCACAACAATGCCCTGTTTACAGGCGTCAATGATTAAAACACATTTTCCAATTAGGATATTAACCAAAATATCTGCTATTAGCGGGGTGATAACAATTGAGTTGCTGTTAGAGAGTACCTTCTGAGAAATATGCTCCAGTGGTGATTCAGTCTCAGGAAAAAATCTAACTGTTGAATTTTTCTTATTATTTCATGTTCAATTAAATCAGCATTAACGATTCCTTCAATGTAGATAATAGTGGCTTTCCTATCACCTACCAGTATTTCTCTGCGAATTATATCGATGCTGCCCCCAAGGCCGGTAAAAATGGTCTGTTTATCCTTCTCTAAGTTTCCAGAAAGGCAGGTCTGCTGATTATAATTGAGATCCTTTTGCTGCTCTGGTTTTTTGCTTTTGGCCTTCTTCCATTTGCCAAATACATCTTTTAATGACATTTAATCACCAACCTTGGATTATCATTCCACAAATGGAATAGATAATTCAATTGGTGTAAAATATTTAATAATTAAAGGAAATGTTAGGGTTTAAGTGAAAGTAGAATAAATTGGAGGAAAAAAAGAAAAGCCCGGTAAGGTTTACACTGCCAAACCACCGGTGCTAATAAATACGTTAAACCAGTTCATGATAGAACGCCTGTAGTATTGGATTCCGAGCAGTAGCAACTACGGCCTGAACTATTGATACAATAGCATAACCATTTTTGATAAGTGGCAAGTTTGTCAAGGGCTAAAATGAATCTTTGCCAATATACCCAAAGTGGTAAGTAAAACCCCCATTAAACCGTAGGTAAAACGATCTATTTTTCTGCTGAAGGAGGAATTTGTAGAATCAATTTTAGCTCTAACATTATCTAGTTTAGAATCTAAGCTTAAATATTCCTTATGGCGTTCTTGGTCCAGGTGCTTAATTCAGATTTTGTGTCATTAATCATTGAGACTATTAAATCTAAAGAAGTTTTCAACTCGTTCCTACCTTCGTAATACTCCTGTTCTGAATCCGGAAGCTTTTCGATTGTAATAGCCATAGCATCACCCTGTCATTTTTACCATTATATGTAAAAGCAAAAATGTGTGTACCTTTGGGTCATATGCTAATGATATTAATTCTTTCTAGCTTCTTCCCGGGGGTTTACTAGACCTATACGAATCAAGTAAGGGTGAAAAAAATATTCAACGATAGCAATGACTATCCCAAATAGCACTAGGGAGGTAGCAGTTGGTCTTAAATCACCAATCATAAGGCCTAGGAAGAAAAGAAGAACCACAGCCATTAACCCATCTGCAATGGAGGCTAAGTTGTTTCCGTAATTTGGAAGAAAGAAGTGGTCGCCAAGTAAATAGTTTATTGAGGTTGCCAGGGGAGCAATTAAAAGGGCCCAGGCCCAATTATTTGTTGCAACAATTGAAATAGCCACCCAGGTGACAAAAAAGTAAATAAACAATTTGATACCTACGGCAGTAGTAGTTTTGTCCATTGTACCTCTCCTTTCATCCTTAGTAGTTATGCTCTCCTTGTCGTGGAATATGTATAACTCTTATTAAAAAGATGAAATCCGGAGGATATCCGGATTTATCTTGCCAGTTATTCGTTTACTAATTCAATTTTAGCACCGGCAGCCTTTAGGGAGTCCATGAGACTAGAGAAAATTCCAGTGTCACATTTTCCGGCCAAGAATGGTAATCTAACAATTAAACAAATACCACTGGGGGATGTCAACTCAATAATATTTAATAGATTAATTACGGCTCCTGCAGGTATAAAAATGCGAAGAACGGTACCGGGCAGCTGGGGGCAAGCATCTTTTTTAGGATCTGGAATGGGACAGCCTTTAGCTTCGCTAACAAACTCTTCAAAGTACATTCAAGTATCCTCCTAACATATTTTTTATAGTATAAAATATGGAGTGGAAGGAAAAATGTTACATAAAATGTCAGAATATGTATAAATATCCTTGGTAATTCTAAGAAATTTTAACCAATTGGTAATAATAAAAACTATATAAATTAACAAATTGGGGTATATTATTCCAGTAGCCTAATTAGAGAGAGGGAAAAATATTATGCTAACATTTAATGAATTGGGATTAAGTGATCCCCTAATCCGTGCCATTAGTGAGATGGGTTTTGAAGAAACCACTCCAATTCAGGAGCGAACTATACCTGCTGCCTTGAGGGGGCGGGATTTAGTAGGACAAGCCCAAACGGGCACGGGAAAGACCGCCGCCTTTGGCATACCTATGATTGAACAAATAAATATTGAAAATGAGCAGATCCAGGGGATAGTATTAACACCTACGAGGGAACTGGCTGTTCAGGTAGCAGAAGAATTGAACAGAATAGGACAATTTAAAAGAATAAGAACCTTGCCAATATACGGGGGACAAGAGATTACGCGCCAAATAAGGGCCTTGAAACAAAGGCCTCAAATTATTGTGGCCACACCGGTAGGTTAATGGATCACATGAGGAGAAGAACAATAAGACTTCAAGGGGTTTCCATGGTGGTATTGGATGAAGCTGATGAAATGTTAAACATGGGCTTTGTTGAAGATGTTGAAACAATTCTGGTAGAGGTTCCAGGGGAAAGACAAACCCTCCTGTTTTCAGCAACCATGCCCGGGCCTGTTCGTTCTCTGGCCCAAAGGTTTTTGAAAAACCCAGAATATATACAGGTTCAAAGCAGAGAGGTAACGGTTCCACTAATTCAGCAGATGTATATGGAAGTCCAGGAAAAGCAAAAATTTGATGTCCTTAGTCGACTCCTTGATATTCATTCGCCTGACTTAGCAATTGTTTTTGGCCGTACCAAGCGTAGGTGGATGAGCTTTTTGAGGCTCTAAATAAGCGAGGTTATTCGGCGGAGGGTATTCACGGTGACCTGACCCAGGCCAGACGAGATAGTGTAATGAGAAAGTTTAGGGAAGGAACCATTGAAGTTTTGGTGGCAACTGATGTGGCTGCTAGGGGGCTTGATATAAGTGGGGTGACCCATGTATATAACTTTGATATCCCTCAAGACCCGGAAAGTTATGTTCACCGTATTGGCCGAACAGGAAGGGCCGGCAACACTGGAATGGCAGTAACCCTAGTAACCCCTAGGGAATTAGGACATTTAAGGTCAATTGAGGCAATCACTAAACGGAAAATAGATAGACATCCGGTTCCAACAATTAAGGAGGCTATTGAGGGTCAGCAGCGTATTACTGTAGATAAATTACTTCGAGTTATTGAGGAAGGGGAACTTCAGTATTATAAAGGATTGGCTGAAGATTTGCTTCTGGATAACGATTCAGTAACCCTTGTATCCGCAGCACTGAAGATGCTAACCAGGGAATCTGATAAAACCCCGGTAAAGTTGACGGAAGAAGCACCCCTTAGGGCAAAGAAGCCCCTTAAGGGTCAAGGAGGCTATCGAAAAGATGGTAGGGGCCAGCGTGGTTCTGACAGACCCGGTGGTAAGGGGCGTGTGAAGGGTCGTTCTGAGAGACACGGGGCTTTAACCGGGCGAATTCACTAATATTTAATGATAAGATAAAGAGAGGGAACTAAGGTTGAACAATCCTAGTTCCCTCTCTTTATCTTAATTAGACTTCAAATTGTTGGCAGGGTTCAGACATATATTTTTCCAGTAACATGACTGCTTCCATGATAGATAGACTTGTTGTATTCATCTCGGCAGATATGATATTAATATCACCTAAAAATTTATGTTTCTTTATGTCCTTTGCCTTGGCAGGCCGGTGAAAGGTATATTCCCCTGCTTTTATATAAACAAGATAATTAACCGAGTCACTTTTCATATGATCCTTGACTGTTTGCCTATGAATGCCTAGGATTTCTGCCCTTTGCTGCTCTAGCATTTTGACCAGAACCTGACCCTTTAGGTTGTATATTTCTTGCTCTCTTTTCTTTGATAGGTTAACTAGGTGGAACTGACCAGAATAATAATGTTCTTTTTTGTGGTCTCTTTTTCTTTTGGCAAATTTGTTGATGACATAAAGGGCTTCTGCTAGTATTTCAGTGGTTACTTCAATATGGTCGATAGAAACGGTATAATTCTCAAGGGGAACGCATTGTTCAATATCATATAGGGGGTACCTTTTGTAGCTATTGCCGGAGTAATAATTAATGACACCGTCAGGACAATCAATAAATTTAGGTCTTAGTCCAATTCTTTCAAGCTGAATTTTAGTTCTTAAATATCCAGGGACTTCAGACCATCTTTTGTATAGAGCCATAAACATCACCTGACATAATTGTAACAGGAAAACATCATAAATGAATTAATAAATTAATGGAAGTAAGCGGGGCAATTGCTTTTGTTCAGCAATGGAAGGGCTAGCTAATATTGTATTTTCTCATTTAAATATGTATTATTAAGGGCAGTGGACAAAATAAATGTAATATATCTAAGGGAGGATAACTGTGACAACAGAACAAAGAATAAAGGTAATACTTCCTGCAGGTGGCAGCATAGGTAAAATTAAACCAAGAAAAGCCAAGGAAACAGTAGGGATAATACTGGAGCATCCTGATTTTGCCGTGCCGTATCAACAAATTCATCCAAACAATCGGATCGCAGCCGCCCATACCGGAAAATTTGAGTACCGCTGGGAATATGAAAGTCAGGAGGATGCCTATTTGCTTTATTTGACTTTCTCAGACGGTGTTGGTTTTGCCATTAAGTTTGTTCGTAATCAAGCTGGACAGATTTTAGAAAAACTGCAGGAACTAAACAAAAAATCACCTATGTTTGGGATTATTCTTCGTTACCAGGAACACCATAGCCCGGACATATTTGATAACTCAATTGCCTTAATTGGCCTGGAATTTGATAAAAACCCTGCTGCTGATTGGCCGGCATAAAAAAGAAAACAACCCATTGGGTTGTTCAGCCTATTGAAAAAGATTCAACTGGGTTTTAATAATCCCGAACAGCGACATTCGAAGCAGTGGGAACAGCGCTGTCCRCTGCGGAGAGAGGAGTCGTGAGGGATTATTAAACCCGAATATAGGTAGTTTCTCGACAATCTGAAAAGCCAGAGAAAGACTCTGGCTTTTTTATGCAATTAGAACGAAATCCCAAAAATAAGCGTCTATTGGTTAAGGAAAAATCAATTGGAGGTAACTATGAAAGCATTAAAACTATCTTATATAGGCATGATTCTTTATTTAATACTATTCCTTGCCTTAACAAGCCCCGGCTATGCAGATACCATAACCACTTTCAGTCCAGGCTACCGGGCTAAATCAGTCTTAGATGAAAGTAAAAATGGCTATCAAGCTATGACAGCAACTATAACTTTACCAGAGGCGCATGATGTTAAGGGAGTAAACGGTACCGGGGCGGTTTATAACTACCTTGGGTTAGAAACAAGGGATGGAAAGAGCATGGAAATTGGACTCCATAAGGATTATTTTGACCTGGCCAATGGAAAATGGTCGATTTTCTCATATGCAAACTACCCTGGGGCCTTTGAAAATTATGGTTCACAGGAGCGGTGGCATAATTTCAGGATCATGCCATGGAATACTCAGGGACCTGACTTGACCTTCAATGATGGAGAGACAGTTACAATGACTTTAAAGGTTATAAGTCAAGACGAGGTTGTTTTTGAGGTATCTGGTTTTGAACCAGTTATCTTAAAAATGCCTAATGCCAATCCAGAGGCGAGGAAATGGTGTTTCGCCGGGTAACAAGTATTATGACAGACGATATTAATGGATTTTCAAAAAATAATATCTGGCGGGAGGTAAGTCTTCAAAGGCCAGGGGAAGATTTTAAATTATGGGTCCCTAGTGAAGGCGAGATATTAAAATCAAATAATATTGATATAGGTGATAGAGAAGACTCGGCAGTATTTGTTTCAACACACCAGTACTTTCCGGAAACCATAGATATAATTGGATTGAAGCCTAAGGCACAAATAGATAAACTTGTGGTTAAGTTTACCCTTGAAGAGAGTGCCTATTGCATAAACGACTCTTTAGTTGAAATGGACGCCAATCCCTATTCCGAATTTGGCAGGACCTTTGTGCCAGTTAGATATTTGGCAGAGGCCCTGGGAGTTAGTGACATTGGATGGGACGAACAATCCGGTACAGTTACCCTATCTAAAGGGGAAAGAAGGGTAGAAATGGTGGTAGCCAACAACATTATGATAACTCCCGAGGGGCATGTAGAAATGGATGTAGATCCGCAGGTAAGGGAAGGCAGAGTGTATTTACCTGCACGCTATGTAGCAGAAGCCTTTGGGTTCTATGCCAGTTGGGAGGAGGATACCAGGACGGTAATAATACAGTAACTTGTTGTAAAAAACTTTGATAATTTGCTGGAATGCCCTGAAAAACCGTCGGGGCATTTTATTTTTGAAAAAATTATTTAGCAAAAAACTGTTATAATGGGGAGGTTGGTCTGGATCTTGCTTAGATAAGTGATGGGGTGATGAAAAATGTATGAATGGATTTTTGCCGCAATAATTGTATTTATAGCTTCAGCTTTACAGGCAATAACGGGTTTTGGCTTTGCCATCATGGCCACGCCTTTTCTGCTATTGGTTTTTAATTCCAGGGATTGTATTCAGATGAGTATTTTTCTATCCTTGTTTATTGCCCTGGTTTTAACACCAAGAATAAAGAAGGATATTGATTATAAACTGTTAAAAAGGCTTATCTGGGGAGGTTTTGTAGGAGTTCCCATCGGGCTTTTGTTTTTTGCCTACGTTAGCCTAAGCACCTTAAAAATAACTGTAAGCATAGCCATTCTTATAGTTACCTGTTTTCTACTATTTAGATGTTATAACAGTTATCGTACTCAAAAGATGGAGGTCCCAGATCTAGAAACAGAGGAACAGGAGGCTAAAACCGAGGCTGAGGTCTTTAAGTATCAGGAAAAGCGAAATGAAGTAATGGTAGGGCTGAGCTCTGGAGTAATGACCACAAGTATTGGTATGCCAGGGGTGCCTCTTGCCCTGTATTTTAACGCTAAGAATGAAAGAAAAGAGGTAGTAAGAAGCACAACCCTAGCCTTTTTTATTTTTGTTTATACTGTCAGTATAATTGCACAATTATTAACGGTAAAGATAGGTTTAGAGGTTCTAATAGCTTCACTCATATTGACACCGGCTGCTGCACTGGGAATAGTTATTGGTAATGTTCTGTTTGGTAAAATAAATCAACAGGTGTTTCAATTGATTGCTAATGGTATTCTTTTATATACAGGCTTTTACATGCTTATCAATACCTTCTAAATTTATAGATAGTTTATTAGTTCTTTTTGAAAACCTTGACAGACATAAAAAATACTCTTCCGAAAGAAAATATAGATGAAATCAAATGAGAGGAGTGTTAATACTATATGAACCAGCACATCCATTGTATCGTTAGTGATTGTCATTATTATGCCCAGGGAAACAAATGTGTTGCCAATGAAATTCTAGTGGCAACTGACCAGTTTGGTGCTTCACAGCCAGAAAATGTAGACGCCGCTATGGCCAAGCAGTACAATCCCCAGCAGGCGGGAAATTGTATGGAGACATGCTGCAAATCCTACATTCCAAAGGGTTCAAAAAATATTAAGGCAGATGGCATTACCAAGATGTCTTAATCATATTAATTTCTTATGCACAGGACCTTTTGTTGCAAAGCTGCAACAAAAGGTCTAATTGATCAAGCCTTCTCTTATATATGCAAGGAAATATCGTCTACCTAGGCGTTGCAAGTTAGCACAAGAGGGTGTCAAATTTGCAACGCTTAGTCTTTTTTATAGATTTTCTTAAAATTATTGAAAGCTAATATTTTACTATGAGGCCTGGACGAGTCCTAATGATTTGTAATCTAAATGACATTTTGCAAAAAGTTAAGCTCAAGATATTGCAAACTTATATGCTTTATCCAATTGGCATGATAATTGCGATAATAATCCAATAAAATAATCCAATACTTTTTGAGCAGGGGGATGAACAGTGAAGGTAATTGATTTTAGGTTTAGGCCTAATACACCAGAAACAATATCAGGTATTGCTAATAGCAAGATGTTCAAGGGACTTTGTGCAGCTATTGATTTTTCCAAAATGAAGGGACAGCCCTTGGAAGAAGTAGTTGAAGATCTTGATAAACATAATGTAGAGTTTGCTGTTATCACCGGAAGAGATTGTGAAACTACCTACGGTACTTCATCAAACAATCAAAGTGTAATTGATTTTGTGAAAAAATATCCTAAAAAGTTTATTGGCATGATGGGGCTGGATCCCCATAAGGGTATGAAGGCCATCGATGATTTAAAGCAGGCGGTCAGTGAGCATGGCCTAAAGGGGGCTGCCATAGATCCCTACCTTGCCCAAATGTATTCAAATGATGCTAAATATTACCCCATCTATGCCAAGTGCTGTGAGTTAGCTATACCCATTGTAATTACCACCGGCCCAGCAACCTTGTTCCAAATGCAGTTATTGATCATGTTTCTCCCAGATATATTGATTTTGTGGCCAGGGATTTTCCCGAGCTAAAAATTATTATAAGCCATGGTGGCTACCCCTGGGTTAATGAGGCAATATTTGTAGCCCAAAGAAACAAAAACGTTTATTTAGATATATCTGAATACGAATTGACTCCCCAGTCGGAAGCCTATATTCAAGCAGCCAATACCTTAATCAGTGATAAGCTCTTATATGCCAGTGCACATCCCTTTGTGGATTTTAGAGAATCCTTAAAAATATTTGATAATTTACCCCTGGATAGAGAAGTGAGAGAAAAGGTCATGTACAAGAATGCAGCCAAGCTACTTTTTGGTAAATGCGATAATTTGCCAGCCGCAGATACCCATTCTGCCGCAAAGGAAAACATGGAGGATTTAATTATCCAAGGTGTGATTAAAGAACTTGCTAAAAGGGGTCTAGTTAGTTAGTTCTTATATTTTCGGGGTGAAAAAATGAAAATTGGCAAAGTCATTGATAATGTCTGGGCAACCAGGAAAGACGAATCCCTGGTGGGTCAAAAATTTATGATTGTACAGCTCATGGATGAGTCAAGACAATTTAAAGGTAGTATCATTGTGGCGGCTGATTATATAGGAGCCGGTATTGGAGATAAGTTTTAATAACACAAGGTAGCTCTGCCCGTCGTATCCAGGGTAATGGACAATCACCCATTGATGCTCTTATAGTGGGTATCATTGATGAGGAAAATCTGAATCTTGATAGAGGTGTCTAAAGGAATGCAGGCCGATTTAATCAACATAATTAAGAATGCTGGAATTGTAGGTGCTGGAGGAGCTGGTTTTCCCACTCATATCAAGGTCGCTGCCAATGCAGAGTATGTAATTGTAAATGGAGCTGAGTGTGAGCCCTTAATACAAGTGGATCAGCAACTAATGGATATTCTGGCTGACAAGGTAGTGGCAGGACTAGAGTCAGTAATGAGAATTACCGGCGCCAAACAAGGGATTATCGCCCTAAAAGGAAAGTACCAGAGGGCAATCGATTCCCTTGAGAGATATACACAAGGTAAATCCATTGAGATTTTTGTGCTGGGGGACTTTTATCCGGCGGGGGATGAGCAGGTAACTGTTTATGAGGTCTTAAAGCGAATAGTGCCAGAAGGGGGAATCCCCTTGAAGGTAGGCACTGTTGTTACTAACGTGGAGACTTTGCTTAATATTGCAGAGGCCCTGGAGGGTCATCCGGTGACAGATACTTACTTAACGGTTGCTGGTAATGTACCCAATCCCCTAACCATAAAAGTACCCATTGGAACCAGTGTTAAAGAAGTGATTGCATTATCCGGCAGAAGCGATCTTCGGGGAATGGCTGTTATTGATGGTGGCCCTATGATGGGCAAGATTGTGGGGATGTTAATCAACCAGTGACTAAAACCACCAAGGCCTTGCTGGTACTGGAAGAAATACACCCCTTAATTCAAGCTAAAACCATGCCATTAAAGACCATAATAAGGCAGGCAAAAGCAGCCTGTGTTCAATGCCAGCGTTGTACCGATCTCTGCCCACGTTACCTTTTAGGACATCGGATCGAACCACATAAAATAATGCGCAGCCTAAATTACGCTAAAGGCGAAGCAGATGTGTTAAAAATGACCTTCTTCTGCTCCGAGTGTGGGGCCTGTGAACAAATAGCCTGTCCTATGTTTCTCTCACCCCGCATGATAAATGGCAGAATCAAAAGAGAATTAATACAAAATGGAATCAAGCCCAATACCTCTACCAGGATGCCCACTGCCCACTCAATGAGAGAACATAGGAGAATACCCACCAAGAGGCTTAAAATCAGGCTTGGATTAATTAGATACGATCGTCTAGCTCCACTGGCCGATTTAAAATACCAGCCACAGGTGGTAAGGATACCCCTATCCCAGCATATTGGAAAACCAAGTACTCCCACTGTTGAATTGGGACAAATTGTTGAAAAGGGAATGTTGATTGCCCAGATACCGGAAAATTCCTTGGGAGCAAATATACATGCCAGTATCAGCGGAACGGTGGTTGAGATATCAAAGCATATAGTCATTGATTCCGGCAAAAAAGGGGGTAACCAATAATGTTCCGGTCCATAGGATTAGTGGAATTCAACAGTATAGCCAAGGGCATAGAGGCGGCAGATGCATGGTGAAATCTGCCCAGGTTGAACTTATTCAATCCCGGTCAATCTGTCCGGGAAAATACATCGCCTTGCTTACCGGGGATGTATCTGCAGTAGAAAGTGCGGTACAGCAAGGGGTGTTGGTGGGTGAAGCTACAGTTGTGGACGAATTCATTTTACCTAATGTACATCCTTCGGTTATAACAGCCATTTCAGCAACTTCAGAGGTGGAGGATTTAAGGCCCTTGGGTTATTGAGGTGTTTTCGGTAGCCACAGCAATAGTAACCGCTGATACCGCTGCTAAAGCTGCCGATGTTGATTTGATTGAAATAAGGTTGGGAATTGGTATCGGAGGAAAATCCTTTATCACCATGACTGGGGATGTGGCGGCAGTTAAGGCAGCAGTTGATGCGGGGGTAGTGATTGCTTCAGAAAAAGGGATGCTGGTGGAGAAAGTAATTATTCCCTCGGCCCATAAAGAATTGACCCAGTGGATTTTGTAGCTAACTATGAAGGGGGGTTATTAAAGTAGGTAGAGAACTGGTAACTGCCAAGGATATCAAGGGGATGGCTGAACTCGGGAAGGCATCATTAAATATTGTGCTGGCACCATCATCACACCCGCTGCCAGGGATGCTGCAAGGGAATATAATATCACTCTTGTAGAGGCTGCCGGGCAGATTGAAAAACTTCCAGAAGAAACCCCTATTAAAAATACCGACTCCAAACCTGCTATAACTAGCGAATTAATTGCAGCTATTGTAAAACAAGTGTTAGCAACTCTTCCAAGAGCAAAGCGAGCAGGGGAATTAGTAAAAGAGGTAGACTCCACAGGACTCCGACTGGTTAAAGGAAGCAGTGTGGTTTGTGAAAAGCTTAATACAGGTCGAACCGATGATGGGGTTGCTGTAAAAGAAATATTCAACAAAAAAGAATGTCCCCAGATGACAACCGGTTTTATGACCCTGGAACAAACAAACTATTTCTGTCTTATGAATAATGAAGAAGTCTACTATTTAATAGATGGAACCATGGAGGTAGAGGTAAAGGGTAATATCTACAGAGGTGAAGCAGGAGATGTATTTTACCTGCCTAAAAACACAGCTGTCACTCTATCTACTAAGGAACAAGCTAAAATCTTTTTTGTGACCTACCCGGCAAATCAGCTTTAATTTTGAAAAAACATTTAGATTAGGAGGCTAAACACATGCAGCAAGCGTTAGGAATGATTGAAACTAAGGGTCTGGTTGGAGCGGTTGAGGCAGCGGATGCCATGGTGAAAGCTGCCAATGTACAGCTTGTTGGCAAGGTAACTGTGGGGGCGGACTGGTAACAGTTATGGTTAGGGGTGACGTAGGTGCCGTAAAGGCTGCAACCGATGCTGGCGGTGAGGCAGCCAAACGTGTTGGGGAGCTAATTTCTGTTCATGTAATTCCCAGGCCCCACGGTGATGTTGATATTATTCTCCCCAATGCTGCTAGCAAATAGGTTTTTCGGTTTGTAAATATAAAAAAAGTGAGGGAATGTAATATGCAAGATGCATTAGGAATGATTGAGACAAAGGGTTTGGTTGGAGCGGTTGAGGCAGCAGATGCCATGGTCAAGGCTGCCAATGTGCAGCTTATTGGCAAGGTAACTGTGGTGGAGGTTTAGTGACAGTTATGGTTAGGGGCGACGTAGGTGCTGTGAAAGCTGCCACCGATGCTGGTGCATCTGCTGCCAAACGAGTTGGTGAACTTATATCCGTACATGTAATTCCCAGGCCCCATGGTGACGTTGAGATAATTCTCCCAAATGATTATAAGAAGTAAAAAAGACAGGTTTTATAAGGGGCTGAAAAAATGCGCCATCAGGCATTAGGAATGATTGAAACCAGAGGTATGGTGGGAGCCGTGGAAGCGGCTGATGCAATGGTCAAGGCTGCCGATGTAGCTATGTTAGGACAAGAGTTAGTGGGTGCAGATTTAGTTACAGTTTTTATCAGGGGTGATGTAGGTGCGGTAAAGGCTGCCGCCGATGCTGGTGCCGCGGCAGCTAAAATAGTGGGCGAACTTGTAGCTGTTCATGTGATTCCCCGTCCCCACGAAGATATTGAGGTGTTACTGCCAACCGCCCCTTTCGTTGAAGAAACTATTATTGCTATTACTTCTTTTACCGAGGAATCTCTGCAGGCCTTAACAGTAGAGGATTTGCGATTGGCAGCCAGAAAAATTGAGAATATAGCTATTCAAGGTAGACAAATATCCCGGGCTAATAAGGAGCAACTAATTGCTGAAATAATCAAGGCTACCAAAGGTAGTGAGTCCTAGAAAGGAATGACCGATAAATGATCTTAGACTACGATTTAAGTTCCATCCAAGAAGCAAGGATGTTGCCAGGAAGGCTAAGCAGGCACAAGAAATATTAGCAGAATTTACAGAAGAACAGCTAGAAAAAATCCTGTTGGCCATGGTAAAGGCTGTTGAGGAAAATGCCGAGTGGCTGGCAAAGATGGCAGTTGATGAAACTAAATATGGGGTTTTTGAACACAAGGTAGTCAAAAACCTTTTTGCTGCCAGGGATATCTATGAACACATTAAGGGTATCAAACAGTTGGGGTTATCAGGGAAGACAAGGTAAAAAGGTAGTGGAGATAGGTGTTCCCATGGGTGTAATATTAGGCATTACCCCCACAACTAACCCTACTTCTACCACCATTCATAATAGCTTGTGTGCCATTAAAGGGGGCAATTCCATCGTTTTTGCTCCTCATCCCAACGCAGTAAAGTGTAGTAACGCTACGGTGCAGATTTTACATGAGGCAGCAGTAAAAGCCGGGGCGCCCAGGGTGTCATTGGTAGTATTTCAAAGATTTCCATGAAGCCACTGATGAATTAATGCATAATGAGGATATATCTGTTATAGTGGCCACGGGTGGTTCTGCCATGGTCAAGGCTGCCTATAGTGCGGGCAAGCCCGCCTTTGGAGTTGGTCCCGGCAATGTTCCGGCTTTCATTGAGCGTTCTGCCAACATCAAGCAAGCTGTCCAAGATATCATTGCCAGCAAAACCTTTGACAATGGAATGATTTGTGCATCGGAACAGGCAATCTTAGCCGATGAGCCTGTTAAAGATGAAATTATACAGGAGCTAAAAAAACAGGGCGCGCACTTCCTAAATAAAGAGGAAGTTGATAAGGTGGGTAAAGTCCTTATGACTCCCAAGGGAGGACTCAACCCTGCATTAGTAGGGAAAAGCCCCCGTTTCATTGCGGACAAAGCGGGTATAGCTATCCCTGAGGGAGCACGGATTTTAATTGCTCCCCTTGACGGTTATGGCGTTGACCACCCCTTGGCCCATGAAAAACTATCTCCGGTTTTAGGGTTCTATACTGTTAAGGATTGGTTGGAGGCCTGCTACTTAAGTATTAACCTTTTAAAACTTGGGGGCATAGGACATACCTTCTCCATCCATTCCCAAAATGACGAGATCATTAGGGAATTTGTTCATAAGCCGGTATTCCGTATTGTGGTTAACACTCCGTCCGCCCTAGGTGGAATTGGCTATACAACCGGCTTAACCCCCTCCATGACCCTCGGCTGTGGCACCTGGGGAGGTAGCAGCATTTCTGAAAACCTGGGCCCTCAGCACCTAATAAATGTTAAGAGACTAGCCTACGGTATTAAAGCATATGAGGCAAAAGCCTCAGAACCAAAGACCCCAGCATGCAATTTCTCCTCAGATGAAATTGCCGGACTGGTAAGACAAGTCCTTAAACAACTTCAGGCTGGTTAAGGCATAATGTAGGACGCTTCAAAGGCGGTGATTTATCTTGGATATGAATAAATTAGTAAACATAATTTCCGATATTGTTCAAGAGCAAATGGTTCAAAGAAACCCGGATAAGTATATGACAGAAGCTTTTAAAAACGATGAGGCTAAAATTCCCGTAGGTGTATCCAACCGTCATGTGCACCTCGCGGATAGAGATTTAATAGCCTTGTTCGGGGACGATGCAAAGCTGACTAATTTTAAAGGACTGTCACAGCCAGGGCAATTTGCCTCGGAGCAATTAATAACCTTAGTTGGGCCCAATGGTGTTATTGAAAAGGTCCGTGTCCTTGGACCCACTCGCAAAAAACCCAGGTTGAAATATCCGTTTCAGATTGTTTTAAGCTAGGCATCAAAGCACCAATCAGGGATTCCGGGGATTTAAAGGACTCGGCCCAAGTTACACTGGTTGGCCCGGCAGGCTCTGTAACCATTGAAGAAGGTTGTATCATCGCTGCCCGGCATATCCATATGCACCACTCAGATGCGGTGCGTTATGGGGTGCAGGATGGTGACCGTGTTACTGTAAAGGTTTCCGGSCCAGAGGGATAATGTTCTATGAAGTCCTTGTTCGGGTTCATGAGAATTATAAATTGGAGATGCACATAGACATGGACGAAGCAAATGCGGCATGTCTTAGGAATAATGATTCAGTTGAAATAATAACAAATTAAATGACAAGAATTTGTAGCAAGCAGGATAAGATTAATATCTTTCCTGCTTGATTTTTTGCATTTAATTAACTTGTTTAGTTTATAAAGGGGTTTTGATAGCATAAAAAGAATAGACCAGTAAAAAATAAAAAAATTACCGGGGGGATTGCGATGGGACCTCTTAAAGCCAAGGCAGAGCCATTTAGAATTAAAATGATAGAGCCAATAAAAATGATTTCCCAGGAGGAAAGACAAGGGGCACTGGAAAGGGCGGGGTACAATCTATTTTTACTTAAGGGTGAGGAAGTGTACATAGATCTATTGACTGACAGTGGTACTGGTGCCATGAGTGATTACCAGTGGGCAGGTCTTATGCTTGGAGATGAAGCCTACTCTGGAAGTAAAAACTTTTTTCACTTACGGGATGCGGTAGAAGAAATCTTCGGCTATAAATATACTATTCCCACACACCAGGGCCGTGGTGCTGAACAGGTGCTTTTTCCTGTAATTATAAAAAAACCCGGAGATGTTTTTATCAATAACATGCATTTTGATACCACCAAGCCCATGTTGAGATGGCCGGGGGACGGGCAGTAAACTGTGTTATTGAAGAAGCCTTTGACACAGAGAAATATCACCCCTTCAAGGGCAATTTTCATTTAGAGAGACTTAAGGACCTGATTAAGGAAACTGGCCCGGGAAATATCGCAGGGATTATCATAACTGTTACTTGTAATAGTGCCGGTGGGCAACCAGTATCCATGGAGAATATCAGAGAGACCAGCAAGATCGCAAAGGAATACGGCATTAGGGTATTTTTTGATGCAGCCAGATGTTACGAAAATGCCTTTTTTATTAAGACCAGGGAAGAGGGCTATAAAGACAAAACCATACCGGAAATTGTTAAAGAGATGTTCGCATATGCCGATGGCTTTACCATGAGCGCCAAAAAGGATGCCATTGTTAATATTGGTGGAATCC
This sequence comes from Desulforamulus aquiferis, assembly GCA_004143605.1. Taxonomy (GTDB): domain Bacteria; phylum Bacillota; class Desulfotomaculia; order Desulfotomaculales; family Desulfotomaculaceae; genus Desulfotomaculum; species Desulfotomaculum aquiferis. Next base: position 45,668 of record AWVY01000038.1, read on the forward strand.
TAGCTATCAAGGAAGATGAAGATTTATATAATAGATGCGCCGCCAGAACCGTTCCCATGGAAGGCTTCATCACCTATGGAGGATTAGCCGGTAGGGATATGGAGCAATGGCCAGGGGTCTTTACGAAGGTATGGATCTTGATTACCTGGACTACAGAATAGGGCAGGTGAATTATCTAGGTGAGAGATTAAGGGAGGGAGGCGTACCCATCCAGTACCCCGCCGGGGGACACGCCGTATTTGTTGATGCTAAAAAACTTCTGCCCCATATTCCCTATTATCAATTTCCCGCCCAGTCCCTTGGCAATGAGTTATATTTGGATGCAGGAGTTAGGGCAGTGGAAATTGGTTCCTTTCTTTTGGGCAGGGATCCTGATACGGGGGAGAATCTAGAGTCACCCATGGAATTATTACGTCTCACGATTCCCCGCCGTACCTATACATACAACCATATGGATGTGGTTGCAGAGGGGCTCATTGGGGTTAAGAATAAGGCCCAAAGGCTAAGGGGACTGGAATTTGTATACGAACCACCAATACTAAGACACTTTACTGCAAGGCTCAAGCCAATTTTATAAATTTATTAATTAGGAGAAAGAAAATGACTAAGAGGATAAAAGGAATCATTGTTAATAAAAGAAGCAGGATAGCAAACAATAACAATCTGAAGGTGAAGATGGCACCTAATAGACATGAAGAAGATTATGCCAATATGTCTGATGGAATGATCCCCTAAATAGTAGTCATATATGAAAAAAATAAACTCCCGCCAATTGCTGCGGGAGTTGTTTAGTTTAATTATGGCACACATAGGACGTCAAAGGGGAAGAGGTAATCGGGATTTGGAATATGGGGATTTGCAGCAATTAGTTCTTCTACACCAATATTAAACCTTTTGGCAATGGAAGACATAGTTTCTCCATAATCTACCTCATATAGGACCTGATAATTGGGAGGGCAGTCCACCGGCTTCCTAAAGCCTGGAGCACATAGTACATCACCTGGAAATAGAATATTTGGATCCTGGATATGAGGGTTTACCTGGATCAATTTTTCTTCGGTAGTACCAAAGGTTTTTGCAATTTTAGACATGGTATCCCCTTCAATTACAAAGTACTGGCTCAGAAAACCTGCTGGGCAGTCGGTAGGGTAACGGGGAGTCATAAAAAACACCTTCTTTCTTGTGTCCATTAATAAATAAATATGTTGGTAAGAGTGGAATAAGGACTTAAACCGCAAGAGTTTTCTGCATATTCCAGGTAAAGTTTAGAATGGAATATAGCTTGTGTTTACAATAAATTAAAGTAAATAATTAAAGCAAATAATTATAGAAATAATTACCAAGATAATTGTTTAAGCTTGTTAATTTGTCGGTCATAGCCCAGGCAGCTTTATAATTAGACCCAGGGGCTTTGCATTAGGAAAATATTAATAGGTTTATCTGAACCGATAAAGTGGAAGGACAGTCTTTTTTTTGGTAAGATGATAGTTGACTATTATTTGTTTAATTAAGAATTAATGCGACTAGATAGTAAAAGGAATGTTTGATTTAGGGGGTAATTATATGTTCACTCTAAAGGATTTGGCCCAGCCTGGAACATTAGATGAGGCCTATCAAATCCTGGTGGCTGATAGAAGTAACGTACTTCTAGGTGGTTGTGCTTATTTAAGATTAGGATCACTGAAAATTAATACCGCCATAGATTTGTCCAAGATTAACTTGGATATATAGTTGAATTAGCTGATTATATTGAGATTGGTGCAATGACAACCTTTAGAGATATTGAAACCAGCCCTCTATTAAATGCTTATTTCTGCGGCGTTCTTCCTAAGGCGGTGAGTAATGTCGTTGGTGTTCAATTTAGAAATGTTGTCACTGTAGGGGCCAGTGTTTATGCTAAATATGGTTTTCAGATCTGATCACAGCGCTATTAGCCTTGGATACTGAAGTAGAGTTATATAATGGGGGGCGAATGTCCCTGGAGGATTTCCTGGACAAACCTTTTCCAAGGGATATTCTAGTAAAGTTGTTCATAAAGAAAACAATGCGACTTGCTGCCTACCAAAGTTTAAGGAACTCTGCAGGTGATTTTCCCTTGCTGAATGCAGCAGCTTCAAAATTGGGCGATGAATGGCGCATTGTAGTAGGAGCGAGACCCCTCAGGGCTGGGATTGCCTATAAAGCCTCGAAGTTTTTAACCGAAAATAGTTTCAATAATGAACAGATGGATGCGGCAGCAGGATTGCTTCTGAGGAGCTATCCTTTGGCTCCAACATGAGGGGGACAGCTGAATATAGAAAGGCCATGTGTAGGGTGCTGGTAAAGCGGGCGGTTACGGAGGTAGTTCAATGCAAATAAGCACCATAATTAATAATAAAGAAGTATTCTTGGAAATTAAAAAGGGTGAGTTTTTGGTTGATACCCTTAGGAGCTATGGCTTGTTAAGTGTGAGAACAGGCTGTGATACAACCAGCTGCGGTTTATGTACTGTGTGGCTTGATGGAAAGCCAACCCTCTCTTGCTCGGTGCTTTCGGCGAGGGTGCAGGGTAAGAAGGTTACTACCATTGAGGGAGTACAAAAGGAGGCCGAGGAATTTGCCCAATTCATCGCTTCGGAGGGTTCTGACCAGTGTGGTTATTGCAGCCCGGGCTTTATAATGACAGTACTGGCCATGAAGCGGGAGTTAACTGAGCCTTCGGAGCAACAAATAATACACTACCTGACCGGCAATTTGTGCAGGTGTACAGGGTATATGAGCCAGCTGAGGGCTGTTAAGAGATATCTGGAGGTTGTGCAAGTATGAAAATCGTTGGTAAAGGGATAGCAAAGACTGACGGAATTGCCATCACAACAGGAAAACCAGTTTATACAGATGATTTAACCATGCCAAATACCCTGGTGGTTAAGCTCCTTAGAAGCCCCTATGCCTTTGCTCGGATTATTAATATTGATCTATCTAAGGCTTTAGAACTGGAGGGGGTAGAGTGCATCCTTACCCATAAGGATGTACCTAAGGTTAGGTTTACTCTGGCGGGGCAGTCCTATCCCGAGCCGTCTCCTTATGATAGGCTTATACTTGATGAAATTGTACGGTATGTGGGAGATGAGGTGGCTATTATTGCCGCCGTTGATGAACAAACTGCCCTTCAGGCAATGGATTTAATAAAGGTTGATTACGAAATATTAGAGCCTGTTCTGGATTTTGAAACAGCTGAAGGGCATAGTTCGGTAGTACATCCGGAGGAGGAGCTTCACTGTAATTTTGACATTGGAATGAGGAAGGAAAGTAATATTGTATCTTCCCAATTGGTAGAAATCGGAGATGTAGAAGAAGAGCTTAAGAAATGTGCTGTGGTAGTGGAAGAAACCTACTATACTCAAGCCCAGGCCCATGCCATGATGGAAACCTACCGTGCTTTAAGTTATCTTGACCACAACAGCCGGCTGGTGGTGGTTAGCTCCACCCAGATTCCCTTCCACGTAAGGCGGATGCTTGCAAGGGCACTAAAGCTGCCTGCCAGTAAAATAAGGGTAATTAAACCGAGAATAGGCGGGGGTTTTGGGGGAAAACAAACTGCGGCAGTTGAAATCTTCAATGCCCTGGTTACCCTTAAGACTGGAAAACCGGCTAAAATTGTTTACGACCGGAAGGAAACCTTTAGCTGTACCACCAGCCGCCATGCCATGAGATTGAAAGTAAGGCTGGGGGCTGACAAAGAAGTACATCAGGGCATTAGATATACAGGGGTTATCAGATACCGGGGCCTATGGAGAACATGCCTCAACGGTCTTTATGGTGGTGGGAGAGAAAACCCTCCCCCTATACAATAAAACCAATGCGGTACGATTTATGGGTAATGTGGTTTATACAAATAAAATGCCTGGGGGAGCCTTAAGGGGCTATGGTGCAACCCAGGGAACCTTTGCCCTTGAGTCAACTGTAAACATTCTGGCTGAAAGATTAAATATTTCTCCCCTGGAATTAAGGTTGAAAAATATAATCAATAAGGGGGAAGCAAGTAAAGTATGGGATGGTGGAATTTTAGGCAGTTCTACCTGGATAAGTGTATTGAAAAGGGAAAAGAGCTGATAGGTTGGGAGCATAAATATCCCAGAAAAGAAATTGGTAATAAGGTAAGGGCTTTGGGGATGGCTGTGACCATGCAGGGTTCAGGAATCGCCGGTATTGATACGGCATCTGCTGAAATAAGGTTAAATGATGCTGGTAGCTATACCTTGTTAATTGGCTCAACAGATATGGGTACCGGCAGTGATACTATCTTGGCCCAAATGGCAGCAGAAGTGCTGGATACTACTGTTGGGAAAATTATAGTAAATTCTGCAGATACCGATGTCTCTCCCTATGATCCTGGTTCTTACGCCTCCAGTACTACCTATGTTACCGGAATGGCGGTTGTAAAGGCAGCAGAGGCATTAAAGAAACAGATCATTGAGATGGGTGCCAAACTATTGAAGGTTAGTGCTGAGACCGTAGATTTCGACGGAGATAAGGTTACAACCACCAATGGAATTTCCATAAGTTTGGAAAAAATTTCGGAACAGGCAGTTTTAGGTACAGGTAAACTTCAACTGGTGGGGCAGGCAACCCATGGCAGCGACGTATCCCCGCCACCCTTTATTGCAGGTTTTGCAGAGGTTGAAGTAGATAAAGAGACCGGGAAAATAGATATAATTGACTTTGTAGCAGTGGTGGACTGTGGTACTGTGATTAATTCTAATCTGGCCAGGGTTCAGGTTGAGGGAGGCATAGCCCAGGGAATAGGTTTGGCCTTATATGAAGATGTGAAATATGATCAAAAGGGCGGTCTCAGAACAAACAGTTTCATGCAGTATAAAATTCCCTGTAGAAAAGATGTGGGCAATATTAGGGTAGTATTTGAGGAAAGCTATGAGCCAACCGGACCATTTGGTGCAAAGTCCCTGGGTGAAGTGGTTATCAATACCCCAGCCCCAGCCATCGCCCAGGCAGTTTATAATGCTGTGGGGGTAAGGGTGACAGACCTTCCTATCACGCCGGAGAAAGTATTTACAGAGATGTCGAAAAACTAAGTAATTAATGCTAGAACTTATGGTAAAGGGTGAAAACTATTAATCAGCGGAGCTTTGTGGGAAAAAAAGTAACCCAGGTGGAACAAGAGTTAAAGTCCCAAAAGAAGTATACTGTTCATATTTTATTTGGTATCCTGGTACTTGTCGTCATTCTTATGGCTGCAAATATCTTTACCCTTAAGCAAGAGATAGTCTCATTGAAGGTGGAAAGGGGAAGTTTACTCGAAGAAAATTCAACCCTTAAAATTGAGGTAGAAACTATTAAATTAGCTGAGGGACAGAAACAAGTGGAGATTGCCGAAGCGGTAGACAGTACTAATGGTCAAGGCAGCATTATCTACCACCATATTCAGGCTGGAGATAACCTGCCAAGTATCTCTAAAAGGTATTATGGCACAGAGATATATGCCAGGCAGTTGGCCCAAATAAACGGACATAATCCAAATAGCTTGTTGCACATTGGACAAATATTACAGGTGCCACGGGAGCCTGACCCGGCCTGGGGAAATTAAAAAAAGGCCTCCCATTAATGGGGAKGYTCAGACTGTTGAAAAAGATACAACTGGGTTTTAATAATCCCGAACAGCGACATTCGRAGCAGTGGAAACAGCGCTTCGCGAAGCTGAGGATGCGAAAATGGGTGMSCGGACATGGACGTCCGSGMAAGCCTGAGGTAAACACGATGTTTACTCGAAGGCGGCCCATTTTCGCCCGAAGCAAGSGATTAGCGCTGTCCACTGCGGAGAGAGGAGTCGTGAGGGATTATTAAAACCCGAATATAGGTAGTTTCTCRACAATCTGARGTCCTGGCCAAAACCAGGACCTTTATTTATCCCGGGTATTTAGAGTCAGGTCAACATATTTATCCGCCGCAACCGCCCGTTCAATCATCTCCTGGGTAACAATATCCCCCGATTGGGCAATTATATTACCATCCTCCGCAAGGATATCCGTTAGTACTACCCGGCCAACCAGGTAAGGTTTTGGCTTTGAAAAAGGGACAAGTTCTTTCACTTCAATGGGGTTAAACCTGGGTCCATAAGCCTTTTCTGGCTTAGTAACAACCTGGAGGGGGGCTATTTGATCAGGGTGGTATTCAAGATAGATGACTCAAACTCATCATCAACAATTAGCAGATCCTTACCAAAGTTAATAATAAGATTATTTGGGATAAAACCAGATTTTTTATTATCACTAATCCACCTGCATTCAGTAATCTTGCCGGAATTTTCGTCAATCAATATCTCATCAATTACACCGCTAAATCTGCCGCTGCGGGTCATCACCTTTGCCCCAACTACATTGACGCCATTATATAGCAGCTCTAAGGCATGTGGTCGGAAGAAATATTTTTAACCTTTGCAGATGTTTCGACTGTTAAGGCATCTTGCCAAAGCCAGCCACATCATTAAAAGCAACCAATCTATATTCAAGAAATTTTATTTCAGGCTCAATTACCAAGAAATCGATCATACCACTGTCAGGATTTATCAACAAATCTGCAACTTTGCCCAGGAAGGCAACTTCTACAATGCTAAAAACTTCTAAGCCTGTAATCTGTCCCTTATATTTCATGCCAATACCCCTTTCACCCAAATAGGGCATGGTTTTTATAATACGTTATTTTATAAAATAATCCTGCGAGTAACACAAACATATTAATCGCCAACTTTATTTTTTATAATGCATAGCTTGTATATGTTCTTTGGCAAACTAGAAACGTATTAGTCTTTTGAAGAATAATAAAACAACATATAAAAAATTTTCCATTAAGAACTAAAATATTGGAGGGGACGCCGTGTATTATTTTCGCACCATTACTGTAAGCCCAACCCTGCCTGACCGAATTGGAAGATTAAAGGAGCTGTCATGTAACCTTTGGTTTAGCTGGAACCCCGAAGCCATTGAGTTATTCCAACGTATTAATAAAGACAAGTGGAAGGAGCTAAACCATAATCCGGTTAAACTGCTTTTGGAAGTAAATTCCCAAGAACTTGAAGGTGTGGCCAGTGACCCGGAGTATATTGCCCTCTATGATAAGGTTATAGCTGAAATGGATCAATATATGAAGGCTAATACCTGGTTTAATAATAAGTATCCAAATTTGTCAAATAGGGTAGTTGCTTATTTTTCTGCTGAGTTTGGCCTACATGAATCGTTACCTATCTACTCCGGCGGGTTAGGAGTTTTAGCAGGCGATCATTGTAAGGCCGCCAGCGATATTGGAGTTCCCTTGGTGGGGATCGGGCTCCTTTATAAACAAGGCTATTTTACCCAACATATAAACCGGGCAGGTTGCAGGAGGCCCATTATCCCTTTCAAAATTATAACGAAATGCCTGTCAAGCCGTCCTTGAATGCAGAAGGAAAAGAGATCATCGTTGGAGTAGATTTGCCTGGTAAAACCGTATACCTTAAGGTATGGGAAGTTCAAGTTGGACGCATCAAGCTTTATTTAATGGATGCTGATATTACTTTAAACAAAACAAATGATCGACAGCTAACGGCCCAGCTTTATGGAGGAGATCGGGATACACGGATTTCCCAGGAGATAATTCTAGGAATTGGGGGAGTAAAAGCCTGAGACAACTGGGTATTAATCCGGCGGCTTGGCACATAAACGAAGGGCATGCGGCATTTTTGTGTATAGAAAGGCTTAAGGAATTGGTGCAGTCTGGAGTACCTTTGGCAACTGCCAAAGAGGCTGTCAGAGCTAGTACAGTATTTACCACCCATACTCCGGTACCGGCAGGGCATGACGTTTTTGATACAGACAAGGTAAATTACTACCTTAACAGCTATTATGAGCCCTTGGTTTAGATAGGGAGGGGTTTATGAATTTGGGTTGGGACCCAAACGACAGTCCTTTAACATGACTATTTTAGCCATGAATCTGGCCGCTTACTGCAACGGGGTAAGTAAACTGCACGGGGAAGTAACCAGGAAAATGTTTCACTACCTCTATCAAAATATTCCGGTAGAGGAAGTACCGGTATTTTCCGTTACTAATGGCATCCACACCACCACATGGTTGGCCAAAGAAATCAGAGACTTGTTTGATTCATATTTAGGCCATCATTGGAGTGCAGATGTTAGTAATAAAAATATCTGGGAGGCAATAGATAAAATTCCCGATGAAAAGATATGGTCTACTCACCTGGATTTAAAGAAAAAAGCTATTAATTTTGTCCGGGAGATATTGCATAATCAAAAGAACCGTAACCAAGAGTCTGCAGAGGAAATACGTGCTATAGAAGAGTATTTAAATCCAGAGGCCTTTACTATCGGTTTTGCCCGTAGATTTGCAACCTATAAAAGGGCTACTCTCCTTATGAGGGACCGGGAAAGATTAGCTAGGCTATTTTCTGACCCGGAACGTCCTATTCAAATTATTTTTGCTGGTAAGGCACATCCCGCGGATCGTTCAGGACAAGAGCTAATAAAACAGATTTTTGACTTATCCCGGGAAGAACCCTTTAAAGGTAAAATCATCTTTATTGAGAATTATGATATGAATGTGGCAAGGCATCTGGTACAGGGTGTAGATATGTGGCTCAATACACCACGCTGGCCCATGGAAGCCAGTGGAACCAGCGGCATGAAAGCTGCTGCTAACGGTGTTATAAATTGCAGCGTGCTAGACGGTTGGTGGCCCGAGGCTACAATAGGCAAAACGGCTTTTCCATTGGTGAGGAAACTGGTTATCGCAGTGAGGAAGAACAGGATAGGGATGATGCCTACCACTTGTACTCAATCCTTGAAAATCAAATAATTCCAGCTTACTATAATAAATCCGATGGTTATCCCAGGGAATGGATAGGCATCATGAAAAACTGTATTAAAACAATAACACCTCAGTTTAGCACTGAGCGGATGGTAAAAGAATATACTGACCGCTTTTATAGCCAAGTGGCCAATCGAGGTGAGCAGTTTTCGGTAAATAATTTTCAGGTGGCCAGCCAACTACAGGATTATAAAAGGTTTATTAAGGAGAATTGGCATTATGTATCGGTAAAATCTGTTGATGCTAATATTGATAAGAATATTAAGGTAGGGGAGACCTTGGATTTAGCGGCAAGTGTTTACCTGGGACCTATTCCGCCTGAGGATGTGGTGGTTGAAGTTGTGCATGGCTGTGAAGGAGATCATGCTCTAACTGAAATTAAAACCATTCCCCTTGATGTGCATGAAAAGTTTAGTGAAGGGGCCTATAATTACCGGGGGGGCTTTAGGCTTGACCAAGGAACCTGTGGCTTTACCGTAAGGGTAAGGCCGGAAAATCCCTATTTAGCAACCAGATTTGAACTACCCCTGGCAAGCTGGGCCAATAATTTTTAAAGGTTAAATGCAAGCTCCCTGGTCACTGACCAGGGAGCTTGCAATTTAACTCTAACATTATTAAGGAATTTTTCTTTTTGGAAGGTAATATTTTAGAAATTGTCGAAACAATTTCTAATAAAATATCCGGAGAGGACATTAGTATGCCTAAAATTAAGTATGATGAAGAAAATACCATATTTGCACTGGATATTGGCACAAGAACTGTAATAGGATTGGTTGGTTTGGTTCAAGAAGGTAGTATTAAGGTTTTACACCAGGCTATGGTGGAGCATCAAAGCAGAGCCATGTTAGACGGGCAAATTCATGATATACCTAAAGTGGCCTCTGCTGTGGAGAAGGTTATAGCTGGATTAGAAAAAAAACTTAAATATAAAGTCAAAAGAGTAGCCATAGCAGCTGCCGGTAGATCCCTTAAAACTATCAAATGCAGAGTAGACCAAGAGATACCAGATGCAGTTGAAATCGAGCCATTAATGATTAACACCCTTGAATTAACCGGGGTTCAGATGGCCCAGAGAATATTAGAACAAGAAGCTGAGCAAAGGATAGTGAAAATTTCTATTGTGTAGGTCATAGTGTGATATCCTACTATTTAAATAATTATCCCATTGGGAATCTTGTGGGTCATCGGGGGAAAAGCATTGCCGCTGATGTATTGGCTACCTTTTACCAGCCTCAGTGGTAAATAGCTTGTATGCAGTGCTGGCCAGGGTTAACCTTGAGCCCTATATTTAACATTAGAACCCATAGCAGCCTGTGAAGTGGTAATTCCCGAACAACTGAGACTTTTAAACCTGGCCCTGGTAGATATAGGGGCAGGCACATCCGACATTGCAATTACAAGTGACGGCTCTGTTAAAGCCTATGGTATGGTACCAACGGCTGGGGATGAAATAACTGAAATATTAATGGAAAACCTTATGGTTGACTTTATGACTGCAGAGCAAATTAAGAGGAGTATTAATTCCCAGGACAAAATAGACTACCAAGATGTACTGGGCATGTCAATGACGATCAATAAAGAACAACTGCTTAATCTTTTGAGCCCTTCTATTAACAAGCTTGCCGAAGAAATAGCAGCCAATATAGTTACACTTAACGGGGGAGCAGCCCCAAAATCGGTAATGTGTGTAGGTGGTGGTTCACAGGTTCCTGATTTAACTAATAAGCTTGCAAATAAACTGGGATTGGCGCCCCAGCGGGTAGTCATTAGAGAGAGGTCCAACATTACTAATCTTACTGATGTAAAGAAAAATGTTTTGAGTGGACCTGAAGGAGTTACTGTGGTGGGAATTGCAGCAGTAGCTGCCAAGAAATTAGGCCGAAACTTTATAACAGTAACGGTAAATGAGAAATCTTTTACTTTATTTAATACAAGGCAGCTTAATGTGATTAATGCCTTGGCCTTTATTGAGCTGAGCCCCAGGGAACTATTGGGTCAGAATGGTAAAGACATTAGGTTTACCATAAATGGCAAGTCCCGAATTGTATATGGAGAAATGTCTAAACCTGCAGAAATAACAGTGAATGATAAAACAGCAAATTTACAGACACCTATATCTGACGGGGATATTATAAAGGTAGTTGAGTCTGTTAATGGAAAAAATGCTGTTGCTAAGGTGGCCGACTTTTTCAGCGAGATATTTGGGGATCTAACCAAATTGAATGTTAATGAGGTGGAATGTACCCTTAATGGGAACAGAGTTAATGGCGAACAACTTATAAAATCCGGGGATGTACTTGAATTAAAACTAAATGAAGTGCAGAAGCAAAAAAAAGATATCGGGACCAGTGAAAAAACAATTGAAAAGGCCCCTGGGAAAGATAATAAAATTCAGGTTACTGTAAATGGACAAAGGATAGAAATGAGCGGTGGTAAAGAATATATACTAATAGACATCTTTAACTACTTTAACATTGATTTAGCTAATTTTACAGGGACTTTTGAACTGAAACATAATGGGGAAAAGGCTGAATATACTGATGTGCTCCGAGATGGGGATAACATTGAAATTAAATGGTAAGGTTTAAAGAGTGGTAGAGCCAAGGTTGATAAAGAAGAGGAATACACCATGCTAAAAAAGGTAATTGTAGATGCAGATGCATGCCCCAAAAGTGTTTTGGCCAGTGCACAAAAAATTTGTCACCAGGTTGGCCTGGAATTATGGACGGTAGCCAGCTTTAATCATAATATTTCTTCTGCAAACCATATAACGGTGGGAAATGCTTCCCAGGAGGCAGATATTCAGGTGATGAACTTAACCAAAAGGGGCGATATTGTAATAACCCAGGACTGGGTCTTGCTGCCATGGTATTGTCCAAAGGTGCTGGGGCAATTTCACCCTGGGGAAAGATATTTAAAGAAGAAACCATAGATTTTATGCTGGAAGAAAGGGAAGCTAAGGCAAAATTTCGTAGAGCTGGTGGCAGGACTAAAGGTCCTCGTAAACGGTCTGCCGAGGATGATCATCATTTTGAGTCACAACTTAGAAAACTAATAAAAGAGATAGTTACTCGCACTTAATAAGGGAAAGGGTATTATTGTTATTTGGTAGTATAATTATTAAAATTTGCCTGATAAATTTGATTAAGCAGGTATAGAAATTCTAAAACATCTATGCTAAGATTATTCTGAAAAATAAAAAGATACTAAAACAAAATTTTCAATCATTGAAGGTTTTGGTATATTTATGTCGAAATCTTTGTTAGATTGTAAAAAATTAAGAAAGTTGGGCAACGGGTGGGTCATACCACCATGCCGTCAGACAAATGGTTCCCTCCAACAAGTTGCCATAATTTTTTGATAAGATAGCAATAACTTTAATAAGTAGGGGGTAATGTTATGGTAAAGGCACAGGCTATGGAAGCATTAACCAAGGCATTGGGCAAAGAAAACGTAATAACTGAGGCAGAGGATTTGCTTTGCTATTCCTTTGATGCAACTGCGGATATGCCCAGTCAAGTCCCGGATGTAGTGGTAGTTCCCCAAAATATTAACCAAGTAGTTGAAGTAATTAAGGTTGCCAGAGAGTTTAAGCTGCCTATTTACCCCAGGGGTTCTGGGACCAACTTAAGTGGCGGAACCATTCCCCTTCAGGGTGGTATTGTCCTATCAATGAAGGGTATGGATAAAATTGTTGAAATTGATGCGGATAATCTTGTGGCAGTAGTTCAGCCGGGAGTTGTTATACAGGATCTTAATAATGCTGTAGCACCTTTGGCCTAATTTATCCTCCTGACCCAGGCACTGTGGCCACCGCCACAATGGGAGGCAGTGTATCTGAGTGTTCCGGTGGTTTAAGGGGTTTAAAATACGGAGTTACCAAGCATTATGTTATGGGTGTGGAAGTTGTTATGGCAGATGGAACTGTTGCCCGCTTTGGTGGCAAAACAGTTAAAAATGTAACTGCCTATGATATGGTCAAGCTGTTCACCGGAGCAGAAGGTACCCTTGGCGTTATTACTGAAATTACCGTTAAGCTGATCCCGGCACCCGAGGCAAAAAAGGCTATGCTGGCCACCTTTGAGAGCTTGGCCGATGCTGGAAATGCTGTAACTGAAATCGTACGCAGTAAAGTAATTCCTGCTACCATGGAAATTATGGATAATGTAACCATACGTACCGTAGAGAACTTTGCCAAGATTGGTTTACCCACCGATGCTGAGGCACTGTTATTAATTGAAGTAGATGGCATTCCTGAAGTTGTGGAACGTGAAGCTGCAACTGTAATTAAGGTTGTGGAGAAGAATAAAGGTAAAATAAAGGTTGCTAAGGATGATAAGGAGCGGGATGGTCTATGGGCTGCACGCCGTTCGGCACTACCTGCCCTGGCCCAGGTTAAGCCACCACGGTATTAGAGGATGCCACTGTGCCACGGAGCAGGCTGACCGATATGCTGGTTGCCCTTCAGAATATTGCTAAGAAGTATAATCTCCAGATCGGTACCTTTGGCCATGCCGGGATGGTAACCTGCACCCAACCATCCTGACTGATGCCAGAGATACCGAGGAAATGAAGAGAGTTCACCAGGCTGTGGATGAAATTTTTAAAGTAGCCCTGGAATTGGGTGGAACCATTAGCGGTGAACATGGAATAGGTATTGCTAAGGCTAAGTATCTACCCCTGGAATTTGGTGAGCAGGGTGTTGAGGTTATGCGTAAAGTCAAGCAAGCCCTTGACCCGGAGAATATTTTAAATCCCGGAAAAATGTTTAAATAGGGGGGGAACATATGGCTATTTACGATGGAATAAAAGAGATCGAGGAAGAATTGCTAAAATGTATGAAATGTGGCAATTGCCAGGCTGTATGCCCCATATATAAAGAAACCAAAGCGGAAGCAAGTGTTGCCAGAGGGAAGATTAGACTGGCAGAGGCTGTATTAAAGGGAGAGATTGGATATACACCAGGCATAGCCAAGCGCTTTGATCTTTGTTTAACCTGTGAGGCTTGTGCTGCAAACTGTCCCTGTGGCGTTAAGCCCATAAGATTGTCCTGGCAGCTAGGCAGAGTTAGCACGACAAAAGGGTTTGCCCACAGCAAAAAAGCAGCCTTTACCCTTTTAAGACATCCCAAGCTGTTTGATTTGGGCCTTCGAATGGGTGGAACCTTCCAGGGATTGGTCTTTAGTAAGAAAGACAAGGGCATGAGCCCGCGTTTTCCCATAGGTATTGAGTCACGCAGGTCTTACCTCCCCTGGCCGCCCAACCCCTAAAGTCCCTAGTTGCGGAGAGTAATAAGGTAAAGAACCCGCGTATGAAGGTAGCTTTCTTTAGTGGTTGTGTGACTAACTATATCTATACATCTGTGGGTCAAGCAGTGATTGATGTGCTAAACCGTGAAGGTGTTGAAGTATTTTTCCCTAAGGATCAGCACTGTTGCGGTGCTCCTGCGGTAATTAACGGGGATGTTGAGACCGGCCGGGAGATGGCCAAGTCCCATGTTGATTTATTCAGTAAAGAAAAGGTAGATGCTATAGTTACAGTGTGTGGAACCTGTGGGGAATCCTTTAAACATAGATATGCTGAGCTTCTGGAAAAGGAAGGAGCATACCATGAAAAGGCCAAAGCCTTGGGAGCTAAGACCTATGATATTTCCCAGTTTTTAGTGGATGTGTTAAAGGTAGACTTCTCCAAGCTGGCCAAAGTTCCCATGAAAGTAACCTACCATGAACCTTGCCACTTAGGTAGAGGAATGGGTGTAACAAAGCAACCAATGCAGATTTTGAACTCTATACCGGGATTGAGCTATCAACCAATGAAGGCACCCAACAGGTGCTGTGGTGGTGCAGGGTCCTTCAGCTTAACAAATTATCCAGTATCCTACCAAATCCTTGGCAAGAAGCTGGATGATATATCAGGGACAGGTGCCAACACCGTAATAACTGCCTGTGGCTCTTGTCGGATGCAGCTGGAAGATGGTTTGTCCCAAGAAAAAATGGGGCAAAACGTAATGCACATTATAGAGCTTGTACAAAAGGCATATCAAAAATAGTAAGTATTTAGTATTGAAGGGTCTAAAAGCACAGCCGTTTAGATAGCGGCTGTGCTTAATTATTTTCCTACATAGATCGACAAGGTGACGGGAAAATAGATTTTTAGCAAGAAGGATGATTGGGATTTAAGTCGAATACATAATGGTATTTTGCCTAACTTTCCGTCTCAAACCGGGGCTAGGCTGGATTAAATTTAGTTAGCCCATTTGGAATGGGAAGGGAAGGGGAAAGGTTTATGCAGGTCAAAGAAGCAGTACTTTTATCAAGGGACATGGTAGCCGGGCAAGAACTTCAGAGGGGTTTAAAGGCTAGGCATTTGCAATTGATAGCCTTGGGGGGAATTATTGGCAGCGGATATTTTTTAGGTACAGGTTATGTAATAGATTCTGTTGGGCCGGCGGCATCTTTAGCCTACCTACTTGGCGGCTTGATTGTACTTTGTGTTATGCTCTGTTTGGGCGAACTGGCTGTGGCGGTACCTATTTCAAGTTCCTTTGTAACCTACGCCAATGATTTTATCTCACCCTCCTGGCTTGTGGTGTAGGATGGTCCTATTGGCTTACCTGGGTCACCTATGTTCCTGCGGAAATGATTGCGGCAGGAATTATAATGAATTTCTTTTTTCCCTCTGTCGGAACCCTATGGTGGGCTGTATTCTTTGGATTAATCATCACCATCATTAATTTATCCTATGTTGGCACCTTTGGAGAAATGGAATTTTGGCTGGCTATTATAAAAATTGTGGCCATAATCATGTTTGTCATTATGGCGGGGTTAATTTTCCTTGGGGTTATTGGGAAAGAAGGTTTTATGGGCAGCTCGGTTTTATTAGGTAAAGGTGGCTTTATACCTAAGGGTTCATGGGCCATATTTTTAACCATGGTGATAATTCTGGTTAATTTTCAAGGATCCGAGATAATTGGCCTGGCCGCCGGGGAGAGTAAAGAGCCGGAAAAAACAATCCCTGTGGCCATTAGAAATGTAACCTGGCGAATTGTCGCCCTGTATGTTATACCGGTGTTTTTATTGGTATGCATTTATCCCTGGAATAAAGCAGGTCTGGAAGAGAGTGTCTTTGCCGCAGCCCTCAATCACCACGGCTTTCAATGGGCTGGAGGGTTGTTTTCCTTTGTGGTACTTACTGCGGCTATCTCCTGCTCCAACTCCGGTCTCTATGGCTGCACCAGAGCTGTATACGCCTTGGCCCGTGAAGGAATGGCTCCTGCATGGTTGGGCAAACTTAACAAGAACAGTGTACCGCAAAATGCAACTATACTTTCAGTTTTAGGCTGCTGGGTGGGTGTTATAGCCTACACCTTTGACACAAGTGAAGTAATCTTTACCTACCTATTGGCATTATCCGGCTTCACCGGAGCCATTGCCTGGATCTCAATTTGCTGGTCCCAACTCAATTTCCGCCGTAGACTTGAAAAATCCGGCTATGAAATTAATAAACTCAAATATCGCACACCACTGTTTCCATATTTGACACACTTTGCCATATGGATACAGGTAGCCTGTCTGGCAGTAATAGCCTGAACGAGGAATTGAGAGCATCCTTTTATATCGGGGTGCCCCTGTTGATGATTCCGATCATATGGTATAAAGTTTGGGGCCACAAGCTCAAGCCCATGGATGTTAAAAGGATACGGTACGAGGATTTATTTACAAATAAATAATTAACGAAGGGGACGGTTCTGTGTATCAAAAGAGAATCGTCCCCTTACTCGTCTTCTCTCTGGTTATGATTAAACAACTTGAGGGAAAGAGTGGTTGTCGTAGTTTCTGATTACATTGCTGAGAAATTCCCTGGTGCGGGGGTGTTTGGGGGAAGAAAAGATTTGTTCAGGTGTGCCGGTCTCGATAATCATACCTTCATCCATAAACACCACTCTATCGGCAACTTCCCGGGCGAAACCCATCTCGTGGGTTACAACCAGCATAGTCATGCCTTCTGAGGCCAAGTCTTTAATAACATTTAATACTTCACCCACCAGTTCAGGATCTAAGGCACTGGTAGGTTCATCAAATAGCATTACCTTAGGATTCATGGCTAGTGCTCTGGCAATGGCAACCCGCTGCTGCTGACCGCCGGAAAGTTGGCTGGGGTAGCTGTTTGCTTTATTGGCTAAGCCTACCTTTGCAAGGAGGCTTTCGGCAAGGCGGCGAGCTTCACCCTTTGTTACCCCTAATACAGTAAGGGGGCCTTCCATTACATTACTCAATGCAGTCATGTGAGGAAAAAGGTTAAACCTTTGAAAAACCATACCAATTTGCCTTCTGAGGTTATATATATCCTTTCTTTTGACAGGGATGCGATTACCTCCAGGTATTTCTTGGAATGCCACAGATTGCCCGTCAAAGAAAATATTACCGATATCAATGGATTCAAGATGGTTGATGCAGCGTAGGAGAGTGCTCTTACCGGAACCACTGGGTCCTATAATGACAACAACTTCGCCCAGCTGTATATCTAAGCTTACTCCCTTTAACACCTGAAGCTGGCCGAAGGTTTTATTTACGTCTTGAGCCTTAATCAATGAAGTTCCCCCTTATTCCCCGTCTGAAACTGCCAACCTTTTTCCAGCCGGTTGAATATGGCAGTAAAGAAGGTGGTCAGGATGAGGTACATTAAACCGGCAGTTACGAAAATCTCTATGGGTCTAAAGGTTGCATTTTGGAGAAGGGTAGCCGCCCTCAGTAACTCTGTCATACAAATAACTGAAACCAGGGCACTGTCCTTCATTAGGGTGATAAATTCGTTACCCATGGGTGGCAACAGCCTGCGATAGGCCTGGGGCAAGATAACCCTGCGCATGGCTTGTGTATAGGACATGCCTAGGGACATGGCTGCCTCCATTTGACCTTTGTCGATGGAAAGAATACCTGCCCGGATGATTTCGGCTATATAGGCACCACCACAAACGGATAGGCCAATGATGGCTACTGTAAACTCATCAAGGAGGATTCCTGCAAAGGCCAGGCCATAGTACAGGAACATTAATTGAAGGAGCAGGGGGATACCCCTGATCACCCAGGTGTATATTCCCCCTGCCCATCTTAGTACCTTAATACTAGATATTTTAGCCAGGGCGACAAATAATCCAATAATGGTCCCAAAGACAATGGCAAAGAAAGTAAGCTTGATTGTCATTAATGCTCCCATAAGCAAATTTGGGAGTATTGTCAAGATGAAATCAATGTCCAGGGGGCCTAAATGCATGACGCCACCAACCTTAATTAAGTATTTATACTACTCTGCCTGGGTAGTGATATCCTTTTGGAACCACTTCATGGAAATAGCTGTAAGGGTACCATCCCTTTGCATTTCTTCTAATGCTTTATCAATTGCTTCTTTAAGTTCAGGATCAGTTTTACGAATGCCAATTGCCATTGGCTCCTTTGTAAGCTGCTCACCAACCACTTCGAAGGTATCGGCACGTTTTCCAAGGTAGTGGCCGGCTGTCATTGCATCACAAACCACAACTGGGATACGTCCCACCTGGAGGTCGTTAAAGGCATCGGGGTAGGTTTTGTATAGCTTTGCATCCTTAAGACCTTCCATCTTTTGACAGCCTCTTCTCCGGAACTGCCGGCTTGAGTGCCGACTACCTCATCCTTCAAATCTTCTTCGCTGTTAAAGCCTGTGGTACCCTTTTTAACTACCATCACCAAGCCGTCATTAACATAGGGTGTAGAGAAGTTGATGGATTCTTTTCTCTTTTCAGTAACGGTCATGCCGGAAAGGATAATATCGAATCTTTTGGAGTCAAGGGCTAAAATTACCCCGTCCCATTGGGTTGGCTGCCACTCAAACTTTACACCAAGCGTTTGCCAAGCTCTTCCCCCATGTCAATATCAAAACCAACCAGGTTATTATTTTCATCCCTATAACCCATAGGAGCGAAGGTATCATCCAAACCTGCCACTAAAACACCCTTTTCCTGAATTAACTCCCAGGTGTTCTTTTCTCCTTGCTTAGCCGGCTCTGCTGCCTTCTCATTTTCAGTTCCACCGCCGCAGCCTGTTACCACCAGGGTGAGGGAGAGGATAAGTACTAACAGCCACAAACCTTTCTTTTCATCTTTACATTCTCCTTCATTTATGTATTAATTTAATATTACTCTATCATTTTAACTAACTAAAGTGTGCAGGTCAATATATCAAAATTTGTACAGTTTTATCATAATTGACAGTAAAAAAGACAGACAGAGCCAAAGAATGACACTGTCTAAAATATCGTCACTTATTTGACTGTAGCTTAAGGGAGCAAAACCTTCCTGACTGCTTCGCTGATTTGCCCTTTGCCTGTTACTTCTTGATGCAGTACAGGGCGCTGATCTAGGCCCCTAAGGCCCCTGGCACCTGCCAGCCGGTAAAGGAGGACAGATCATCTAACAGTTCAAAATCTGTTTTTCCCAGGATAGCTTCACTGCCCATGACAGCCCGGGCAACACTTTCATTAAACTTGAAGGGGCTGGCGGTTGAGGCAATGACCGCTTTAGTTGTGTCACCAGTGGAAGTCCGGTATTTTTTCAGTACGTTTACTGCCACGGCAGTATGGGTATCCATCAGGTAGTTATGTTGCTCCCAGACATCCTTAATGGTTTCAAGGGTCTCTCGATCATCTGCAAAATCAGACCAGAACACACTAGTGATTAATTCCATGGTTTCGGGATCTACTGTATAAGCTCCCTCATCCTTTAATAAATTCATCCATTGTCTTATTTTTTCAGCATTCCGTCCTGTGATTTCGTAAAGTAACCTCTCCAGGTTGCTGGAAATTAAGATATCCATTGAAGGTGAGTTGGTTTTCAGAAAATCCCTATTTCGATTATAGGTTCCGGTTCTGATAAAGTCGGTTAATACATTATTTGCATTGGCTGCACAAAGCAAGCGATTTATAGGCAAACCCATTATACGTGCATAATACCCGGCCAGGATATTGCCAAAGTTGCCAGTTGGGATAACAAAATTAATTCTTTCACCATTGTTAATAGCGCCTGTTTTTAGCAAATCTGCATAGGCAGAAAAATAATAGACTATTTGGGGTACCAGTCTTCCCCAGTTAATGGAGTTGGCGGAAGAAAGGCTTAAGCCTCACTGTTTAATTTTGCATTAAAGTCTTTATCACCAAAGACCTGTTTTACTCCACTTTGGGCATCATCAAAGTTGCCCTTGACAGCGATGACGCTTACATTCTTACCTTCCTGGGTAACCATTTGCATTCTTTGAACTTCGCTAACGCCTTCCTGGGGAAAGAAGACGATGATCCTTGTGCCTTTAACGTCAGCAAAGCCATCCAAGGCAGCTTTGCCGGTATCACCGGATGTAGCCACCAGGATAACGATTTGAGCCTTTTCGCCAGTTTTAGTTACTGCCCTTACCAGGAACTGAGGTAGTATTTGCAGGGCCATATCTTTAAAGGCACAGGTTGGCCCATGCCATAGTTCCAATATAGATAGATCCGGGGTTAAAAGCTTCATCGGAGCAACATCCACCGAATCAAATTTACCTCCGCCATAGGCAGCTTCAACACATTGTAATAATTCCCCTTCGGTGAAATCAGTTAGATAAGGTTTGAGAATAGCTAAGGCTCTTCCGGTATAAGAAAGGGGTACTAAAGCAAGAATCTCCTGCTGGCTTAGGGTTGTGTTCTTTTCAGGCACAAATAATCCACCGTCTGGTGCTATACCAAGCTTTATAGCCTCAGCAGCAGGAACTGCCGGTGAATTCCCCCGGGTACTTTCGTAGTTCATTAAGTCGGCCTCCTAAACAGGTATGAGTAATTATAACTTACATTAAACAATAAAATTGCAGCTTAGTAAAGAAACAATGCAATTGTATACATTATGTACTAAAATCTTAATAAATTATTTACAAATTACATAATTATGGAAAGAATGCCGTAACACAATAAAAGATGTGGAATATTATGGTAGGGAAAACACATTTATATTTAAAGGAGGAACTAGTGTGAGCGAAGAGTGTAATTTTGGTTGCTCATTTAAAAAAGGCTCCCCCATAGACATCTGCGTTCCCGTGGTATTTGGTATTCACAGACAGGTGGGAAAGAATGCATTTAAGGATACCAACATTTTTGCATTTCCATCCAGTATCTGCCAGGTAGAATGCGAGAATGTAGAAGTTATTAAAAGGTCTATAGCCTTTGAGTGCGACAAGGTACTTTTGAGTGTGGACTATATAATTTCTTTAAAGATTTTCCCTAAGGTTGGTGCCCCCTACTGTAAGACTTTTCAATCCTGCTTTGTCAAGGAAATTAAGCATAGGGAGTTTTGCTCAACTCTTAAGTATGGAAAGCCTGTTTCCCTCAAAGACTTTCAGAAGGCACAGGTTCCTGTGTTGAGGTAGAGCCTTGCGCATGCTTTATTAAAGTCTTTAATCAAAAAAAATTAGATCCTTGCTTAACTTTAATCGTGAATCTGGTTAAATTTAATGTTAGGGTTAAGCTCTTTCAGGAACGTGACGTTATAATAACTGGTGTAATGGGAGGGCCAGTTGTAAAGCTTCTTAAAGAAGATAAATGCGGCTTTATGTCTAAAGGAAACGGCATTATTAGGGATGAGGTTCAGGGCTTAGGAGTCGATGACAGTGAATTTGAGTTGATGCAAAAGCTGGATGAGTATGTTGAGCAGGCGGTAGCGGAATTTGAAAGGGATTCAAGTTCTTTCGATGAAGAATAATTAATTGGGCGGGTGCGTTGCAGGATAATACATCCTTTTCAGGGGAGTTGCTTTGATATGCTCTCTTATGGTAACAGTTTAAAAGCTGTTTACCTGAGGGAGCATTTTACATAGGTGTGAGGGACTTGGTGCAAGTCAAGTTTTTTCTTGGTTACTTCATGATTTCCTGTCACTTTATTCCCAGGGTATAAATATTATGTAAAAGCAGATTTTGTAAGAAAATCACTATTTTGTAAATACCCATGGCAAAAATTATTGTATTTACAAAGTACTTTTGGGGGTGGTGATTATGGGTTTTATAGATGACATTGTAAAAATAGTTGATCAAGTTGTTGAAGAGAATTTAAACAATACATTGGATAACGGAGAGCTTCCTCATACTGAGCCTAAGAAGGCAAAGGTTAAAAAAATTAAAAAAACACAAGTTTTTGTGATGGGGTTTTCGAATTGGGACCGGGAGAAGATAAAGAGTGGTTGGAGGAGTTTGACAATATAATCAATGAGGCAGGGGCAGAACCTAAAGCTCCTAAGAAGCCGATAAATATGGGATTTATGGAGAGCCTGTCAACTAAGCCTACAGCCATAGTTATTATTGCGGGACTACTTATCCTTGGCCTGGCTGCCGCAGGAGTTTCTACATTAGTAATGAGAAACGTTCTACAAAGGTTAATACAATTACCACTTTACCAGTCAACACTGATCCTGTTAAAGAAATTAATGAGACTGAAAAGCCTAAGGTTAAAAGTGGCTTTAAGCAGAGGGCGATATTACAGCCTTTATTTACGTATCAGAAAGTTTAAATACTTTCTGATACGTACAAGGTCAACTAAGGCTTCAGCCGATGACTAAAGGATTGGCGGAAGCCAAGTTTTCTTTGTGGAAATAGTTCCCCGGGCTTACTAGTCGGGGTTTTTTTCTTAGTCTAATTTTCTAAAAGGAAGATAAAAATATGTTATTTAGGTTTAGTCATGAGTTTAGTAAATTTCAAATTTACGACAAAATTCCTGAGGCACAATGGCTGGTCTTAGCCTTAAATATTAAAAAAGTTCAAAATAGGATATTTTTGATTTACTCTTGGCAAATTTAGAGTCAAATCTAGTGATTCCAGTATTACTTAATGAACTGATGGTAGAAAATAAAGAGACTTCTCCACTAATTATTTTTGATTCTATCCTTATGGATTTAAATAATAATGTTAAATTGCAAATTTATACCCAGAGTATTAAGCTAATTGCACAAATCCTCCAGGATGACAAGAAAATAGATTGGCAGCCTCGCTATAGGTTTACAGAAACAGCAAGGAATTTTCCGGTTTTTGATCACATTAAAAATGGTAATCCTCATCGGAGGGCCGTTATAGGACTTGAGGATTATGTTCTAACCTTAAAGTTTATGGATATTTATCGGGAGGTAAAAAAATATATAGATAAAAAGTTTCCGCAGTCTAATATTTCTATATTAGACTGCGCCTGCGGCAGCGGTTATGGGTCTGTAATACTGGGGAATAGCAGTCTGGTAAGTGTAACGGGCGTTGATATGGATAAGGAAGCAATTGAGTATGCAACACTGTTAAACTTTAAGAATAATGTTAATTATTTACAAAATACCCTTGAAGAATTTTCCTTAAATAAGCAGGGGTGTAAATATAATGCCGTTGTAAGTATTGAAACAATAGAACACGTTGAGGATGCCGAGGGTTTTCTTTTTCAGTTGTTAGATGTCCTTGACGAAGATGGCTTATTGGCATATCCTTGCCTGATGCCAGGGTTCATGGCATTGAATATAACTCAGATCATGTTACCAATTGGACATTAGAAAAGGTCAAAAAATTCTTTACTAAATACTTTTATTCCTTCGAGCTATTGCTAATGGAATCGAGAAATGTAAATAGTCCTTTTGGATTTCATTTTTCTAAAGAAGAAAATTCAAATCTTAAAAATACAGATCTTTATTTAATAATTGCTTCCCCCAAGGATTTGAGAAAACAAGGTGAAATGGACTTAAAAAATAAGGAATTGGTTAATCGGAGGCCATTAAGAACCCTATTTGTATGTCACAATATCTATCCTTTAGAAAAAAGCGGCGTACCTATTGTGACATACAATCAGGCCACTGAACTGAAACAAAGGGGACATAGTGTAGCTGTAATGATTCCTCAGTCCCAAGAAAAGGCAGAAAGGAAAATCCTTGAACAGTTAACAATTTACAAAATCCCTAAAATTGAACATGCCAGTTGGCTTCAAAATGATTTTTTTAAACAGCAGAGTGATTATTTCGAAGAGATAGAGAAGGTAATTAATGATTTTAAACCGGATTTAGTCCATATTAATAACCTTCTTTTTATGAATCCAAAGGTTATACAGATATTTTCAGATAGGGGAATACCGGTAGTTAGGGAAATGCATGATTTGGTGGATTATTGTTATTTTGCAACAACACCCGTTAATTCATATTTTAGAGTAAATGAATCAAATGAACTAAAATTATGCATGGGTGCAAGTGCAGAAAAGTGTTCGGATTGCTTACTCAGGAAGCGATACCCCACAAATGAAATATACTCCATTAATAACAAAGCGAATCTACTTGGCAAGTTTTATGCACGGCTAAGCTATATTAATTATTTATATCAAAAGCATATTAGTTTACTATTATTCCCCAGCTTAAATTGGCAAAGCTATCTGCACAACTTCATTGGCTCGAATAAAAAGAAACTGTTTTACCCATTGGGATCAGAGCTAGTGGGAAAGAAGATGGAGACTGTGATAATAGAACTGAAGAAACTAGGTTAGTATTCATTGGCAGCATAGCTAAACATAAGGGTTTGGATATTTTATATCAAGCATTAAGGATGAAGATATTCTTCAGGGAAATTTTACGTTAACTATTTATGGTCAAGTGCATCATTTAACAGAAATGGAAAAAATAAAAGAACTAGAAAATTTATCACAAGGTAAAATCAAGTATGCTGGAACTTATACCCCAGATGATATTGGGGCAATTATGAAAACTGCCGATGTGGGGATAGTTCCGTCATATTTTGAAACCTATTGCCTTACTGCAAGGGAATTTCTCATTTACGGTAAACCCATAATTGCTGCAGAAACCTTTGGTATCAATGAAATAGTTAAGGATAACATTAATGGTTTGTTATTTCCGGTAGGTAGCTGGCAAGAATTAAGAAATGCTGTTCACCGGATAATCACTGAACAAAATCTATTAAATAGCTTAACATTGGGAGCGGGCCAAACAAAGGTATTTACATTAAAAGAAGAAGTGGAACAATTGGAAGAACTATATTATGAAGTTCTAGGAAATTGGGTTCATGATGAAGGTGTACAGCCCCAAAAGATGATCTAGATCAGTTTGGATCTAATCCCCTGGTATCTATAGTTATACCTGTTTATAACAAGCTGGAGTATACCAAGATGTGTATCAACAGCTTAAATAATACCCTTGATCTTAGGGGAATTGAAATCATTATAATAGACAATGGTTCAAGGATGGTACAAAGGCATATCTTCAAGGGCTAACGGCAAATTTCAAAGTTATTTATAATCAAGAAAACTTAGGCTTTGCCAGAGCGTCTAATCAAGGTGCGAAATTGGCTAAGGGTAAATATCTTGTCTTCTTGAATAATGATACTGTCTCTCTTCCGGACTGGTTAGATAATTTAGTTAGTATTATTGAAAATCAAAGTGATGTAGGCATTGTTGGCAGCAAGCTATTGTTTCCTAACGGAACTATTCAGCATGCCGGGGTAGCTATTGCTGAAAATGCACCCTGGCCCCTTACACCCTTTCATATTTTTCACCGTAAACCGGGAGATTTTAAAGAGGCTAACAGGTTTAGGGAGCTGCAGGTTGTTACCGGTGCCTGTATGCTGATAAGGAGAGAACTTTTTTTTGACGTGGGTTGCTTTGATGAGGCCTACGTTAATGGATACGAGGATGTTGACCTGTGCTTAAAAGTAAGGCAAAAGGGGTACCGGGTTATTTACTGTCCCCATAGCGTATTGTACCACTATGAGTCAGTGAGTGAAGGAAGGTTTAATCATATAGATCCTAATATTTGCCATTTTCACGCTAAATGGTTAGGAAAAATAGAACCTGATATGAAAACAAGAGTTAACCCTCTTACCAGTATTGTCATACCCTGTTATAACCAGGTTGAATATACGAAACTTTGCCTGGCTAGCGTTTTTGAGCATACCAAGGAGCCCTTCGAGCTGATATTGGTTAACAATGGCTCAGAAGATGGAACCAATGAGTATTTTAATTATCTGGCTGGGGTTCACAAGAACATACAGATAATAAATAATTCTAATAATCTCGGCTTTGGAGCCGCCTGTAATCAGGGAATGGCTATTGCTAAGGGAGAGTTTGTGTTAATCCTTAACAATGATGTTGTGGTCACTTCTGGTTGGCTGACTAGAATGATAAAATTGGCAAATTCCAGTAAGGAAATAGGGATAGTAGGGCCACGTTCCAATTGTGTTGCCGGAGCACAGGTAATAAAGGAGGTTCCCTATCAAGACCTGGAAGGAATGCATTTGTTTGCAGCTGAGTTGGCAGCAAGATATGCTACTAGCAGTTTTGAAATAAATCGTGTTATTGGACTATGTATGCTCATCAAAAAGAAGTGGTAGACCATATTGGTGGTTTTGATTTGCGCTTTGGGATTGGTAATTATGAAGATGATGACTATTGTATCCGAACCCGCCTAGCCGGTTATAAAATTGTTGTTTGCAGCAGTGTTTTTATTCACCACTTTGGTAGTAAAACCTTTACAGGGGCTAAGATTGATTACAAAGAGTTAATTGAGACAAATTGGAATAAATTTGCAGAAAAGTGGAATTTAGCCCTGGATGTTTATCCACCTATGAGCTATAACCTTGGATATTATTACCGGGGGATTTAATAAGGAGCAGCACTATTGTCCTTTATGACAGCGGAGGGAAGATTATGAAGGCATTAATACTTTCCGGTGGTACTGGTACGAGGCTTAGGCCCTTGACCTATACTACCGCAAAACAACTGATCCCGGTGACCAATAAACCTATACTTCATTTCGTTTTAGAACAGATTCTTAATGCAGGAATTAAGGATATTGGGATTGTTGTTTCTCCTGAAACAGGAGGCAGTGTAAGGGAAGCGGTGGGAGACGGGGCCAACTGGGGAGCTGGCATCACTTACATCCTGCAGGATAAGCCTGCAGGGCTAGCCCACGCTGTGACAACTGCCAAGGACTTTTTGGGGGACGCACCCTTTCTCATGTTTCTGGGGGATAATTTAATCCAGGGTGGTGTCCGTGAATTGGTTCAGGACTTTATCAATTCCCCTTCAGATGCCATCATTCAATTAAAAAGGGTGAAGGATCCCAGGCAATTTGGGGTAGCAGTACTTGGGCAGGATAACCGGGTGATCAGACTATTGGAAAAACCTCAGCATCCTCCAAGCGATTTAGCTCTAATAGGTGTCTACCTGTTCAGGCCGGTTATCCATAAGGCCATAGATAGAATTAAGCCCTCCTGGCGGGGGGAATTAGAAATAACTGACGCGATTCAGGAGCTTATTAATATGAATTTCGTTGTGGAGGCTAAAATTCTGCATGGCTGGTGGCTGGACACTGGCAAAAAAGACGATATTCTTGAAGCAAATCGTGTGGTGTTGGATGAATATGCTACCTATAGTATTCAGGGGGAAATTGATGAGCAAAGCATCATTTCAGGCCGTGTTGAGGTGGGTACCGGTTCAAGGGTAAGCAACAGTATCATACGGGGTCCCGTTATTGTGGGAAGTAACGTAACAATAAAAAATTCCTTTATTGGTCCCTATACGGCCCTGGGCAATGGGAGCATAGTTGAGGATGTGTCTGTTGAGCATGCAGTGATTCTAGATAACTGCCATCTGAAAAATGTGGAGAGAATCGAAGATAGTCTAATTGGCTATAACAGCAGAGTTTATCGTAAGGAAAGTAGGGGAAGGGCATTAAGGCTTTTAGTTGGAGATGACTCTGAAATTACCCTGTAGAATAGGAGAAGATGATATGAATTTGATTGAAGGGGTCATGATAAAAAAATTACCTGTAATCCCCGATCAAAGGGGTTACCTAATGGAAATGCTCCGGTCAGATTGGCCGGAGTTTGAACGTTTCGGCCAAGCTATATGACTGCTTGCTATAGCGGGGTCATTAAGGCCTGGCATTACCATAAGCTGCAAACAGATCACTTTGTGTGTGTTTCTGGTATGGCTAAAGTGGTTCTTTGCGATTTAAGGGATGATAGCCCCACAAAGGGATTAATTAATGATTTTCATATGGGGCAGCTTAACCCAATACTTTTGAAAATCCCTCCTTTGTTTATCATGGGTTTACAGCAGAGGCAACTCCACAGCCTTAATAATAAACTTTCCTACGGAACTTTATAATTATCAGCAGCCCGACGAATACAGGCTGCCCTATGATGATCCCTCCATTCCTTATTCCTGGGAGGTAAAGCATGGATGAGAATTTTAATTACCGGTGCTGGGGGTATGCTGGGAAAGGATGTTCTCGAAGTATTGTCCCAAAGGGGCTGTGAAACTCTTCCCAGATACAAGAATGATTTAGATATTACTGAATTAAAGCAGGTTTATCAATGTGTAGAAAATGCTAAGCCTGATTTAATAGTTAATTGTGCCGCCTATACCAATGTAGACAAGGCAGAATCTGAAAGGGAGCTTGCCCTTAAAATTAACGGCCTGGGTGTGCGAAATCTTGCCCTAGCCTGTCAAAGCACACAAATACCACTTATGCATATAAGTACGGACTATATTTTTGACGGACAAAAGGAAGAACCCTATAATATCTTTGACCAGCCAAGCCCGGTAAATACCTACGGCTGGAGTAAAAAGGTTGGGGAATACTATTTAACTTCCCTTCTTAGTAAATTTTATTTAGTTAGGACCAGTTGGCTATTTGGGACCGGGGGTGGTAATTTTATCGAAACTATCATTAAACTTGGTCAACGGCAGGAAGAGCTTAAGGTTGTGGATGATCAGCTTGGCTGTCCTACCTTTACCAAAGATTTAGCCCGGACCATGGCCGATTTAATTGAGACAGGTTATTACGGTACCTATCACGTAACCAACCAAGGAAAGGCCAGTTGGTATCAATTAGCCAAGGAAATCCTAAATAAATGTGGCAGTCCTGCCCAAATTAGGGCTGTAAAGACTTTCAAATACCCCCGTCCAGCTAAACGACCTTCCAATTCAGTGTTAGATCCTTTTCCCCTTTATGAAACTTTGGGTTATTTACTGCCTCATTGGCAGGATGCTTTAGAAAGATACCTTGAACTGAGAAGGGAGGGTGTCCAATGAATTTGTTAGTAACTGGAGGATATGGATTTATTGGCAGTAATTTTATCAGATATATTTTGAATAATCATGCCCATATCAGGGTGATAAACCTGGATAAAATAACCTATGCTGGTAACTTGGAAAACCTCAAGGAATTCGAAGCAAATCCTAATTATACCTTCATTAAGGATGATATATGCGAGGTTGAACATGTCCGTTGGATCTTCAGCACCGGAATTGACGCAGTCGTAAATTTTGCGGCAGAATCCCATGTTGATAGGAGTATCAGGGATCCTAATATTTTTGTTAAGACTAACCTGGAAGGCACCCAGGTACTGCTGGAAGCGGCAAGGAGTAATTGGAACTCTTCAACTGACACGGAAATCGGTGTGAAATTTATTCAGGTATCAACGGATGAGGTATACGGTTCACTTGGAAGCACCGGTTTTTTTACAGAAGCTAGCCCCTTGGCCCCGAGCAGTCCCTATTCAGCCAGCAAGGCCGGAGCTGACCTGATGGCCAGGGCTTACTATCAAACCTATAGATTTCCTGTGGCCATAACTAGATGCTCCAATAACTACGGACCCTATCAGTTTCCCGAAAAGCTAATCCCTCTAATGATCATTAATGCCCTATCAGATAAACCACTTCCTGTCTATGGTGACGGTTTAAGCATTAGGGATTGGTTGCACGTCGCAGATCACTGTCAAGCAATTTATGAGGTCCTAACTAAGGGTAAAGCCGGTGAAACATACAATATTGGTGGTAATTGTGAGAAAACAAACCTAGAGGTAATTAAGGGGATACTGGACTTACTAAACAAGCCAGAATCATTAATAACCTTCGTTAATGACAGGCAGGGCCACGATAGGAGATATGCCATTGATGCATCGAAAATTTCCAGCCAACTTGGCTGGAAGCCTCAACATTCCTTTGAGCAAGGTTTAAGGGACACAGTAGCTTGGTACATTAATAACTGGCAGTGGTGGCAGCCGCTTTTGACTTGATGCGGGGGGAAATAGATGTATATATATTTAGATTATCCGGTTCGTTCTAGACCAAGGTACGGATATGGAAAGCCACCCCATCCAGCCTCTACAGCATTATTGAGTCCCACAGGTCAGTATATCAAAAGTATATAAATGATTTTTTTGACTATAAGGAGCAGCTTCATAAAATAAATCGTCACGAGGATAAGGTAAATTCGAAAGCTCCCGGTTGGATGAATGGTTGGTTTTCTGGTTTGGATGCCGTTGTTTTATATTGTTTTATCAGTATATTTAAACCTAAAAGGTATTTAGAAATAGGCAGTGGTAATTCAACTAAGTTTGCCCGGCGGGCTATCTCGGACCAAGGGCTGGATACCAGTGTTACATCAATTGATCCTAACCCCAGGGCAGAGATCAATGACATTTGCGAAAAAATAATTAGGGAACCGATAGAGGAACTGGACCTTACAATTTTCAAGCAACTTCAAGCAGGAGATATATTATTTATAGATAACTCTCACAGGTTTTTATGAATTCAGATGTGTCTGTTGTATTTTTGGATATCTTACCCTATCTGCCGACCGGAGTATTAGTTCACTTCCACGATATTTTTCTTCCCTATGATTATCCACCTGAGTGGGGGGCAAGGTATTATTCTGAACAGTATCTACTGGCAGCCTATCTCCTGGCCCAGGGGAACAAGTGTGAAATTGTAATGCCAAATGCATTCATTAGTAATGATAAAGAACTTAGTGGAGAAGTTTTACCTTTGTGGGAAAGTGCAACCATGGAGGGAGTACAGACCTCGGGGGATCTTTTTGGATTAGGACGAAATAGAGTATCGGAAATGGCCTGGTATTTTTATACCAGGTCATTTTGAACTTGCTTGTAAAGTAAACAATAAACTAAACTTGGTCCCAGTCTCATTAAATGGCTTTGATAACCCATATAACTATGGTGTTAGGATGCATTTCTCTCAGAAAACCAGGATCTTTATTTGGGAACAGCTAACCCTTCCAGGGTTGCCAATTATGGGTAAAAACAAAATGCTCAATACAGTCAATTATAAATGATTGGCTGGGCAAATGCTGTGAATAGCAAGAAACAAGCCCTTCAGTTTGAAGGGCTTCAGATTGTCGAGAAACTACCAATATTCGGGTTTTAATAATCCCTCACGACTCCTCTCTCCGCAG
>AWVY01000039.1 GCA_004143605.1 Desulforamulus aquiferis
TATGACGCCTTTGGAATACAGACAATTCCTGAATAGTTCAGCAGCATAAAAATGAACACCAACCATAAGGAAATGATTGGTGTCAGGGATTTTTATTATTTCCACTGTCTACTTGACAGGGGGCAGTTCATTTGACAAGCAGAAGGTCTTTTGTTCACAATTAAATCTATAGATTTTTAAGCAATATAAGTCGCTTCACGTTATTTAAGACGCTATCATTTGTTACTTGTATCATTAACCACTTGGTACCGTTAAACGGTTTCGCAGTTCGTACTGTTTCAAGAACCTCAGTCTCAAATTCATTTGTCATTGCTTCAACCAACGGCACTAAATCCAATGAGATTACTACCAGTGCGATAAAGCCATCTTTTTCTGGATATAGGGTACAAATAGATTTGCCTGCTTTTTATATTTTATATTCCAGCCCGGTTTTGCAGAGCATTTACTATAGGCAAGCTTAGGCGAGGCTTTGTAGCTTTGCTGAATAAAAGCGTTCATTTCCTGCCAGCCTTCCTGGACAGCTTTATTCATATAGCAGCATATATCTTCATAGGTAGGCGTAAAACTGGCATCCAGTATTAAATCTATCTCGGTCACTTGGCACCTCAATAAAAATTACTACTATTTAATGGGGAAAACAACTTTGGTTAGCAGTTCGCTTTCAGGAACTTCCATAGGGGAGTTGTAATAAAATTCGTAAGCAACTCCCGTTGGTGCATAACCATTTTCATTGATCCATTGCATCATGGCATTATATACAGGTTCCATTTGGTTATATGGCCCCTTGTACATGCATGAGACCTGCTCCCTGCGGGGATTTCACTTGATTTTATTTCACCCTTGCCCGGCAGAGGTTTGGCAACGGGAAATCCCATTTCCACATCCAGGTCTTCCATATCCATGTTGTAGTAGGCCGCAAAGGGCGCTTCAAAGGGTTTTTCACCAAGCTCATTTAGGTAATTGATAATTGTGTGGTATGCTTTGCCCAACTCCTGGGGCAAATTGCCCACGGCAGTTCTTGTGCGCATTGAGAGTACAGGCTGTGCTTGCTGCTCATTCAGTTCAAATTTGTAGTCCATTTTTATCACCTCTATTTTTTCTTGATTATATCATTCTAAACCTGTCACCATAATGTCATGTTTGCTGCAAATATTTTTTATAAATCCCTTCGCCAATTTTGCATAGTTTTGTACGAATGTGAGGTGGGTTTATTACTTCCACCCCTGTGCCAAAGCTTAGCAGAAAACCGTAGAGCCAGTTGTTCTCAGGCATCTCTGCCATTACCATTATTCTCCCATCATCACCTTTACAAACCTCTTCACCAAAACATTCCTCAGCTAGGCTTGCAAATTCCTGTTCAAATACAAGCTCCAATTTAATCATGTTTTCTGGCCTTTGTCGGTTACCTTCCCAGGGAAGTTGTTCAAGGGATATTTCGCGGGGTTTATAGGATTTATCTGTTACAGTTAGTTCCTTTATCCTTGCTAACTTAAATAGCCTTAAATCCCGCCGCATAAGACACCATCCATAGAGGTACCAGCTTTGCCCCTTTAGTACCAGAGAGTAGGTTCAACCTCCCTCATTGTCGTATGTCCAGATGAGTCGGTATAGATAAAATTTAGCTCCTTCAGGCTATCAATGGCCCTTCTAATGTTAGCTGCTTTAACCTTAAGGGACTGGTTCCCTCTCCAGGGTGAAAGGTCAATGACAAGCTGATTCACCTTAGTTTCCAGGTTTTCAACCTGGGCTGAGGACAAGGTGTTTTTAAGCTTTTCTAATAGAATCTCATGATTTTTGTCCGGTAAAGCCCCTGCCATGCCTTTGGCCATGGTAATTATGGCAGCCATTTCATCCTTGGTGAGGATGCTCTTGTCCAGGCGATAGCCTTTGCTATCCCTATGCCTCCATTAAACCCTTGATAGGTCACAATTGGTATTCCCGCAAGGTCTATGGCATCCACATCCCGCAGAATTGTCCTCACTGAAACACCGAACATTTCAGCTAATTCCTTTGCCTGGACACGTTCTTTTCTAAGTAATATTACAAGGATTGAAATAAGCCTCTCCAGCTTCAGCATGTTCACCGCCATTCATCATTTATATCTCCAAGGGCGTGACTTTTATTAGATTATAAAGCCTAACAATTTTTATGTCAGGTGTAAACATTAGGGTTGACAAGGAAAAATATAATGCTATATTTACGATAAAAATCATTTGGCCTTGCCTTTGGCCAGATAGGAGTATTTACATGCCCAAGCTACTTTTGATTATATTTCTTGTTCTAATAATTGTAATCTTCGCTGTTATTACAGCTTCATTGGTAGCAAATTATTTGTTTAATCAAAAGGTAAAACAAGAATTGGAGCAATTGCTGGCAGGGAGTGGGGATAGTGTCGGGCAAATCATTGAAAAAAAGGATTTAGCAGGGTTGCCTCTATGCGTGCAAAACTGGCTGCAATACTCTCAGATTATTGGTAAAGAAAGAATTACCACGGTTTATTCAAAACAATCTGCTCAACTGAGACTAAAAGAAAATCAGCTGGATGCCTGCGGAAACGGAATACTTTTATACCACAAACCCACCGGGCTTTATTTGGCGGGCTAAAATTAAAGCTGCCCCATTGATACACATAGCCGGAAGGGATATGTTCACCGAGGGTAAGGGCAATATGCTGATTAAAGTCCTGTCTTTATTTACTGTGGCCAACGCCCGTGGAGAGGAAATTGATCAGGGCACGCAACTAAGGTATTTAGGTGAAATTGTTTGGTACCCAACGGCGGCTTTATGTGACTATATTAAATGGGAAGCAATAGACACCCATTCGGCAAGGGCCACCATGAGCTATGATGGCTTATCAACCTCCGGGGTGTTTGAGTTTAATGATTTGGGTGAGGTTACCAGTTTTTCCGCCGATAGATATATGGCGGTGGATGGAAAGTATGTTCTGGAAAAATGGCTGGTCACCATGAAGGATTATCGGGAATTTGAGGGCATAAGGTACCAACCAAGGGAGAAGTCATCTGGAGATTGAAGACCGGTGATTTCTGTTGGTATCTTTTTGAGCTTAATCATATTGAATTTAATAAACCGGTGGTTGATTAAGAATTACTTAGACTGTCTTTTTATTTCAATTGTATTTATAAGCCTAACGTTAATTTGAAACGTTAGGCTTTACCCAATGGGTAACCCTTACCCAACAAACTCCAGTATTTCCCCGTCTGGCCCGGAAAAAAAGAATATTTTCCCTCCGTTAAACTCTCTGGTTCATCGGATATACATTTCACCCCAAGCTCCCGGAGCCTGTTAATTTCTTTTTCAATATCAGCTACATGAAAGGCGATATGGTTAACAACACCTTCGGGGAGATTGTTCTCCTTTGTTTTATCCTGAATAAATTCTAATATGTCGTTTCCGCTCATGGCAAAGATTATCTTCACCCGTTCATTTTCATGACGCTCCTTTTCTTCACAGCCTAAAACCTCTTGATAAAATTTCATGGACCTTGCCACATCTTTAACCTTGATGCCGATATGGGCAATTTGGTACATATTATTGCTCCCTTCTAGTCCCAAAAACCTTCGTGGACTTTAACAACCTCTTGCTCAATTTCGGGGAAAGGGCCAACTACCTCAATCTGCTTTTGTCCCCTGGCAAAGACTTCCCTACAGGGTAAATCGAAGGTTGGGTTTTGCTCATTATCCCGGTGAGCTGCAGCAGCCTCTGCTCACTTATTCCATAGACCACCCGTCCAACATTACCCCAATAAATGGCCCCGGCACACATGGCACAGGCTCCGCCGTGGTATACAAGCTGCATTTCCAGAGAAACTCTTTCGAATACTCTTTAGAGGCCCGCTCCATAAGGGTGGTTTCCGCATGTCCGGTACAGTTTGCCTCGGTGATTTCTATATTTTCCTGTTCCAAAAGTACGATCCCCTTCGGGTCAACCAGCACCGCCCCAAAAGGGGTATTACCGTGCTCCCTTGCCCGCTGTGATACCTCGATTGCTTTACGGAGATAGTATAAGTCTTGATGTTCTGCCATGAAAATAATCCCCATTTCATTAAAATTGTTGGTTGCCTAGGCTATATTTTACCATTTATTTAGCAATATCTATCGCTTAAGTAAGAAAAGAACCAGGGGTTATTGCAAACCCTGGTTCTTTAACTTATACTAGCCCTTTGCTTTGTAAAAATTCTTTTACCACTTCTGCTTCGGCTTGGCCCTCAACGGCTGTTTTGAAGTTTAGCTGCTGCATCTCTTGATCACTAATTTGCCCGGCCAATAGATTTAAAACCTCTTCCAACTCGGGGTGCTTCTCCAGGGTATTCTGGTTAACGGTTGGTGCACTGTAGTAGGGAGGGAAGAAATTTTTATCATCTTCTAATATTGCCAAATCGTATTTAATCAGTTCTCCATCGGTTGCAAAGGCATTTGTTACTGATATATTTTTATTAGCAATGGCTTGATAGCGTAAGGCTATCTCCATGGCCTGCTCTTTCTCAAATTTCATGTTGTAGATTTCCTTTAGTCCCTTTAGGCCATCTTCACGGTTAATAAATTCCTGGTCGGTACCAAAGGCGAGCTGTTGTGATACTTGTGCTAAATCGGAAACTGTCTTTAGATTATGCTCTTCTGCAGTTTCCTGGCGAACTGCTATGGCATAGGTGTTGTTAAAACCAAGGGGCTTTAGCCACTTAATATTATGCTGCTCATTATATTCCTTTTGTACGATATCATAAACCTTATCAGGGTCTGTTTCCACAGGCATATTTAGTACCGCCATTAATCCTGTTCCTGTATAATCGGCGTATACATCAAGTCACCCTTTTTCAGTGCTTGGAAGCACACCAGGGTTCCCCCTAAATTCAACTTTCGTTCAACTTGCAGATCAGTTTTTGCTTCAATTAGTTGAGCCATAAGCTCACCCAGAATAATGCTTTCATTAAAGTTCTTAGAGCCCACTACTATCTTTTCCTTGCCACCGGCGGCATCTCCGCCTCCACAGCCAGTTATGGCCAACATTAAAATCAACAATGAAGCTATTAAAATATAGTACTTCTTCCCCTCATTTTGTACCTCCCTTTATTGAACTGATTCCCTTGTCTTTAATCCCTTTGGAACAGTGATTTTCTCTAGAGTACCTAATATTACGTCTGACAGTATGGCCAGTAACGCAGCCGGTATAGCAGCAGACAAGATCATAGAGTTATCGGCTAACTGTATACCTCTCCAGATGGGACTGCCAAGCCTCCGGCACCAATTAAGGTCCCTATGGTAGCAATTCCTATGGCCGTCACCATGGCCACCCGAAAGCCGGATAACATGACTGGAAGGGCTATGGGTAATTGCACCTGCCATAGCAACTGCAGCTTGGTCATTCCCATACCTCTACCTGCTTCTATTAAATTGGTATCGACACCCTTTAGGCCCAAATAGGTATTCCTTACTATTGGTAATAAGGAATATACCACTAATGCAGATATCAAGCTGCCGTTGCCAAGGCCAAAGTAGTATAGGGCTATGGCCAGCATTGCTAAGCTGGGAATTGTTTGCAACATATCTATTAGACCTAGCACAGGGGTTGCCAATGAACGTATTTGCAGCAAATTATGCCTATGGGTATTCCTATGAGTGCGGCAATCAATACTCCGGAAGCCGATAGCCACAAATGTTCAATGGAAAGGGATGTTATTTCAAACATAGTACACCTCCTTCATTTTTTATTTTGCCCTTAAGCCCTGTGGCGTTACTGCTTTTTCAATTTGTGTGATCATCAAGCCAAATAAAATGGCCAGTAGTGACGCGGGAATGGTGCCTGCAATGATTAGATTAATGTTTACCATGCTGATACCACCAAGGATCAAATCTCCGAGCCCTCCTGCACCTATTAGGGCTGCCACTGTGGCCCAGCTTACGATGTAAACTGTGGATATCTTAACACCACCAATAATTAGAGGCAGTGCCAATGGCAGCTTCACCAGGGTAAGAAGTTCCCATTTATTCATACCCATTCCTCGCCCTGCCTCAACCAGAGCGGGATTTACCTCTTTGATACCAGTGTACGTGTTGCGAAGAATCGGAAAGATGGAATATAGAAAAAGTATCGTCATTGCGGGGAGTAAGCCGATGCCTAAAATAGGAAAGGCAAATCCGAAAAAAGCTAAACTTGGTATG
The DNA here is from genome assembly GCA_004143605.1 of Desulforamulus aquiferis. GTDB lineage: Bacteria > Bacillota > Desulfotomaculia > Desulfotomaculales > Desulfotomaculaceae > Desulfotomaculum > Desulfotomaculum aquiferis. The sequence continues at coordinate 6,177 of AWVY01000039.1, forward strand.
GTTTGTATTGTTCCTATAAATCCTAATACATACCGGGCTACTTTTTCCCGGTCAGCCAGCCAGATGCCTAGAGGAATGGCAAGCAGCGCACCTAAAGCAACGGATCCCGCTGTAATATAAATGTGCTGCCAGGTTAACATCAATATTTCATCATGGCGGTTAATAAAGGTTTGTATTAATTCATTCATGCTGTTTCTTCCTCACCCCAAACCACATTTGCCAGGGCATTTACCATACTGGTACGGGTGATTATCCCCAGCACTTTATTATTGTCATCCTCCACCGGGATATAATCTAACCTTTGGTTTATTAGCATATCAAAGGCATCCCGGGCCAGCGAACCGGCTTTGACCGTAGGCACACTGCTGTATGCCAAGTCCCCCACTTTATTAGCATTTTTATAAGCCCGTAAGGTTTCCACCGAAAGGGTGCCCAATAACCTTTGCTGGCTGTCTACCACCAACAAGGTATTTACCCTTTTACGCTTCATTAATGCTACAGCCTCAGCTATGCCCTTCTCCGGACTTATAAGTACCGGGTTAGGATTCATGATGCTTTCAACTGCTTGCAGCTCCTGACCGTTTGTTCTATGCTTTCCTATGAAATCAACAACAAAATCATTGGCCGGCTTGCGCAAGAGCATCTCGGGAGTATCCAACTGTACAATATTACCGTCTTTCATCAAAACAATGCGGTCTGCTAATTTTAAGGCTTCATCATGTCATGGGTAACAAAAACTATAGTCTTGTGCAGCTTACTTTGGAGGTTTTTCAATTCATCCTGGAGACTTTCGCGGGTTATCGGATCAAGTGCCCCGAAGCTCGTCCATAAGAATGATTGACGGCTCTGCTGCCAATGCCCTTAATACACCAATACGCTGCTGCTGTCCGCCGCTTAATTCATTGGGGTAGCGATTTGTATAAAGCTCCGGGTCCATGTCCACCAGACTTAATAATTCCCTTACCCTATTAATTCTTCGCTCCTTGTCCCAGCCCAGAAGACGGGGCACTACGTCCACATTTTCTTGGATAGTCATATTGGGAAACAAACCGATCTGTTGAATAACATAACCAATTTCACGTCGCAGCGTCACCGGGTCCATTTCCATGACGTTTTTACCCTTTACAAAGATATCCCCGGAGGTGGGCTCCACAAGACGATTGATCATTTTTAAAGTTGTAGTTTTACCACACCCACTTGGTCCAATCAGAACTAAGAACTCACCTTCTTTGACATGTAAATCCAGCTTGTCTACCACAACAAGATCACCAAAGGACTTTGTTATTTTTTCAAATTGAATCATATCACTCCCCCATTCAAATGATCAAAAAACCCCCTTGGAATTATTCTCCAAGGGGGAAGACGACAAAAAATTAGTACAAATGATTAAAGTAAAGATTTAACCATTGCAATTTAACTTTTCTACGCCTACGAAGTTAGCTGACGGGTTCGGATTGAAAAGTATAACCCTAACAGTGTGAAGCACACCGTATTAACCCCAAAAATATGGTTCCCCCGCTTCCCCAGGAATGAGGAATTAAGCGACATATAGTATGATTTTTTTGGACAAATTTAATTTTAACATAATATTTAAAATTGTTATAACGTTATAAGCCTTGTTAATATGGCATTTAATAAAGAATAAAGTGATATTACACAATTAACCTATAAATGCTAAAAGTTCTTCACGATAACTGTGGATCCTTAGGGATTCTTAGACAATGGACCACAAACTTAATAATCTAATACTATTAATAGCTTGCCGGTGTATTCAGGTTTACCTCTGGCACCAGTCCTTCTTTCGAGGCACGTTTTAGCAGGGTGGTCACGGCCTTAAAGCCCGTTTCTCCAAGATTCTCTGTAAAGTCGTTCACATAAAGTCCAATGTGTGCCTGTGCTACCTCTGGCGACAGCTCCTGGGCATGCTTTAGTACATACTGTTTAGATTCCTCCGGGTGAGCCCAGGCATATTTCACCGAGGCTCGAATCCAGTCGCAATTGCCTGGAGATTCTCATTTTTACGGGCTACGATAGCTCCCAGCGGGATTGGCAGGTTGGTATCCGACTCCCACCAGCTGCCTAAATCTACCAATAGCTTTAAGCCATAGGAAGGATATGTAAAGCGTGCCTCATGAATTACCAGCCCAGCATCTACCAGACCGTCCCGTACCGCAGGCATAATCTCGTGAAAGGGCAGCACTTTAATTTGGCCAACTCCCCCCGGCACATTTTGGGCTGCCCATAACCGGAAAAGCAGGTAGGCCGTAGACCTCTCACTGGGTACCGCTACACTTCTCCCGGATAAAAGGCCGGGCTTCTCTGCAGCATCTACTGCCTTTGAAGTCAGTACCAATGGGCCACAACCTCGCCCCAAAGCTCCCCCACATGGTAAAAGATCATATTGGGACAATACCCAGGGCAGAGCTGCATAGGAGATTTTGATTATATCTGGTCCCTTTAACCCGGCTGCCAGATTATTTGTTATATCAATATCTGCATAGGTAACCTCAAGCTTAGGCGCACCAGGAATTAATCCGTGCACCCAGGCGTGAAAAATAAAGGTATCATTGGGACATGGAGAAAAAGCTATTTTGATCATTTCAACACCCTCACTAATATTGAAGTAGCTGCTTCCAAAGCCTCTAAGGCCTCTTTGATCCGCCAGGCACTACGGTCACGGGGGCCTACCAGATTGGAGATGGCCCGAAGCTCCAAAACTTCTACACCTCTGTCCTGAGCAGCCAAAGCCACACCATAACCCTCCATGGCTTCGGCAGCTGCCCCCGGAACCCTGTCAGCCAGCTCCCTGGCCCTCTCTGCTGTGCCGGTTACCGTTGATATCGTGAGAACCGGACCGGTGTTAACAGGAAGATTAGACCCAAGCAGTGTCTCATACACCAGATTCAATAAATTCTCATCAACAGAGACCCTGGATGAGCCAAAGCCTAATTGCTCTAAGCTGCAAAACCCCTCCTGTGTCTCCGCCCCCAGATCAGCAGCAATAATTTCACTGGCCACCACCAGGAGCCCACCCCCGCCTTCCCGGGAAAGCCCCCACCGATACCGGCACTTATTACCAAACTATATTCTGTCCCTGTCAGGGCCTTAGCCGTTTGAACTGCGGTAGCTACAGGTCCAACACCTGCTGCCAGGACATCAAAGCCTGTCTCGCCCCCCAGTCCCCTCAGTACAGCATCCCGCTCCGCTGGAACGGCGGTCATAATCAAAACACGTTGTTCAATTCGAGGCTTATATGCACCTTTGACACTATTCTGTACTCCTTGTGTATTCAATGCTAAATTATCTCCTTAACCTAGTATGTGAAACAGGAAGCACAAGATTCTTCCTTGCCTCCTTTGATTCCCTAAATTACGGATTATTATAACATGGCTCTTGCAATAGGGTGGCCTTTGCTGAAGATAATTTCTTCGTTATATCTAACTTTTGTATTTCTTTACACAGGCACCTGGGTAGGTTAAAATCAAATTGTTTGTGAACATTGTAGAAATAATAAGCATTCAATTAACGTAAGGGGTTGTTTCTATGTTTACTCAAGCTATTGTCAGAAAACCGAGTACAAACTTTGCTGCAGGGATCACTAAGGCCGGGTTGGGTAAGCCAGATTATCACCAAGCCCTAGAGCAGCATGCTCAATATGTAGCGGCTTTGGAAAGATGTGGCCTTAAAGTTAGGGTATTAGAAGCAGATGAAAGGTATCCTGATTCAACCTTTGTTGAAGATACTGCCATCGTCACTGAAAAATGCGCCGTAATTACCCGGCTGGGTGCGGAAAGCAGACAGGGCGAAGAGCTGATCATAGGGGACACATTAGGGAATTGCTACTCAGAAATAGAAGCTATTGTGGGTGACGGGCTTCTTGACGGAGGGGACGTCATGAGGGTCGAGAATCATTTCTATATTGGTTTGTCTCACCGCACTAATGAAGCAGGTGCTAAGCAATTAATAAACATACTAAATAAATACCACTATACCGGCTCAGCAGTATCCTTTAATAATTTCCTACACCTGAAAACCGGCATTACATACTTAGATCAAAAAAACTTTGTAGCCGCTGGAGATCTAGCAAATCACCCAATCTTCAAGGACTACAATATCATCAAGACCCCACCTGCAGAAAACTATTCTGCCAACTGCATCCTCATCAACGACTTTGTCCTTGTTGCCAAGGGATTCCCTCAAACACTAGCTGCCATTCAAGCCCGAGGCTATACCACTATCGAACTGGACATGTCCGAATTTCAAAAAATGGACGGCGGCCTCACCTGCCTCTCCCTCCGCTTCTAACCCCCTGTCACGGGGACGGTTCCACTGACAATCTACCAGCACACGTGCATTTTAACCCCCATATAATTTTATGGGGGTTAATTGTCTTGTTTTGGATATTATAAGGTTACACTGTACTTAATTGGAGGAATTCTTATGTTAGTTAATGCTGAACTTAGTGTTGATGGAATCAGTGATAACAGTAACACCGCAGTTAAAAATCGATTATATGCACTTAAAGGGGTAGACAAAGTTAATATTGACCCTTTGAACAATAGGATAACAGTTCGTTTTGATCAAGGAAAAACAGGTCTAGTTGATATTAAACAAGCAATCCTTGAGGAAGGTTATACTGTCATAGAAATCTAAAGGAGACAGTCCTACCCGACAATCGCCTCAGATTGTCAGAAGAACCGTCCCCCTGACAGTACCTGACAGTATCCCCCTCTAGGGATTGGTGGTGTTTAGGGATATGGTTACTTTGAAGAGATCGCCGTCCACTTCTATCTCCATGGTGCCTTGGTGTAGATCTATTATGGATTTTGCGATGGCCAGGCCCAGGCCTGAGCTTCTGTGTGGCGGGATTGATCACCCCGCTTAAAGCGTTCAAATAGTTCGTCTATATCTTCTCCAAGCTCGTACTTAGCCACATTTTTGAATGAAATGATGGCGTTGCCGCCTTGGGGTTTAATTGAGATATATACCGGGTGTTTTCCAGTGAGTATTTTAGGATGTTTCCGATGAGGTTATCAAAGACTCGCCAGAGTTTTTGTCCATCTACTATGGCGTACAGGGCTTTTTCCGGGTTCGAGACACGGAATTGCAGGGTGGACGACCTGATAGTTTCATCGTGCTCGGCCAAGGCTTGCTGTAATAGCTGGACCAGATCGACCTTTTCCTTTACCAACTCAATATTTCCGCTGGCCATTTTTGATGCTTCAAAGAGGTCATCAATTAAAACCTTTAATCTCTTAGATTTACGGTCGATAATTTCAATATAAGAATTACGTTCATCCTCGGCTAAACCCGGGGATTTGAGCAGTTCTGTATAGGTGATAATGGAGGTTAGGGGTGTTCTCAAATCATGGCTAACATTGGTGATTAGCTCGGTTTTTAACCTTTCACTTTTAGCCTGTTCCCTCTGGGATGCCTGTACCCCATGCCGTAGAGTGTTTATGCTTTGCGCCAAATTGGCTAAGGCAGATTTGCCAACAACCTGTATGTCTGACCGTAAATCTCCCCGCACCAGGTCATTTGAGTGAGTGACGATGCGATTGAAATAACCGATTCGTCTGACCATAAAAAATATGGCCGGTATGCCTATCAGCAAGAATAGGGGAAAATACACCAGTATAAACCTTGGCTCCATTAACACCGCAACAGCACCTACACCAAAGGCAAATACTATCATCAATAGTATCAAAAGCTGGATCCCTATACTCCTGATTAAAAAGGCTTCCTTTATTGACTGGAATAATTTAAATAGCAAGCTGGTTTGCCATTCTTTGTCACTTTGACCATTATTCAGCCTCTTTAACAGTAACTTTCCCTGAACCACAGTAAATGCAACAAAGACTGCCTTTAAAGCTAATCCAAATAGGAAATCTTCTACAAAAGCCCACATGTAGTCTAAGTAAATAAAATTGCTTCTGGTTAATTTTCTCAAGGTTATCAGGGTAAAGATTAAAAAGTCATGCCTGCTACATCTATTGGTATTTTGTTATAAAGAGTTTGCCATTTTTCATTACCCATAATTTCTGGAATGGGTGTCTTTTTATATACCTCAGACTCAACCAAGGGCCCCTATGGAACTCAGCACAAATAGGAAGTAAAGCATCTGACTCCTTTGATAATCATGAAAACTTCCTAATACCATACCTGCTGCAGGGGCTGTCTTAGGTACTGCTATTACACCCTCAAATACTTTATTTTTGTTCACTTCCAGGGGAGCCACAGAACTTCCGTATTGAAGGTATACAAGGCGCCGACCTTCTGTGCTTAGATAGCCTTGTCTTACCGAAGGGTAGCTGCGCACATATAACATATCCTTATTGCTTAAGAGTCTATTGGCCTCGGCATCATTAGCCGCCTCTAAATTAGTAAAGGTTTCTCCCGTTGAGGTATCCTTTAAATAGTATTTAAATTCAGCCTTATATTTGTTAAATTCAGCCCGATGACTTTCCAGTTCTTGGTAATACTTATCTGCCTGCTGTCCCTTTTCTTGAATTACCTTTTCCCGCACGTACTCGTCACTCTTAAAATTATTTGTAATATCCTCTATTTTTTATCCCTTTCGTCTATATACATTTGAGTTAATTCAGCATTATTATTTATTTGTGCCTCTTGAATTTTACCCTCATACTGCCCTTTAATATTTTCAATCTGCTCTGTAAGGTTTCCGTATCTGTAGCGGTGCTCATTTATCTCTTCTTCTGAAACTATAATGCTTTCCTTCATTTCCTCCTTAGGCAGATAACTTAACTCTAACAGGCTTAAATAATTAGTAAAATTACTAAGCTGATTTTCAAACCGCTGGGTATAGAAATAACTTTTTTTGAGGTATTCATCGGAGTTTGATAAACCCCAAAATATCCCATTAAGTCCAAAGGTAAACAGCAACACCCAGGCTGCCACAACAATTCTATTTTTCCATTTTATATCCAATTCCCCACACCACCTTAAGATATCTTGGATTCTTTGGGTCAATCTCTATTTTTTCACGAATTTTACGAATGTGTACGGCAACTGTATTTTCAGCATTGTAGCCTGGTTCCTTCCAGACTCGCTCGTAAATTTCATTAATTGAAAATACTCGCCCCGGGTTCGTCATTAGTAATTCAACAATTTTATATTCGATGGGTGTCAGCTTAACCACCTCACCCAGCACTGTCACTTCCTTGGCATCTTGTTCCAGGGTCAGGCCGTTAAGATCAATTATTTTTTTCGCCCCTTCATAGTTCCCCAGGGTGACATATCTTCTCAGCTGTGATTTCACCCTGGCAATGAGCTCCAGGGGATTGAAGGGCTTTGTGACATAATCATCGGCACCTACCTGAAGTCCCAATATCTTGTCTGTATCCTCACTCTTGGCACTTAGTATAATTATAGGAATGTTTTGCTTTTCTCTTATTTTAAAGGTGGCGGTTATCCCATCCAGACGAGGCATCATTATATCTAGAATGATGAGATGAATAACCTGCTCATTTAATTTTTCAATTGCTTCTATGCCATCCTTAGCCTTTATAACCGTGATGCCTTCATTTTTTAGGTAAATTTCAATGGCATCCCTAATCTCTTTATCATCATCCACAACCAGTACAAAGCAATTGTCCATCTCAACTCTCCTTTCCAAACAATATCTATCATTAATGACTCTTTAGATTATAATTTGTAATTCTTAATATAGGGTTAATGAAAAACTTAAGACTTTCTTAAGTTAACACATTTCCACCAAAATAAAAAATCAAAGGCCCTCTGCCTTTGATTTATCTTTGTAAATCCATGATCCATTTGAGCCAACCTGCTATGGTGGAGGCCCTTCTTCTAAAGGTGCTTTCGGACTCAACCCTATAAAGCTGAGATTTCTTCATTATATCAACTATTTCATCCTTTGCAGGTATTTTCCCTATGGTAAAACACCGTCTTAACGTGTCGTAAAAAGGCTTGTGTTTAGCTATTAATTCCACAAACTTTAATTGCCGGGCTTTATATTTAAGCTGAAAAAGTCTTTCTCCTTCACTTGTTAGGACATAAACCACAGAACCCTTTTCCTTCTGTTTATCTACCAGCCCTAAATATCTTGCAGCATCTGTATAATAGTTGGTCTGCCTTGGATCAAAATCGTATTTAGTGGTAATTTCATCCCTTGTCATGTTATTTTGATATAGCAGCTCACATAAGTTGATAACTCTCCTAAAGCTATCTGCCTGGGGAAAGGGCATCTCAGGTTCGGGTACAAGCTGCACCCTTTCAAAAACCTGCAAAAGTTCACCTAAACTAATATCGCTGTCTCTATACTGTAATTTTTCTGCTTAACCAATAGGAGTGAATTATAATTGTTATATCTTCAAAAACATATTCGTAGAGGGAGTAAATGCCGTTTGTATAAACCATAAAAACAGGTTTGACCTGTTTTAAAACCTTTCCCGACCATAATCTATAGGATAGTATAATTGCCTGATCAGGAAATCATCTGAGATAGAATTTTTTGCCTCTATTAAAGTGAGATAATTATACCCCTCATAACCCCCGTCGATTTCAATTTGGGAATTAACAACATTTACAGGCATACCCTTACCGGTGGCTATATTTCTAATGCTAAAACTAAAGGAATTTGAACTCATTCTCCCGCTAACGGTGGGCAATAAATTTTGGTCTTGAACAAAGTCGGCTATAATTCCAGAGACAAAGGCACAATTGATGGCTGTGGATTCACTGCTGATATTATCATAGTCTATACTCTGCAAATACTCGGGGAAGGGTGCTTTAGAAATCCCGGCATTTATATCTTTAAGCTCCTGGTAAGCCTCAAAAGGGGATATTACATAGCTTCCACGGGTAATGGGCAAAATTGATAACTTATTATCGCTAAAAACCTTTGGCAAGTTTGCCCTGTGGTCAAACTTTGTCATAAGTCTGGCTTCACGAAGTTTATTAATTTGCGTGGCAGAAATCTCAAAACTTCCCTCCCTTTGTATGGCAGGAATTATTTTATAAATTTCGAACAACTTCTCCCAAGCCTCGTCATTCTTGGTCTTACTCAAAGTTTCTCACCAGCACTTCATCAACTTCTCCCCTTAATTCTCCCTTTGAGTTGATTGCCCTTTTAGCTTGAATGATTTCTACTCTATAATCCCTATACAGGTGCTTTATGAAGTCTGTTGCCGAGTTGGATAGTAAAAATTTGACACCTTTATTATTAAGGGTGTCACATAGCTTTTTAAGTCGCTCCTGTTCCGCCCTATTAAACCCACCTTTATCGTAACCAGTGAAATTAGCACTGCTTGAAACCGGATCATAGGGTGGATCAAAATACACGAAGCTCCCCTTTCTTATACCCTTTACAACATCTTCAAAGTCGCCATTTAAAAAGGTAATTTTGGCTTTATTAAAATAATTATTTACTGCCCTGAGGGTAATCTCATTTACAATATTTGGGTTCCTATATTTACCAAAGGGTGCATTAAACTCCCCCGCTCTGTTTACCCTAAAAAGCCCATTGTAGCAGGTTTTGTTCAAATATATAATTCTGGAGGCTTTCTCAACCTGGGTTAGCCTGCTATATTTCTCTTTGTCCCTGTCTAATTCCCTTATCTGATAAAAGTACTCAGGCTGGTTCTTATGCTTCGCTAAATCTTTGATGAGGCTTTCCACGTCATATTTAATTACTTGATATACATTCATTAATTCAGAATTAATATCGTTAATTACGGCCTTATGGGGTTGGATATGAAAAGAACCGCGGCACCTCCGATGAATGGCTCGTAATAAGTAGTAAATTTGTCCGGTACGTATTTTTTTATCTCCTCAATAAGCTGCCTCTTGCCCCCGGCCCATTTCAGAATAGGAGAAACAAGTTTATTCTTTTTCATTTATTCCTCCGGATTTAACTTGTTTGTGTTACCATTCTTCGCCTATCCCAAAATTCCCTACAACCATTCTCTTTTTTCTTATAATATCTGTTCTAGGGGAGAGGGCATGCCTAAATAATAGCCCTGTCCACAATCCACATTAAGATCCTTTAATATTGATAATATCTGCTCGTTCTCTACATATTCAGCAATTGTGGATTTCCCCAAGGTGTGGGCAACAGCATTCATGCTTTAATGAGAGCCCTTTTAGTATAATCTGAGTCTAAGTCCCGTACAAAGGAGCCATCTATTTTCAGAAAATCTACCGGCAGCAAATGTAGATGTGTAAATGACGAAAATCCAACGCCAAAATCATCCAGGGCAAACTTACAGCCTATCTCTTTTAGTTTGCGAATCCAGTGTTCGGCCCTAGGCAAATCCTTTATAGCGGTGGTTTCCGTAATTTCAAAACCAATACGATTGGCCTCAACCCCACTTTGTTTGATATAATTAGTTATTGTTTTAAGTAACTCTTCATCCCCTAGACTACTTGCAGATATATTCACAAAAATATACATTTCGGGATTGTCCTTTAAGATGTCAATGGCATTATGTACCACCCAGCGATCAATTAATGATACTAAACCAAATTTCTCAGCAACCGGCAGGAAAACACCCGGCAAAACTATTCTTCCCTCATGGTCGTAGAGGCGAACTAATGCTTCGTAATGTATCAGGCTGCCATCTAATCTATAGACCGGCTGAAAGTAAAGAAGAAAATTCCCCAGCCGCAAAGCCTCTTTTATCATTAATACGATACTTTGTGATTCTGAAAGGGTTATCTTTTCCTCATCAGTTTGGATGATAACAATACGGTTTTTGCCCCCCTCCTTGGCACTGTATAAGGCTATATCGGCATATGACAGTAACCTTTGGGGGTTAATTGAACCATCAATAACAGCAATCCCAATGCTAACTGTTAAACTCAAGGTTGTTCCTTGAATAATTATCTCTTCATTTTGTATTTCTATCAAAAAATCTCTCAGCAATTACCTTGGCTTCATTCAGGTTGGTGTCTTCCATAATAATTGCAAATTCATCACCGTTTAATCTTGCTATAAAATCCCCTTTACGGACCATTTGCTTAATTTTATTTGCAAATAAAATAAGAACTTTATCTCCTTCGGCATGACCAAAGGTATCATTTATTACTTTAAAATTATCAAGATCAACAAATAGCAGTGCCCCTGGGGTTGCTGCTGTGGCTTCTAAAATAACCTCCTGGAGAGTATCCTCTAGATAGTATCTGTTGGGGATAGATGTAAGGTAATCATGGGTTGCTAGATACTGAAGATGTTCTTCAACCTGTTTCCGCTCTGAAATATCGCGTATAACGCTTACTAGAACTTTCTCGTTGCCAATAAAAGCTTCTTGCAAATTAATTTCAACCGGAAAACTGCTCCCATTTTTATGGTAATGGACCGTCTCATAGGCAACCCCTTTAGATGATAAGGGGGTCTTTGGGGATTAGTCTCTGCTTCCTTACTTTTTTTTTGGTTAAGTCGTGAAAGCTCTTACCCA
>AWVY01000040.1 GCA_004143605.1 Desulforamulus aquiferis
TTCGCATCCTCAGCTTCGCGAAGCGCTGTTTCCACTGCTTCGAATGTCGCTGCTCGGGATTATTAAAACCCAGTTGAATCTTTTTCAACAGGCTGAGAGGCACCTTTATGGTGCCTCTCAGCTTAGCCCATTAATCTAAATAAGTGCTGCAGGAAGGGATTGCCGTGCTGGTTGGTCTGTCTAGGCACTGCCTCAATGATTTGCTCATCAGCTTTGATTTTTTTAAACTCCGTTTGAACGACCTCCATTTGTACTGCAATAGCTTCAGCAGCCTGCTGGATTTGGCGTAAAAAATCCATGGTCTCCTCCATCTGCTTCTTAAAACCCGGTTGACGGCTAAGAGTCATCATGGCCAGGTCCCTAGTAATTGCATATGATCAATGCTCATATTGAATTGCAAACCTGGAAATCCCGGCACCATTGGACTTTTAACCGTAGTTTTAGCGGGTTTACTAGGCGGAAAAAACATCAGATTACCCCCTTAATCATACAAATACTTCCTGTTTTTCATCATATGGTGTATAAGGGGAGAATGTTACAAGTCCCAGCTAAAACTTGGCTCGTGCCTAGCCTATGATCACAAAAAAAGAGGCTGCAGCAGGCAGCCTCCTTCTAATTATTTAATTTGTCCTTCCACCACCGAGGCAACTTTATCTATGGCCTCTTGGAGTTTGGCAGGGTCCTTTCCTCCCGCCTGGGCCATATCCGGCCTGCCTCCACCGCCGCCCCCGACGATTTTAGCAATTTCCTTAACCATATTGCCCGAGTGCAAGCCACGTCCCAGTAAATCCTTAGTCACTGCAGCCACTAGGTTAACCTTATCCCCGGCTACACTTCCCAGGAAAATTACACCACTTCCCAGCTTATCCCTTAGCATGTCAACCATATTGCGAAGGTTATCCATATCAGGTGCATTTACGGCAGCAGCCAGTACTTGAACACCCTTAACATCTATTACTTGGCCTAAGATATCCTGGGCCTCTGATTTAGCAAGCTTGCCCCTTAGGGCCTCAATCTCCTGTTCCAAGGCTTTCGTGTGCTGAACCATTCCCTCAACCCGGCGGACCAATTCGGGTACCGGACTTTTAATCACCCCGGCAATTTCCTGGAGCTGCTCTTCCTTGGCTGCTAAGTAGCTCAATACTCCCATACCTGTAACTGCCTCTATCCGGCGCAGTCCAGCTCCAACACTGGTCTCATTAACAATCTTAAATAATCCAATCTCCGCCGTCGAGGTAAGGTGTGTGCCACCACACAGTTCCAGGCTATAATCACCCATTTTTACAACCCTAACCTGCTGGCCATATTTTTCTCCAAACAGGGCTGCCGCCCCAAGGGCTCTAGCCTTGGAAAGGGAAGTCTCAAAGACATCTATTGTCAAATTAGCCAGCACCGCCTGGTTTACTAATTCTTCAATTCTCCTTTGTTCCTCCGGGGCTACTGCTGCGTAATGGGTAAAGTCAAAGCGCAAACGTTCAGGCTCTACTAAAGAGCGGCCTGATTCACATGGTCACCTAAAACTTCTTTTAACGCTTTATGTAAGAGGTGGGTAGCTGAGTGGTTCCGGGCAGTACTGTTTCTCCGCCCGCATTCCACAGTTACTTTCACAGAATCATGCCGTTTTAGAATACCGGACACCACTTTACCCCGGTGAACTATTAAGCCCTCCACCGGTTTGTTAACTGAATATATTTCTACTTCCAGCTCTGGTCCCCGCAGGGTCGCAAAATCCGTTACCTGTCCGCCTGATTCGGCATAGCAGGGTGTCACATCCAAAATGACCTCTATTTCCTCACCGGCCTTAACAGAGATTTCCTGTAAACCGTCCTTTAGGATTGCCATTACATTGGATTCGACCTCCAGCATGCTATAACCGACAAATCTGGTCTCACCCAATTCTTCACGTAAGGCCTTATACATAACACCACGTTCAGACAGATATTCCACCTCCTGCCTGGCACTGCGGGCACGCTTTCTCTGCTCTTCCATGGCAGCTGTAAAGCCATCCTTATCCACCTTTAGCCCTTGCTCGGAGGCAATCTCTTCGGTAAGCTCCAGGGGAAAGCCAAAGGTATCATAAAGTCGGAAGGCTTCTTGGCCGGATATCTCTATTTTGCCTGTTGATTTTGCATCAGCAATTAAATTATTTAATATATCACTGCCAGCAGCAAGGTTTCCAGGAATCGCTCTTCCTCTGTACGAATAACCCTTAAAATATGCTCCCTCTTCTGGACCAATTCCGGATAAGCCTGTTCCATTTGGCTGATTACAGCCCCGGCTACCTTGAATAAAAAGGTTTCCTTAACTCCAAGAACCCGGCCAAAGCGTACAGCCCGTCTTAGCAAGCGACGGATAACATAGCCCCTTCCCTCGTTGCCAGGTAATGCTCCATCACTGACAGCAAAGGTGACTGCCCGGCAATGATCTGCTATTACCTTCAGGGCCAGATCGATTTGGTTATCCTGACCATAGTTATGACCAGCCAGATTAGCAGTGTAATCCATAATCTCTCTAAACAAATCGGTATCAAAGTTTGAAGAAACCTGCTGCACTACTGAGGCAACCCGCTCCAGTCCCATGCCAGTATCAATACCTTTACTCTTCAGGGGAGAATAATTACCCTCCTCATCCCGGAAGAATTGGATAAATACCAGGTTCCAAATCTCAAGGTAGCGGTCGCAGTCGCAGCCAACCCTACAATCGGGAGAACCACAACCCCTTGCTTCTCCTAAATCAATATATATTTCTGAACAAGGGCCGCAGGGACCAACACCGATCTCCCAGAAGTTTGTGTCCTTGCCTAACCTTACAATTTTATCTTCCGGTATACCTACGGTTTTATGCCAAATTTCGAAGGCCTCATCATCATCAAGATAGATGGTAATCCACAGTTTATCAGCGGGCAAGCCCAATTGTTCAGTAACAAACTCCCAGGCCCAGGGTATGGCATTTTCCTTAAAATAATCACCAAAGGAAAAATTTCCTAGCATTTCAAAAAAGGTATGGTGTCTTGCGGTCCGTCCAACAACTTCAATGTCAGGAGTGCGAATACATTTTTGGCAGGTGGTTACCCTCTTAAATTCCGAAACAGCCTGTCCTGTGAAAAAGGGTTTAAACGGTACCATACCAGCAGCTGTCCACAAAATACTGGGATCGTTATGGGGTATTAGGGAAGCACTGGGCAGAATTTGGTGGCCCCGTTCCTCAAAAACCTTAAATATTTTTCCCTGATTTCTTTTCCGGTCATTTTACTGTCATACCTCCACAAAACAACAAATATCTTCCAAATATTAATAGTATAGTAAATTGCAGCACTGGTCAAGAAAGCTTTTCCCATATGAAAGCTACCAATATTTTTACGATAGCCGCCAGGGGAACTGCCAATAACATACCCACAATACCGAACAAATGTCCCCCCGCCAGTAAAGCTGCAATAATGGTCAAGGGGTGTAGCCCAACACTGTTGCCTAGTATCCTGGGCGATATGACAGCCCCTTCCAATTGTTGAATAATAAAAACTGCAACAATTACTTTAACTGCCATTAATTTTGAAGTTAATAAGGCAATGGCTACAGCAGGTACTGCACCAATAAAAGGACCAAAATAGGGGATAAGCTCTGCCAGACCGGCAATTACCCCCAGCATAGTTGCAAACTCCAATCCAATTAGGGCAAAGGCTGCACTGGTCAAGACAGCTACAATAACAACTACAGTCATATGCCCCCGAACAAAGCTGGCAAAAACTCGATCAATTTCTTTAGCCAAACGGCAGATGTCTTCAGACCATTCCTCGGGGCAAGATTCGGGCAGTCTACTTAAAATGCTCTAGATCCTTCATTATATAAAAGGCCAGCACCGGGGCAAGGATAAAATGAAACAAATTGCCAATCAAGGCCAGCAAAAGATCTGCTGTCCTTCTGACCATTTCAAGAAGCCTGGCCTCAGCCCAACTGATCCGTTCATTAATTACTTGTTGTACTCCTGGGGGCATAGCACTATTAGCAAAACTCTGCTCAATTCCTTTGATGATATCCTGTAGCTGGTCAGTATATGCCGGAATGGTCTCCACCAGGCTTTCTAATTGATTAACCATTCTGGGGACTCCATACATTAATAAACTGGTCACAATAATGATTACCCCCAGATAGAGAATCAGAATGGCTGCTACCCTAGGGGTGCCCCTGGTCTCCATTCGATCAACCAATGGGTTCAATAGATAAACTAATACAATGGCCAGAGCGAAGGGCAGGAACAGTCCTCGTATTAAATAGAGAAAATAGGTGACCAATCCAAACATAACTAAAATAAAAAAATATCGATAGGTACGTTTTTCCATCCACCAGGACATAGGATCCTCCAAGGGTATCAGTATTGAAAAAAAGTGAGGACTAGCGTCCCCACTCCTATCTGATCATTTCGCTTACTCTATTGGTCATGCCTTTCATCATTTTTTGAGCCCGGTGCCTGGCCTTTCGGGTAGAGCCCATTAGTATGCGCTCTGGTTTTCTACTTGGTTTAAAAACCATTCCAAGGGCTGCCCCTAATAAACTACCAGCAACAATGCCCCTCCAAAATCCCATCATATCTGTTCACCCCCTAAAATCTAGTATAAGGCTGAATTATGCGGGTCAAAGGAAACCAGGCTGCCGTCCTCGGCAACTTCAAAAATATCTACACCTTCCTTGTTTAAGCGATACTCTAAGCAACAATCCCAGCAGTAATACTGGTCGATTCCCACCTTTCCGGTGGCTTTACCTCCACAAACCGGGCAATTCACCAAAAGGCCCCCTCTATAAAACAATTTCTGATGTCTCATATTATTGCCATATCTAAAGTTAAAAATGCACTTCCAAGCATTTGTTTTTATATTTTAAAATGGATTAGCAAATATTTATAATCTGGTCCAAACATGCTTCTTCTAAAATAAAAAATTGAGCTGCCTCATCAATGAGACAGCCCTAGTAACTAATAATTTTTTWTATTTAATATCAAATTTACTTATCATCCCTTGAAGTTCTGAAGCAGTTTTACTTAATTCAAAAGCTGCAGCGGATACCTCTTGCATGGTGGCAGTTTGTTCTTCGGTTGTGGCAGCTACATTTTGCACAGCCGCAGCTACCTGGGTGGCTGCTGTTGCCACTCCCTGGCCTGAACACTAAGGCTTTGCACCAAACCGATTACATTTGAAAAGGACTCACTTACCTCTTTAACCACCTGATGGCCATGGGCTACCTTTTGTTGTCCTATATGCATAGCCTCAGCAGATTGGGTTGACTGCTGTTGAATATTGGCAATAATTTTGGTTATCTCAACTGCCGAATTAGAGGAGGTTTCTGCCAGCTTGCGAACTTCGTCGGCAACTACAGCAAAGCCTCTCCCTGCATCACCCGCCCTGGCTGCCTCAATAGCAGCGTTTAGGGCCAAAAGATTCGTCTGTCCGGCAATACCATTGATGGTTTCTACAAATTTCCCAACATCCTTAATTGCCGTATTAAGGGAATCAATGGTCTTCCCTACCTCCTGGGAAGAGTTAGCTATTTCCGAGATGGTAGTAACCACACTATTGATCTTATCCTTACCCTGGTCAGCCTGGAAACTGGCTCATCTAATTGTGTGGACACTTCCCTAATATTACCTACGATATTTTCTACCGTGCTTGACACCTCGCCAACTGTGGAGGCGTTGGCTGAAGCTGCAGCAGAGGTTTGCTCGGCCTGGAAGATAAGCTGAAAACAGTCTCGTTGACATAATTACTGGCGGTGGATATACCTCCGATTAGCTCCTTTAGATTTATTCTCATTTCTTCAAAGGATTGGGCCAGTTTCCCTATCTCATCCCTGCTGGTTACCCTTATCTCTTCATTTAACTGACCCTTAGACACCCGGCCAGTTGCAGCTAATAATCTGTTGATAGGCTCAATTATTTTAGTACCTAAATACCAGCCTATGCCAAGCAAAATCACCGAGACAATGATAGTAATGAGCAGTAGCTTTTGACTGGTGGTGTCAACATTTACAAACACCTCATCCCGATTGGCCACAATTGCAAGAATCCAACCAGCGGTAGTAATAGTCCGGAAGCTGGCAATGGATTGTTCACCCTCAAAAGCATATTCTATCTGCCCGTTTTTAGTTTCCACCATTTGGGTTGTTGACTTGGCAACCTCTTCAGTGACAGGCCCTTCAACCTTGGTTAGGTTTTTGAGCAGTAATTCCTCATTGGGATGAACAATGGTTATACCACTGGCATCAACCAGATAAGCCCTGCCCTTTTCCCCATATTTCATTTGCAAAACCTGTTCAGATAATCTATCTAAGTTCAAGCGGCTATATAAAACTCTGATTATAACTCCATCATTTTTTACAGGAACAGCCAAAACAACCGACATTTTATTGTTAACCTTAGATATTAGTGGTGCTGAGTAGGCAAATCTATCCCCACTTGTTACCGCGATGAAATAATCCCGATCCCTTAAATCCACCGGGGCGTCATCAGTATTAATTGCCGACCCGTCTAATTCAATTAGGCCAAAGGATTCAAACATGACATCCTTTACTTCCATTTGGTGTTTAAGCTCTGACTTTAAATAATCAAGGGCTTCGTCTAAATCTTCTCCTTGTACTTCATTTACCTTTGACAGTATATCCAGGATGTGAATATGTTTCTTTAGATTCTCTTCCAAAAGATTACTGTTTGCGATTACGGTCTGTTCAAGCGAATGGTGGAGTTGTTCACTCTGGCCTGTTTTATAATTAGTTAAGGCATATAGATTTGTGATTATCAAGGCCACAACTGCTAAAAATAATACAGCTAAAAATTTAAGACGGATACTAAAATTGCCATTAAATGAGATACTCCTAAAAGGATTTTTTTTTTCAAATGAAAAATCCCTTATGCGGATGCCCTTCTTAAACAACGCAACCTTCCCCTTTCACCTCTTACTTAATTTCGCATCTGCAATTGAAAATCTTAGAACACACCACTTAAAATCACTCACTGCTTTTTTAAATAATCACTCCTAACTATGACCCATGTCATATTATTGATTATTTTGCTTAATATATAAAATTTTCCATTTTTATCCACTAAGATGAAAAAAATATATAATTATATCTTCGTTTTAAAAAAACAAAAAATCCCTCTATTTTCTTATGAGGGACTTAAGCTATGCTAAAAATAAACTCTTTATGGAGAGATTATTTTTGGCAGCCTGGCAGTCATACCAAAATAGGTGTAGACCCATAGCTTTGCGTCCCTACCTTTCGATAGGTTTGCCTTTAACAAAATTTAGGATTTTTGGCTCTGTCTTCTAGGTATATTATCCTAAATTCAACATATCTCACCATATTCCTCTAAACAATGACATTAAGTTGTAAATTTTTTAACATAAAATTAACAAAACCATTTTCTCAGCTTCAGCTTCGCGAGGCGCTGTTTCCACTGCTCCGAACCCAGTAACCTTTTAACAGTCAGAGGGTTGACCCTTAAGTCAACCTCCAAGCTATTTGCTACTTAGTTTTTCAATTGTTCCGCCGCCAACCAGGTATTCCCCCTGATAATAAACCACGGCTTGTCCGGGAGTTATTGACCTCTGGGATATTTAAAGGTAACCTTCACCAAGCCCCCCTCTAAAGGCTCAATTACCGCCGGAGACGGCTTGCTATTATACCGAACCTGGGCCTCAACTTCCCTCGTCTCCTTAAGACTATCAAATAAAATAAAGTTGTTATCAGATGCTATCAGCTCGGTTCCCCAGATAGCCTCCTCAGGCCCCACTATTACCGCATTATTTTCAGTATCAATTTCTGTGACATAGGTCCTTTCCCCGGTGGCTAATCCCAAGCCTCTCCGCTGGCCCACTGTATAAAAGGGAATGCCCTTGTGCTGCCCTACAACATTACCCTTCAAATCCATAAAGGGACCTGGCTTTATACCCTCAGGGGCCCGTTCATCCAAAAAGTTACGGTAATTATCATCATGTACGAAGCATATCTCCTGGCTTTCGGGCTTAGTAGCCGTGGGCAGTCCCAACTCTGTTGCCATTGCCCGGACCTGCTCCTTGGTATACTCTGCCAGAGGCATTAGGGTATGGGCTATTTGATCCTGGGTAAAACCATACAGCACATAGGTCTGGTCCTTCTTTTCATCCTGTGCCCTTCGTACAGTGTAGCGGTTAAAATCTTCACTATAGCCCAGACGGGCATAATGCCCCGTAGCTATATAATCAAAGCCCATTTGTCTGGCCTTCTGAAGTAGAGCCGCAAATTTAACAAATCTGTTGCAGGCAATGCAGGGGTTAGGTGTCCGTCCTCTGAAATATTCATCAACAAAATACTGGATCACTTTTTCTGTAAAGATGTCCCTAAAATTTAATACATAATAGGAATTCCCAATATTTCAGCCACCCTCCGGGCATCGTCCACCGCGGTAAGGGAGCAGCAGCCCACATAATCCCCATCAAGCACCGCCTGTTCCGGGTCCCATATCTGCATGGTTACTCCAACAACTTCATAGCCCTGCTGCTGTAATAGGGCGGCTGTAACAGAGCTATCCACTCCGCCGCTCATGGCTGCAATTACTCTTTGTTTGGTTGCCAAAAGGCTTCACCTACGCGTTTTGTTTTTTCAAGTAGTCTTCAATGGCTGCCTTTAGAGCGTCGGCCGCTAGGTTGGAACAGTGCATTTTAGCCGGCGGCAGTCCTTCTAAGGCCTCAGCCACACTTTTATTAGTGATCTGCAGGGCTTCCTCAATGGTCTTGCCCATGGCCATTTCAGTAACCATGCTGCTTGTTGCAACAGCAGCACCACATCCAAAGGTCTTAAACTTAATATCCTTAATAATATTATCTTCTACCTTTAATGTAATCTTCATGATGTCGCCGCAGCTTGGATTTCCCACTTGTCCGGCACCATCGGCATTCTCGATTTCTCCAACATTGCGGGGGTTGGAAAAATGGTCCATTACCTTTTCGGTGTACATAAAAATTACCTCCTCATACCCTTTACAGAACTATTCTTTTTAGTATTGTTCTTCTTCATCACCATGATCATGGTGGTGATCGTCATGAACTGTACAGGTACTGCAGGCACAGGGGTTGCACCCTTCACTCAAGGGAGACATGGCCCTGAGCCGTTCAATCACAGGTGGCAGAACTTCTAGGAAATACTCAATATCTTCCTCAGTATTGTATTTACCCATGGTCAATCTTAGGGAGCCGTGTGCAACCTCTTAGATAGTCCAATGGCTGTAAGAACGTGGAGGGTTCTAGAGACCCGGAGGTGCAGCAGAACCGCTGGAGATGGCAATCCCTTTCATATCTAACATCAGCAGCATGGATTCACCTTCGATGAACCTAAAGCAAAAACTCACATGGTTGGGTAGCCTATTCTGGGGGTGCCCAGTTAAAATGGTATTTGGAATCTTTTCTAATACTTCTTTGATCAGGCGATCCCGGTAACCTGAAAGACGCTGGGCATCATTGTACATTCTTTCGGTTGCCATTTCTATGGCTTTACCCAGGGCAACAATTCCCGCCACATTCTCAGTTCCCGGACGCGCCGTCGTTCCTGTCCACCCCCGAGGTGATGGGCTGCCAAAAGGTTCCTTTACGAATATACATAGCGCCTATTCCCTTGGGACCATATATCTTATGGCCTGATAAGGTTAATAGATTTACACCCAGTTCGTCCACGTTTACTGGTATTTTACCCACACTTTGAACGGCATCTGTATGGAAGATTACTTTATTCTCTCTGGCAACTTCTCCAATTTCTTTAATTGGCATGATGGTACCAATCTCGTTATTGGCATGCATGATGGAGATTAATATGGTTTTATCGGTGATGGCCTCTGCAACCTGCTGGGCAGTTACCAGACCATATTGATCCAATGGTAATACGGTTACTGTAAAGCCTTCCCGCTCCAGTTGCTTACAGCAAGCCAAAACAGCACTATGCTCTGCAGCACTGGTGATAATATGATTGCCCTTCTGCCTGTTGGCATAGCTACGCCGCGAATAGCCATATTAGCTGCCTCTGTACCGCTGCTGGTAAAGGCAATTTCACCTATACTTGACGCACCAATGGCAGTTGCTACCTGCTGGCGGGCTTTTTCTACTGCCTTTCTGGCTTCTCGTCCCCAGGAATGGATACTGGAGGGGTTACCAAAATGCTCTGTAATGTATTTTATCATTTCTTCAGCAACAGCAGGGTCCACCGGCGTAGTTGCCGAATGGTCAAAATATACTTTTCGCATGTTTTCCTCCTTAAGGCTATAGAATCATTTGGGCTGGAAAACTTTCGTTTCTGCTTGCCTAGCTTTTTCAGCATCCCGGCACATATCTTCAAGGGTGATAGAATCCAGCACCTCTGCAATACTATCCCTAACCCTGGCCCAAATATCCCTTGAAATACAAAATTGGCCCTTTTCACAGATTGTTGTTTCCAGTTCGCTAACACATTCCAATGGAGCTATGGGACCTTCTAAAACCCTAATCACATCCCCCACCTTGATTTCAGAGGGAAGTTTCGCCAGGATATACCCTCCCTGTGCTCCGCGAATGCTTTTAACAAGACCGGCTTTGCGCAGAACTGCAGCTAGCTGTTCCAGGTAGTTTTCGGAAATCCCTTGCCGCTCGGCTACTACCTTCAAGGGTATAGGTCCGGACCCATAATGCATGGCTAAATCAAACATAGCCTTTAGTCCATAATGTCCCTTCGTGGTCAGCCGCAAGCAACCCCCCCCTTACCAATTCCAAGTAAACCACTCGGTTTTCTGGGGTTATAATAGCATGGCCCTCCAGTGGTTGTCAATCTTATATCCGAGTAATTTGCTCAAGATTATTTTAGAGGTTTTTTAATATAATAAAATTACCACCCTTAGGGTGGTAATATGTAGCTATGTATAAATATGACACCTATAGAATCTAAAGGTGTTTATCGATCATTTTCTTAAGATCGTCTTTCTTCCTAAAGCCTACTGTCCTCTCAACTTCTCGCCCTTCCATAAAAACAATCATAGTTGGAATGCTCATTATACCCAAACCGTTTGGGGTTTCCCTATTATCGTCAACATTAAGCTTACAAACCATAACAGTCCCCTGCAGTTCATCTGCCAGTTTCTCAATCTCCGGAGCAATCATTTTACAAGGTCCGCACCAATCAGCCCAAAAATCCACTAGCACAGGCATTTTAGAACCTTCAATGGTGGCCCAAAAGTTTTGGTCGTCCAGTACTGTTATATTGTCACCCATGGGAAATCTCTCCTTTTACATTAAATTAACTTTTAAGTAAAATAAGCGATCTCATTATATGTTCTTAAGTTTACTTTTGTCAATTGCTTTACTTACTTCCCAATATATCCCTGACCACAGCCCCTGCCAGCACCAATCCCGCAGCTGCTGGGACAAAGGATATACTTCCTGGGGCTAAAGGCCGTCGCTTTTCATCATCCTGGGGTAAGGAATCGGGCCCCACCTTGGCAATCTTATTTTGCGGAACCAGGGGTTGTTCCGTGGAAAAAACAACCTTTATCCCCTGGTAAATACCAGATTTTTTTAGCTCCCTGCGTATGACCCTGGCCAGTGGATCAACAGATGTCTCAGAAATATCCGCCACCTTAAAAGAAGCCGGGTCCAGCTTATTCCCAGCACCCATGCTGGAGATAATGGGAATACCCCGGAAATGACACCTTTTAATAAGGTCCAGCTTTCCTGTAACATTATCTATGGCATCAATAATGTAAGTATAGGTTTCCTTAAACAGCTCATCACCCGTTTCCGGTGAGTAAAACTCCCTTAATGGCTTTATTTTAGCAGCTGGATTGATTAGTTTAATCCTTTCGGCCATTAGATCGACTTTATACTGATCCAGGGTAGTATCCAGGGCATGGAGCTGCCTGTTGATGTTTGTTATATCAACGGTATCAAAATCCACCAAAGTTATTTCTCCAATACCGGCTCTGGCCAAAGCCTCGGCTGCATAGGAACCTACTCCCCCAACACCGAATAAAATTATCTTTGCTGCGGCCAGTTTCTCCAGTCCCTGGCTGCCAATAAGCATTTCTGTTCTGGAAAACCTATGTTTCACCACCACAATACCCCTCCTGACTATTCTCTGCAGCTTAGTCCCAGATTCACTCCCATTATAAACAAAACAAACACCTCCCGGTAATGTGGGAGATGTCTATTTAGTAAGAAAATATTTAATCTAAAGATAACCCCACCATGCCGTGTATAAGCCCAAAGTTTTTGAACCTGTTCTCCAACAGGTGGGTGCCCTCCCGCAGATTCCTGTTTCCTTATACTATGTAAGGTCTACATTCCCTTGCGTTGAGTCGGACTCCCTTTCAAAAAATGTTGGCTCAAAACTTCAGGTGCAACACGCACAGAGTAGGGTAGTTTTGTTAAGCTATATTAATTTTATATGCTTTATGTTAACATAGCCCTAACATAATCGCAAGCCCTCTGCACCCTGTCCCCGCACCCTTATTTTTCCACCGGCGGTAACCCTTATACAATATCCTGACACTTTTTTATTGTTGTTTTTACTTAAGCCTTAGCCTTAGGAGCCACGGTACTCCTAACGTGTAGTTCTGCCAGCTGGGCCGGCTCTACCAAATCAGGGGCCTGGGTCATCAGGCAGGTGGCACTGGCAGTTTTGGGGAAGGCAATTACGTCACGAATGCTGTCCTTGCCCGTTAACAGCATAACCAAACGGTCAAAGCCAAAGGCAATTCCCCCATGGGGTGGTGCACCATATTCAAAGGCCTCAAGCATAAAGCTAAACTTATCTTTAACTTCTTGCTCGGAAAGACCCAGGGCCTTAAACATCAGCTCCTGAATCTCCTTCCGATGGATACGGATACTGCCGCCGCCAACCTCCACACCATTTAAAACCATATCGTAGGCTCTGGCCCGGACTTTGCCAGGTTCTGAGTCAAGCAGCGGGATATCCTCTTCTACAGGTGAGGTAAAGGGGTGGTGCATAGCAAAATAACGCCCCGCTTCCGGATCATATTCAAGGAGTGGAAAATCTGTCACCCAAAGGAAGTTCCACATTCCTTCGGGTATTAGATTTAGCCGCTGGGCTAAGTGAAGTCTTAATGCGCCTAGGCTGCCGCCACCACCCCCGGTTTATCCGCCACAAACAACAGCAGATCTCCTGGCTGTGCTTCAAGCTTGTCGGATATAGCTGCCAATTCCTCAGGTGTAAAGAACTTAGCAATGGCTGACTTTATTGAGCCATCCTCATTTATCATCATGTAGGCCAGGCCTTTAGCCTTATATACTGCGGCATAGGCTGTCAGATCATCAATCTCCTTACGGGAGAAGGAGCCGCAGCCCTTGGCATTGATACCCTTAACCTGCCCACCGCCTAAAGCAGTGGAATTAAAGACCTTAAAGCCGCATTTAGCTGCAATGGGAGTAATATCCCTTAGCTCTAAGCCAAACCTCGTATCAGGCTTATCTGAGCCAAAGCGTCCATGGCTTCCTGGTAAGACATCCTTGGGAATGGGGCAGTTAACTCCAAACCTGCCGTTTCCTTGCAAACCATAGCTATCATCTGCTCCATCAAGGACATAATGTCGTCGGCATCAATAAAGGACATTTCTATATCGATTTGGGTAAATTCCGGCTGACGATCAGCCCGTAAATCCTCGTCACGGAAGCAGCGAACAATTTGGAAATATCTATCCATACCTGCAAGCATCAGTATTTGCTTAAACAACTGGGGGGACTGGGGCAAAGCATAAAATTTGCCGGGATTCACCCTGCTTGGTACCAGGTAGTCCCTGGCTCCTTCCGGGGTACTCTTGGTCAGCATAGGTGTTTCGATTTCTAAAAAGCCATTTTGGTCTAGAAAATCCCTTACACTTTTTGATGCCCTGTGGCGCATAACCATGGCCTGCTGCATCTCAGGACGCCGCAAATCCAAATAGCGGTACCTCAGGCGCAAGTTTCATCAACATCAAGATTATCTTCAATATAAAAGGGTGGGGTTTTTGCCTTGTTAAATAGCCTTAAAGTATGGGCATAAACCTCAATTTCACCGGTTTCCATATTAGGATTTACAGTACCTCAGGTCTGGCATTCACTCTTCCCACAATGGCCAGTACATACTCGTTTCTAACCCCCTCAGCCTTCTCAAAGGCTGCTTGGTCAACCTCCGGGCTAAAAACCACTTGCACTAAACCGGAACGATCCCTGAGATCCACAAAGATTAACCCACCATGATCCCTTCTCCTCTGAACCCAGCCCATCAGAATGACTTCCTGGGCCTCATGGTTAATCCGTAATTCACCGCAGTAGTGGGTTCTTTTCATGCCTTGCATTGACTCTGCCATTAAAATACAACCTCCAAAATACATTTATCTTTATATAACATTCTTATTTTGATTTTATATATTCAACCAGTTCAGCCAGGGCTACCTCCTGCTGGTCACCCAGCCTCATATCTCTTACGGCTGCAAGTCCCTTGGCATATTCCTCTTCACCTAAAATCACGACCCACCTGGCCCCTAGCTTGGCGGCATATTTCATTTGCGCCTTTAGACTTCGGCCAAGATAATCCTTTTCTGCCGGTACAGACCTTTGCCGTAATTCTTGAATAAGTTTAAAGGACTGTATTTCAACACCGGTCCCGGCAGTGGCCACAAACACCTCAGGTCCCTGCTAAGGGGAAAATCAATGCCCTGTCGTTCAGCCGTTAGGAGAATTCTCTCCAATCCCAGCGCAAAGCCAACACCAGGAATGGCCGGTCCTCCACAGGCTTCAATCAAGCCATTATAACGCCCTCCGCCGCCAATTGAGCTTTGGGCCCCAATATCCTTAGCCATAATTTCAAAGGCTGTATGGGTGTAATAATCCAGTCCCCTTACCAGACGATTATTTACTATGTAAGGAACACCCACCGCCTCAAGGTTTAGTTTCACTTCATTAAAGTGCGACTGGCATCCGGGGCAAAGGGCATCCAGGGTAGTTGGGGCATTACGTCCAAGCTCCTGGCATTTCTCCCCCTTACAATCCAAAATCCTCAGTGGATTTCTTTCAAAGCGTCCTTGACAGTTTGAGCATAACTCCTCTAGATGAGCCTAAAATGTTCCTGCAACTTTTCCCTTAATAAGGGACGGCATTCAGGACAGCCGACACTATTGATATGTAATTCTAAATCGGTTAGGCCGATCCTTTTATATATATCCATGGCCATGGCAATTACCTCTGCATCAATTGCTGGGCTATGGGTACCAAACACCTCTACCCCAAACTGGTGAAACTGACGGAATCGTCCCGCCTGGGGACGATCATACCGGAACATCGGTCCGATATAAAACAGCTTAACTGGTTGTGGAAGGGAGCTAAGTTTGTTTTCCAAATAAGCCCGCACGGTGGCAGCTGTCGCCTCGGTCGAAGGGTAATACTGCGTTCACCCCTGTCGGTAAAGGTATACATCTCCTTCTCTACAACATCGGTGGTTTCCCCTACACCTCTGTGAAACAGTTCTGTATGTTCAAAGATTGGAGTTCTCAGCTCTCCGTAGCCATATTCTCGGCATACCTGCCGGGCCAATCCCTCCAGGTATTGCCATTTTTCAACTTCCCCTGGCAGGATATCATTGGTGCCCCTGGGTCTGGTTGTTAACACATTATAACCCCCTTAAAAAACCAAACATATTATGGTAAAAGTCTGTCCTAGAAAAAAATAAAAAACCCCGTCACTGGCATAACCAACTGCCAGGGACGGGATTTATCCCGTGGTGCCACCCTGATTGAACATAAATGTTCCTCTCCGGTCGGCGATAACGGTGCCGCCACCGTACCAGCTACTAGGAAATGCATCCTTTCGGTGGTAACTCCCGGGTGTTCTTCAACCAAGTTCCTGCAGCGGAGCTTTCAGTCTAGGGCTCCGACCTCCCTGAGCAAGATATAAATTGGCCTACTCTCCCGTTCATAGATTTTACCTATTAAACCTGTGAATTATTTTATGCAATAACTCGGTATTTGTCAATGTTGCAGGTTTTTCTTTGTTATTGAATTGTAATACTATAACTTAGGGAGTTAACTTGTTCCCCTAAATTGGGCATGTTATACTAAATTTGAGGTGATATCATGATAACTAAGGAACTTATTGAACGCATAAATACCCTGGCACGCAAGCAGCGTTCTGAGGGTTAACCCCGGCAGAGAAGGAAGAACAGCATAACCTCCGTCAGGAATATTTAAAAGGCATTCGTGGACAAGTGGAACAATCCCTTGCACAGATTAAATTTGTTGAGGACGAGCCTTCCTGCGGGTGCGGCAGCCATCATCACAAAAAAGGGAACAATCATAGCTGCGGTTGTGGCAGCCATAGCAAAAACAATAGCCCTAAACCCATACATTAATAATAAAAGGCGGAGGCAGTAATGTTTAAGACAATTTTATTTGACCTGGACGCACACTGTTGCCAATGGATATAAACGTCTTCTTAACTAACTATTTTGCTAAATTAACCTGCCACTTTACGGACATAGACGATCCCAGCGTAATCCAAAGGAAGGTTTTAGCTTCAACGGAGGTAATGGTTAGGGATAACCGCCCTGATAAAACAAACCAGGATGTTTTATGGAGGATTTCTTTGTTAGGCTGGAACAACCGGCCGAAAGGGTACTGCCCTTATTTGAGAATTTTTATAACCAGGAATTTGCTGAGCTGATTTGCTGCACCTCTCCTACCCCCCTGGCCAAAGAGATCTGCCAGGAACTTGCAGAAAAAGGATACCGCCTGGTTCTAGCAACCAACCCCATTTTCCCAGATGTGGCCACCGCCCATCGGATGCGCTGGGCGGGCATAGATAATATTCCCTGGGAAATGGTGACAACCTATGAGCATTGCCATTACTGCAAGCCAAATCCCAACTACTATAAAGAGATCCTGGAAAGGATTGGGCAAAACCAGCCGAGACTTTAATGGTGGGCAATGACACCCTGGAAGACCTGGTAGCTAAAAAGCTAGGTATTAAAACCTACCTGGTTACCGATAATCTAATTGATCATGGAAAGTCCTCCCATGACGCCGACTTCGAGGGTCGGCTGGAGGACTTCCTGAACTATGCCAGAACACTACCAAAAATCAAAGACTAACCACTCGTAAAATGCTTTATAAACTATATTAAGCTTAGCCCCAATTTGAGGGCTAAGCTTTTAATTTTATAACCAATTCCCCGGCTATCCCAGCTTTTCCCCAGTTATTAATAATAAATGTAAGTTATCTGCAATTACCCTTATTTAATTAGGCTTATATCTGATATATGGCAGTATTTCTTAGCATTTGGGATTTGTTTCAAGACAACTTTTGCTGATATAATAAGTTGTCACAAGAGGCAACTTATTATTTATTGCTGGGTTGTTAGAAAAGGCTTGAGTTTACATAACGTTTTAAAGGAAGGTGATAGTAAAGGTTAGAGCATTAATAAAAATTAGGAGGAATCTTTCGTGCGAAATAAATTATTTGTGTTGTTTTTTTCCTTTATCTTTCTTGCAGCTGCAGTAACTGGTTGCGGTTCAAATCAAGCTCCTGAAGAAAATAATGATCCGGCCCAGGAGTCTAAGGATACGTTCAGCTATGCCATGAGTGGGTTATATAAACCCTTCAATTATAAGGATGGCGGTGTGCTAACCGGCTTTGATGTAGAAATTGGTGAGGAAATTGCAAAACGCATGGGTATGGAGGCTGATCCGGTAACCAATCCCTGGGAGACAATAATCCAAGGTCTTAAGGCCGGCAAGTACGATGCTATCATCGGCAGCATGGCATATACCGAGGAACGCAGCGAGCAGGTTGATTTTTCACGTCCCTATTATCGTTCGGGAGCCCAGATTTTTGTTAGCCCAGATAACGATGCAATAAAAGGCCCAGAGGATCTAACGGGGAAGGTTATCGGTGTGGTTAAATCCAGTACATTTAGGGATGTGGCCTTAAAATATACCGAGAATGATAAAGTTATTGGTTATGATAGTGACGTAATTGCTTTACAGGATTTACCGACGGGTAGAGTTGACGCAGTTATTACAGATCAAATGGTTGGTTTAGTGGCCATGAAAAACGGTTTAAAAATCGTTGATGTAGGTTCTCCCTCTGGGTGGATGAGATGGCGATACCAGTCCAAAAGGCAATAGCCAACTCCTAGAGCAAATAAATGCTGCCCTTGACGCTATGATAATGGATGGTACCTACGAGAGCATCAGYCAAAAATGGTTTGATCGCAATATTTTGGGTGAATAAAGCACTGGGTTTGGGTGCATTTGCATAATGCACCAAACTTCGTCTGAGGTGATAAATATGCCAGATATCTACAATATTTTCTTAAAAACTATACTGCCTTTGGAGAAGCAACAATTGTCACACTAAAATTAACCTCTGTGTCCCTGCTGCTGGCCATGGTAATAGGTCTAATTATTGCTTTTTTTAAGATTTCCGGCAATCGCCTGTTATATGGTATTGCCCAACTATATATAACTGTTGTACGAGGCACTCCCCTGATTGTTCAACTAATGTTTCTATACTTTGGTATTCAGGAATTAATTGTTCTTCCCCGCTTTTGGGCAGGTGCCTTGGCCCTAGCCATTCATGCCGGGGCCTATATCGCTGAAATTTTTAGAGGAGCAATTCAGTCAATTAACCAAGGACAAATGGAAGCTGCCCGCTCCTTAGGCATGAGTTATCCTCTAGCATGAGGCGAGTAATCCTACCTCAAGCCTTTAAAAGGGCCATCCCCGCCCTAGGCAACCAATTCATAATCGGACTAAAGGACTCCTCCCTTGTTGCCTACCTGGGAGTGCTGAGATATATGGCATTGCCCTTACCACCCAAGCAGAGAACTTCCAGCCCTTTGAGACATTCTTCGTTGCTGGTCTCTATTACCTGGTATTGGTAATTATCTTTAGCTATCTGGTTGATAAATTGGAATTAAGATTGAAGGTTGATGAGAACGGGGGAAGTGGAAAATGATAGAAATACAAGGTTTAAACAAATCCTTTGGCTCCCTTCATGTGTTACATGATATTGATCTTAATGTTAATGACCGGGAGGTTGTTGTCCTTATTGGGGCCAGTGGCTCCGGTAAGAGCACCCTCTTAAGGTGTATTAATTTTTTAGAGTTTAAAGATAGCGGCAGTATCAAGCTAATGGGACAGGATATTGATCCCAAGGTTTGCGATATAAATGAAATCAGACAAAAGGTAGGCATGGTATTTCAGCACTTTAACCTTTTTCCCCACAGAACAGTATTGGAAAACATTATCGAGGCACCAATTATGTAAAGAAAACCCCTCCAAATGAGGCTACCGAAACAGCTCTAAATTTACTGGAAAAGGTAGGCTTATCAGACAAGGCTGATTACTATCCTTCCCAATTGTCAGGTGGCCAAAAACAGCGTGTCGCCATCGCCAGGGCATTAGCTATGAATCCTGATATTATGTTATTCGATGAGCCTACCTCCGCCCTAGATCCTGAACTAGTCAATGAAGTATTGCTGGTAATGAAGGATTTGGCCCGGGATGGCATGACCATGGTGGTGGTTACCCACGAAATGGGTTTTGCCCGGGAAGTGGCTGACAGGGTAATTTACATGGATGAAGGGCGTATTGTGGAAGAAGGAGCACCGGAGCTAATTTTTGAAAATCCAATCCAAAGCAGGACCATGGATTTTCTTGGAAAGGTTTTGTAATAAAAACTTATGATAAAGGAGGGCTTTTAGATTGAACATTACTAGTTTTCTTGACAACCATGGGCACAGCATAAGTAAAGAGCAGTGGAATGATTGGCGTTGGCAAGTCAGTAATCGTATTACTTCGGTGGAACAGCTTTCTCAATTTATCGACTTAAGTAGTCGAGAAAAAGAAGGTATTAATGCATGTCTAAAGAAGTTTAGGATGGCCATAACACCCTACTATGCTGCATTAATGCATCAGAGTGATCGCCAATGCCCCATTAGGCGGCAGGCCGTTCCCAATGCCAAAGAGTTGGTTTGCTCCAGAGGTGATATGCGAGATCCCTTGCATGAGGAGGTGGATTCACCTGTCCCGGGATTAACACATCGTTATCCAGACAGAGTTCTGCTGCTGGTAACAGATTGTTGTTCAATGTACTGCCGTCACTGTACCAGACGTCGGCTGGCCGGGCAAAACGATAGATCCCTCCCCAAATCTCAGCTAGATCGTGCCATATCATATATCAGAAGCAACCCTGTGG
The DNA here is from genome assembly GCA_004143605.1 of Desulforamulus aquiferis. Taxonomy (GTDB): domain Bacteria; phylum Bacillota; class Desulfotomaculia; order Desulfotomaculales; family Desulfotomaculaceae; genus Desulfotomaculum; species Desulfotomaculum aquiferis. Next base: position 20,227 of record AWVY01000040.1, read on the forward strand.
TCAGGGATGTGGTTATCTCCGGTGGGGATCCCTTAACCCTGGCGGATGAGCAATTGGATTATATTTTACGTAAGCTTCGTTCCATACCCCATATAGAAATAATTCGCATTGGTACACGTACTCCTGTGGTTCTACCCCAGAGAATCACTCCAGAACTTTGCGAAATGCTGGAAAAGCATCATCCCGTGTGGATTAATACTCATTTTAATCATCCCCGTGAAATTACCAAAGAGGCAGCTGCTGCCTGCGCTAGGTTAGCCAAGGCCGGTATCCCTATTAATAACCAGTCGGTATTGCTAAAGGGAGTTAATGATCGGCCCGATATCATGAAAAAACTTGTTCAAAGGCTTTTATCCATCCGTGTAAGACCCTATTATCTGTATCAATGTGATCTTTCCGAAGGAATAGGACATTTCCGCACTCCAGTAAGTGCAGGTATAGAAATCATCGAAAGCCTAAGGGGCCATACCAGCGGTCTGGCAGTTCCTACCTTTGTTATTGATGCACCCGGCGGTGGGGGCAAAATTCCCGTTGGGCCCAACTATCTTCTATCCCAGGGTAAAGGTAAAACCGTTGTACGTAATTTTGAAGGAAATGTTTATCTTTACACAGAACCAGGCTTTGATGACGAGCAATATGAAAGTGATAATCTAGGAGTTGCAGGGCTAATGCAAAATGGTACCCTACCCAAAGATGATGGCAAAATGATCTCGGAAGGATCCAATTAGTAATGCCTATAATTATTAGGGATGAGAAGGATTATTCTGTTCAGGTGCAGTTAGACGAGCAAAATAAGAGGATTTGGGTAAACCGCTATAAAACCTCAAACCCCTCAGCCCTGGAAGATTTTTTAATTGCCCTGGCCAGTGAATATAACCTGCAAAAAATAATCTTACCCGTTAAAACAAAGGATTTACCTAGATTTCCTCGGGATACCTTTTGTTTAGAGGGTACTATAGATGGATATTTTGGTGGTTCCAGCGGGCATTTTCTTTCGGCCTTCCTGGATGCCGAAAGGGAAAAGTCCCTGACAAAAGACAGAGATCAGGAAAATTTAAAAGAAATTTTGGACTATCCACAAACCTATAATTATAAATTGCCGGGGCATTTAACAATGCGCCGGGCAGTAACCCGGGATACCCCGGCCATGGCTGATTTGTTTAGTAACGTATTTAAAAGTTATCCAACCCCTGTATACGATCCCCTTTATTTGGCTCGTTCCATGTCCAAGGGTGACCTGTTCTTGGTTGTTTATAATGGTAATCGCTTAGCCGCTGCGGCAGCAGCAGAAATTGATTGGGATTACAAGAGAGCTGAATTAACAAATTGTGCAACCCATACCGATTTTAGGGGACTTGGTTTAAATACACTGCTGTTAAAAGAACTGGAAAAAGATGCCTGTCCAAAAAATCACCTGCATCTATAGCCTTGCCAGGGCAACCTCCTATGGTATGAATCTGGTACTTCACCGGCTAGGCTATACCTTCAGGGGTACTCTGGTAAATAATTGCCATATTGGTGGCAGCTATGAGGACATGAATATTTGGGTCAGGTTTAATGGTAGAGAGTTGACTTACGGAAATCTGAAGACCCTTAGCAGATAATTACTTTTTAGAAAAGGCTTTTAATAAACAAGGTCATCTAAGTTAAAAATATATTGGAATACACATCTGATAAGCTAGCATCTATTATAAAATCAAGTCAAGGGAAATAGCCCTTGGCTTGATTTTATTTAGTTTAATAATATTTTTAATTTATTTACGACAACCTGCTGATTTGTGTTATAATCTACCTTAAAATTTAAATATTGGGAGGAAATTGATGCTCTGGTCTGGATTGTCACCTGAAGAGGCCAGAAGTTTTCTGGTCAATAAGGACAAATCAAAAAGGGATAAGCGCATGGCTTATCTGAAGCAATAAACGCCTTTGTGCAGGACGGCCATACCCTTGGATTGGCCGGTTTTGTCAACAGCAGGCAGCCTGTGGCCGCTGTCCATGAAATTATTCGGCAAGGCAGAAAGAATCTGACCCTGGCCTTTCACTCAGCGGGACTGTCTGCAGAGTATCTGGCAGGTGCAATGGCCTGAACGAAAACCGTTTTTCCATAAAAAGATTTGAATTTGCTTACTGGGGCATTGAGTTATTCGGCATATCCTCTATGCTGCGCTATCTATCGGAGAATGGCAAGGTGGAATTGGAGGATTGGAGTAACTTTAACATGTCGGCCAGATTTAAAGCTGGGGCCATGGGACTGCCCTTTATTCCCTGCCGAAGTCCCATGGGTAGCGATGTTCTCCGGGCCAACCGGAGCAAAATTATTGACTGCCCCTTTACAGGCAGCCCGGTGGCAGTTGTTCCGGCCTGTCATCCCAATGTGGCCTTGATTCACGTCCAGGAGGCTGATATTTACGGTAATTGTCGTATTGAAGGTCCTCTATTTACCTGTCCTGAGATTGCTATGGCCTCAGCTCACACCATTGTTACCTGTGAGCGTCTGGTGGAGCATGATGAAATGACCAGGGAACCAAATCGCATTAATATACCTTCTTCGCCGTTGACGCAGTTGTGGAGCTTCCCTTTGGTGCTTACCCTGGCCACTGCCATGGACATTATTATTTTGATGAAGTGCATATTCGAGAGTTCCGCTTTGCCGAGGAATCCTTCCGCAAGGGAGAAAGAAAGGCCCTGGTAGATTATTATAGCCGTTATATTTTAGAGCCCCATGACACCGATGGATTTATCGGCCAGGTTCCTTACAGTCAGCTAAGATATATCAGGCAGATCGAGAAGAGGGACTTCTCCTTACTAAACGGAAAATAATTTTATTTCCCTTGTTAGAGCGGAGGTTGAAAAAATTGTCTAATGAATTTGCAGTTCAGTTCACCCCCCAAGAGATGATTGTGGTCGTAGGTGCCCGAACATTAGAGAATAATAAAGTGGTTTTTGCCGGCACAGGCCTGCCCATGGTGGCCATTACCTTGGCCCAGCTAACCCATGCTCCCGGTATTATTCCTGTATTTGAGGCAGGTGCAGTGGGGTCATTGCTGACCAGAGGACTGCCCCTTTCCGTGGGCTGCTCCCGCACAACCAGTAAAGCAATGTACCTGCAAGGCTTAAATAGCGCCTTTGAACTTGCCCAGCGTGGCTATTGTGACTATGGTTTTATCGGTGGTGCTGAGATAGATGTGTACGGCAACCTTAATTCTACCATGATTGGTGCCTTCCCCGAGGCTACCAAAAGCCTGCCCTGCGCCTTCCAGGCAGCGGTGGGGCCAGTGACATGGCCTCATCCTGTGAACGAACCATAATTATCATGGCACATGAGAAAAGGCGGTTTACGGAAAAGCTTAATTACCTTACCAGTCCGGGCTATTTGGATGGCAGCTCAGGTGCCCGCCAAAGGGCAGGCCTGGTTGGTCAGGGTCCTTACCGAGTCATAACCACCAGAGCCGTTCTGGGCTTTGATGAGGAAACCAGGCGTATGAAGCTCCTGGCTACCTTGCCCGGCGAAACCATATCCAGCGTTCAAGAAAATACTGGTTTTGAACTGCTGGTTGATCCCAATGTGCAGGAGTTTGAACTCCTACCAGGAGGAAATCAGATTAATCCGGGAAGAAATCGATCCCCAGGGCTACTTCATTAAGAGAAAAGCTTAAGAACTGTGTTATTGAAACCTACCTTATGGGTAGGTTGTTTTATTTATTTATAATTAATTATATTGTATTGTTTAATTGTAATTAAATAAATTAGATTATATAATCATGTCAAGGAGGTGAGGTCGATTAACGCCGAGCAACATAAATTTATTGAAGAATTTGGCCTTTTGTTGGAAAAAGGCGGGGGTACAAAAACCCTCGGTCGGATTTGGGGTTACCTGCTTATTGCAGATAAGCCTAAAACCCTGGACGAAATTGCCGAGGATCTCCTTTTTAGTAAAGCCACCGCTTCGTTGACAATCCGCCAGGGCCTTCTCGTTCGTCTTTTTGAAAAGGTTAGTATTCCGGGAGAGCGTAAAACCTACTACCGGGCAAATATGCAGACCTGGGTTAATCTCCTTTCGGAGAAAATACATACTATGCGGGAGTGGAAAAAGCTGATTGATTACGGTCTTACCTTTACACCGACTGATAATCAAGAAGCCACCAATAACCTAAAGGGCATGAATGATTATTTTGAGTTTCTAGATTGGTATTTCTCCGACATCAAGGAATATTATGAACGCTGGACAAATGGCGATATTGACAAGGATGCTTAAAATCTGTAAAGGATGTATGCCATGACTGAAAAAGTTTTAATGAGCCTGGATAGGGTCACCAAAACCTATATCATGGGTGAGGTAAAGGTTGAGGCATTAAAGGAAACCTCTCTTAAAATCACTGAAGGAGAACTGTTAGTTATTTTGGGTCCCAGCGGCTCAGGGAAAAGTACTCTTCTTAATATATTAGGAGGTATGGATCTGGCTCCAGTGGTCAAGTTTCATTTAACGGCTCCAACTTGAGTCAGGCAGGGGATTCTGGATTAACCCAATACAGACGGAAGGATGTAGCTTTGTCTTTCAGTTTTATAACTTAATACCAGATTTGACAGCCAGAGAAAATGTGGAGTTGGCAGCCAATCTGGTTGATAATCCTTTGCCTGTGGAGGAGGTAATGAGGGAGGTCGGTTTAGAGGATCGGATGGACCACTTCCCTTCCCAAATGAGCGGTGGTGAACAGCAACGGGTGGCAATTGCCAGGGCTGCGGTAAAAAACCCCAGGTTGCTGCTGTGTGACGAACCAACGGGAGCCTTAGACTACCGAACGGGTAAGTTAATTTTAGAGCTGTTAGCCAGGATTAATAGGGAGCGGGGTAGCACCATTGTAATCATTACCCATAATACTCCCATTGGCGCCATGGCCCGCAGAGTTATCAAGATGGGCAGCGGTAGCATTGTTGAGATCACTGAAAACCAATCCCCTGTGTCCCCGAAAGGATTGAATGGTGATGAATGTTCTACTTAAAAAACTCTGGCGCATTATCCTTAATGGTAAGGGACAGTTTCTTGCGGTGGTGGCTGTAGTTACTGTAGGTATATCAGTTTATATTTCCATGGGAACCTCCTATTATAATTTGAACAAATCCCAGGAGGTTTTTTATCGGGAAAATAACTTTGCTGAGCATTATTTTCAAGTTGTTAGGGCTCCCCAGCAGATAATCAAGCAAATTGAGGCTGTACCAGGGGTAAGTCAAGCCACCGGGCGAATTCAAAAGGATGTGCCTGTAATCAAGGAAGGAAACCTAAGGGCATCCGCCCGGGTAATCACCTATTCACTTCCTATAGATAACGAGGTTAACCAATTCCAACTACAAGCCGGCAGACTCTTTGAAAAMTACTCCCCCGGGGGCAATAGAAATTTTAGTCGATCCCCTTTATTTCTCAGCCAGTCAGTTAGATTTTAACGGCACGGTAACTATTGTGGCAGAGGGTAAACAGGTCCCCCTAACTGTGGTGGGAACAGGTTCCAGCCCGGAATTCACCTATGTTATGAAGGATACCTCCTCCATTGCCGCTGAGCCCGGCTCCTTCGGCATAATCATGATGCCCCAGGGCCAAGCCCAGCAAATTTTGGGTTATTCGGGTCAAATAAATCAAGTGGTTATAAAGTTTGTTCCCGGCTTTGATGAGAAAAAGGTTGTTAATCAAGTTAAACAGATTTTAGAACCCTATGGCAATTTAGTTGATTATCCCCGTAAGCAGCAGCTAAGTCATGCTGTTTTACAGGGTGAGTTGGATAGTCTGAAAGCCTCCTCAATCTTTCTCCCAGCAATCTTTTTAATTATTGCTGCAGCCATACAATTTGTTATGATTGGCAGAATGGTAAAGGCTCAACGTCTTCAGATCGGCATAATGAAGGCCATGGGCTACAGCAGTTGGCAGATAATGACCCATTACACGGGCTATGCCTTGACAGTGGCGGTGGTGGGTGCTTGTCTGGGAACACTCTTGGGCTTAGTCTTTGCGACCCTCTTCTCACAATTATACGCCCAGTATTTTAACCTGCCCGCCACCATTGGCGGGGTCAATTTAAAAGCCATTTTTAACGGTTTTCTATTAAGTATCTCCGTGGGCTGTGCTGCAGGTATAACATCCTCCAGGGGCGTAATAGGCATTAATCCTGCAGAGGCCATGAGGTCTGAGCCACCTAAAAAGGCCGGCAAGATTCTTCTGGAACATTGGCAATGGTTGTGGAAAATGTTAAGCCTCCTTGGAAGATGAGCATCAGAACGGTTTCCCGCAACAAGGAAGATTTGGAGTAACCCTGGTTGGGGTAATATTTGCCGTAGGTATGCTGGTTGTGGCCTTATTTATCAAAGACTCTGTTGATTATATGATCAACCGCACCTACTTCCAAGAACAGAAATATGACTATTTGGTCCGATTTAACAGTCCCGCCAAGGAGAGTGAACTGCTAAATATTTCCCGTATCGAAGGAGTTCTAAAAACCGAGCCCCTCTTTGAAATACCTGTCAAAATACACCGGGGGGACAATTCTGAGGATGACCTTTTGCTGGGCTTACCCACAAATCTGACCCTGAAGGAATTACCCGGTGAAACTGATAAACCCCTGGGGCTTCCTGATGAAGGTATTTTAATCAGTCAAAGAACAGCTAACAGACTTGACGCCGGGGTTGGTGATCAGGTTACTATAGAAACCCTATTAGGACTTGGTCCTTCCAGATTTGCCACCGTTAAAATAGTGGCTATCAACCAGCAGCTAGTAGGCAACAGCACCTATATTTCATTGGAGCAGGCTAACAGAATAATGGGCGAAAGGCAGCTGGCTACCGGGGCAATGCTAAAAATCGACCTTATCATGCCGACAGCATTGAAGAGGCCTTAAATGATATAACAGGTCTTTCTTCTATCCTTAGTCGGCAGAACGAACTTGACAGCTTTAACAAAAATCTAGATGCTATGATCTACTCCATCTCAATTATGGTTTTCTTTGCGATAATCCTGGGCTTTGCCATTGTTTACAATTCATCTATAATTAGTTTCTCTGAGCGCAAGAGGGAATTGGCTTCCCTTAGGGTTCTTGGTTTTACCAACCGGGAAGTATCTGGTCTGCTGTTCAAAGAAAACCTGCTGCAGTCATTACTAGGAGTTATCCTGGGACTGCCCTTTGGCTTATTGTTGGCCAAAGGATATATCCAGGCCGTAAGCACAGACCTTTTTACCTTTCCGGTGGTAATTTACCCGTCTACCTACCTGTTATCCGCCCTTGGTGGATTGTTCTTTATCCTTGTGGCCCACAGGATGGCCAGCAGGGGTGTATCCAAGCTGGATCTGGTGGAAGTATTGAAGAACAGGGATTGATTGGGGGAATATTTAAATGCAATCAAAGAAAAAAATCTTCTTGGCAGCAGGAATAACCTTAATAGTATTAGTTCTTGCCCTAATAATTTTTAGTGGCGGTACTGAGGCAGAGACAATTCAATTACAGCAAGGAAACCTCACCCGCACCGTTGAGGACACAGGCTATGTCCAGCCTGCCACAAATTATGATCTGCATGCTACCCAGGTTGCCAGGGTAAGACTGGTCCATGGGGCTGCAGGTGACATAGTTAAACAGGGACAGCCCCTTGTGACATTGGAAAATCTCGATCTAGCTTTGCAAGCCAGCGAACTTCGAGCCCAACTTACCCAGGCTTCCGCAGCGGTTTCCGCTGCCCGGTCAGCCCTGGAACGTAGTGAGCTGGAGCTTAATGACGCCAGGGTAAATCTAGTCCGTGTGGAAACATTATTTGAATCTGGCGCTGTTACTGAAGTGGAGTTTGAGAAAGCCCGACTACAGATGAGACCGGCCTCCGCAGTGTAGAAGAACAGCAATCCCAATTACAAAGTTCGTTTTCCCGTGAAGCCGGGTTACAGCAATCACTGGAACAGATAAATTTAAAGGAAGAGCAGCTCATTCTAAAGAGTCCTGTGGACGGGATTATTTTAGACCTGCCTGCTAAGCAGGAGCAGGTGATAAACCCCGGTACATTACTGGCAACCGTTGCTGTCTCGGAGAAGTTAGAGGTTAAAGCGGATCTCTTAAGTGATGATTTAGGAGAGGTATCCCTGGGACAAAGGGTTCAAATTACCGCCCCGGTACTGGGGGACAAGACCTGGAGGGGGAAGTAGCAAAAATTTACCCCCGGGCCGAGGAAAAGTTATCTGCCTGGGTGTCATCCAACGAAGAGTGCCGGTAATAATCAGCCTAAAGACTCCGCCAATTTACAACCTGGTTATGAAGTTCGGGTAGCCATAGCAACAGCCACCCGGGAGAATATACTTTTGGCCCCATTGGAAGCAGTTCGAACCAACCCGGACGGCCAAAGACAAGTACTTTTGGTAACTGCTGGCCAGGTCCACCACCGCTTTGTCGAAGCCGGACTAAGCGACGGTCAATCAATTGAAATACTTAGCGGCCTAACCCCTGGAGATACCCTAATAAGAAATGCCAGCCTCGATCTCAAAGACAAGACAAAAATAAAAAGCAACTAAAATAAGTGAAGAACCCTGACTTCAAAGGTCAGGGTTCACAGATTGTCAAGAAACTACCTATATTCGGGTTTTAATAATCCCTCACGACTCCTCTCTCCGCAGTGGGCAGCGCTAATCCCTTGCTTCGGGCGAAAATGGGCCGCCTTCGAGTAAACATCGTGTTTACCTCAGGCTTGAGCGGACATCCATGTCCGCTCACCCATTTTCGCATCCTCAGCTTCGCGAAGCGCTGTTTCCACTGCTTCGAATGTCGCTGTTCGGGATTATTAAACCCAGTTGAATCTTTTTCAACAGGCTGAAAAACCGGGCGAGGCCCGGTTTTCGCTTGTATTAGATATTATCGATCCATTTTACCAGCGGTAGCTCAAAGGGATATTCGAAGTTTGAATTATGGGGCGAATACGCAGGGTATAGCCTGAAGTTCCTTGGATTAGCACCAGATTTGTTTCATAGCGATAGACTCCGTCACCTAACTCTTCCATTAAGGCCAGTGGCATTAACATGATATTGGTGAGACCGTGATCTCCCACATTGCCGTAGACAACCTCCACCACGACATCAGTTGGCTTAATCGGCCCAAGGGATACATCAGTCTGGATATAGATATGATCCCCCAATTTTAATTCCTTAGCTGCTCCACCCTTTGTCCTTTGAAGTAGACCTGATGCCAATTACATCTGATAAAGCCTTTATGTTCTTGCATTTCCCTTGCTAGTCTAAATCCCTCGGCAGCATATAACCTGCCCTTTAATGCCGCAGGAAGATAAAACCTCCGGGTATATTCCTTAACCATCCGTTCGGTGCTAAACCTCCAGGGTATGGTGGCCAAGCAATTTTTCATGCGGCTAACCCACTCCCTGGGAATCCCATCTACCCGCCGATAATAATAGGTACTATGATTTGCTCAAGGAGATCAAAGAGGGAATTGCCGTCTTCCCTATCCTGGGTTTCCTCTGTGTCATACTCAATCTCTGTACCTATGGCAAAGCCATTTTCACCATTATAGGCTTCCGGCCACCAGCCATCTAATATGCTGCAATTAATACCTCCGCTAACCGCCGCCTTTTGGCCACTGGTGCCGCTGGCCTCCATTGGCCTTCTCGGGGTGTTAAGCCACACATCCACCCCCTGTAAAAGATGGCGGGACACATTAATATCATAGTTCTCAACCAGTACAATTTTACCCCGGAATTCTTCCTCTTTGCTTAAATCATATATTTGTTTGATAATTTCCTGCCCCGGGCGATCAGCCGGGTGGGCCTTGCCGGCAAAAATGATCTGAACTGGCCTCTCGGGGTTGTTTAACAACCTTGAGAGACGCTCCTTATCCCTTAATAGCAGATTGGCCCTTTTGTAGGTGGCAAAGCGACGGGCAAAGCCTATGGTCAATACATCCCTGCTTAAATACCCGGCACATTCCCTAATCAGTTCTATTGGTTGGAAGTTACGTTCCATTCTAGCGCAAAGGTTGTTTTGTACAAACTTAATCATCCGCTCCTTCAATACTAGATGGGTATCCCACAGTTCCTGATCGGGGATAGCATACACCTTGTTCCATTTGCTCTGGTCAGAAATGTTATCCATCCAGTCCATACCGATATATTTTTCAAAAAGCTCCTTCATCTCCCGGGCGGCCCAGGTCTCAGTATGGACACCGTTGGTCACATAGTAAATTGGTATCTCCTCAAGGGGATACTTTTATAAAGATAAGCAAACATTTGCTTAGTCACTTTTCCGTGCAGTTGACTAACTCCATTTGTGAAAATGGCATTATTCATGGCCAGTCTGGTCATATTAAAACCATGTCTTAAATCGTCCCAACCCATGCCAATCAGTGTGTTTCGGTCAATGCTTAGTTTCTCATACATATGTCCAAGATAATGGTCGATCATTTCCGAGCTAAAAACATCATGTCCCGCCGGAACAGGGGTATGGGTAGTAAAAATGGTACAAGAGCGAACTGCCTCGCAGGCCGTGTGGAAAGGAATCCCCCTTTGAACTAGTTCCCTCACTCGCTCCAGGATACTAAAGGCTGCATGGCCCTCATTAATATGCCAGGCGGTTGGTGCTATGCCCAATTCCCGCAGTGCCTTTACTCCACCAATTCCCAGGATAATTTCCTGGGATATTCTTGTGTCATGGTTACCCCCATATAGCTTGGACGTCAGGCTACGATCCTCCAGGCTGTTTTGGGCCAGGTCAGCGTCTAAAAAATAAATTACTATACGTCCCACCTGTAGCTGCCAGACCTTGATGTAAAGCTCTCTACCGGGCAATTGAATACTGATAATGACCTCTTCACCGTTAGGATGAACGGCGGGTGTAACGGTCATCTCATTAAAATCCATGAAGGAGTAGTGGCTTCCTGCCATCCATCTCGATTTAATTTTTGACAAAAGTAGCCCTGCTTGTAAAGAATACCCACCCCTACAAAGGGAATGCCCAGGTCACTGGCTGACTTGGAATGATCTCCAGCCAGAAGGCCTAGCCCACCGCTATAAACGGGATTTGACTCATGAACGCCAAATTCCGCCGAAAAGTATGCAACTAATTGATTGGATTGATCCTTAAAATTTCTCTGAAACCAAGATTCCTGCCTCATATATTGGTCAAAAAATTCCATCATTAGATCGTAAATAGCTAGGTAATCCGGGTCCTCAGCAGCCCTTTTTAGTTTATCACCCTCAACATGCAACAGGAACTTAACCGGGTTATGACCGACCTTTCCCACAGTATGCGATCAACTCTGCTGAATAATTGCTGGGATCTTGGGCGCCAGCTAAACCAAAGATTTCTGGACAATTCGCTTAACCTGTTTATTCTTTCAGGTAGTTCGGGCATCACTGAAACTGTGCGAAAAGAGTACATTTCATCCCTCCGTTTTATCAGTATTACCATAAGTATGGTATTGCCCAAGATTTTATCACATTTTAATTTTAGAAACGTTAAGTTTGTTACATTTTTTACAAACTTTTAAGAAAATATTTCCTTAGGCAGCTTCGGAAACCTTGCTTGGTTTAGGAGCTAAGACAACTAGTACCGCACCAATTAAGACAATCAGTCCACCAAACAACTGAATAAAGGTTAACCGTTCACTTAGCAGCAAGGCAGATAAGCTAATTGTAATAAGAGGCTCTATCATACTCAGAATGGAAGCCCTTGTTGAACCAATTAAATCCATCCCTTTAAAAAAGGTAAACATTGGTATAATGGTTGAACACACTGCTACCCCGCCCATGGCTGCCCAGGCCCCTGGGGTTAAGTTGAAGTAAAGGTTGCCAGTGGCCAGACCAATAATAAACAGGGAGGTAAAGGCAAATAGGGAAACGTAAGCACTTGTAATCATTACCGGAATCTGTTTTACTACCTTATTGCCTAATAAAATATAGCTGGAATAGGAAATGGAAGCACCAACGGCCAACAAGACTCCATATATATTGATCTGGTTAAAGGAATTGCCCAAGACAAGGAAAAGTCCCATGAGAGAGAAACCTATGGACAATATAATTTTTGAGGTCAAGCTTTCTTTTTCAAATAGCGTTGAACCCACCGCCACAAAAACCGGATATAAGTATAAAAGCAACACCGCCAGGGAGGCAGGAATATATTTTACTGAAGCAAAATAACAGGTTGACATTATGGTGTAAAGCACTCCGCCTAAAAGAAATAGATGTTTTATTTGACCGTCCTGAACTATAGGTTTTTTATTGGTTAAAAATAAATAGCTAAAGAAAAATACAGTTGTTATAAGAAACCGTACAACAAGTAAAGAGGTAACTGTAGCTCCACCAGCATAGGCCTCAATGGCAAAAAAGGGGATCACGGCAAACCCCGTTGCTGATAAGAGAACTAAGACTACCCCTAGATTAAAATTTGTCAATCTTATCACCTGCTTAATTTGATTAACTACTCCTCGGTTAGAACGTTCACCACAGAACCACCTGTAACCTCACATAATTGGCTAAAGGTGATGGGTAAGGCTGAGCTGGCAGAGCCTGCTGCGGTATAAACCACATCAAAACGCTGCATGGATTCGTCTAAATAGATAGGTACCTCCCGCCTCATGGCAAAGGGACATACCCCTCCCACCCGAAAACCGGTAACCTCCTCTACTTCCTCAGGGGTGGCCATTTTAGGCTTTCCTTCTAACAGGGCTTTTACCCTTTTTAAATTTACCTTGACGTCACCTGCGGTTACAAACAGTCCAAAATGCTCCTTTGCCCGAAATAAAATTGATTTGGCAATCTGTCCTGGCTCTACCCCCAGAACCTTCGCCGCCTCCTCCACGGTACTAGTCTTCTCAGTAAATTCTATTGGCTCCAAATTTAAATCAAACTGCTTTACATATTCACGAACACGCTGCACCGGCATAACCTGAACTACCCCTTTATATATTTTTAGTCGTATTTAATATTATACAAGAAAATATGCTGCTCGATATACACTGCCAGTAATTTTTATTCAGACCTATAATATTTATATTTTCCAATATTGGCCAAGCAAAACCAGGCAACAAAAAACAGAGCTTGATACTCTGTTTCTCATGGCAATAATTTGTAATCTAAAAATACTAAAGGCCAAACAATTTATGGACACCCAGCAGTTTCCCCGACATGATAATTACCGTCACAACTAAAAAGACGCGGATCCATTTATCCCCCTTAGAAACCGTGAACATGCTGCCATAATATGCACCAATCGCATTTCCCACGGCAAGGGCTATACCCAGTACCCAATCCACTTTTCCACTAAACACAAACACCAGTAAAGAGGCCAAGATATATATTGCCGTAACAAAAACCTTTAAGCTATTTATCTTAACCAAGGACATGCCGGTAATAAGGGTTAGCGCCGCAATTATAATAAACCCAACCCCGGCCTGTATAAAGCCTCCGTAGAAACCAACACCAAAGAACACCAAGCAGGCAATAAGCATTCTTGATTTGCTTAAGACTTCTGCATCTTCCTGCTCAGTTTTTATAAACTTTTTTTCCGGGCGCCAAATGATTAATACCATTACCACCAGCATTACCACGGCTAAAATCTTATTAAACATATCATCTGTCAGGGAAATTGCAAATTTAGCACCCACAATGGAGCCAAGGACAGCTGGAATACCAAGATAGATACTTAGCTTAGGGTAGAAAAAGCCCTTCTGTCTAAAATACCCTATGGCCACAAGACTTTGTACCATCAAGGCTATTCTATTTGTTCCATTAGCAACTGCCGACGGCAACCCCATAAAAATTAATACCGGAAGGGAAATCAGAGAACCCCCGCCACCCACTGTATTTACGAATCCTGCCACAATTCCAGCCACTAATATTATAATGGCATCAATATAAGTCATCAAATAACCCCCTTGCCCGGTATAACATGAACAGGCAGTATTGCCGGTTTATGGTATACCATATTGAGGTTATATTAACAATCCACAGTTTTTTTGGCAAGGTTTTTATAAAAATACCATCCATTTATTACCACGTCTTTTCATGACTTATCGGGAGAAAATATTACTTAAAATGGAAGGTGGTATGGTAATGGTTATGCAAATGCGCTCGGTATTTAAGCCAATCATAGATGATCGGGGATTATCGGTTTCTCAGGTAGCCAAGGAGATTGATTATAGCGAGGATATCTTGAGACAACTTTATGAAGACGAGATGGATTGCTATCCCCGGGATCTATTAGCAAAGCTATGTGTATACTTTGGTATGCCTTTATCAGACTTATTTACCCTAGAAGGCCAATAAAAATGGCACCACTAGAGTACCATCTAAATTTCTGATGAGTTTGGCATATGAATCTTCACACAGTTTCGCCCAGATTGTTTAGCCTGATACAGGGCTTTGTCTGCCTCGGCAACAAGCTTTTCAATTGAACCATAGGGGTTAGGAATCCTAGAAGCAACTCCCAGGCTTACTGTAAGATATTGGGTTCCCGTTGCTTGTGGTTGTATTATTTTCATAGCTTCAACCTTGGACCTAATGGTTTCCGCGATAATAGCAGCACCCTCCAAACTAGTATTGGGCAGCACTACTGCGAACTCCTCGCCTCCGTAACGGGCAGCCAAATCACCGGGTCGTTTTAATATCTCCCTCAAAAGGCTGGCCACCTGCTTTAAACAAGCATCGCCGGCCTGATGGCCCAAATTGTCATTATATTTTTTAAAGTGATCTATATCAAAAAGAATCAGGGAAAGGGGCATACCCAACCTCATGCCCCTATTCCATTCCTTACTAAGCATCTCGTCAAAACGGCGCCTGTTGGCTATGCCCGTTAACCCATCTAAAAATGAGAGACGTCGTAAAATACCGTTAGCCTCTTCCAGCTGCCTCTTTACCTCCAGCAGCTCCTTTTCTCTGGCTTTACGACTGTCTACTTCCTGTTTAAGCTTCAGGGCGGAGCGAACCCGGGCCAGGAGCTCTATACTGTTGGGCGGCTTTATGATATAGTCCATGGCGCCTGCCTCAAAGGCAATTTCGAGATTCTCAGCGGTATTCTTAGCACTAATCATAATTACCGGAACGTCCTGCAGCTTTGGATTTCTCTTGAAAAATCGACAGGCCTCAATGCCATTTATATCGGGCATGATTATATCCATTAGAATTAGGTCTACTGTTTTGCTGTTTCCTTCTTTTTCCCATTTTTCCATGGTCTTATAGGCTTCCATGGCAGAGAAAGTTACATAAAGATCTGTATAGCCGGCCGATTCAAGGATAGACTTTATAAGCATTTGACTTACGGTGGAGTCATCCACAATAACAATCGCCATCTCTACCATACCTTTCTCCGCTTAACTCATTGCCAGAAAAAATTCAACGCTTAAATTATGTTTTCCTGCATTATGGCGAATCTTTATTAATAACTTAATATATTTTTACATTACCCACAAAAATGCCCGGGAATACCCCGGGCTTATTTATTTTTGCTCTTAACCATTTCATATTTGTATCTGGCCATCTCGACACTCTCCCACAGTTAACCTTAGTAAATAAAAGCTTTGTTTATGGCTTAAGCACAACTTTAATGCAATCATCCTGCTTCTGATCAAATATCTCATAGGCATGTTGACCTTCTTCTAATTTTAGCTTGTGAGTAATGATATCGGTAGGGTCTATTTTACCTTCCTGCACCAACTTCATAAGATGTCTCACATAGGCTGTGGCAGGGCACTGCCCCATTTTCAGGGTAATCCCCCGGGCGAAAAAGTCTCCTAGGGGGAATTGATTATACCTCATGCCATAGACCCCCACAAGACCAACAGTTCCGTTTTTCCTCACCGCCTGGGCTGCCATGGGAATAGCCGACATTGCTCCCCCCTGAAGGAGCATTGCTGTTTCGAGCATCTCCACTATTGTCATCTTTCCATCCATGCCAACACAGTCGATCACAACATCGGTACCGCCCTTGGTAATTTCTTTAATATACCTTCCTGTGTTGTCATGTTCCTCAAAATTTATTACCTCAACTTTATTATGCTTTTTTGCATGTTCTAATCTGTAGTCTATATAGTCAACAGCAATAACCCGCTCTGCCCCAAGGAGCCAGGCAAATTTTTGGGCCATTAAGCCTATGGGTCCGCATCCCAATACAGTCACAGTGGCTCCTTCCTTAACACCACATATTAAGTTTCCCCAATAGGATGTGGGAAGAACGTCGGTTAAAAATAACGCCTGCTCATCGCTCATTTCTTCAGGAACCTTTACTGGTCCTACATTGGCATAGGGGACCCTTAAATACTCTGCTTGACCTCCGGCATACCCACCAAAGGTTTCACTATAGCCAAAAATCCCCCCTACTTCTCCATGGGGATTTGAGTTATCGCAGGAACTGTACAAATCATGCTCACAGTACCAGCAATGACCACAGGCCACCGGAAGGGCACAACCACCCTGTCTCCCTTCTTCAAGTCCCTAACCTCCGGACCTACCTCTTCAACTATGCCCATGGTTTCGTGCCCTAAAATATAATCTTTGGGCATATTGGGAACTAATCCATGGATCAGGTGTAAATCAGAGCCGCATATGGCTGTAGAAGTTACTTTAATGATCAGATCATCCGGTTTTTCAATTTTAGGATCCTTTACTTCTTTAACCCTTACGTCCTTAACACCTTGATATGTAATTGCCTTCATAGAATATCCTCCTGTTAATTTACAGAGTAAAATGTATTAATAATACGACCTCTCCTCCTAGCATTATTTCCTAAATTGAAAATTATATGGCTTAAAGCTTTAAACTAATCAACACTCAAACCAAAAAACAGCCACAGCCCTAATGTGATTTAGGACTATGGCTGTTTAATTCTGAGGATAACTGGCTGTGAAGGTTGTTCCTCGTTCTTCCGAAACATGTAAAGATATAGTTCCCTTTAAATAACGTTCAGTCAGTATTTTCATACTATAGGTTCCTAACCCTCTGCCTAGGCCCTTGGTGGAAAAGGACCTTTGGAATATTTGCAGTTGAACATCCCTTGGAATGATTGCACTATTATTAACCCAAAAACTAACCTGAGCTTCATCCTTGTTTACACCAATTCTTACCATTTCACCTGATTTTGATGCCTCAGCCGCATTTTTTACCATGTTAACCAAAACCCTTCTCAATAGAACCGGATCACTATGAAGGGTGATGTCCTCCTCCGGAACCTCTATATTTAATATGATATCCCTAGTCACGGAATGACTGCTGAAATGCTTTTGCACTTCGCCAAGCAATTCCCTTACCTGAATAAGTCTTTTGTGGACCATTAATTCATTACATTCTGCACCTATTAAATCCCTTTGCTCAAGTATTTCTTCAATGAGAGACTTTGACACTTCCTCTAAATCACAGAATAGTTCCTTAGCCGTTTGGGGGTCCCTGGTATTCCCTAGCAGCTCAATAAACCCCCTTAGGCTTCCGGCTGTGTTAAGTATATCATGGAAGAAAACCCTTTCCAAGGAAGCCCTTCTCTTCTCCGCACTAATGTCAGTTACAAAAACGATGACATACTCCTGCCCATCCAGGGACAAGGGGGTTACGGTAAATTTCAGATCCAGGGCTCTGTATTCCTCTCCCTGTTTAACAGTAATCCTACATTCCTTGGAATTTTTATTGCCCTTCTGCCCTGCCAATATGGCAAGGACTGCCCCACAATTTTGGCAGGTTTCAGAAGTGCCACAGCCTGCTTCATTATTGCAGGCATTCACACAGCTAAAGGCCTCCCCTGGTCTGGCACCCAGGATGTCTAAAGAGCTTGGCAGCTCTAATAAATCTACCAAAGCCTGGTTGCAATAGACTATCTGCCGGTGGCAGTTTAGTACCATTATTACATTAGGTAATGAATCTAACACCAGGCGCATGTCAACTCGTTTATCCAGGATCTTAGACTGGACTATAACCGTCTCTTTTTATATCTTTCCGGGGTAGCAAAGGATGAAAAGCTGTTCTGAAACAATGTTTCACACATAAAACTACTCCTTTTGGAAAAAACTATTTATTAGTCTACTGTATTGTCATTCTCATCTCAATCAGTAAGCAGCCGGTTTCTGCCTGAACCCTTTCTCCAAAGATTTCAAATCCGCATTTTTTATAAAACTCCTGGGCCTTTAGGTTTTCTTTATAAACCTCTACCACCAATTCCTTTTCCTTAACACTGCAGGCCTTTTTGATTAATTCCGAACCTATTCCCTTTCCTTGGTATAGGGGAGCTATGAAAAGTCCTCCTATGAAGTTTTCTATTAATGAAATAAAGCCGACAACCTTCCCCTCTATTTCTGCAACGTAGGTTTCCACCACCGGCAAATAGTTTTGTTTGATATTGTCCTTCTCGGAAGCCCAAAATTCCTCCGGTATAAAGTTATGGGCGATTATGGAGGCGTCATACCAAGCCTCTATCAATTCTTTTTCATCAGATGGCTATATTCTCTAATCAAGATATTTTGCTCCTTTCTTCTGCTGTAGTTTTAATTCCACCTCTTCTTAACAAATCCTGCTAAACTGTTATTTCAATGAAATAATCAGAATATCACTTATCACGGTGGCAAACCATAGTATTATTGAGCTTTAAGGAGCAGCGACATTCAGGTGGGGGAAGATGTGCTATGAAGATTTTATGGATTAATAGAAGAATAATAAAAACCAAAATACGGCAAGAGATTATTGATCGTTATAGGGGTTCTCGTCTAGGCTTACTTTGGTCTATACTTCACCCGATTTTAATGCTGGTAGTATACACCTTTGTCTTTAATATAGTTTTTCAATCAAAATGGGGAGATAGTGGCCAAAGCAAGGGTGAATTTGCCTTGATTTTATTTTGTGGCCTTATTGCCTATAACATATTTGCTGATTGTGTCAGTCGGGCACCGGAGCTAATAACTAAAAATGAATGCTATGTTAAAAAGAAAAACTTTCCCCTAGAAGTATTTCCCGTAATTACCGTAGGCTCGTCATTAGTCCACGGGCTTATTAGTCTTTTTGTTCTGGTGATTGGCGTTGCCTGCTAAAAGGGGTAGTCAACTGGACCCTAATTTTTTTGCCCATGGTCTTGCTGCCCATTATCCTGATGTCCCTGGGCTTGGGCTGGTTTTTTTCAGCCTTAGGAGTTTTTTTGCGGGATATTGGTTATGTAGTAAATGTGGCTGTTCGGGCAATCCTTTTTATGAGTCCAATTTTCTACCCCATTACAGCGGTCCCCAAGGAGTTCCTAACTTACTTTTACCTCAATCCCCTCAGCTATGTGGTGGAAGACGCCCGGCGGATATTAATCTGGGGGCAGCTTCCCGATTGGAACTGGCTAATATATGGGACACTTTCTGGTATTATAATAGCTATACTGGGGTATGTTTTCTTTCAAAGGGTACAAAAGGAATTTCCCCGCTGTTTAATAACTTAATGATAAAGCCGCACCCTTTGATGGATGCGGCCTTTGACTAATTATTCAACATGGACAGTTCTTGTTTCAGAATCCCAGGTAACTTCACAATTTAGTGCTTCTCCCAGTGCCTTAAGGGAATAAAGGTACGGCTGTCTTTAATAATTGGGGCGGTATCCATTTGCAGGGTGGCACTATTAACATAGTAGTTCTTGTCGCCGATAATCATAACCACCGTAGACTCATCATTGCTCACGATAACCTGCTGCAGCCCTGCAACCCAGTCTACCTTAGCTCCTAAGGCCTCACCGATAGCCCTGAAGGGAACCTGGGTACGGTTGTTGGAATCAATGAAGGGCTCAACATCAGAGGAGATTTTAACACCCTTTACATAGATGCTCAGCTTTCCATCATTGTTTTCAGAGTTTTCGTTAGAGTTCTCGTCTACCGCCTGGTTCTCTTCCTCATTTGATTCTAGCTCTTCTTCATTTACCGGCTCATTTACCGGCTCCTCTTCCACTGCTTCTTCAGCGGCTTCCTCTTCTAAATCAACCTCTTCTACCGCTTCTTCATTTTCAGTAGCTTCAACTTCCTCAGCTACCTGTTCTTCATTATTAACATCTTCATTTACTTCCTCATTAACATCCTCAACTACCAAGATAATTTCTTCATCATTTTGATTGTCTTCTGCAGCAAAGGTCATAGCAGCCGGGGTAGCAATAGTAAGTAAGAAGGCAATTACCAATACCGCGCTGAAACGCTTAAATCCAGTTCCTTTAACCATTAAACTTCTGAACCTCCTAAGATATTTTTTTGGTAACTAAATATATAAATTTGCTACAATTGCAAATGTTCCTTTATGTAAATTTTGCTAGCAATAACGATTAGCGAAATGTCTAGCAATAAAAAAGAGCTCGCCCTTCGGCAACTCTAATACTTAACTAGCCCATAATATCCTTGGCCTTCTTTATAATCTCTTCCAGAACATCTTCGATCAGCTCTTCTTCTGAACGCAGGGTTAAGTATGCAAAGTCTAGCTCATCAAAATGGATAACCATTGCTGCCACAGCCCACTCCCCATCACTTAGGGACTTCCACCACTTATATGCGTTCAGCCGGTCAATGATCAGATCCTCGACTCCAATTACATATACCACCAAATCATCGTCTAAATCCACAATAGTTAAGCGTTCCATTGAGCCTGCCAGAGTATCATCAGGTATCTCCACGGATAACTCTAACTCTTCACTATACCAGCTTTTCTCTCCCGGTCCTTTGGTAAAACCCATTTTATCCAATATCCCTTGGGCCTGTTCCCTACCACGCAATACTAGATCTATATCTAAAGTCATATAACTTCCTTGGGTATAGAATTCTAATGCGCCTCCTCCAACTAGTATCGGCTTTATTCCATAGGCTCTAGTTCCTTGGTAAGGACTGCAGTGAAATACATTACTTTATCAAGGCGATTATTAATATTTTTTATCTGTCTAACTTTATCTTGCATCGGTCCTCAGGCTGTAACGCCTTTCTCCTTTTTTTTGTAATTTACCGCTGGAAATAGCCCTGTCCCAAGAAACCACCGCCAACCTCACCAGTATCTCTGCCTCTCCTTGATCCCTAGGACGCCTGCGTGGTGCAGACCTATCCAACATTTTCATAGTTGTTACAGCTTTTGTTCTTACTTTGTCCTTAAAATCATTATATTTAACCCTTTTCAAAGCCATCACCTTTATAAAAAACTCATTAAATTATTTTACCATTATTAGGAAATACAAACAAGGGGTTATCAATTGTAATACAAGAAAGACTTATAATTGATAATTAAATAACGAGCCCCTAAGGACTCGTACCATATTTATCGTCAAAGGTAAATTAATAGAAAAGCTATACATATTTACTTATTAGCTACCTATTTAGCTTAATAGTAAACTTATATTTGTTACCCCTGAAGTAATTCTTCGTATAGTGTATTTGCTGCCCATTGTCTAAAAATAATTTTGACCTTACCAATAAAAGCGGGGAATGCAGTGACATGTTGAGCTTGTTAGCAGTTTTTTCCGTTACTAATACCGATTCAATGGTCTCATTGGCATAGCCAATCTTTAGGTTAAGTATATCCTCATAATGTTTAACCAGTGAACTTGCAGCAACATCCCTATCCATTTCTCCAACTATTTTTCTATTTATAAAGGCCATTTCATAGGATAGGGGAGTACCATCCACAATTCTTACCCTTTTAATTTTGATCACCGGATCATTCTCATTTATGGAAAGTCTGTTGGCAATGCTTTGGGAGGCTTTATCCACCTCTATGCTCAGTAAGTTATTCTCAAGCTTTTTACCCAAATAGGCCATATCCTCAGAAAAACTGGAGTAGCGATTTTCTTTATAGATCAGATTTCTATCCTTTACAAAGGTACCCTTACCAGCCACCCGGTATAAGTAACCTTGATTAACCAAATTACCGATAGCCTGTCTAATAGTATGTCTGCTGACTCCTAACAGATCAATTAACTCCCTTTCTGAAGGAATCAGCTTGTCTATTTTAAAAGAATCCTTTTCTATTTCGGACTTAATCCATTCTTCTATTTGATAGTAAATAGGTAATTTAGAATTTTTATCAATCAATTGTCCTGCACCTCCTTCGTATGTTAATACAAAGGGTTCTTTATTTAGTATCACATATTACACACTTTATTCTAATCTTTTTACACTGATTTGACTATAGATCTCCGCAAATTTAGTTGTATCAATGGTTCCTGTTTTCTCATTCATTGCATTTAAAACCCCACAGGTACAGCCTGTCTTTAAAATTTCTTGATAGCTACTCTCTTTTTGGATTTCTTTTAACATACCTGCCAGCATAGCATCCCCTGATCCTACAGCACTCTTTATGTATACTTTAGGTAAGTAAACCTTATATATTTCCTTTCCACAAAGTGCTAGGCACCCATTTTCCCCTAAGGACACTACAACCATCTCAATAGAATAGTCCTGTAGCTTATACATCCCTGAGATTAGTTCTTCTTCAGAGGTAATTGTCATGCCTAAGAAATCTTCTAGTTCTGAAATATTTGGTTTAATTAAATAGGGGGCGGCCTTTATTGCTTCCTTTAGGTAATCTCCACTTGTATCAAGTACAAATTTTATCTTATTTTTATGGGCGATTTCTATTAATTTCTTATAATAATCCGTCCCTAAGCCTTTAGGTAAACTTCCGGAAGCAGCTAACACATGGATGTTACTGTCTCTGATTAACTCTGATATCTGTTTAATAAATAACTTGGACTCAGCTTCCCTTATATTAGGTCCAGCCTCAAGTAGTTCGGTTTGGTTGCCGGAAGAATCTACAATGGCGATACAATTTCTTGTATCGCCCTGGATTTTCACAAACCTGGGAGTAACAGACATCTCCTTAAGCTTCTCTTCAATGAATTGTCCTGTTGTCCCTCCCAAAATCCCGTTGCCGCAACCTCGACCCCAAGCTGAGTCAATACCTTGGAAACATTGATTCCCTTTCCCCCAGGTGTTTTATAGTATTTTTGTATCCTATTGCTCTGATTTAATAGTAGATTATCCAAATAGTAACAGATGTCCACCGACGGATTTAAGGTTATGGTTGCTATCATGATAAAAATTCTCCTATGCCTTATTATTACTTCCGCATAGCAATATCTTCTCCTTGACCACCTTTACAATGGCTTCCTTAGCGGGTGCAAGGTATTTTCTTGGGTCACTTTCATTTTTATTAGTTGATAAATATTCCCTTATGGCATCAGTAAAGGGTATCTTCAACTCTGTTGCAATATTTATTTTACATATGCCCAGTTCTACTGCCTTCTTGATACTATCTTCCGGCAGCCCCGAGGCTCCATGCAATACTAAAGGCAGATCAATAATTCTTCGAATTTCTTCTAGCCTTGCAAAATCTAGTTTTGGCACAGATTTATACAGTCCATGGGCCGTTCCGATGGCAACAGCCAGGGAGTCTATGCCTGTCTTTTCTACAAATTCCTTAGCAGCCAGGGGGTCGGTATAAAATTCACTCTCCTCAGTAACTACTAAATCCTCTTCTATGCCGCCAATTCGGCCTAACTCGGCCTCTACAGTACCGCCTACAGCATGTACATACTCCACAACCTCTCGCACGGACATGATATTTTTTTCAAAGGATTTATGGGAGGCATCGATCATAACGGATTTGCACCCTAAGTCCACCGGCAGTTTGATATCTTCAAAGGCTTCATGGTGATCTAGATGAAAGGTGATGGGAATAGAATAGTTTTTTGCCAGTTCCTTTACTATGGCTACTATATAATGACTGCCATTAAATTTCAGCGTCCCAGGGGTTGCGGCTAATATAACCGGACTTTTCATTTCCTCAGCAGCCCTGGCCACAGATAAAGCTGTCTCTAAGTTGTGTATATTAAAGGCTGGAACCGCATAACCATTTATTTGAGCGTCTAATAACATTTGTTTCGTGGATATAAGCATAGACTTCTCCTCTACTTATTTTGATTTTCATTATCTAGCAATCTCAGTTCTTCTAGGGTGGTGTTTCCTTCCATGGGACCTTTTCTGGTGACAGCCTTGGCACCTGCTATTGCTGCTAAGCCTAGAGCCTCAAGGGGCTTAATTCCCTGGTTTATGCAGGAAACAAAGGTTCCCGCAAAGCAATCCCCCGCCCCGGTGGGGTCAATTTCCTTAACCTTATAGGCATCAATATTGATGACTTCATCCTTTGTATATAAGGTGGCCCCTCTGCTGCCCCTTTTAATAACCACCATCTCAGCATTCTTCTCCAATAGGGCTTTAACACTGGTTAGTTCATCTTCTACGCCCGTTAAGTAAAAAATCTCATTTTCACCGGCTAAAATAATCTGAGCTTGATTAAGAATATCCATCAGGATACTTCTTTTTTCTTCATTTGTTACAATTTCTTTCCTTACATTTGGATCAAAGGTAATTTTACAATTATTTCTTTGTGCCAGTTTAATGCCTTTAAGGATGGCTCGATAAACCCCGTCGTTGTAAATTGCCGAGCCCATGATATGAAAATACTTGCAACCCTTAAAGTCCTCTTCCCCGACCAACTCTTCATCTATGCGGCCACAGGCGGCATTTGTTATGTGAAATATAAAATCTCTATCTCCATCATCCTTGTAGGTTACGAAGGCTACCCCCGTTGTGGCATCCTTCAGCACCTTGATTTTAGAGATATCCACTCCATTCCTTTGCAACCGCTCCAGGTTTATTCTTCCGAAACCATCGTCCCCCACAGCCGAGAGGATCCTAGTAGTACTACACATTGTGCTGCTTGATCTATAAAAATAGCTGGGGCACCACTGGGGAAGGGTCCAACAAAATCACCAGATTCATAGAATTTTTGACCTATTTCCTTGGCCATAAACTCAACCAATATCTCCCCAATAGTAACGATATGTGCCATTATCCTCACTCCCAGTTTAACTATTTGCTAAGCATCCGTTCCTTATTCCTAACGTCGATGTAAACCGCAACAATTATAATGAGTCCTTTAACTATCTGTTGATAAAAGTAAGGCATGCCCACTAAATTCATACCATTATTAATTACACCCATTATTAGTGCACCAATAAAGGTTCCTATAACAGTTCCATAACCCCCGGACAAGCTAGTGCCACCTAGGACCGCAGCAGCAATTGCATCAAGTTCATAGCCCCCGGCGGCATTGGGCTGGGCAGAATATAGTCTGGCTGTCAATAGGATGCTGCTTATGGCGGCCGCTATTCCGGTAATCATAAAAATCTTCATCTGCAGGGTTCGTACATTTATACCTACATATTCTGCAGCTACCTTATTGCCGCCGACTATCTTGGCCTGTCTGCCAAACTTCGTCTTAGACAAAAGAACATGGGCAACTATTAGCAGCATAACAACTATAACCACTGGAACCGGAATGACATCGAACAGCTTGGCGTTGCCTAAGAAGAGAATAATGGGGTCCTCAATTTGTATTGGCCGGGCATCGGTGATGGCATAGCTACACCCCTGAATATACCCATGGTGGCAACGGTCACAATAAATGTCGGGATTCTAAATTTGGCGCTGATAAAGCCGTTAAACAAGCCGGCCAGCGCGCCAACCAATAAAACAATTATTATTGAAACAACCGCACCCTGCCCGCTGGACAACATTACCCCTAGGACAATGCCACAAAGGGCCACAATGGCTCCAACGGAAAGGTCAATTTCCCCTATCATTAGTACAAAGGTCATTCCGTAGGCTAATATGGCAATAATTGACACCTGGGCCAGTACCGTTAATATATTATTTGTTTGCAAAAAATGAGGGCTGAGAAATGAAAAAAGAACCATTAGGGCGATTAGTGCCGCTAACACGCCACCATAGCTTTTGACAAATTTCAGATTGGTAAAATTTTTAAGCTGAGGGCCCACTTGTTTCACCTCTTCTCGTAATATAGGTCATTATCTCTTCCTGTGAAGTTTCCTTAGGATCTAACTCAGCAATAATTCTCTGTTCATTAATAACCAGCAGGCGATCCGACACATTCAATATTTCCGGCAGTTCCGAGGATATCATAATAATTCCGACGCCCCTTTGGGCCAGCTCGATCATTAGTTTATATATCTCATATTTGGCCCCCACATCTATGCCCCTGGTTGGCTCATCTAAAATTAAAAGCTCAGGTTCTATCTCAAACCACTTGGAAAGCACAACCTTTTGTTGGTTCCCACCGCTCAATTTATTAACGGTTTGATATACACCCGGGGTCTTAATCTTTAGATCTTTAATATGTTTTTCTGTGGTGGCGACTTCTTGCTTCTCGTTGATTAATCTAAATCTATTCAAAAACTTGCTTATATTGGCCATTGATACATTTTCATAGACACTTGCCGTAAGCACAAGTCCTTCGTTTTTTCTATCTTCAGTGACAAAGGCGATATTATTTTCTATTGCATCGAAGGGATCATTAATACTAACCTTTTTCCCATGCATATACATTTCGCCACTATCTTTTTTCAATATGCCAAAAATACCCTTAACAATCTCTGTTCTACCAGACCCCATTAATCCATAAAGGCCTAATATTTCTCCCGGCCTGACAAAGAGATTGATGTCATGATAATATTTCTTTTTGGTATAAGCCTTTAATTCCAGCAGCTTTTCATCCCTGATATATTTAAAGTCTTTGTGGGGATAGACCTTGTCCATATCCCTGCCAACCATCATTTTAATAAGTTCTTCCACCGAGGTGTGCCCGGTCTCTACAGTTCCGATATATTGCCCATCCCTTAATACACTAACCAGGTCTGTAATTGCAAAGATTTCCTCCATGCGATGGGAGATATAAATTATAGATGTGCCTTCGTCCTTAAACTTGCGGATAATTTTAAACAGCGTTTCGGTTTCTTTACTGCTAAGGGCTGATGTCGGTTCATCCATAATAATAATTTGAGGCTTTACCGACACAGCTTGGCAATCTCTACCATCTGCTGGCTAGAAATAGATAATTCCTTTACCATCACCGTGGGACAGATATCTATTTCCAGTTCTTCGAATAGCTCCTTTGTTTTACGGTTCATTTCATTGTCGTCAATCAGTCCAAAGCGAACCGGCTCATTCATGGCAAAAATATTTCCGCCACTGTCAAGTTAGGACATAGACTAAGTTCTTGATAAATAATACTAATACCTAACCTTTTGGCATCTAAAACACCCTTAATATCGGTTTTCTCTCCATTGATAAAAATGTCGCCGCCATCCGGCTTATAGGACCCGGCCAATATTTTCATCAAGGTAGATTTGCCGGCACCGTTTTCCCCAAGCAATCCCAGAACTCTACCCTTATCAAGCTTTAAATTAACTCCGGCCAGGGCCACAACACCGGGGAAAACCTTTTTTATGTCCTTCATCTCAAGAATTGTATTCACAACATCACTCATTTCTATCACTAGTTTTTTTGATAAAAATGATCCCTGCAACTATAGCTTATAAAAACTGAAGAAATACCGATGGCGATATTTCTTCAGTTAGTCTGGCTATTTAGTTGCCATTACTCTATTCTAAAGTCAGATTTACTTTATCATTTTCAACGGTAACATCAATGAAGCCCTTGCCAGTGATATAAAGGCCGGGGGTAACGGGAACTACCTTTTCAACGGCTTCACCCTTGGCTAATTTAACAGCATTGATTACACCCACTGAACCCATTTTGTCTGGGTATTGCACAACAACTGCCTTAAAGGCATTGTCCTGATCCACAGACTTTCTGGCTTCTTCCAGCCCATCAAAACCAACCACAATTGCTTTGGAACCCCTCTCGGCAATAGCTGCGGTTGCTGCGATAGCCATGTCATCACCAAAGCCAAAGATACCGACAAGGCCAGGCTTGCTTGTTAACATATCTTCGGAAGCAGTTTTAGCCTCTTCCTGGTACGTCCGGGCAATTCAGTAACGATATTTAAACCTTCATGGGTAGCGGCAGTTTTCTTGAAGCCGTCGATACGGTCCCTAACTGACTGAACTTCAGGATAAGTGATCAGTCCCACTTCCCCTTTACCTTCAAGGTATTGGGCCATGGCTTCTGCGGCGATCATACCACCGCTAAAGTTATCGGTGGCGATGTGGGAGTCAACTTCAACACCATTAGCTTTAATATCAACTGTAACAACAGGGATGTTTGCTTCCTTGGCCTTCATAATTGCGCCCTTAACTCCATCTGAGTCAACAGGGGTAATGATAATGGCATCTACACCCTTGTTGATAAAGTCTTCAATGGCAGAAATTTGTCTGTTTAGATCTTGGTCAGCCACTGCAATGTCAATTTGTACATTTTGATTCTTAGCTTCTTCTTCTAATGCATTTTTAATAGAAACATAGAATGGGTGGGATTGGGTCAAAATTGATGCACCGATTTTGATAGTCTTTTCTTCGGGGTTGTCCTTTCCTTCTTCCTTTGGAGCTCCTCCACAACCCGCCAGGGAGCCTACCAACAACATTGAAATCAGAACTAAAGCCAACAATCTCCTCACTAAAAACCCTCCTCTATTTTTATAGGTTTTAACTATCCCCATTATACCCACAACTGGTACGGCTGTCCATATATGTTAATTAATTAAGTTATTACATTTTTTATGCAAATAACCTAAAACAAGCTGCCCCTTTATGTGATATGCACACATAAAGGGGCAGCTTGTTCTGATGCCGCTGCTGTTTTACCTGCCTCTATAGCAATGAATTGGGGTCAGCTTATTTTATCTTACCCCTTGTTGTTCCTTATTTAATTTAATTACATTGCCCCGGGCTAGGGAAGCAAATATTCCGCCAAAGCAAATAATTGTAAATACAATAAAGGAAATCCTTGTTCCCCTCAAAATTAGGTCTGCATAGGCGGGACTGAGATCAACATGTCCGGCATAAAGGGCCAGTATCATAGTAACTATGGCCATACTAACCGCCTGGCCCGTCAGCCTCATGGTACCCAGGGTAGAAGACGCTACACCATAATACCTTTTCTCTACCGAGGCCATAACAGCGTTGCTATTGGGTGAGGAAAACAGGGCAAAGCCAACACCCAGGAGGGACAGATTGATTATAATTATCCAAAGGTCTGTATGACCATTTATAAAACAAAGGAAAAACAAGCCCACGGTAGTAAGGATCATGCCCCAGGACGCAACCTTCCTTGGCTCAACATGGTCCGATAGCTTGCCGGCAAAGGGTGACAGCAAAGCCATAAGAATAGGCTGGGAAAGAAGTATTAACCCCGCCATCTGGGAATCATACCCCTTGATCACCTGCAGGTAAACAGAAAGCAAAAAACCCACTGCAAAGGTGGCACTATAGTTTATTAGGGCCGCTAGATTGGAGAAGGCAAAAGTAACGTTCTTACTGAAGAGGGCAAGATTAAGTATCGGCTCCTTGATTTTCATTTCATACCTGATAAACATAACAAAGATAATCAAACCAAGCACCAGTATGTATCTTGCCCATTCAACGTTGGTTATTGAAGAAACACCATATAGGAAGGCTATTAAACCAACGGAATATAGTGCAGAACCCACCAAATCGAATTTTTCACCTTTTGCTCCAGCCCACTCACCCTTCAATTTGCTTACTGCCATTACCAAAACTACCAGTGCAATTATGGCACTTAAAAAGAAAATTGATCGCCATCCAAATTGGTGATTCAAGGTGCCTCCCAATACTGGTCCTAAGGACAAACCAACATATACTGTAGCAACATTAATCCCTAAGACCTTTCCCCTTTCCTGGGGCGGGTATACTGAAGTTAATATGGCCATGCCAGTCCCAAAAATCATAGCACTTCCCACTCCCTGGAGGAGCCTGAAGAAAATCATTAACTCTACGGAACCCATTAGTCCACAAAGTCCTGACGAAAAGGCAAAAATAGCTATCCCCGAGATAAATACCTTTTTTCTACCAATAATATCTGCAAGCCTGCCAAAGGGCACTAAAAAAGCAGCTGAAGCCAGAATATAACTACTTACAATCCAGCTCAACATAAAAGTGCCGGTGTCAAATGTCTCTCCAATGGACGGTATAGCTAAATTAATGGCACTACCCATGAAAGGCGTAAGAAAAGAAGCCATCATAGCCACGATCAATGCATACTTTTTAAGTCCTTGATCACTCAATTTGTCATTACCCCTCTTAACCAAAAATTTTTGCCGTGTATAAATACTACACTACTTCTTTCAAATTATCATACTCCTATTTTTTATATAAGCTATAGCATAGTATATATACAAAAAAACATTTAGCTCAAATTACCTAGTGAATGATTAACCATCATAGCATTGTCATAATGTCCATTTTTAGTCAGGGCTTGTTGAATATGTTCCTTTTTTAAGCATGCTAATGTTCAATTTTGAGATCTATCTTTAAAAAAATAGATAAAGTTAATGTTTTTGAATATTTTTAATATTGGTACCATTATTGCATGTTTATTTTTTATAAACTTAGAGAGGGGAAATTCACATGCCAAAATACGTCATTGAAAGAGAAATTCCCGGAGCCGGCAACTTAACCAACCAGGAGCTTCAAGCTATTTCACAAAAGTCCTGCGGCGTTCTAAACCAATTAGGCCCGGAAATACAGTGGGTCCAGAGCTATGTTACCGATAATAAAATATATTGTGTTTACATTGCCCCCAATGAAGAAATGGTTAAGGAACACGCCAACAAAGGCGGCTTCCCTGCCAATTCAGTATCAGAGGTTAAACGGATCATTGATCCTACCACCGCTGAGTAATATTTACATAGAAAAACGACCCCGTCGATTTACTGATCGATGGGGCTCTTTATTTTGTGCTTTTTTATCCTATGACACGAATATCTGCAATAAAAAGGTGTAAAATGTATTCATGTAAAAATTCTTCTTAATTATGGAGGTATATTATGGATATCATTCTTACCCGTAGAAGCATTAGAAAATATACCGGGGAACAAATACCCGAACCCCTGATAAAGGACTTGCTGGCTGCCGCCATGAGCGCACCCTCCGCCCAAAACCAGCAGCCCTGGCAATTTGTGGTGGTCAACCAACCTGAGCTCCTTAAAGAATTATCTAAATGCTCCCCCTATGCACAAATGGTTGACAAAGCACCTCTGGTTATTGTGGTTTGTGGTGATACCCATTTAGAACAGGCCAAGGGTTTTTGGGTTCAGGATTGCTCCGCTGCTACACAGAATATCCTCTTAGCGGCTAATCAAAGGGGTTTGGGCGCAGTTTGGGTAGGCCTATACCCGCGGGAAGAAAGGGTCGACATAGTTCGCAACATACTAGGTATGCCGGACCATATCATCCCCCTGGCACTAATCCCCATAGGCCACCCCGCAGAAGCAAAGGAGCCGGCAAATCGTTACAACCCTGCTAAGGTGCATTATAATAAGTGGTAGGTTATAATTTTGCGAAAAACAGCCGAAGAATGGAATTAATCCAATTTCTCCGGCTGTTTTAAAGGCAGAAGTTAAAGAGGTTCTTTAGCAAGTTAAATAATAATGGGGATAATATTAAAAAGATAAAAATCATTATAATTATAAGACGCAGCTTATGCCAACCAAGCAGCCTTATGCCGCTGGCCAACAAAAACGCTAGACTAAGTAGCCCTGTAAATACTATATCTGAAACATCGTATTCAACATCACCAAATAGATAATACTCACTATAAAAAGTTAGCAAAACTCCAAGGAATAGAAATAATATTGCAAAGAGCTTCCTTCCTACTTGTATGGGCATAATTCTACCCACTAAAGCCTGGCTTAGTGGTTATCTCTATCCTATGACGATCCATTTCATGTGGTTCCTTCATTTATATCACCATCCATAAAATCAATAGTACTTGGTATAACTAGATCTCTTTAATGTGGAATGGTTCATTAACCAATAGATTAACATTCCACCAATAGGCAATACAAAGGAAATGGCTGTCCATAGATAGCGGGAAATCCCTAAAGCCGGTTCCGACAATTCTTTAGCATCAAAATAAACTTTTATCGTAATAGCTAAATGAGTAGCAATGGCAACTATTGCCCAAAGCCAATAAAGCAAAGCCGCCGTGACAAGAAATGTTAAACTTCCCATTTTAGAAAATTCCCTCCTTTAGATTTTCTTAATCAATCCCTTGTATTATTTTAACTTACCATCTGTCGATTCTTTTCTTTGAAAATGTAATTCAGGGAGAACAATTTTTATTTCCTTTTCCTCTGCTTCCTTTAGCCAAAACACAATAAAGTTAACTTTGGCGAATTTGGGCTCATAACCACTTTTCTGAATTCGTTCCAATTTCTCTACACATTTCTTAGAAAGCCTAAGAACACTTTTCCCCTTGTCTGTAATCCATTCTCCGTCCTTGTGCCGGAGAGTATCACCACTTCGCATCGTATCTACTACATTTTGACGTCCGATGAAATAATCTAACCATACATCCCGATGACCCAGCTGCATAGCAAGTTTTCCCGGTAATTCGTACCGTTTCCTGTCATCCAACCTAGTCAAATTTTCCACCTGTATATGATCTAGGTAATGTCCATTTAGGTGTATGGTTAAGTTGCTTTTTGCTCTGGTCAATGCCACATACAACTGCCTTTTATTCTCCTCAGTGCCTATATCAAAGTTTTCAAGTGAAAGAAAAACATTATCAAATTCTTTGCCTTTTGCTTTATGAATGGTTGATACAACAATAGTTTCTCTGGATTCCGAATAAAAATCTTCTAGTTTTGATTCCTTAATAAACACTTCAAAATCGCTTAAATATTTTCTTTGTTGATAGATTGCTTCAAAGTCCAAGATAATCCTTTTGCAGATATCCAGATTATCACTCTTCCCATACCTTTTTACCAAACTTCTTTTTGCCATGTTCCAGATATCATTACTTATAGTTGAAGTTATCGGTTCTATAGATAATTGTTCCAAAAAGAATCGTAATTCCACTAAATCGTATAGATAGAAACCATCATTGCTTTGAATCAATCTTGACGATATTCCTTTTTGCAACAACAGGCCCGTCACCTGAAGTGCTTCATCATTTGTATGAGTTAACACACAAGTGCTCCCTACTAGCTCTGCACTAGAGAGCTCTTCTACAAAAGGAACAAGCAGGTTATTACTTGAGTACCTTACAATCCTAATTTCTCCATTTTCTTGACTATGGGCCACAATTTCGTTTTCCTTTAAACGCTTCCGGATGAGGACTGCAAATCTATTAGAAAAGTCAACCAAATTTCTTTTACTACGATAGTTTTCTAACAATTCATAATTTGCCGCCTGATTCTCCAGTGTGAATTTTTCCATATATATTGCACTAGAGCCACGAAATTGGAATATGTTTTGATCATCATCACCGACAATAATTACCCGCATATCATCATTCTGCGCAATTAAAGCTTGCACCAGGGTAAACACTTCCTGATCCATATCCTGTGCTTCATCAATGACAAGTACAGCCTTCGCAATTCTACTTGGTTCCACTTCCCCACAATGAATCTTTTCAATGGTATTTTTTATTACATTCTCAAACTTTTCAGCATTACCGATTCTACCAAGCAAATCAAAACAATATGAATGGAAGGTCTTGATCTCAATAAAATTAGCGGCACCACCAACTAGTTTTATTAGTCGTTTCTTAAACTCAGTAGCAGCTGCCCGCGAGAAAGTAAGCATCAATAATTGCTCATGCTTGACATCCTCCATCAATATAGGGGAAGCTAATTTATGAACAAGCACCCTAGTTTTGCCACTTCCCGGTCCCGCTAAGACCGTAATATACTTATTTTGATTATCCTTAATAATACTTAACTGTGTTGGTGACAATTCACCAAACAATTTCCTAAATTTTCCAGGACTAATATTTCGCTGAATTTCAGCTTTTCTACTTCCTTTAAAATACTTTTGCAAAAAGAAGTATAATTCAGGCGAAAGTAGTCTTCTACAAATTGTAGAGCCTCGCGGTAGTTATCAACCATCTTTTTGGCATATTCCCCGACAATATGAATCTGTTGGATTTTACTATCATAAAACTGTTTCAGTTTCTGATAATCCTCCACCTTAAATCTTCTTTTTTTATCTTCCTCTAGCCTTTCGATGGTCATGGGATTATACACTACTAAGAAGCCACCTTCAATTTTTATTGCCTCTATACGAGACAAGTAGAAAAGTGCATCCTCAATATCTGCAGTGCTAACCTCGATTTTATATAGGTTCATGCTCTCTTCATAGGATTTCTTTAATTCTTTTACCGAGAAGCCTACCAGCACTTCTTCAGCTTCAACTTCTCCTTTCAACTGACTACTTTGGGAATAAAGATATTCAATTATAAACTTAGCAAGTTCCTGCCTTTTTTCTAATCGCTGTTCAAGCTTTTCTTTGGGCTCCAAAGTAATTAGTCGTACGTGGTTCTTGGAGTACTCTGAGTTTTTATACTTAATCATCTTTTTGATTGTCCAAAAATTTAGGATAATCCGTATCTTCTTAGGCGTTACATTACCACAACCTAACTTTTCAGCTTCTTCATTCAATTCTTTGATATTATAAGTTTCCTCTTGTTCTTCAAAAATCGTGGCCAGGTATTTTTCAATACTGCTAAAGGATTCAAAAATTTGCAGTGAACGATTTATCTTTTCGCCTTTTTTAATATATGCTGTAAGGTCTTTGGCATCTGCCAGAATCCCTTCTTCGCGCAGCAGATTGAGGATACCAATAACCTTTTCCTTTTCAATACCCAGATGGTCAGAAATATAGTCCACCCTCGACTCTGCGTCCTGGCCCTGATCCTGCGCCTTGCTTTTGCTTCTGCTGGAAATGAGTTTTCTTATGATCCGTGTGGCGCTTTCCTTCTCTTTACTATCAAAAAGTTCTGAAGCATTTATTCTTTCAATAGCTTCCTGTGCATTTCTGCAAAGGATGCTGTCCGCAAAAACCCTTGGCATATTCTGGCCCCGTCGAATATAACCCGACTCTTCCAACGCAGAAATTGCAGTTTTACACGCATTTCTATTTCACCAATGCTTTCATCCCAACCTGCCTTCTTGGCAATTTCAAGGGCGGATTGAGAGACAGTCATGCGAAAGCGGGTAATATCTTTGATAGCCTTCCAGATTTGCTGGATTTCTTTAATGTTGATTTTTGTCTGATTTAATAGTGCAAAGTGTTTATCTAAATCATCCTCGCAGTATAAAATATAGCAGTCCGCCGTAATTTGCTCATCCCGTCCGGCTCTGCCCGCTTCTTGGATGTAGTTCTCCAAAGAATCTGATATCTCATAATGGATAACCATACCTACATCCTTTTTATCCACGCCCATCCCAAAGGCAGAGGTGGCCACCATGATAGCTACTTCCCCGTCAATAAAAGCATCCTGGTTTTCAGATTTCTCTTTTTTATCCATTTTTCCATGATAAGGCTTGGCTAGATACCCATCCTTGGTTAGCCTCTCCGCAAGTTCATAGGCTCTCCTTGTTCTGGAGACATAGACAATGGTGGGGCATACCTTCTGCTCTATTAAATTTCTTAGCGTATTGTACTTTTCTTCCTGATTTGTTTTTTGAATAACCTTGTATGTTAAATTAGTTCGGGTAGCATTGGAGCTAAATACCTCTAAATCTATGGACAACTTGTCCTTAAAATAGGCCTGAATATCTTCAATAACCTTTTGCTTGGCAGTAGCGGTAAAACAGGAAACAGGAATATCTTCTGCTAGATTCTTTTTCTCTCGAATGGCTTTAATAAAGTCGCCAATATACAAATAGTCTACACGGAAATCCTGCCCCCAGGCAGAAAAACAATGGGCCTCGTCTATGACAAAGCGAACAATCTTTCTGCCCAATAATATATGTTCTATAGATCTTGACCGTAAAGACTCCGGGGAGATATATAAAATAGAAGCTGAACCGTCTTCCACTCTTTCAAAAGACTTTGCTCGTTCAATTGGGTCTAGTAAACCATTGATTGTCACTGCTTCTGTTATCCCTGCTTTTTCCAGGTTGTCCACCTGATCTTTCATCAAAGACTGTAATGGAGAAATGACAACGGTAAGGCCTTTAACATTTTCTCCACTCATTAAAGCAGGCACCTGGAAAGTAATTGACTTTCCGCCTCCGGTAGGAAAGATGGCTAGTAGTGACTTATTAGCAATGGCTGCTTTTACAGCATTTTCCTGAAGTGGTTCCCCTCCATAAGATCTATAGGAATCAAAGCCGAAGAACAGCTTCAACCCCCTGTGCGCATCTAAGGCTTGTTCACAGTAAGAACAGCCTGCAAGACAAGGACGATTTCGAAGCTCATCCATTATACGTTCACTTCGGGGTAATTCTTTAAAATCCAGGGTGGTGTAACAGAAAGGCGATCCTTCACATTAATTACGGCAAGGGCATAAGCCAGTGCAACAGGGTAATTATCTATTGATTTTGTGAAATCGGCATTCTCACAGATCTCTGAAGCAAAATGTTTTTTGATTAATGATACCGGATTTTCTACACTTGTCTCATAACCTATGTATTGGAAAAAGGATTGGAATTCTTTTTGATTCCTTAAAAGAGAAAAAAATATTTGTTTTAACGATTCATCTAAACTATGGAACGCATTGATTGCGTCTAAGAATATATCTTTAACTTTTTTTGAATCATTAACAGGATTATTCAGCTCATCAGTCTGAAGCTTTTCATCTTTTACAAGGGCATGGTAGGGCTTCCGTGGAAATAGCAATGCCGATAGGTATAGGGTGTCTATTACATTTTCAGAAGTTAGCCCATAGTCCTCTAAGGGCTGTTTTATGTATTTTAAGTCATGTTTAATAATGTTATGTCCGCATAAATAGTAGATATCCTTGAGGAAATTAATAAAATTAGGTATTGATTTTGAATGAAAGACATTTCCGTCATCTGTAATGCCGCCAATATCCAAAACAGCGCCGTTATGTGGTTGTACTTCCAGGTCAATAAAGGCGATGGCTTTCATTCTCTAATAGCTCCTCTATAAGACTGCTTATTGTCGTTATTAGTAGAATATTCGTCAAATACACTGGAAAACCCTGCCTTGAAGGTTTGTGTTTTGTTCTCTAAATCCTATTACAAAAAACAAGGTAAAGCTATTGGAACTTATGTTGGATACCAGCTTTTCTTGGTTACTTTCATACCTTTTCAGAACTATTACTCTACATGGACTTCAGGTGGGCCCTGCAGACGGAGGTCGGGGAGCACTTTGCCGTCAGACTCATACCCATGTTCAAACCCCATAGAGTCTGATGGCAATGTGCGGCTTTTTACCAACAGAGTAATGCTTGAGGAGCTGATGCTAAGACCCGTAAGCTTGCCGTCCATCAGGCCAGCCCCTGCTGGCTGGTCTTTTGTGTAATGGCTGTCCTGGTGACTGCCAGTCTCTGCAGATCCTTGGCCGGAACCTCTCCCGCTTCCCCCGCCTCCAGCGGGAAAGGCTCCGGCCTAACGGGGTCATCCTTTTGAGCGGGGCCGCGAACTTCCCACCGGCTCCTGTGGTCAATCTTGGCGGTCCCACGCCAGTGGGAAGATCGCTCACCTGGCTTCGCAGGTCAACTTGGCCTGCTGGACCTGGATGCAGTTGCAGGAGTGGGCGGCTGCTAGATCAGTACCGTACTGAATGATATCAGTTGTAATATGCAGGTCTTAACTTATAACAACAGTGATTTAACCATACGTTGTATAGATTTAATATCTACTTATCATCCCAACTCTTAAATATATACTGACATTAAAGACCAAAATGGGTATAATATTAACAACAGGACCTCTCGCACCTCTCCACACAATTGTGTGTGACGTGTCCCAGAGAGGGCGTTTTTTATGTGGAGGTTTCTATGCAACTTAAGAAAGCAACCACCTTTGACGAGCAGATTCAAATACTTAAACAACGAGGTCTTATTATTGATGATGAAGCTACTTGTAAAAGTTTCCTAAGCAGCATAAACTATTATCGATTTACGGCCTATCTATTACCTTTTAAGAAAAGTGATAATACCTATGTAAATGAGGTATATTTTGAAGATGTTTATAAAATGTATGATTTTGACAGAAGAATGCGAACTCTGTTGTTTGGAATTGTTGAAGAGATAGAATTACTTTTAAGAACCGTTTGGCTTATTATCACGCTCATAAATACGGGCCAGTTGGGTATTTAGAAATTACCAATTTTAACAGCAAACATAATCATGAGCGGTTCCAAAAACTCATAGAGGATGCTATTTCAAATAATAAATCTACTTTAGTTGTAAAACATCACAACTCACGGTACGATGGAAAATTTCCTTTATGGGTAATTATAGAGTTTTTCTCGATGGGAATGCTATCCTACTTCTACTCAGATTTCCCCCTGGTTGACAAAAAGCATATTGCTAGGGATTTATATAATACTAGCTATAAAAATGTAGATAGCTGGTTGAGATGTATTACTGATCTTAGAAATAAGTGTGCACATTACTCAAGGCTATATTATTGGAAATTTCCTGCTCAACCTGTAATTCCAAAGTCTTTTGATTTTGTCCCTTCTGGTAGGCTTTTTGACCAAATCTTAATGTTAAAATTTCTCTATATTGATAAGAGCAAATGGAATAAATCCATTGTTATTGAAATACAAGCTTTAATTGAAGAATATTTTGAGCATATCAAACTAAGCCATATTGGTTTCCCGGATAATTGGAAGGATTTATTAGTTTCGCCTTATTAGATTAAACATTAAGTAGACTAATTAATCCAATAAACAGAAAGACCCCTTCAGTGTGTGAATGAACTGCCCCCTGTCAAGTAGACAGTGGAAATAATAAAAATCCCTGACACCAATCATTTCCTTATGGTTGGTGTCATTTTTATGCTGCTGAACTATTCAGGAATTGTCTGTATTCCAAAGGCGTCATACAGTTTAATCTCTTTTGATATCGGTTAGTATTGTAATAATGTATGTATTCTTCAACTGCTGCTTCCAGATCTTCATAGTTGTTGAATCTATTAAGATAATACATCTCCGATTTCATGATTCCCCAGAATGATTCCATCGGGCCATTATCAATGCATCTGGATACCCTTGACATGCTTTGGGTCATTCCTGCATCATCCAATTTTTTCTTGAATCTTTTACTCGTATATTGGAAGCCACGATCGCTGTGAAAGAGTGGTTTAGCATCCGGATATGTCTGATGTGCTATATCAAAAGTTCTAAAAACAAGTTCATTGTTGTTGGAATGTCCAACCACAAAAGAGACAACACTTTTATCTGCCAAATCAAGGATTGCACTAAGATAAGCTTTGCTTTGAAGACCATACTTCATTTCGGTCACATCAGTTAGCCATTTTGTACCAAATTCATTGGATTGAAAATTTCTATTTAAGACATTTTCTGCCGTGATTTCAGGTGTTGATTTGATGTAATTCTTACGCTTCCTACGGCATACAGATTTCAGATTTAAGATATTCATAAGTCTGTATATCCGCTTATGATTAACATTAAGATTATTTTCCCGGTTTAGTCTAATTGTCATCTGGCGGTATCCAAGAATTCCGTTTCTTTCTTCATAGGCATCCTTAATCATGGGAAGCAACTCTTTGTTTAATTTCTCATTATTACTTTCTTTCCTGTTGAGCCATTTATAATACGAAGAACGTTGTATACCGAGAATCTTACAAAGTTCACTTATGGGATATGATTTCGTGTCATTCAGATCACGTATTGTGAAATATATAGTTTCATATCTTACCTGGCTTAGAACCGCCTTCTTTCTAGCTCGTCCAGCTTTTTTAGAATATCAATCTCCATCTGCTTTCTTTTATTCTCAGCCTGGAGTAACTTATTCTGGGCCCTTAGCTTCTCAACTTCAGACATCTCATCTTCGGATTTTCTTTTCCCTCGTTTGTCCTGAAGTGCATCCACACCGTCTGTTAAGTATTTATTTGTCCAGGAATAAATTTGCTGATATGATACCTGGAATTTCTGTGCTGTTTCGGCATAATTCTGTTGATGTTCAATGCAGTATTTAACAATTTCTATTCTTTCATCGTAGGTAGTTGCTCGTCCTTTAGCCATGATTGGTGTTCCTCCTGATCCGGAAGTTTTTAACGTCTCATGACCATTATATTTAAAAATCCAGTTACGTAACTGACGAGTTGATTTAATACCATATCTTTTACATATTTCCATGTGTGATCCATCACCCGCCAGATAATCGTTTACAGCTTTAGTCTTTAGTTCTGCGGGATAGGTACTGTTTTTGGATGTATTAAGCAGGCCATTTGGGCCTAACGATTGATAAGTATAAAGCCATTGTCTGACGGATGTAAAGGAAACATCTAGCATAGTAGCTAAATGTCTAAGCGAATCGTCTCCACGAAGATATTTTTCAATAGCTGCAATTTTTTCTTCTCCTGAAATTTTGGCCTTATGAGACATGAAAAAGCTCCTCCTTGTAATAGACAGTTTTATTATTTAAACTGTCTACCACAAGGGGAGCATATCAAAAAGCAGAAGGTCTTTTGTTAATTAGTATTGGGCTCGGCAACCCTTAAATTGTCTGCTGGGAAAAATACAGATTGATGCTCCTTGATAAACCAGAGGGTCAGACCAAAGGACAGAAGGTCCGCTATTGGGAAGGCCACCCAAATTCCTTCAAGGCTAAACCAAAGGGGTAGCACCAATATTAAGGGAATTAAAAACAATACTTGCCGGGACATGGTCAGGATAAAGGCAGCACGGGCCTTGCCCAAAGCTTGAAATACTCCACCTGTGACCACCTGGACACCAATGGTAATAGAAAGGGCAAACATGACCCTAAGGGCCGTCTCACCCATTTCAATGGCAGCTAAATCAGGCGTAAAGATTGACAAGATGGCCCTTGGGAAGAGCATAATAGCCACAAAACCTACCAGGATAACCATTGTGGAGGTTTTAATGGCCAACCAAATGGATTCGCTAACCCGGTTATGCAGGTTAGCACCATAATTATAGCCAACAATGGGCAAGAGTCCCTGCATAATACCAATAATTGGCATGAGGGCAAACATTAAGATCCTATGAATGATTCCAAAGACCGCCACAGCCAGGTCACCGCCGTAAGAAACCAGCATATGGTTTGCCGCCACAAACATGACACTTCCTGCAGCTTGTTGTACAAAGGCTGAGGAACCGATGGATAATATTTTATTGATTACTGACAAATTAGGTATCAAATAAGAGGGTTTAAATGATAAAGTGCTTTTCCCATGGCAAAATACCATACTAAATATACAGCCGTAACTCCCTGGGATACCACAGTGGCAATGGCCGAGCCTTTGATGCCTAAACCGAAAGAAAAAATAAAAATTGGCGTTAAAATAATATTTAAGCCTGCAGAAATAAGCATAGTTATCATGGCGGTTTTGGCATTGCCCTCAGAGCGAACAATGTTGTTCATGGCAAAACCGAAGGCGAAAAAGATAGTACCATATAAGATTATCCCTAAATAGTCCTGGGCATAGGGCAACATTGTTTCACTGGCGCCAAAAAGGTAGAGGATGGGAGTCAATAGACTTAGGCCCAAAACAATACCTGCAATGCTGACAATTAAAATCAGACTGATGATATTACCGAAGACATGATTTGCCTCATCGGCTTTCTTCTCACCTAACAACCTGGAAATCACCGAGCACCACCGATACCGATGGCACCGGCCAGTGCCATAATAATCATTTGAACAGGAAAGGCAATGGAAATGGCCGACACACCTACAATGCCTACAGCCCGGGCCACAAAAATGGTGTCTACAACGTTATATAAGGCCATTACAAACATGCCAAAGGTAGCAGGTACAGATAATCTAGCCAATAGGTTAGGGATTGGTTCTTTCCCTAATAGTTCACTATGTTGTCTCATAATTAATCTCTCCTATATAAAAATCAATAATTTCTAAAATCTATCTTTATGAATGTAATCAGCAGCGTTTTGGGCTAGCTTAGTCAATAGAATGAATGCTTGCTCCACCTCTTCTTCGGTCATACCAGTACTTAAAATATTAGTCCAGCCCTTGATAATAGAAAACAACGTTGGCTTAAAGTCCTTAGCAAGCTGAGTTAAGAAAACATGATTTGAACGCAGGTCCTTTTCATTCGGTTTTCTCACGATATAGCCGCCGCTTCTAACTTGCTTAGTGCCCTGGCTGTAGTGCCTTATCTATATTTAAACATTGGGCGATTTCCTCCTGAAGCAAACCATCCCTTTCATAAAGGACTATTAAAAACAAAAACTGCCCTTTGCCAATGCCGTAGGCTCCAGTTCTTTGTTGATATAAATTTGACCATAACGATAGAGTAAGGAAATCCACTTTCCTAAGGAAACATTGGTCACTGATAGCACCCCCTTGGTTGCAAATGCAACCATTAATAGATTATAAACCTGAATGGTTGCTTATGCAACAAATATTGTTTATTAGAAATAATTACAAATTAATAATATACTAAGCAAAAAAGAATGGACCAATAGGGTAAGCTAGTCTAATGAAAAAAGGAGGCACCCCCCGATTCAGGGAGTGTCTCCTTTTTATAACTACCTCAATATGCCTTTTATCCTCAGAGACTTCTAAGGAGTAACCTAAATATTCTGCCAAGGATTCCAGCGAAGATAGATTTGCTCCTCGAAAGCGACCGGTTCCACAGACCACTCTATATTATCACCATCAGCGGAGACGAAGAAGTTTGTATCATTTTCCCACCTTAGTAATTCCCCGGTCTTATTTCGTAGCACCAATTCGTTTGATTCAGATGACCATTCAAGGGAGCAGCCGGTGGCCTGGGCAAAGGAGCGCGCACCCACCAATACGCTGCTGTCCTCTCCGGTACCAACTAACCTGGAGAAGATTAGCTTGCCCTCGTACTGGACCACCACCGGGCTGGCAAGATATCTATTAATGTTGCTGGTCAATACCTGATAGCCCCTTTTGTTTAGGTGAATACCGTCTGTAGTATAGATTTTGGCCAAGCCCGCTCCATCCTGCAGGGAGGTGTTGTGATCCATAAAGACCAGGTTCATTTCCCTGCAAACCTTAAACAGTCCTTCATTAATGGGCCGAATATATTCATTGTAGTTTTTATCAGTTGTCAATAATACAGACTGCACTATAACGGGGGTGCCTGGGAGACTAGCCTGAATTTGCGTGAGCAACAGCTTATACCTGGCCACAACCTCCTCTGGGGGGAGCCAGTAAGCACAAACATCGTTGGTTCCCAACATAATAAAGACCTTATGGGGCTTTATATCCAATACCGATGGCTTTAGCCTCTCCATGGCATCGTCCAGCGCATCCATTCTTATACCACGATTGATAATATTATACCTTTGACGAAGGTCTTCAAAGGGGAAGAATTCTGTAAGGGAGTCCCCAAGGAAAACGATGGTTCCAAGCTCATGCTTAAGGTACTTATTTTCTTCCTCGTACCTTGCCACATATTGGCCCCAGGCCTCGTACCTGGCCTCTGCAACCCGGGCCAGCTTAGCAATAGCAGGAGCAAACTCAATATTAGTTTTTTCATAGTTTAAGTCATCTCTCCTCCTGGATCTCGGCCTGCCTCTGGCTAACCCCATCCTTTAAATAATAAGGGTCAGATATGCCTGTCGGAAGGCTTCCTTGGCTGCGGCGGTGGAGTCGATACGGTAGAGCCTCTTGCCGTCAGTCTGATCATACCAAACAGCTATACGTATATTGGGGTAGTGGGACATGGAGCCAAGGGCCTCTTTAATCCACTGGGATTTATTGCCCCCCAATTCATTGGAAGAGAATTCTGTAATCATAAAGGGCTTGTTGGGATATTTGGCCAGGTATTCTTGATAAATGGGTATATACATCTCATTAAAGCCACGCCAGGTTTCGTAGGGATAACTGGTGCCGTTATTGTAGCAGGTTAAACCAACCCAATCTACATAACCGTCTCCCGGATAATAAAGCTCAG
This sequence comes from Desulforamulus aquiferis, assembly GCA_004143605.1. Classification (GTDB taxonomy): domain Bacteria; phylum Bacillota; class Desulfotomaculia; order Desulfotomaculales; family Desulfotomaculaceae; genus Desulfotomaculum; species Desulfotomaculum aquiferis. The sequence continues at coordinate 64,074 of AWVY01000040.1, forward strand.
GGGCATTCCATTTAAAATCGGGGAAGGAGCGATCGTGAGGGTTCCAGACGAATATAGCATTGTCTGCCCCCTGCTCCTCAAATATGTGATGGATGCGCTGCCAGGCTTCCACAAAAAGATCCCTATCTTTACTGAAAAACCAAGTACACCAGGTCCCAGTCTCCGTTCATCTCATTGGCAAAGCGAACAAAAAGAGGCTCGCCCACCTCTTTTACCTGGTTGGCCCAACGGGTTATATAATCATCAAACTTACCGTCAACAATATCTGGAATTAGTACGCTATCAATGTTGGCCTCCTGCCAGGGATGCCAGGTAAGCATCATTATTCTTCCGTCGGCATAGGTGTCCTTGACCATTTTTTCAGGAAAATTCTTATCAAATTCTGTATAGGTCATAATCAGTTCAAATTTGTGCTCCAGGGTATCTTCATAATCCTTATAACCCTCTAAATCCTTTGGCTGGTAAAGTCTCGGGTGGAAGAGGGGGTGGAATATACCGAACATTACCTTATCCTGGGGAATATTTACCTCCAGGTTTTGGCCGGACAGCTTAATATCTCCGGCAGAATAATTTCCGGCAGCAAGTACTGGTTTCTCGAAGGCTTAACCTCCATAAAGGTCTGTAAAATCTGGTCCAGGACAGGGCTATACTTACCGAAGCTATCCTCATCCGTTTTCATGGTAAAGGTGTAGACCTTATCTTTGAAAACCAGGTTGATCTCACGGTAATAGTTGAGGTCATTTGGACGGTTTTCCAGCTTTGGTCTAACCCACATCAGCCGATGGCTTTGAGGCCGTTTACAGGGGTACGGTTATGGGCAATTAGTTTAACCCCGTACTTTTGCTCTAAGATATTTCTATTACCAAAGAGTACATACTCATCCGCTGAGATACCCTTTAGCGGTTGATTAAAGATGTCTATTATACATTTCTGATCCTCAGCCACCAGACGAGTGACAATACCCTTTTCACTGTCATCAAGCTGCCAATTGTTCGGGTACTTGATACTATAACCGTCTACCCCGTTTTGATAGGTAACCAATTCCTCTGCCAAACCAATGGAGGGAAACAATAGCAGGGAGCAGAGCAGAACCAAAAAAAATACTTTTCTCATTAATTAGTCCACCTTTATTTTAGTTTCTACTTATTTCTCCAAAGCAAGATAAATTTCCTGGTTTTTAATGGCAAAATCGTGCTGTATCGGAAAAGTAACTGACCTGATGGACTTTATCCTTAAATCTGCTGGGGATAAGAAAATAGCCTTAGGTTGAGGTAAAAATATACACGTGTTAAACTAAGGGAGAATTAGTCAAGAAATAATACCTATAAAATAGAAAATATAAGGTGGTAATCCATTAATGGCTGCAATAGTGGTTTTAGCGGAAAAACCTTCGGTAGGTCGGGATTTAGCGAGGGTACTGCACTGCAACAAAAAAGGGAACGGCTATTTTGAGGGAGATAAATACCTAGTAACCTGGGCCCTGGGTCATCTGGTAACCCTTGCTGATCCCGAGTCTATGACGAAAAATATAAGTCCTGGAGGATGGAAGATCTGCCCCTGCTGCCTGACCACTTAAAGCTGGTCATTATCAAGCAAAGTGGCAGGCAATATAGTATTGTTAGGGAACTGCTCAATAGGAAGGATGTAAAGGAAATCGTGATTGCCACCGACGCAGGCCGAGAGGGTGAATTGGTGGCCAGATGGATATTAGAAAAGGCTGGTGTTAGAAAGCAAATCAAAAGACTTTGGATATCCTCCGTAACAGACAAGGCCATTAAAGAGGCTTTCAGAAGCTAAGGAGCGGTAAGGATTATGAGAACCTTTATGCCTCCGCTGTAGCCAGGGCAGAGCTGATTGGCTGGTGGGAATTAATGCCACCAGAGCCTTGACTTGCAAACATAATGCCCAGCTTTCCTGCGGGAGGGTCCAAACCCCCACCCTGGCAATTGTGGCCCGTCGGGAGGAAGAAATTAACAACTTTAAACCAAGGACCTTTTACGGTATCACAGCCATCACTGCTGCCCAATTGAAGTTAACCTGGCAGGATGGTAAAACAAAGGAGCATAGGATCTTTGAAAAGGATAAATGCGATAAAATTGTTGCTGCATTAGAAAACAAAAGTGCCAGGGTCATTGGTGTGGATAAGGCCAAAAAGACAGATTTTCCCCCCCAGCTATATGATTTAACAACCTGCAAAGGGATGCAAATAAGATCTTTGGCTATTCTGCCAAGGAAACTCTTTCCATTATGCAAAAGCTGTATGAACAGCATAAGGTACTAACCTATCCCAGGACAGATTCCCGCTATATATCCTCGGATATAGTGGAGACCCTAAAGGATCGGGTAGAGGCCTGCGGGGACAGACCCTACGCTAGATTCACCAGTAAAATTTTAAGGAGCCCCATTAGGATCAACAAGAACTTTGTTGATAATAATAGGGTATCTGATCACCATGCCATTATACCGACGGAACAATCGGTGGTAATAAGTGAATTTAGTGATAAGGAAAGAAAGATCTATGATCTGGTTGTCAAAAGGTTCCTGGCAGTCCTATACCCGCCCTTTGAATATGAGCAAACAACCATTAAGGCCCAAATTGGGGAGGAGCTATTTATTGCCAGGGGAAAAAGGGTAATTAGCCAGGGCTGGAAAGAGATTTATGATCAAAACTGGGAGGAAAGTGATCCTGTGGTCGCAGAACAACTTTTGCCAGAGATAAATAATGGAGACCAGCTGGAGATAAAGTCCTTAAGCCAGACCAGGGGAGAAACCAAACCACCTGAGCCATTTACCGAGGGCAGCCTGTTGGCCGCCATGGAAAATCCCGCCAAATATATGGAGGGAGAGGATAAGGGACTGGCAGATACCCTGGGTAAAACCGGGGGACTTGGTACTGTAGCCACCAGGGCAGATATTATTGAAAAGCTTTTTAATAATTTTCTAATGGAAAAAAACGGAAACAAAATAACTTTAACCTCAAAGGGAAAGCAGCTTCTGGAGCTGGTTCCTGAGGATTTAAGAACCCCCGCCCTGACAGCCCAGTGGGAACAGAAATTAGAGGCAATCTCCAAGGGTTTACTCAAAAAGGATAATTTTGTCAACCAAATGAGGGGCTATGCCAAAACGGTTGTGCAGGAGATAAAAAACAGCGAGGCTAAATTTAGACACGATAATCTTACCGGCAGCAAATGTCCGGACTGTGGGAAAAGAATGCTTGAGGTAAAGGGCAAAAAGGGAAAGATGCTTGTTTGTCAGGATCGGGAATGTGGACACAGAATAGGTCTAAGCAAGATAACCAACGCCAGATGCCCTAACTGTCACAAGAGAATGGAAATGCATGGAGAGGGAGAGACAAAGCTCTTTGTGTGTCCGTGCGGATATAGAGAAAAGCTTACCTCTTTTAATGAAAGAAGGGAAAAGGAAAAAACCAATGTGAGTAAAAAGGACGTTTCAAAATACCTCAAGGAGCAGCAAAAGGGTGATGACGGCCCAATAAACTCGGCCCTTGCCGATGCATTAGCAAAGCTAAAACTTAAGTAATTATGCAACCCACCGTTCATAAGAAAGGTGGGTTTTGTCTTTCACAATTTCCCATATTCTTTTTACATTTTCTTTATTTTATTTAATGTAAACTGAGCTATTATTGAAAATATTTGGATCAGAAAGAAGGCTTTGTATGCAAAGGTATTTTATTTATTTGGCGGTACTTATGGCATTAACCTCTTTGTTTTTTGCAGGCTGTTCCCCAAAGGAGGAACAAAACAAAGGGCAGGCCGGTATGGCTAGGTCCGGTTTGGCTAACCCCAGGGTGCTGGAGGTTGACGAGGGAGTTTTAAGTGAAACAATGACATTGTCGGGGACTCTGGAGGCCCTAAATTCCGCTAACGTGGTGGCCAGGACTTCAGGCAAAGTTGCTACCCTGTCGGTGGATGTGGGAAGCCGAGTTAGCATAGGACAAACCCTCATGACCCTGGAGGCAGAGGAGTTGGCAGCGGCGGTTGCATCAGCCGAAGCTAACCTGGAAAATGCCGTAGTTACATATGACCTTGCCCTGAGTAAATATGAGAGGGGCAAAGAATTGGCAGGGGCAGAGGCGCTGTCAAAGACCGACTTTGAGGAAAACTATGAAGGTGCCTTTAGAAAGGCGGCGGCTGCAGTTAAGGTAGCCCGGGCTGCATTGGACCAAAGTCAGGCTCGCTATAATGACGCAATTATCAAGGCTCCCCTAAGTGGCATAGTGACTGCCAGAAATATTAACGTGGGAGAACTGGCCGGCTCCTCAACCCCGGTTTTTTCCATTAGCAATCTGGACAAGGTAGTAGTCTGTATCAATGTAAATGAGCAGCAGGTAAATAAATTTGCAGAGGGTCAAAGGGTGGGGGTCAAAGTAAGTGCCGTAGCCCAAAACCTTTTTACAGGAGTTGTAGCCAATATTGCCCTGGCTGCGGATCCTAAGCTTAAGGCTTACCCCATAAAAATTGAGCTGGACAATCAAGAACATAAGCTAAAGCCGGGCATGTTTGCGGAGGTAGTTTGGGAAAACAAACTGGAGCAGGTGCTTTTAATACCCAGGGAGGCTGTAATAGCCAGCGGGGGAAAGAGTAAGGTATTTGTTGTAGAGAATGAGGAAGCCAAAGAGAGAGTGGTAGAAACAGGAGCGGCGGATGGTAAAAATATATGCATCACCGCCGGTTTAAGCAAAGGCGACAAGGTAATAGTAAGTAATCCTGAAACCTTGAAGGATGGCATGAAGGTAAATACCAGCAGAATCAGGGGGGGCCTCCCAAAGAACCCAGGGCAATGGGGAGGCTAAGTAGCTATGCATATTACCGAACTATCCGTTAAACGGCCCAAGATGATGACAATGGTTATCCTGCTATTTGTAGTACTGGGGTTATATACCTACCGGCACATAGGAGTGGAGCTATATCCCGCCATAAATACCCCCTATGTTTCTATTATGGTAGCCTACTCTGGTGCAGGGGCAGAGGAAATAGAGACCCAAATAGTGAAGCCTGTGGAGGATGCCGTTTCCTCCATCAGTCAGCTCAAAACTATAACCTCCACTGCCTCCTCGGGATCGGCAAATATCAACCTGGAGTTTGAATTAACAGCCAATGCAGATGAGGCGGCCATTGAAGTTCAGAAAAAGATGGATACCCTCCGGCGTGTACTGCCTGATGGAGCAGATGACCCGGTGGTTATTAAGCGGGATATGAATGCCTCCCCTGTAATGATGCTGGCCTTAAGCGGCAATGGCGCCAGGACCGAGCTTTATGATTTGGGTAATGACGTTATCAAAGAGCGTCTCCAAAGGGTTGCGGGGGTTGCCGAGATTAACGTTTTTGGCGGACAGCAGAGGGAAATAGCCATAGACATAGATAAAAGTAAGCTGGAGGGGTATGGCTTAGCCATAAGTCAAGTAGTCAGCAGACTAAGGGCAGAGAATCTAAACAACCCCAGCGGACGTATGGACAGGCCGGAAGCGGAGTACAATGTCCGGGTACTGGGTGAGTTTCGCAGTGTGCAGGAAATCGGGGAAATCCAGATACCCACCTCCTCGGGCTACTCTGTTCCCCTTAAAGCCATTGCCACCATTACAGATGGATATAAGGAAGTTCGGGTACACAGCAGGGTAAACGGTAACAATGCTGTAGGCCTGCAAATCTATAAACAAAGTGACGCCAGCATGGTGGCAGTAGGAGACGCCATAAAAAATGAACTGGCAGTTATCAATGAACAGCTGCCCGAGGGCGTAAATCTAAGAATTTCAAGGGATAATTCCGATTTTGTTCAAAGATCCGTTAACGGTACCAGGTTAAATATTATTGAAGGGATTATCACCACCAGCCTAGTTTTATTTATCTTCCTCCGTCAGTGGAAATCCTCCTTTATTGTATTGCTGGCTATTCCCACATCCTTAATGGCCACAGTAATGATGATGTATTTCTGCGGCTTTACCTTCAATATGATGTCCCTTATGGCTTAGCCCTTTGTATTGGTATCTTGGTGGATGATTCCATTGTTATTCTGGAAAACATTCACCGGCATATTAAAATGGGTAAAACCCCCTGGCAGGCAGCCATCGAGGGGCGCCGGGAAATTGGCATGGCAGCCATAGCCATTACCCTGTCAGACGTGGTGGTCTTCGCCCCATTAGCCTTCATGAGTGGTATGGTGGGGCAGTTCTTTCGCCAATTTGGTCTGACCATTGTTTTTGCCACACTTTTTTCACTATTTATTTCCTTTACCTTGACCCCCATGCTGGCATCCCTGATGTATAAGATGGGCAAGGAGGATTTGATTAAGCCGGGTAAGCGCTCATTCCTGGATCTGCTCTGGCAGTTTACCATACCCTTTGGACAAAAAATCGAACAAAAATATATGACACTGCTTCATTGGTCATTGCAAAATCGTAAAAAGGTAATTGCCTTTTCTGTGCTGCTATTTATGCTCAGCCTGAGCATGATTCCATTAAAAATTGTGGGTACGGAATTTATGCCCGGCTCAGATGAGGGAGGCATTACGGTATCCCTGGAAATGCCGGTGGGCACACCCCTGGAAAAAACAAATGAAATACTGCAATCTATGGAAGAAGAGATAGGCAAAATACCTGACGTCCAGTATTTTAACACCATGGTTGGCGGTGGCGGCAGGGGCTCCTCCGGATCAAACTCAGGACGAATAGAGCTGCAGCTGCTGCCTAAAAACCAGCGTCAAAAATCAGCCTCGGAGATTGCCGGTGATATCCGTAAGCTGGGCAGTACCATCAAGGACGGTCGGGTATTTGTTTCCGAGTCTGACTCACGGGGTGGGGGCGGTGGCTCTGCGGTGCGTATTTTAGTAGCAGGCAACGACCCCGAGAAGCTCAATGAGCTCTCAGAGCAAGTGAGGGATACAATTTCCCGGGTGGCCGGTGTTACGGATGCCAGGACCGATTGGGCCTTGGGGCAGCCGGAAGTTCAGATAAATGTTGATCATAACAGAACGGCCCATTACGGAATTTCCGTAAAGGATGTGGCTGATACAGCAGGGCAGCCATCAACGGGGAAAATGCGGGTATCTTCCGGGATGGAGATAAAGAAGTTGATATGGTTGTTCGGCTGGCCGGCTCCAATACCATGGATATATATAATCTGGAAAATTTACTGGTGGCCACCAATGGAAGCACCATAGCCCTGGGGCAGGTAGCTCAATAGACTATGGCAGCGGACCAAAGAGTATTCGCAGGGAAGGCAAGCAAAGGGTAATTACAGTAACAGCCGGAGTAAAGGACCGTCCCCTGGGGGATGTAATGGGTGATATCAGAAGGGATTTGGCCAAGGTGGATATGCCCATGGGCTACTCCGTCAAATATACCGGGCAGGATCAGAGTATGAGGGAAAGCTTCTCCGAGCTTGGGGCTGCCCTGGTCCTTTCTGTGGTATTGGTATACATGGTTCTTGTAATGCTCTACGAATCCTTTATCACGCCCCTTATCCGAATGCTTTCATTACCCTTGGGAATTGTTGGGGCACTGACGGCCCTGGCCCTGACCAATAATAATCTAAATATATTTACCTGATCGGGATCATAATGCTGGATGGCCTGGTGGCTAAAAACGGTACCCTGCTGATAGATTATACCCATACTTTAATGGAGAAGGGAAGAAACCTTAGGGAGGCTTTAATTGAGGCAGGCAATACGCGCTTGAAGCCAATCATCATGACAACCATAACCATGGTTGCAGGCATGATGCCCACAGCCTTGTCAATAACCGAAGGTGCTGAAAACCGCAGCGGCATGGCCTGGGTAATAATCGGGGGGTTAATCACCTCCACCATATTCACCCTGTTTGTAATCCCCGTGGTCTACACCCTCATTGATGACTGGAGAAACAGACGAAAAAGTAAAAAAGAGGTACTGCACACTCACCAGGCGTAAAAGCCTGGTGAGTTCTTTTATATAACAGTGTCAATAATTGTAAAATTGCATAAAATATGACAGGAAATTATTTTTGTGAGGGATGAGCATGAGAGTAGATATCTGTGAGGTAATAACAAATTATCTGGAATCCAAGCCATGTTACATTTCAAAATTCCCAGGAACAAATAAATTGAACCTACCAAGAAAATGGTCCCAACTGTCCTACGCGGGAGAAGCTAGAGTACCCCGGGGAATAGATCCCACTGCCGGGTCATGGCCCTTATATTTTTTGAGCGGGATGACCAGGGCAGCTTCCTGACCGTAGATGGTGAAATAGTCGATTTTGCCATCAAGCATCCCTCCAACATAGATTTTGAAGCAGAGCTGGCAGTAGTAAAAAAGACACTAAAGAGGCTGACTAAGGAACAGATGCAGATAGCCCTTTACTGGGGCGATGGTCCGCCCACCAAGCAGTGGACGCCGATAATTGATAGGCTTATTGACACCTATAATTTATCCCCAGTCAAAACAGCCAGGGTATTGGGGGCAGTGCAAGGGGCACTAAACGATGCCTTTGTAATAGCCTGGTATTATAAATATCTTTGGGATATTCCCCGGCCCAATCAACTGGACCAAACCTTAGCCACAGCCATTTGCACACCAAGGTTTCCCGCTTATCCGTCGGGGCATTCCGTAATGGCCGGAACGGTGGAGGTCATTTTAAGCTATTTCTTTTCACCGGAAAAAGAGCGCATAGTTGAGTTAGCCGAGGAGGATTCTATCTCTAGATTATATGGGGGAATTCACTTTCCCTCGGACCTCATTCAGGGGCTGCGTTTAGGCCGGCAGATTGGCCAAATAGTTGTGGATATATTGGATAGGCAATATGATAGGGAACAAGTAAAGATTGATATACCAATAACAGAGAATTTACATGCAGAGCTGCTCCCCCCTCCCTATGAACAGCTGATACCATATCCCCCAAGGGCTAGAAACTGCCAATTACCCCTTTTGCCTGTACCTAAAAGCTTGACGTAAGTCAAGTTTTCTTTGTGTGTATTGTATATTTGCCCTGGAATTGTATCTTTGTCCCGGTTTTGTTCTATAATGTACTAATACAAGTAATTCATTAGGAAGGGGACTATCCATGTCGGGAAAAATTCAGATGAAAACGCCATTGGTGGAGATGGATGGCGACGAAATGACCAGAATCATTTGGCAGCAGATTAAAGATATCCTTTTGAATCCTTACATAGAACTAAAAACAGAATACTATGACCTGGGCCTGCAAAAAAGAGATGAAACCAATGATCAGATTACCGTGGATGCTGCCGAGGCCACAAAGAAGTATGGTGTAGCAGTAAAATGCGCCACCATCACACCCAACGCCCAGCGGGTTGAGGAATATAACTTGAAGCAAATGTGGAAAAGCCCCAACGGTACCATACGGGCCATCCTTGACGGAACTGTTTTTCGCTCGCCAATCATTGTTAAGAACATTAAACCTTCGTCAAGACCTGGGACAAGCCCATCACCATTGCCAGACACGCCTACGGTGATGTCTATAGGGATGTGGAAATGAGAATAAAAGCCAAGGGTAAGGCTGAATTAATTTTCACGGCAGAAGATGGGGAGACCTATAAGGAAGTGATTCACCAATTTGCCGGGCCTGGTGTTCTGTTAGGCATGCATAACCTGGATAAATCCATCGAGAGCTTTGCCAGGGCTTGTTTTAATTATGCCCTGGATTCAAAGCAGGATTTATGGTTTGCCACCAAGGATACAATATCTAAAAAATATGACCATACCTTTAAAGATATATTCCAGGAGGTATTTGAGCAAGAATATCAGGAAAAATTTGCAGCCGCCGGCATAGAGTATTTCTATACCCTGATTGATGATGCCGTGGCCAGGATTATCCGCAGTTCTGGAGGTATGATTTGGGCTTGCAAGAACTACGATGGTGATGTTATGTCCGACATGGTGGCCACTGCCTTCGGCAGTCTGGCAATGATGACCTCGGTGTTAGTTTCACCAGAGGGTTTTTATGAATATGAAGCCGCCCATGGAACAGTAACCAGGCATTACTACCAGCACCTGAAGGGTCAGGAAACCTCCACAAACCCAGTGGCCACGGTGTTTGCCTGGACCGGCGCCCTGAGGAAAAGAGGGGAATTGGATCAGCTTCCAAAGCTTATGGAGTTTGCGGAGAGATTAGAAAAGGCTACCCTAACTGCCATAGAAGAAGGTATCATGACTAAGGATTTAGCTACCTGGCAGAGGGGGAAAAACAAGTAGTAAATACCCGGCAATTTTTAGAAGAGATCAAGGTGCGACTGTCAAAAACCCTATAGATAATTCTTGCTAAGCCGTCGGAGTTATTTACGACGGCTTAGCTATTAATTAATGATTGCATTATACGGATGAAAATCTGGATATATCACAGGATTGGGCATCATAATACCATTAGAATTTAGGTGGAGGTGTGCATAATGTCTAATGCTAACAATAAGGAGAAAAACCGGCAGCTGGCTACCTTTGCCGGAGGCTGCTTTTGGTGTATGGTTAAGCCTTTGCAGGAATTGCCCGGTGTAATTCAGGTATTATCCGGCTATACCGGGGGAACCAAGGAAAATCCTACCTATGAAGAGGTGTGCTCCGATACTACGGGACACTATGAGGCAGTCCAGATAATTTTCGACCCTTCCCTATTGGCCTATGATAAATTGCTTGAAACCTTTTGGCGGCAAATAGATCCCACTGACCCGGGGGGACAGTTCTTTGACCGGGGCTTATCCTACCGAACAGCCATCTTCTATCATAATGAAGACCAGCGGGCTAAGGCAGAGAAAAGCAAAAGGGACTTAAACCAAAGCGGGCGGTTTGAAAAACCTGTGGTAACAGAAATACTACCGGCAGGGACCTTTTATCCCGCCGAGGATTACCACCAGGACTATTACCAAAAGAACCCCCGGCACTATCAAAGCTACCGGCAGGGTTCCGGGCGGGAGCGCTTTATAAAGCAACACTGGGGTAATGAGGCTAAAAAAAAGGACCCCCTCAGTAGACTTACCCCGATGCAGTACGATGTGACACAAAATAACGCCACTGAACCGCCCTTTAGAAATGAATATTGGGATAATAAAAGAGAGGGTATTTATGTAGATATTGTATCCGGGGAACCCCTTTTTACCTCCTATGATAAATTTGATTCAGGCTGTGGCTGGCCTAGTTTTACCAAACCCATAAATCAGGACAACATTATTGAAAAAGAAGATTTAAGCTATAATATGCTGCGCACCGAGGTTCGCAGCAAGGGGGCTGACTCGCACCTAGGGCACGTTTTTGATGACGGACCTAATCCCACAGGACTGCGCTATTGTATCAACTCGGCAGCAATAAGGTTTATTCCCAAGGAAGAATTGGAAAAGGAAGGCTATGCCGCTACCTTCATCTTTTCTCTGGAGTACTGGCTAAAAAATAGTTATAATATGGTATTTTGTCATGCTCGGTTACCATTAATCCCCCCGCAGAATACAATGAGTTGAAGAAGAAATTTGCGGGGAGGAAAGAATATGGCTGCTTGCCCATACTTAACAGGTAATACCTGTGAATTGACTAATACTCCTTTTGAAGATGAGGCATTAATTCAAAAAATATGCAGCACTTCAGATTATGCTGAAACGTGTCCCCATCTTACCAGAAGGTATATGCGGCCAAAACATACACCTTTATAAGCCCATCTAAAAGCTGTCCCTATTGTGTCGGACATCACTGCGAGATCAGGAATGTGAACATCTACCAGGACAATAAGAAGTATTATAATGATGTATGCTGCACCTCTAAATACTCCAATAGATGCTCCTATTATGAATATAGGGTAAAACCCATCAAACCAAATAAGTACTTTCATGCCTCATGCTGCTGTCCCTATTTAAAAGAGGATGTATGTGAAGTCAGACGGATAAATATGAGGCATAAGAACAAACTCTTTTACGATAATGCCTGCTCCAAAGCTGACTATATTAAAAGATGCCCCCACTTTATGGAAAGAACCTGTAAAATCAAGATCAAAAAGGATACCTTCACATTTAAGAATTGTCCGGTACATGAGAAGGACAGATGCAAGAAGAGGGATTTTTGCGTAAAGGACAAATGCAAGGATTTCTACCACGACACCTGCTCCAGCACCAAATATGGCAGGTGCTGTCCTCACTACATGGAGACACGGTAGGCAGAGAGTGTGAGGGATTATTAAAACCCGAATATTAGGTAGTTTCTCGACAATCTGGAGCTTGGTGAAAACCAAGCTTCAGACTGTTGAAAAAGATACAACTGGGTTTTAATAATCCTGAGCAGCGACATTCGAAGCAGTGGAAACAGCGCTTCGCGAAGCTGAGGATGCGAAAATGGGTGCCCGGACATGGACGTCCGGGCAAGCCTGAGGTAAACACG
>AWVY01000041.1 GCA_004143605.1 Desulforamulus aquiferis
TGTTCGTAAGCCCGGATAATTTCTATTACCAGGGGGTGCCGTACAATATCAGCCGCAGTCATCCATTGGAAAGAAATACCCTTAACTCCTTCCAAAACCCTTTTAGCATCAATTAAGCCGGAATTTTGGCCCTTTGGCAAGTCTATTTGGGTAATATCCCCTGTAATTATTGCCTTGGAGCCAAATCCAAGTCTGGTAAGAAACATTTTCATTTGCTCAGGCGTGGTATTCTGAGCTTCGTCTAAGATAATAAAGGAATCCTCGAGGGTTCTTCCACGCATATAAGCCAGCGGTGCAATTTCAATAATATTTCTCTCTAGGTATTTTTGTGTGTGTTCCATTCCCAAAATATCATACAGACTATCATATAGTGGCCTCAAATAGGGATCAATCTTTTCCTGAAGATCCCTGGTAGAAAGCCTAATTTTTCTCCTGCCTCCACTGCTGGCCTGGTAAGAATTAATCTGTTTATTTCTTTTTTTCGCAAAGCATTTACCGCCATAGCTACAGCAAGATAAGTTTTACCACTTCCCGCAGGTCCTATGGAAAATACAATATCATTTTTCCTGATATTATTAATATAATCCCTTTGCCCTAAGGTTTTGGCCTTTAGCTGCTTTCCCCTGGCAGTTACCAGCACAATATCTTTGCCTAAACTTGAAAGTGCCCCTTTAACCCCAGATTTGGCAGACCTAATGGCATAGTTTATCTCATGCCTGCCAATATGATTGCCGGCTTGAAAGTACTCCTTTAGTTGAGAAAAAATCTCTTTCCCCTGTTCCACCTGTTCAGGTGACCCAATAATAGTTATTTCTTCTCCCCGGGCTATCACCCTTATTCCTAAACTTTGCTCCAACAAATTAAGGTGTTCGTCTTGTTTTCCAAATATGGCTGCAGCCGCCTCATTATCGTTAATTACAACCTTTGCTTCAACACGTTCGGTCAATAGTTAACCTCCTCATTAGCTTTAAAAGGTTTTCCCTGTCCTATATCTTCAATTGTCTCAATAAAAGCCCTGACCCTGATTAAGTCTTCAGTTTTCCCGGTACTTATCTCTTCCAATCTTTCCTCAACTATTCTAGCTCCATTTGGAAGTTTAGATTTTGCTTCTTCTATGGCTTTTTGTCCTGCTACATTCTTTGCCCCTGTTTCGCCATGATTAACCCGCGTAATGACTTTTTCCTTAAATTGCACACTTATAAGTTCGACGGGGATTTCGATATTCCTCCATTTTGGTAGACTTTTAGAGGTCATCTCTTCTTTATAGTGCTGGTAAGGAGAGTTTTTAGGACCTGATATGATTATTTCCTTGCCCCCAAATTTAATACGGGTAGAGGTTTTTTGGCGCTCCGACATATTCTCCTTTATTTCGTTTAATGGACATTCACCATAGCCTCATACCATACACGGGCCTGACAATACCTTTGGCCTGAACATAATGACTAATGAATTTTGCCTCAGGGGGATCCTGTCCCTCAGGTAAAGGTTGGTTAGTAGTATCAGGTTTAACCTCTTCTTTAACCTCACCGCTGATTAAAATCTGCCCAGGGAGCACAGTATCCCCTTCCTTTGCTATCGCTTGTCCTTTGAGAACAAGCACTTCTTTGATTAATCCAGCTTTAGCAGCCACGATATGGGCTGGCCCACGGTTTTCATCCTCCACAACCAGTTTACGCTCAGCAATCTCAATGGTAGCCCTGGTACCTTCAGGGTTACTCCTACCCAGGCAACAGAGGGAAGTTTTTCACGGATACTCTTCTCCACTTCCTTTGTATCCACACCCCATTTAGCTACTCCGGGCTTCAAGCCCGATTCAGCGGCATATTTTTTTATCTCATCCTTTGACAGTTTCTCAGCACCGGACACATCAACAAACCATACAAAGGAAGACAGGAAATAGAGAATGACTAGAAATGCAAGGCCACCAATGGCCAGCAATTTCCTCTTCTTAAGACGATCAACTAAAAAAGGTAGCCCAAAACGCTGATGAATCTTAAATCGACACTTGGTGGCCCTTGCGATATGGCGCAAGGGCCTTACATCACTAATCCTTACCTTAACCATAATTTGGTCTTTACCCAGCCTGGTTATATCCCATAGATATATTCCCCTGCTGGTGGCCATATTTACATATTTCTCAAGAAAATCACCTTTAATAACCATAGATACATAACCCAAAATAAAGGATAGTATTCTGGCTAATACCATTTACCACACCTCCCCAGGCTCAAGGAAAGTGAGGGATTTAATCTGTCCATCTACGCAAATTTCATCTGTCTTAATATTTCTTACCATCAGGTCCCACCGATAATTCCGACCTCGCCATCCCCAACCTTGATCCGAACCTTATCTGAGTTATATTCCACGATACCCCTGTGATTTTCAATAAACACCTGTAAGTTGCCCACCAAAACTATTTTGGGCAAGTCCAACATTACATCGCTTGGGATCTCAAAAAATCAGAAAACTGCTTTTTCACTTTCCTTTGCAAATCCTTAAAGGACATTAAAATCCCCTCCTCGGGATTATCTTTATGCACGAGGAGGGGAAAATTACTAATTATTGGTACCTATTCCTTTTACGCCTTGCAACAGGTGGGCCAAGGATTTCTGAAAGAATTATTCCCTGACGAAGCATCCCAGGTCCCATGTCTTTATGGTCAAAACATTTATGGGAAACTTTTTCTTCACCTTTTGTTTTCTTTTTATTTCTTCTTGCATCTGCTGTATTTGGTTGCGCTGGAGGCTCCACAGCAGCAGTTTCAAACATTCTCGGTAGTTCTTCTTCCTGTTGATAAACTATTTCCTCTGGAGGACCCATATCCAAAACATCCTTAGGATATCCAGGAGTAGGAGGGGTCGTTTCCTTTGCTTCCTCACCCTTTGGTCCCCATTTTCCCCGGAGATCCTGGGGTAATCTATAGGAACGAGGGGCTGGTTGCTCCTCTTCCCGTTCAGGCGCCGGCATCCTCCCTTTGGCTTTGTTGGCCAATGCTCTGAATACTGCCCAGAGTATGGCCAAAATTATTAGATTTTCCAAGGGGCATCACTTCCCTATTCCGTCTTCTTTCCCTTTGCCTGGTTCTCCTGATTACCAGGACCGGATATGGACTCTCTCATCTTGGTATCTGCCAATATGTTTTGCATATTATAATAATCCATTACACCAAGTCTGCCGGAGCGGAAGGCTTCAGCCATAGCCCTGGGAACCTCAGATTCCGCTTCTACACCTTAGCCCGCATCTCTTCAACCCTAGCCTTCATTTCCTGTTCCTGGGCTACTGCCATAGCCCTGCGTTCTTCTGCCTTGGCCTGGGCAATGTTTTTATCAGCCTCAGCCTGATCGGTTTGAAGCTGAGCACCAATGTTACGACCTACATCCACATCAGCTATGTCAATTGATAGAATTTCAAAGGCAGTACCAGCATCAAGCCCCTTTGATAAAACGGTCTTAGAAATGCTATCAGGATTTTCCAATACCATTTTATGGGTATCGGAACTACCCACACTGGTTACAACACCTTCACCAATTCTAGCTATAATGGTTTCCGCACCGGCACCACCCACCAGGCGGTCGATATTGGCTCTAACGGTAACCCTGGCAACAGCCTTAACCTCAATACCATCCCTGGCCACAGCACTGATGATAGGTGTCTCAATAACCCTTGGGTTAACACTCATTTGAACAGCCTCCAGCACGTTACGACCTGCTAAGTCAATGGCCGCTGCCCGCTCAAACTGCAGGGGAATATTTGCCCTTTCTGCAGCAATCAGTGCATCAACAACCCTATCAACATTACCTCCAGCCAGGTAATGGGCTTCCAACTGATCCACATTTACAGCCAAGCCTGCCTTGTCTGCCTTAATGAGGGGATTGACAATTTGTGCAGGTGGCACCCTACGCAATCTCATACCAACCAGGGTGATTATACCCACCTTAACCCCTGCCGCCAGGGCCGAAATCCACAGCCCTACCGGTATGAAACTCATCAGAGTAACAAAAAGCACAACTCCAAGCATTACTAATACAAGAAAAGATAATCCGCCAATACTAATCAATACCATTTCCTCCTTTGGTAACTAAAAACTTATTTTTATTCTTCCCTGTCAAAGTCTGTCTTATTAAACATTGTCGGTTGCTTTAACTACTACCCTCCCACCTTCAACTTTAATAACCAGCACCGGAGTCCCGGGACCAATATAATCTCCTTCAGTAACTACATCTATCCTCTTACCGTCAATTAGTGCTGAACCTGCCGGTCGCATAGGTGTAGCTGCCACTCCAACTTTTCCAAGTAATTCCTCCAGATCTCGGCTGGGTGCCACATAACCTTCTTTACGGTCTTGACGATTGTCCAGCTTCACCCGGTTCCAAAAATTTATTTTGCCTGCTAGCCAAACCCCTCCAACCAGCACCACAAAGGTTACTACTAGTGCTACAGTTAATGCCTGAGTAGCTTGAAAGATATCGACCGATAAAAGCAGGACACCCCAACCAAGTAAAACAACGCCGAAAACCCCTGGCACGCCAAAGCCTGGTACAAAAAATACTTCCAATACCAGGGCGAATACCCCAAGGATAATGGCAAAGGCAGCCAACCAAGCAGACATCTCTGACAAAAATAACATAAGCTCACCTCCTGTCTTTAGAACCGGATTGCCCAAAAGGAGCTTCCCAGTTTTATTGGAAATATCTTACTACAAAGCACTATGTTAAAAAATGCTTGGCATACCTATATGCCAAGCATTCCCTTTGTAATCATTTTTAATTATCTGAAGCTTTTACGCTTACGTGCAGCCTCGGACTTCTTCTTTCTTTTTACACTGGGTTTCTCATAGTGTTCATGTTTACGTGCCTCGGCTAAAACGCCAGCCTTTTGACATGTCCGCTTAAAGCGCCGGAGGCACTGTCCAGTGTCTCGTTTTGCCTACTCTAACTTCCGCCACTCAATTTCCCTCCCTCCGCCAATCCATAAAACCAATTACAGTAACCACATCTATGATAGGTAAAAACTCCAAAAAATCAATACCAGTTTATTATACAATGGCAACTTCTTTCAGTCAACAGTTTAGCCCGGTGGCCATTGCATTTGCCTTCCTCCAATTAAATGGAAGTGGATATGGTACACCGTTTGGCCTCCCTCTTCTTTGCAATTGGAAACCAGTCGAAATCCCTTCTCAGAGATGCCCAATTCCTTGGCAATATTTGAGGCAGCAGTAATTATATGTCCCATCAGCCCAGAATCATCACTATTTAGGTCCACCAGGGTGGCTATATGCTTCTTGGTATAATCAGCACATGAACAGGAGCCACAGGACTTATATCCTTAAAGGCCAGTACTTTTTCATCTTCATATACTTTTTGCACGGGGATTTCCCCGGATATTATTTTGCAAAAGAGGCAGTCTTGCACCAAAAACACCTCCTCCCACTGATAACTGGAAAAACACCTGAACATAGTCTTTCCTAAAAGTGTATTCAACACACCTTCAATATTATCCTGCAATGTAGTTTAAATTATTATGCCTTTTAATAGAGATTCTTCGGTTCCTATTAATTCAACCCTAACAATTTCACCCTTCAGGGATTGATCTCCTGGAAATATTACTTTAAGGTAAGTATCAGTGTGCCCCTCCCAAAGCTCTAAATCCTGTTCATGGGGTTGTTCCACTAAAACCTCCACTATCCTTCCAACCTGCTGAAAAGCAAAATTATGGGATAGTTCCTTCCCAAGATCAATTAGCCGTTTACTACGGCTCTCCTTATCTTGTGCAGAAATCTGATCCGTGTATTCTGCTGCGGGAGTACCCTTTCTTGGTGAGTATTTAAAAACATGTATTCCGGCGAACCTGGCCCTGGCCACCGTTCTCATGGTATTCAAAAACATTTCTTCCGTTTCACCCGGAAAACCAACAATCACATCACTGGTGATGGCAACTCCATCAATGTTATCACAGATAACAGTAATAAGCCTCTCAAATTCATGGGTGTTGTAACGCCGCTTCATCTTTTCCAGAATACGATCGTCGCCACTTTGCAGGGGAATATGAAGATGCCGGCAAACATTACCATGATCTGCCACAGCGTTGATTAGGGCAAAATTTATATCATGGGGTTCTACTGAGCCTAATCTTAGCCGCTTAAGGCCAGGAACTTTAGCCAATCTGTTTACCAGCCAGGCCAAATCCATATCCCGACCAGGTAAGTCCTGACCGTAGGCGCCAATGTGTATCCCAGTAAGCACTAGCTCTTTAAAACCCTGGGCAACCATTTCCTCCGCAGCCTTTAAGACATTTTCAGGTAAACGGCTTCTTACGGGTCCTCTGGCATAGGGAATAATGCAATAAGAGCAATAACTATTACAGCCTTCCTGGATCTTAAGGAAAGCTCGTGTTTTGCCTTGATCCCCAGGGGTGGGAAGTTCTTCAAAGGAATCACTCAGCATAATATCCTCAACAACATTAACAGGACCATTATCCTTGGAGTAATTCTCCACTAGGCTTACAATTCTACTGCGGTCTTTAGTTCCTACCACCAGATCAACTCCGGGTATTTCCAAAACCTCACCCGGGGATGTTTGGGCGTAGCAACTGTGACAGCGATCACTGCAGCAGGGTTTTGCTTGACGGCCCGACGAATTATTTGCCTGGATTTTCGGTCCCCCAGGTGGGTTACTGTACAGGTATTGATAACATAAACATCCGCTGGCTGCTCAAACTCAACTACTTCATAACCAGCCTGACGAAATAAATCTCCGATGGCCGATGACTCGTATTGGTTTACCTTGCAGCCCAGTGTAAAAATGGCGGCTGTTTTAGACATACACAATACCTCCTACCCGATTTCACCGTAGTGGAATAATACCATAGTCAAGGTCGCTGGTCCCGCAGTCTCGGTTCTTAAAATCCGCGAACCCAGTGTAACCCTATGACAGCCCTCTTTAACTGCCCTGTCAACCTCTTCCGGCTCAAAGCCCCCCTCAGGCCCGATAAATATATAAACCTCCCGGGGCGATTCAACCAACAGCACCTTACTTAAATGCTGCATCTTTTCACCCTCCCAGGGCAGCAGCAGAAGAGCACCTGCGGGAATTCCCGTAAACACTTCTTCCCAGGAGGATAATCTATCAACCGATGGAATTTCGCTTCTACGGCATTGTTTGGAGGCTTCTAGGGCAACTCTCTGCCACCGTTCCTGTCGTTCTATAATCTTTTTTCCTTCTAGCCTTACCACCGAGCGCTTAGCCGCTAGGGGTATAATCCGGTGCACTCCTAATTCGGTACATTTTTGTATAATACTTTCCAGTTTATCCCCCTTAGGCAAACCTTGAACCAAGGTCACTTTAAGGTTTGGTTCAGATATCTGATCTTCTTTACCCAGTAGGCGACATTTTATTTCCTCTTTATGTATCTCAGATATCTCAGCCTTAAAAGCCTTACCTCTGCCGTCCAGGAGGGTTAAGGTAGCACCAGGTTCCATGCGTAATACCCTTACAATATGTTTTACATCCGGTCCGGTTATGACTGCACTATCTTCCCTTATCTGATGAGGCTCTATAAAAAAGCGGGCCAAAATTTATCCCTCCAAAGTGCTAAGATAGGACACCCATTCCCCGTCTTCCCGTGTAGCTAGTACTATAAAACCGGCTTGTTCTAGTTTTTCCTTTACTTCCTCAGCCCTAAACCGAATAATTCCAGAGGTGATAAAATACCCCCCCGGCCTGATAATCCCTGAAACATCCGGTGCTAGAAGGATAATAACATTGGCTATAATATTTGCAATTACAATGTCCAGCGGTCCCTCAACCTTGTCCAGCAGATTACCCTGACATACATCTACCTGTCCTTGAACTTCGTTTAGACCAATGTTTTCCCGAGCTATATCCACGGCCACTTGATCAAGATCCACAGCAAAAACCTTTGCTGCCCCCAGCTTGGCTGCAGTAATTGCCAGTATCCCTGTACCGGTCCCTACATCTGCTACAGTTTCTCCTCCCTGGACTATGTCTTCTAAAAACTCCATGCACATGGTAGTGGTGGGGTGATTTCCGCAGCCAAAGGCCATGCCAGGGTCTAGCTCCAACACTAGACGTCCCGGAGGTGGAGAATAGTCTTCCCAACTAGGCTTTACTGCCAGTTTCTTCCCAATCTCCACCGGCTTATAATAAGCCATCCAAGAGGTAGCCCAATCTTCTTCAGCAACCCTAATGGTCTCCACCCTAGGAAGATTCTCCAAAGGTAATTCCGCCAGTCTAATCTGAATCGAAGCAAGCTTGTCCTCCAAATCCACATTATCCGGCAAATAAGCTTTAACCACCGGCATAGGACGATTTAGTACTTCCTCCGGGAACTCATAATGATCCCATATATTAGCAGCTATATATCTAGAAATTAAGGCGGGGTCCTCAATCACAACCCCGCCAGCACCAAGTTCCTCAAAGATATTGCTGACCATATCTATTCCTTCATGGGGCACATGGACGGCAATTTCTAACCAATTCACGGCTTTATAGCCCTCCTCTTGGGTATGTCTTGGCTTATCAGCCAATAAAAGCATCTTTCATTTTTTCAAAGATGTTTTTGTTGCCGCCCTGGGGGTTTTCTCCGCCCAAGCGGGCAAATTCTTTGAGTAGCTCTTTCTGCTTATCACTTAATTTTGTTGGAGTGGTTACCTTTACCCTCACATGCTGGTCGCCACGCCCACTGCCATTTAGATACGGCACACCTTTCCTTTGATACGGAAAACGGTGCCGGTTTGAGTGCCTTCGGGCACCTTTAGTTCAGCAGTACCATCAAGGGTTGGAACCTCCACAACATCCCCCAGGGCGGCTTGGGCAAAACTAATATTCATTTCGTAAATAACCTCATTGCCATCCCTGGCAAAATCTTTATGGGGGCGAACTGACAAATAAACATATAGGTCACCCGGAGGACCACCCCTGATTCCTGCCTCGCCTTCACCATTTAAGCGTAATCTGGAGCCATCATCAACACCGGCAGGAATTTTGATATGAATGGTCTTGGTTTTTCTGACCTGACCCATTCCCCGGCAGGTGGGGCAAGGCTTTTCAATTACTTTACCGGTACCTCGGCATTGCTCACAGGTTCGGCTTTGCACTATTCTGCCAAAGGGTGTGTTTTGGGCAATCTGAACTTGCCCGGTGCCTTGACAGATACCGCAGGTCTTGGTTTTACTACCAGGAGCAGACCCACTACCAGCGCAGGTGTCACATGTTTCAATCCTTGGTACCTGGATATCTCTCTCCAGGCCAAAGGCAGCTTCCTTGAAGGATATTTCCAGGTTAATCCTCAAATCACTACCCTTTTGGGGACCAGTGCGTTGGCGGCCCATGCCCCCAAAAAACATATCAAATATATCTCCCAAACCGCCGCCGAAGTCAGCACCGCCAAATCCGCCAGCACCAAAACCTTGACCGTCGGTTGCTGCATGCCCAAATTGGTCGTAAGCAGCCCTTTTTTCCTGATCACTGAGCACAGCATAGGCCTCGGCAATTTCTTTAAATTTGGCCTCAGCTTCATCTTTGTTACCAGAATAGGCATCAGGGTGGTATTGTCGGGCCAGCTTACGGTAAGCTTTCTTCAAATCCTCTGGCGAAGCGTCCCGGGAAACCCCAAGCACTTCATAATAATCCCGTTTAGCCATATTTCACCACCTAAAATCAAAAATTACAAAAATAGTATCACTGGAAGAAAGGCACGCAATAATCATTCCCTTTAATGCGTGCCTTTAAGAAACACTTATCTATTATATTACAGGGGACTATTTATTGTCGTCTTTTTTCTCATCTTTAATTTCATAATCAGCATCTACCACATTATCCTTACCCGCTGTATCCCCGCAGGAACCTCCTGCACAACCTCCCTGGGCCTCCTGCTGTGCATTTTGCTGATACATTGCTGAGGTTAACTCATATAAGGGTTTGGTTAATGCTTCCAGTTTATTTTTAATTTCATCAATGTCATTGCCACCAAGGGCAGCCTTAAGTTCCTCAATGGCCTTTTTCAGGTTATCCACCTGAGCTTGATCCGCCTTATCACCAAGATCGGTTATTGTTTTCTCTGCTTGATAAATCATGGTGTCAGCCTGATTTCTGATCTCAACGGACTCTTTACGCTTCTTATCCTCTTCGGCAAACTTCTCGGCATCATTAACCATCGTATTAATTTCATCATCCGATAAACCGCCGGTTCCTGTAATAGATATACTCTGTGCTTTGCCTGTGCCCATATCCTTGGCGGACACGGATACTATACCGTTAACGTCTATATCAAATTTGACTTCAATCTGGGGTACGCCCCTTGGCGCCGGGGGAATTCCGGTAAGTTGGAACTTACCCAGGGTTTTATTATCCCCAGCCATCTGACGCTCACCTTGCAGCACGTGAATCTCAACCGAGGTCTGGTTATCAGCTGCAGTGGAGAAAATCTGGCTCTTTGATGTGGGAATAGTAGTATTGCGATCAATCAAGCGGGTAAACACACCACCCAGGGTTTCAATGCCCAGAGATAAAGGGGTGACATCCAGTAGCAGGACATCCTTAACCTCACCGGCTAATACCCCTGCCTGGATGGCAGCACCTATGGCTACACACTCATCAGGGTTAATACCCTTATGGGGCTCCTTGCCCAGGAATTTGCGTATTGCCTCCTGAACCGCTGGAATACGGGTAGAGCCACCAACCATCAGCACTTTATTGATTTCATTAGCGCTTAATCCTGAGTCAGCTAAGGCCTGGCGTGTGGGGCCCATGGTTTTTTCCACCAGATCAGCGGTTAACTCATCAAATTTAGCCCTAGTCAAATTAATATCCAAGTGAACCGGACCATCTGGCCCAACGGAAATAAAGGGTAAGTTAATATTTGAGGTTACTACACCAGACAATTCAATTTTTGCTTTTTCAGCGGCTTCCTTTAGTCGCTGCATAGCCATTTTATCCTTGGCAAGGTCTATGCCGGTCTCTTTCTTGAACTCACTGGCCAGGTATTCCATTACCCGGTGGTCAAAGTCATCTCCACCCAGTCGGTTATTACCACTGGTGGCTTTCACCTCAAAAACTCCCTCACCAAGCTCCAGGATGGAAACATCAAAGGTACCGCCGCCCAAGTCAAACACCAGGACAGTTTGATCCTCTCCCTTATCCAACCCATAGGCTAAAGCTGCAGCTGTAGGCTCGTTGATGATCCTCAGTACTTCAAGCCCAGCAATCTTGCCGGCGTCCTTGGTGGCCTGACGTTGCGAGTCACTGAAATAAGCTGGCACAGTAATAACTGCCTGGGTAACAGATTGACCAAGGTAAGCCTCAGCATCTGCCTTTAGCTTTGACAGAACCATGGCCGATATTTCCTGGGGTGAATAGTCTTTACTCTCAATAGTTACCTTATAGTTGGTCCCCATATGACGTTTAATTGAAAGGACTGTGCGATCGGGATTACTAACAGCCTGACGTTTAGCAACCTGCCCTACTAAACGCTCACCTGTTTTAGAAAAACCTACGGCAGATGGTGTTGTACGTGCCCCCTCGGCATTTGGAATAACTACCGCCTCTCCGCCTTCCATTACAGCAACGCAGGAGTTAGTAGTACCTAAATCAATACCAATTACTTTTCCCATTGTTTTCAACCTCCTGAGAAAATTATGTTTAATTTTTAGGACCTGGCTACTTTAACCATAGCAGGTCTAATTATCTTTCCTTTTAGAAAGTATCCTTTTCTTAGTTCCTCAACCACCGTATTTTCCGGACTCCCTGTATCCTCCACCTGCATAACAGCCTCATGGTGATTAGGATCAAATTGCTCTCCTACAGAAGGCACGGGGGTCAGCCCTTCATTGGTAAGTACCTCTATAAACTGACGGTGAATCATTTCTACCCCGCTGACAAACTTATCTCCACCATCACCGGAAGAAGCAAGGGCCCTTTCAAAATTATCCAGCACAGGTAGTAATTCCTTAATTAAATGCTCAGAACCATACTTTATAAGGTCTTCTCTCTCCTGGCGACTGCGACGGCGTAAATTTTCATAATCTGCTTGTAGCCTTAAAGCCCTGTTATTATTAGCCTCTGCCTCTGCGTTCTTTTCGTCCAGCAGCCTTTTAAGTTCAGCAGGGTCATGGGATACCTCGGTCTGATTGTCTGCCATTACTTCAGGTTCCAAAACTTCAGGTTCCACCACTTCCTTTTTTAATTCTTCCTGATTTAAATTATTTTTGGTCACTCTATCACTCCTCAAACTACTGCTCATGGTTATCTCCAGCAGCCTGTTTATAATCTCTCATCTTTATAATGGTATCAATCCTAAGTATGGCTTCAGCTATCTCACCTGCCGCCTTCAATGCATGGATTTTAACCAGGGCCGGATCCAATACACCCAGTTCCAGCATGTCGGCTATCTCCGGTGTCACAGTCCACTGCCAGGGAGCTATTATTTTGCTCCACCTGGCTGCCAATACGTCCCCTATTTTTTCCAAGGGATTAAAGCCAGCATTGGAAACTATCTGAGCCAGAGGGCGTTTTAAAGCCTCTGCCACACAGTCAACACCATAGGCCGCCATACCACGGGTGTTTTCTCGGATCTTTTCTACCTCCCTGGCCACGCTAATTCCACTGAGCCTCCCCCGGGAACAACTCCCCCCTTGATAGAAGCTTGAACAGAACTAGCAGCATCCTTGGCAATGCGTTCCCTCTCACCCACCACTTCCTCGGTGGCCGCACCAACCAGCACAGTGGCCATCGGCTTGCCATAGCCATTTAATATCCAAACCTGCTCAAGTTTTTCGTCTTCAAGGACTCTGTTTGCCTTACCCAAGTATTTTTCTAGTTCCATGGACTCCTTTTTCAAACCGGTTCGTTTAATGATCCTGGCCCCTGTGTGCTCTGCTGCCCGGCGGAGTTCCTTTGCTAATACTCGTTGAACCACCATAATACCAGCATCGGTAAGCATTTCCTCTGCTATATCGTCAACTCCCCGATCCACCAGAACTAAACCGACTCCCAGATTAATTATCCTTTGCACATTGGCTCTGAATTCACTCTGGAGTTCCAAATAACGTGCAAAGCCCGCTTCCGTGCTAAGGGCTCATCTTCAATTTCTTCAGGCTCCAGGGCATCATCAATAACCAGAATCTTAACATCATCCAGGTTCCTTGGCATTTGCTTATTAATGGTTTCCTTATTAAGGATTACACCCATGAACACCTGGTTTGAGGCCCCTTCTTCAGAAACCACCGTATCGGCAAGCTTAAAATTGGGGTCCAATAACTTATTACGGCCAATTAAACGGGCAGATTCCACCACCAAATCGGCAATATCCTGGTGCTCCCTACCAGCAACCAAGGCCACCTGATGAACCAAGAATGCCGCAAGTCCTCCATGGGTAGGGTTTTTTCCTTGATAGCTTCCAATGCTCGCCGCACCCCGGTTCTTATGCCCTCTATGACTCGGGCCACCGGTACCCCCTTAGCCACCTGTTCAACCCCGGCACCCACCAGGCGCCTGCCATAACCGTGGCAGTGGTGGTTCCATCTCCTATCTCTTCCTGTTGGGCTTTAGCAATATTTATCACCATCCTGGCCGCCGGGTGGTTTGCTTCCATCATGGTAAGAATAGTTACCCCATCATTGGTAATTACCACTTCTCCAAACTTATCTACCAGCATAGTGTCAAGACCCTTTGGTCCTAGGGTTCCTTCCACCGCCGAGGCAATAGCCCTAACGGCATTTGAATTTGTCATCAGGCAGCCAGTTTTTCATTTACTTCAGCCCCCTGGCTGGCCTGCTGTTTGAGACTCACTACAGTCCCTCCTTTAATAAACTCAACCTTTACCCTTAAGAATACTCTCCAATACCCTGGAAAGATTCCTTGTCATATGATCCACCACTGTAACTACTTTAGCATATTCCATTCTGGTTGGTCCCAAGACACCAATAGTCCCCAGGACTTTATTGCCAACCCTATAGCTGGCTGTAACCATACTGCAATTTTGAATTTCTTGTCTGGCATTTTCATTGCCAATTTTCACAGTTACACCCTGGATTCCCTGGGAATGCTCCAGTATATCCCGCAGCATTTCCTCCTGTTCCAAAAGGGATAATAGAACCTTTACCTTATCAACATTGTGAAACTCCGGTTGATTGAGGATATTGAATACCCCGTCTAAATATATTTTATCCTCCGCCTCCGTTGTTAGCCTATCTTGCATCAGTTCAAGGGCCAAATCCAGTATATGCCTGTGCTTATGCAGCTCAAAATATACTTCTTTAATCAGTGCAAGTCTGATATTGTCCATGTTTTTGCCCTGCAGCTTGGCGTTAAGGACACTGGATATTTGCTCCAAATCTTGTTGAGTAATACTCTCCGGTATAGACATTATTTGGTGCTGCACAGCTCCGGTATCCATCACTACAATCAATATTGCTTGGGCTGGTGCCATCAAGACCAGTTGAATATGTTTGAAGTTGCTTGTTGCCATTTGAGGTGACCGCACCAGGGCTGTATAGTTTGTCAGTTTGGCTAACATTCTGCCGGTCCGGTTAATCACTTCTCCGACTTCCCGAACTTTATTTTCATATCCCCGGTGATGGTGTTTTCTTCCTCCCTGGTTAGCTCTTCCCTCTGCATTAGACAGTCAACATAATAGCGATAACCCATATCTGAGGGAATACGTCCAGCTGAAGTATGTGGCTGTTCAATAAATCCCATTTCTTCTAAGTCAGCCATCTCATTTCTAATTGTTGCGGGACTTACCCCCAATTTATATTTACGGGATATAGTTCTGGAACCAACTGGCTCAGCAGTATTTATATAATCTTTAATGATGGCCAACAGAATCTGCTGTTTTCGTTCATCCATTTTCACGTCGGCACACCTCCTGACTACACCCTGATGCAGGGTGTTAGCACTCTAATGTGTTGAGTGCTAATTCTAATTAAAAATTTAGCAAAAGCAAAATTATTTGTCAAGCAACTGCCATTGAAGTAATTATTAAAACAGTTATATTTTGCCATAACTAATGGATTTTAATTCTTTTTTCATCTATTTAAACAAATTCACAGAAAACCCTATTTGCCACAGGTACGCCCTTGTCAGTTAATTTCAATATGCCCTTGTGCAGCTCCACTAAACCTTCCTGCTGCAATTTCTTAATCTGTTTTCCAAAAACCTCGCTCACGCAAACTCCAAATCGTGTCTTAAAGGCATTTAACTCCAAACCTTCAGTTAATCGAAGTCCCAGGAATATTGTATCCCCCATTTGCTCTTCCCGCCCTAAAGTACGGGATTCTTCTATGGGTCTTCTCCCCGAAAATAGAAGTCTAGTGTATTCCTCTAGACTGCTGACATTGCTAAAACGGGTTCCATCCATAAATGAATGGGCAGCCGGCCCCAAACCCAAGTAGTTATTATTGTGCCAGTAGATTAAGTTATGCTGGCATAGGAAATTGGGCCTGGCAAAATTGGATATTTCATACTGGCCATATCCCAAGGTTGACAGGGTTTTGATTCCTAGCAGATACATTTCCAATTCCAATTCCTCGGGACAGACTTTAGTTTTTCCTGCATCCACTGCGTCCGCAAGGGGAGTTCCTTCCTCCAACTGCAGGCCATAGCAAGATAGGTGTTCCGGTCGCCATGCCGCCACTACTTCCAGTGTTCGTCTCCACTGTTCTAAGGTTTGGCCCGGCAATCCGAAAATCAAATCAAGATTAAGGTTATTAAATCCTGCCCTTCTGGCAAACTCTACGGCTTGTTCTGCCTCGCGAAAACTATGTATACGACCAATGGATCGCAATAGATCTTGATGGGTGGATTGTACTCCTAAGCTTAGTCTATTGTATCCGGCCTCCTTAAGACCCTTTAGCTTTTCGAAGTCAACTGTACCGGGATTAGCCTCTATACTGATTTCAGCCTGGGATACAATATCAAATGCCCGATGTATCTGTTCCAAAATTCGTTCCAAATACCCGGGCATAAGACAAGTGGGCGTTCCCCCGCCCACAAAAATTGTAGCTATCTTTTTATTTTCTGGGCACAGGGTTTCCGAGTAAAAATTTATTTCTTTGATCAAAGAATCCAGGTAAGTATCTGCCTGTTCTCTATTTAGAGGATAAGAAACGAAATCACAGTAAAGACATTTGCGCAGGCAAAAGGGAACATGAATATACAGTCCTATGGCCATAGCTGTGTATGTCCGGGGTCAGGCACAGGTCCTAAATTTCTCAAATAACCGTTCATGTTACACCTCGTTACTTTTCTTCGATACTTAATACAGCCATGAAGGCTTCTTGAGGTATTTCCACGTTACCAACCTGCTTCATGCGCTTCTTACCTTCTTTTTGCTTTTCTAAAAGCTTTCTCTTTCGGGAAATGTCCCCACCGTAGCATTTAGCCAGAACATCCTTACGCTGGGCTTTGATAGTTTCTCTGGCAATAATCTTATTGCCAATTGCCGCCTGGACCGGAATCTCAAACATCTGCCTGGGTATTAAGGCACGAAGCCTCTCCACAAGAGCCCTGCCCCGGGTTTGGCCCGTTCTTTATGAATGATACAGGATAAAGCATCCAGGGGCTCGCCGTTCAACAGTATATCCATCTTAACCAAATCAGATTGTCGGTAACCTGTCAATTCATA
Source organism: Desulforamulus aquiferis (assembly GCA_004143605.1). Taxonomy (GTDB): domain Bacteria; phylum Bacillota; class Desulfotomaculia; order Desulfotomaculales; family Desulfotomaculaceae; genus Desulfotomaculum; species Desulfotomaculum aquiferis. Next base: position 16,642 of record AWVY01000041.1, read on the forward strand.
ATCCAGGGAAGCATAGCCCTTGGTACGTGACTTTAATTGGTCAAAGAAATCAAAAATTATCTCCGAGAGGGGTATCTCATAGGTCAACATAACCCTATTGACACCCATATATTCCATATTGCTGTAGACTCCACGCTTACCCTGACAAAGTTCCATAACAGTTCCCACAAAATCCTTTGGTACCATAATGGTGGCCTTCACAAAGGGTTCCTCAATCATCTCAATGTTATTAACAGGAGGTAGATTCGACGGATTATCAATCTCTACAACTTCACCTTTGGTGGTAGTCACCCGATATATAACACTTGGTGCCGTTGTGATTAAGCTTAGGCATACTCCCGTTCCAGACGCTCCTGAATAATTTCCATATGTAAAAGGCCAAGGAAGCCACAGCGGAAACCAAAGCCGAGGGCCTCAGAGGTCTCTGGTTCATATATTAGTGAAGCATCGTTGAGCCGCAGCTTGTCCAAGGCATCCCTAAGATCTTCATAATCAACTGTTTCCACCGGGTACAACCCACAGAACACCATAGGTGTAACCTTACGGTAACCTGGTAGGGGCTGTGGCGCCGGGTTACTTGCTGATGTGATGGTGTCACCCACCCTTACATCCTGAACGTTTTTCATACTGGCTGCCACAAAACCAACTTCGCCGGTACTTAATTGATCAACAAAATTCATATTGGGATTAAAGACACCCACTTCATTGACTTCAAATTCCTTTTGGGTAGCCATCATTCTAATACGCATACCTGGCTTAAGAGTACCTTGAACAACCCTTATATAGGCAATGACTCCCCGGTAGGCATCGTAGTGAGAGTCAAAAATCAAAGCCTGCAGCGGTTCCTTGGGATTTCCCTTTGGTGGCGGAACCTTCCTAACCACTTGCTCAAGAATCTCAGGAATGCCTATACCGCTTTTCGCAGAAGCTAAAACCGCATCAGTGGCATCTAGCCCGATGACCTCTTCAATTTCCCCTTTAACCCGCTCAGGCTCAGCACTGGGCAGGTCAATTTTATTTATTACCGGAATTATTTCCAAGTCATTTTCCAAGGCCAGGTAAACATTGGCCAAAGTCTGGGCTTCAATACCCTGGGACGAGTCAACAACCAGCAGAGCACCTTCACAGGCTGCCAAGCTCCTAGATACCTCATAGGTAAAGTCAACGTGCCCAGGGGTATCAATCAAGTTTAGTTGATATTCCTCACCATCGCTGCGGTATAAAAAGGCGAACTGCCTGCAGTTTGATGGTAATACCCCGCTCCCTCTCAAGATCCATTTTATCCAATACTTGCTCGGTCATTTCACGCTGACTTAGGCTCCGGTACTTTCCAATAATCTATCTGCCAATGTAGATTTACCGTGATCAATATGTGCTATAATACAGAAATTCCTAATACGGTTTTGGGGCGTTGCCATTACTTAATTCCTCCCTCATCCCAAAAACGACATACTATTTCATTATAGCACCCCTTGGGCCTGTCTTCAACTTTACAATAAAACTAAATTTTCTCCTTAACCCATTGGTTTACTGCCTTAACTTTTTCTGAGTTTAGCAGCAGCTCCCAATGCTCTCTGCTTCGCCTTTTACAGAGGTAATATCCTGCAGGGCGGCTTTATAGTACTCAGCTGTTCTTAACTCCAGCTCACCAAAGTCTATTTCCAGCATTTCACCCAGTAGATGAATTTCCACCCCGCCCTCACCATTTTTAAGTACCTCAAAGGCCCTCAGGGGTTCTTCAGGAAGTACTAAGAGATTAAAATGATTTGAGGTAGTATTTATACCTATAAATATCAGTGAAAGAAATACTAAAATGCTCAGCAGATAAAAAATTCGACGCAAAATAAGGCACCTCCCCAACTCTAGGATGCGCCTCTAGCTTAAACAATATACATATTTTGCCAGATAACTGAGGCTGAAACTAAATTACTTCCCCCGCATTTTCTTCTACTTGGTAATCCAGTTCTAGATGGTTTAATGTTTCTTCTTCTAAATTTGTGACTTCTTTAGCCTTAAGCTTCTCCTTGAGCACCTCGCCAAGGGCTTCTGCAAACATCTCTCCGCTGGCCTTTGCTCCTCTAAAGAGTTCTCTACCGTACCCATTTCCACCAAAACGGCCCCAGGATGTAGAAACTGGTTATAGCGACCTTCCTTTACCTGGACTCCGATACATAGGCCAGGATATAGCTCATCCAATTTATCAGCTAACTGACAAGCAAAATTATAATTTTCTTTCCAGTTTGGAAAGGGTCTTCTGGCATCCGAGCCTACAACCATTAAAATTGTAGCCACCTTATTGCCATTGATCTCCACCAAACTCTGTTCCCTGGTTTTTCCTGCATCCCTATGTATATCCAACATGGCAAGCATTTTGGGATATTTTGCCACCAATTCCCTGGCAGTTTTTTCCGATTCAATATAAGAGGTGGCATACTGCAAATCGTGGACCTTTTCCGACCTGACTACTCTAATAGAAAACTTCTTTTCCAAAACCTGTTGAATTTCGGCTGCCACTGCTACCACTCCACCTTTGCCGGCCACCCTCTCTGTACCTTCTGAAATAGCGTAAGCTTCTCCCGTATGTGTATTATAGATTGCCACAAGAATATCGCTGCTTAACTCTGGCTGAAGGACAGGTTCCTCTTCTATAATCTTTGGAGTTTCACTGATAACTGGTGCCCCACCGGCCACAGCTTTGGCCAATAAGGTATTTGGTCAAGAAGCATCCCGGTGGGACTGGTATTTATTCTGGCCAGTCCCGCCACCCATAGTATTATGGCATGTCCTTGGTTTTCCATCTCATCTGGGGTATCCAATCTTGCTAAAGCAGGCATAGAGGTTAAGACAAGTACCCTAGGATCCTGTATTGTAGTTTTTACCAATAAGCCAACTGTTTCTCTTACTACCCCACCACTGTCACCAATTAATTTTAAATCTAGCACCTTATACCATAGGGATACAGTTATGATTATCCCTATTATAAGTACAAAAAGCATTTTTTTTCTATATCTAAATTGTCTACGAAAGTAATCCCAAAAAATAAAATCACCCCTCCCGGCATGGGGCTTGTTTTTATTATTGTTATGCCCAGGTAGGAGTAGGTATGAGAACTATATTAGGCACCCTAATAAAGCTAATGCGACACAGGTTCCAGCATTGGTATGCAAAATGCCCAACTTCCCCCTTTTACAAGAAGTAGTTGGGCATTTTTGTGTTTAACGCACTACTGTTGGTACAAAGGCATCAATGATTCCAATGACAAATGCAGAAATGAGAGCACCTAACAGGGTAACGGTGAGTAGGTTTGGAATAATGAATTGGGCCAAATAAATAACCACAGCGGCGGTAACAAAACCTACTATGCCACGTCTTTGAGGCGAAATACGATCACCCAGAAGGCTTTCTGCTATGTAGCCTAATACTGCAATAACTACTGCCGCAATTAACGCCCCAATGAAGCCTCCATGAACTACAAAACCAGGCGAAAGCCAGCTAACAACTAAAAGTACCAGAGCAGATACGATAAACCTGATAACCATTCCCATCAACCTTATCACCCCCTAAATTTAAATCTGTAATTATGATTGACCAAATCCGGTTATGATATACAAAGTTAGCTTGCATTTTAAATTTGGTCGTGGTAAAATTGTCGTTGTTGGGGAGGTGAGAAAATTTGCCTAATATCAAATCAGCTGCCAAGCGGGTTGAAATCACTCGTAAGCGTACTCTTCGGAATGCCCGCATAAAGTCCGCTGTAAAAACCGCTATCCGCAAGTATGAAGAAGCATTAGCATCTGCAAGCCAAGAACTGGCGCAGACCACTCTGCGTAAAGCTCTGGTTGCTCTTGATAAAGCTGTGACCAAAGGCGTTTTACATAAAAATGCCGCTTCCAGAAAGAAATCTCGCCTAACTAAGAGATTCAACAAAATTGCTGGTTAATAAAACCACCCGTTAAAACGGGTGGTTTTTATCCTATTATGGAATTGATTTTATATTCCCATCCCCTATCCTGTTTAAATTTATCAAGGTGTTTTCAATGGCAGGCAAAAAATCCTGCCGGCCCTTTTTAATTGCTGCATCCATGCTACTAAGCTGCTCCAAAGCATAGCGTAACCTTGCAGGACCACTTTTTCTGGCCTGTCCCAGGGCTTTTCGAGCTACAAAATCATGAACTCCAAGCCTCCCTGCAAGTTCCCTTTCCGGGCAGCCTTCTTTTACCAAAGCCTCTGCCTGAATGGCCAAGCGGAACTGCCGTCCCAGCATAGTTAGTATCTTCACAGGGGGTTCCTTCAGGGTCAGCAATTCCCTTATACCGGCCAAGGCCCTGGATAGATTACCTACTACAGCTTCATCAACTACCGTAAAAATATTCTGCTCCAGATTGAGCACAACGACCATTTCAACATCCTGGGGGGATACCTCCTTTTTGTCCCAGGCAAAGGTCATCAGCTTTTCAACCTCGTTATATAAATTCATTAAACCAAGTCTACCGTTGGCATCCACCAGCAGCCTTGCCGCAGGTGGAGAAATTTTCTTTCCTGCATGCTTAAACCTTTCAATAACCCAGTTAACCATTTCTGCAGCCTTAAGGGATTTGAAATCTATAACCCGACCGGAAGACTCAATGGCTTTAAACAACTTTTTTCTACGGTCCACCGGGTCACCAGTAACAAATATTAGACATGTACTGGGAGAAGGATCATTTAAATATTTAAAGAAAAGTTCCTCATTGCCATCAGATTTATCCTGCTTTTCAACCTTGGCCCCAGTGACCTTTGATTTTCCTTTCCCCTTAAACCACGGGGCTTTTTTGACAATAACCAATCTCTTTTCAGCAAGAAAAGGCAGATTCTCGGCCAGGGATATGACTGTGCTGATTTCAGTTCCAGTCCCTTCTCCATCTATTATATCAAGGTTAAAATCCGCAGCGCCAGGCAACAAATAATCCTTAAACATCGAAATTGCTTTTTCCTTTAGATACTCTTCTTCACCATGAAAAAGGTATACCGGGGCAATAATACCCCTTTCCAGGCTGTTTTTAAGTCCTACATAATACTCCATGGTTAGTCAGTACCACCCGGCCTAATTATTTTATTTTGAACAGCTAGTACCTTGGACTCCATTGTACCTTCTTTGTCCCTTCTATCATCTATGCGGATGGTGGTACTCACCCTTGATGCACCTGCTAAAAAGGGCTGTTCGTGCATATTTGCTATAATTCCCATGATTATTGGCAGATCTCCCTCTATCACCGTGCCCATTGGGGTAAGCTGGTATTTTACCCCCTCGGATTGTTCTAAAACCTTGAGGCAACCGGCAACATAGTCACTTAAACTGGTTGAACCGGTCCCTAGGGGTATAACAGTAATTTCCACCAAGGCCATTGTTCAATCACCTCGCATATATTTGTCCTTAAGTTATTATATTACAGTAGCATGGTTATAACAAAGGACTTTACTTACTCCGCATAAGAATGAAAATTTACGGAGGTACTTTATTCATGGATAAACAGACCTTTAGAAAAACCGTTTCCGCCTATATCCTAAGGGCAGTTCCTAAATCAATGATTTATAATCTGGATAATTTTGGATTAAGAATGAAAAAGGGCAAATACTGGATTGATCTGGCCCTAGATAATTTCTATAATGGCTATCATAGGCAGAACCCCCCCATGCGGGAAAAGTATATTGCGAGGTATTAGCACCCTTCATTAAGGATTTAAAAAGGGAAAGTGGTGTGAGCTTCTCTGATGTTAAGGCAAATTTTAATCGGGTTTATCCCTTGATCATTGGGACGGATGAAACCCAGGCATACTTGCCAAACATCTATTTGAAGAATTATATATTGCCTATGTGCTTGAAGAAGGGATGAGGATCTTCTTCCTGGATCAGGCTACCCTAGATCAACTTAATATACCTTTAGAGGAGCTGGATCATATAGCAAAAAGTAATTTTTTCAGGGATCTGGCAAAACCCATGCAGCTATTTGATCAACAACGGAAAATTTTTGGCTTTAACTATGGTGATTCTTATGACTCCAGCCGCCTGTTAGCAATATTGACAGCCTCAAGGGAAGGAACCCTCCCAAAGGATAGCCATTGGCTGGTAATGATACCTAATCGTGATGTGGTCTTATTGTTTACAAATAACAATTCTGCCCATACCAGACAGGCTATAATGATTGGGCAAAGCAGTTTCATCAATAATCCTTACCCCATTAGCAGCACCGTCTTTAAGCTGCATAAAGGAAATCTTGAGATATTTAAGGGGTTATAGTGCCTCCAAAAATACTGCCTCCCGCCTCAAAGGACAGGGTGAAGTTTAAAGTTGTGGTTGGATTAATAAAAATGGTAAGTTCCGCAGCAGCAGATAATCTTCTGGTACCGGGCGAATAGCTAATGTCAAAGGGTATTCCCGCCTTAATTAACAGGACCACCACCGCATTTAGCTGGCTAATCTGAATTGCATCAGTGCATAGCAAGGCCCTAAAAGTATCACTGGCAAGAAGAAATTCAATCTCCTTAATATAATCTGTCATGGAACCATTTCCTTTTTAATAATTAGAATATGTTAAACCTTTTACTTTTGGTTCGAGTAAATTTATATTTTCCCAGTATGCACTACCCACCTTTTCCCAGTTGTGGAAAGGATTATCGCCCCATCACGATCAGTACGGTATATTCTGCAGCCTAATTCTTCTAAAACCTCCATGGTCTTTTTAGAGGGGTGCCCAAAGTTGTTATTTGCTCCAACCTGAATCACTGCCACCTGGGGGTTTACAATTTGAAAAAAGTCCGGGTGAAAATATCCACTGCGTGGTGGGGAACCTTTAAGACATCTATATTTTCTATTTGTTCCTGAAGAATTAACTTTTCTTCAGCTTCAGTTTCAATATCTCCGGTGAACAATATATTTCTTTCCTGGTAGTTCAGCTTAAAAACGAGGCTGTTATTATTAGCATCTGATCTGCTACCAATTAATAATTCAGAGGGTGCAAGAAATTCCAGGGTAATATTTGGCTCAACTTTTAATATATCTCCAGCTTTTGCTGCCCTAATGTCCAGCCCCATTTGTTCCATATCTCTCAACAGTTGATCGTAACCCTTATCCCCCATTGTTTCAGGTTCCAAGCCATAGGGTGAAACTATCAGCAGGTCTACCGGCATGGCATCTATAACTGCCCTGGCCCCACCCACGTGATCCTCATGGGGGTGGCTTAAAATTAATGCATCCAATTTATTAATGCCTAATCTATGTAAATATGGCACAACCACTTGCCGACCCACACCTTTGCCTGTTACCAATTCCTCTTTCCAGCCACCGGTATCTACCATGATTTTTTTACCTGCCGGGCTAATTATAAGAATACTATCACCTTGGCCCACATCTATGAAATGTACCCGCAGCCCCTGATTTACCGGCCATAGGCACCAAAGCACCAGCAGCACCAGCAGCACCAGCAGCACCAGCAGCGCAAAGCCAGAAAGTGCTAAGTATCTGTTTCTTGGTTCCTTAGCTCTATTTATATATTCCCTTAGTTTTTCCTGCAGCCCTTGACTGCCCGACAGTTCCACCAAGCCCACTAATAATACATAGTAAAGTCCTATCACCCATAGAGGTGGGGCCGGGATATACCAGGCAGCTCCAGGAAGTGAGGCACATAGCTTTACCAGCCAGATAAATAAATCAGTCAAAAAACCAGTCCCCATATTGATAAAGTCCGCCAGGGAAAGATTGATTATACCTGCAAATAGACCAATGCCCCCAAATAGCATGGTCAGGGCTACTAAATGTACGGTAAGTACATTGGCCAGTATGGATACTGGCGAAACTAAATTAAAATATAGAACCACCAGGGGCAATGTGGCCAGTTGGGCAGCCAGGGGAACTAATATCAACATGGCAAGGTTTTTGGGCATGGTTGAGAAATAAGGTATCAGCTCGGGGTAATGTAAAGCAACCCCCAGGTAGCGATAAAGGATAGCTGAAAGCCAATGTCAAAAAGACTCATGGGCTTAATAGCCAGCAATATTCCTCCAGCTAAAACCAACGTCGTAGGCCAGTCCTGTTCTCTTCCAAGATGATGGGCCAATAAAAGAAGAGAAGCCATTGCAGCTGCCCTAAACACCGGAGGCCCAAGTCCGGTCATTAATGCATAGAAGAAAATTAGCGGGATTGCCGTAAAAGCAATGCAGCCCTGGGGAATTTTCAAAAGTCTAATAAGGATTAATACTAGGGCAACAACTAAACCTACATGATAGCCAGAGACACTAAGAATATGAACTAACCCCGTGGAATTAAAGGCTAGCTGCACATCCCAGGGTATCTCTCCCCTGGTACCGAAGATTATTCCTTTAATAACTGAGGCTTGGACCTGAGGCATGGTCTTGTCAAATATTTGTTCCAAGCTCTCTCTAAGCCTATGGGCCCAAATAACTGCGAAATTTCCTCCCTGCCCCATCAGGGTCACATCTGAAATTTCCTTAACATTTATGGTGGCAGAAATCCCTTGCTTTAGCAACCACTTCCCATAATCGAAAGCTCCCGGATTACCAGGGGGGTCCGGTATACTTAATTTACCTTGTAATTTAAGTATACTGCCATATTTAAACACCTTATCCTGGGGCATCTTGACCCTGAGCAAACATTCCTTTTCTATGGTCTTTTGACCAGCAACCAAATTATTTAGCCTAATCTTATAAAATACTCCATCGGGTCTTATATCCGGGTAGTCCATAACCACACCAAGGAGCTTTACCTTTTGACCATTAAATTCTTCAAAATCCACTATTTGGGCAAGATGCCAGGAGGCTAGAAGACACCCAAGGGCTGCACAGGCACAAAAAGGACCCACGGATTATACCGCCAGGTCCTTAATATGCCTATTCCCGCTGCCATCCAGGCCAGTACCGCCCCTGCCAAAGCTACGGTCATTTGTACTTTAAAAATCGCCCCCAGGACTATACCTCCCGCCATGGCCAGCACCAAATACACTAGAGGCCTATTCATACTATCCACCTAGATACGATTGTCTATAGGACTTAACATTGGCTACATAGTTAATGGTCTCCCCATAAGGAGGGATGCCCTTATTCCTATCTACCGCACCCGGTCCGGCATTATATGCTGCCAGGGCCAGTTCAACATTCCCGTTATATTTATCCAGCATGGACTTTAAATAGCGAACACCACCATCAGCATTTTGCACAGGATCATAGGGGTTTGTTACCCCTAGGCTTTTGGCAGTCCCAGGCATTAATTGCATCAAGCCCATGGCACCACTTTTGATACTGCCAGTGAGTTAAAGGAGGATTCTGCCCGGGCCACGGCCTTACAAAGGGCGGGATCTACACCATGTTTTTTAGCAGCTTCCTCAACGATGGATTCATACTCTTTAGCATTACCGACGGCTAAAATGCCGAGGCTGCAGCCCTAGAAGTGGATTTTATTTGATTAGCAGTATTTACGTTTATGCCTCTTCCTGCAAAATTACCCGCTGAGGCGGAAACAGCCTTTGCTAACAGCAGGGAAAAATCACTGTCATTTTTCCCAACACTCCTGGTACCGGCTTTTATATTTTGTTCCATTAACTGTAATTTAATTAACTGGGTCAGAAGGGAAATATCCATAGCTACACTTCCTTACTGGCTTATTAATTACTGAATAGTAATTAGCTTTTCGATGCTGCTGTATTTTTTATCACCTATGCCAGAGACATTTTTTAATTCTTCTATACTTAGAAACGGTCCATTTGACTGTCTGTGCTCAATTATCCTTGCCGCCAGGGCAGGCCCTATTCCAGGCAAGCTTTCCAATTCTAAACTGGAAGCGTTATTTATATTGATAAGTCCACTTGAACTGGCAGGGGGTGCCTTTAAAACCCCTTCCCTGCCAGTATCCCCCTGGGGCCAATTTTCATATAGATCTTGAATCAAGTAAGGAACTACAATCTTTTGTCCATCCTTTAATGGTGCAGCAAGATTAACTGCACTAAGATCTGAATCTGTCAGAGCTACCGCTTGAATAACGGCATCATTTACCCTACTTCCTGCAGGAAGTCTGTAAACACCTGGCTTTTCCACCGCACCATCCACATGAATGATTATCTGTTCTTCCTGTAACGACTCATTTTCTGCCGGAATCAACTCAACGGACGACTTTGCACGACCAGCCCACTTAAAACCTGCTGTAAAGATCAAAATAGCCATAACAATAAGAATAACTGCCTGTTCCCTACGGCCTATGGTAAACATAGCGGTTCCTCCCATTCTATAGGAGTTATTCTACCGCCTTAGATATTTTCCTTCTATAATCCCACATTATTTTACAGTTATCTACTTACTGGCTCTGTTATCATTCTGGCAATCAATAAGCAATTGACCCTGGGTATTTAATGTGGCCAATAGGACCTTTTCAGGATTAAGCCCCATTTCCTTAAGCTTGTCCTTCAGCCACTGTTCATCAAGGTTAACTTTATTTAAGTTTTCCTTCAGAATATCCCCATCCATCACCAGTACAGAAGGAAGTCCTTCATAGTCCGTTTGGATACCTAAATCTGCGGGTGTAACAGGGCGTTTTTGGGATTTGGGTAAAACACTCAGCCTGCCCGAGGGTTCCAAGATAGCATACTCTACATCCTGGATACCATAGTAGCCCTTTTCCCTCAACTGGCTGAGCAAATCATCTAGATTATAGCGAGAAGCCCTCATTTCATGCTTTAGCAAACGACCATTTTCAATGATTATCTGGGGGGTCCCATAGAGTATTTTCCTTAAAGGTCGATTAACCAGAGTAATATATGAAAAGACTACTTCTAACACTCCAAGTGTAGCCAGGGGAACAATGCCATACCAAAGGGTATATGGGGCGATTCCATTGGTATGGCAGCCAAGTCCGCAATAATGATGGCCACAACAAAATCAAAGGAAGATAACTGGCCAATCTCCCTTTTACCCATTAACCTAACCACTAAAAGAACCACAAGATATATTATTATGGTTCTCCATATATGTGGAAATACATCTTCCAGTGCTACCACCTTCTCTCCTGCATACACTTTTATTATGCAGGAAGTTCAAGGTAGATATACATTACTTTGTTTTAATTAACCTGCTTTTCGGAGCTGGGAATATTCCGCCCCGAACTGCCCTTGAATCTGCAACATTATAAAATATTCCCGGCTGAACCTCGTCTAAAATCTTTAAGGCGATTGGCAGGTACTTACGGTCTAACAAAACAAATAATATGGTCCTCTCTCCGCTTCTTCCACACCCGCAAACACTGGTTACACCAAATCCTTGTTCCCTGAATTTATCCGTTAATTTGTTTACATTCTCAGTTGCGGGATAAACTTGCATGGAAAGATGTCCAACAGCCAGCCATTCTTCTATTAATGAACCCACATAATTACCCGTGGCAAAACCTGCGGCATAGGCAATTATTTTAAATGGATCATCATACCACCCCTGAACACTTCACCAAGGGCAATAATGAACACTGTTACTTCAACAAAACCTATTAAACTGGCAGCAACCTTTCTTCCCCTCATTAACATTAAAAGTCTCACTACATCAAGGGAAATATCAATAACCCTGGCAAAGAAGATGAACAGGTACGCTCCAATTGGAGACAACAAAAATTCCAACCCTAACACCCCTTTTCTGAAAATAAAAAGACACCAAAAAGGTGTCTTTAGTTTTACAAAAATTATTTTACCACAATATTAATTAATTTGCCCGGCACCGGAATAATCTTTACAATTTTCTTACCCTCTATCAGCTGTTTTATAGCATCCATGGCCATGACATATTCCTGCATCTCAGCGGGACTTAGGTTTGCGGGTATATTCATTCTTTCCCGAACTTTTCCATTTAATTGAACCACAATCTCAACTTCCTCTTCCACCAGGCAGAAGGATCATATACCGGCCATTTCTCCTGGTGAACACTACCCTTGTGGCCCGTAGCCTCCCACAACTCTTCAGCAATATGCGGGGCAAAGGGAGCCAGTAAAATAATTGTGCTATTTATAGCCTCCGCCAGCACCCTTCTGTCACGTTCAACCTCGGCAACCTTATCCCGATAGGTGTATATACCGTTAACTAATTCCATGATGGCACTAATGGCAGTATTAAAGTTAAACCTGCCACTAACATCCTCTGTCACCTTTTTAATTGCATAGTGGGTCAGTCGGCGCATTTCCTTGTGGACACCCACGAAATCTGCACCGACCTCAATTGCCGGTGCTTGGCCACCTGGTTCTTAACTGAATACACCAACCTCCATACCCGGTTAAGGAATCGATTACAGCCCTCTACAGCCCTGTCACTCCACTCAAGATCCCTTTCTGGGGGAGCGGCAAACAAATAAACATCCGGCAGTATCAGCGCCGTAGCGACCAACAATTTCTTCAGGACTTACCACATTACCCTTGGATTTGGACATCTTGGCTCCATCTTTTAGCACCATTCCCTGGGTTAATAAATTCTCAAAGGGTTCCTGGACATCAACCAAACCCAAATCATGGAACACCTTAGTAAAGAATCTTGAATACAAAAGGTGCAGGATGGCGTGTTCCACACCGCCAATATACTGGTCCACGGACATCCAGCGCTTAGCCTTTTCCTTATCCCAGGCCCACTGGTTATCCCTGGCACTGGTATAACGAAGGTAATACCAGGAAGAGTCTACAAAGGTATCCATGGTATCTGTTTCCCGGCGGCAGCTCCACCACATTCAGGACAGACGGCATTTACAAACCCGGGGTTGCTTGAGGGGGATTCACCCGTGGGTTTAAACTCCACATCAGTAGGCAGAACTACAGGCAGTTGCTCTTCCGGTACTGGTAGTGTACCGCATTTATCACAATAGATAATAGGAATAGGGGTCCCCCAGTATCTCTGCCTGGAAATTAACCAATCCCTTAATCTAAAATTTACTATCCCCTTACCAATGCCCTTTTCCTCAGCATACTGGCTCACCCTTTTAATACCCTGTTGATTAATGGTGCCATCAAAGGGTCCTGAGTTAACCATAGTACCTGGGCCTGTGTAAGCTTCCTTCATGGTGGCAGGGTTTAGCTCTTCACCCTTTGGATTAATAACCACCTTAATTGGCAATTTATATTTTTGGGCAAATTCAAAGTCCCTCTCATCGTGGGCAGGCACACCCATTACCGCACCTGTACCATAATGGTAGAGCACGTAGTTGGCGGTTAGAATGGGAACCTTTTCACCGTTAAAGGGATTGATGCAATAAGCACCAATAAATACCCCTTCCTTTTCTGTACTGGTTCTAGCCAATTCGGTTAATTTGCTTACCCGGCTGACAAAATCAGCCACTTCCTTTTCCTGGGCTGTCCCCTTGGAGAGCTTTTCTACCAATGGATGCTCGGCGCTAAAACCATATAGGTTACGCCATAGACGGTATCGGGCCTGGTGGTGAAAACAGCAATCTCATCAGTTGTGCCTTCCACCTTAAAGCTAGCTCAGCACCTTCACTACGGCCAATCCAGTTCTCCTGCATTATTTTAACTTTATCAGGCCAACCACTCAATAATTTGAGGTCATCTAATAGGCGTTGGGAGTAATCAGTAATCCGGAAAAACCATTGATCCAGTTCCTTTTGTTCCACCGTAGCGCTGCAACGTTCACAATTACCTTCCACAACCTGCTCATTAGCCAGCACTGTGGCGCAATCTGGGCACCAGTTCACCCTGGCATGTTTTTTATAGCAAAGACCCTTCTTATATAACTGGAGGAACAACCATTGACCCCATCTATAATACTCGGGATGGCAGGTGGCTACTTCCCTTCGCCAATCATAGCTAAGACCCAACTGTTTTAACTGGCTTCTCATATGATCAATGTTATCCCAGGTCCAGGTGCAGGTGGAATACCATGTTTAATGGCTGCATTCTCTGCCGGCAGGCCAAAGGCATCCCAACCCATGGGGTGAAGAACATCAAAGCCCTGCATGGTCTTAAACCTTGCTACCACATCACCTATGGAATAGTTGCGCACATGACCCATATGCAGTTTGCCCGAGGGATAGGGAAACATCTCCAGACAATAATATTTCGGTCGCTCGGAATTGTCCGGAACATGATAGATTTCATTATTTTCCCAATATTGCTGCCACTTGGTTTCAATATCCTTGTAATTATATTGCTCCTGCAAAGTTTTTCCTCCTAGCCAGTTACAGTTTATTTCCAAGCATACAATCTACCCATCGGCCTTTGTTTTTTGCCGATGGGTATGCTAAATAATCTATATCACTTGGAAATTTTACCACGATTCCAGCTATATTTCAACATTACTAGGCTGTTTCTATTTTGGTTAAACTTTCTAATCCTAAGGTATTGATTCCCTGCTCCCTAAGCTTAAACTTTTGAATCTTGCCGCTGGCAGTGGTTGATAATTATCCACAAAAGCACGTAGGATGGTATCTTATATTTGGCAATTTTATCTACACAGTATTCCTGAATTTCTTCTTTGGTTAAACTAGCTCCCTCTCTAGGTTGAATGAAGGCCAATACCTCTTCACCATATTTCAAGCTGGGAACTCCAACCACCTGTACATCCTTAACCAACGGGTGGGTATAAAGGAACTCTTCAATTTCCCTGGGATAAACGTTCTCCCCGCCCCGGATAATCATATCCTTCAATCGTCCGGTAATCTTAAAATAACCCTTTTCATCGATGATGCCCAAATCCCCCGTATGGAGCCAACCATCCTTATCAATGGCCTGGGCAGTAGCTTCGGGCATTTTATAGTAGCCTTTCATTACATTGTAGCCCCTGGCACATATCTCTCCCTGGACTCCTGGTGAACATATCTCTCCAGTCTCAGGTCAATGATTCTAGCCTCAACATTGGGAATTACCCGTCCCACTGTTGCCACCCTTACTTCAATTGGATCAGCTGTACTGGTCATAGTAATTGCCGGGGAGGCTTCTGTTTGGCCGTAGGTAATGGTTATTTCACTTGCACCCATACGCTTAACCACAGACTTCATTACTTCGATGGGGCAGGGTGAGCCAGCCATAATGCCGGTTCGCAGACTGCTGGTGTCATAATTGCCTTTATCCATTTGTTCCAGCTCCATAATAAACATGGTTGGAACACCATGCACCGCTGTACAGCGTTCCTTTTCAATGGTTTCCAAAACCCGAACCGGGTGGAACACCTCAAGGGGTACCATAGTAGCCCCGGATACCACACAAGTCATGGTCCCCAAAACACAACCAAAACAGTGGAAAAATGGCACGGGTATGCAAAGCCGGTCACGGTTGCTAAAGGACATACAATCAGCAATACTATGGGCGTTATTAATAATATTGAAGTGGGTCAGCATTACCCCTTTTGGAAAGCCAGTTGTACCTGAGGTATACTGCATGTTTATGCAGTCATCCGGATCAAGGCTAGCCTGTCGGGCGTCTAATTCTTCATCAGATACCTGACTAGCTAGTTCTAAAATGTCATTCCAGTTAAACATGCCTTGGGGGGTATTTTCACCAACAAAAATCACATTCTTTAGGAGGGGCAGCTTTTCGGCCTTTAGATTTCCAGGCTCACATTGATTTAGCTCTGGACATAAATCATTGATCATTTTCAAATAGTCGGAGGTCTTGGTACCATTGATCATTACAAGGGTAGTGGTGTCAGATTGCTTAAGGAGGTATTCTACCTCAAAGGATTTATAATTTGTATTTACTGTCACCAGCACAGCACCCATCTTTCCTGTGGCAAACTGCATTGTGACCCATTCCGGCACGTTTGTAGCCCAAATTGCCACGTGCTCACCCTTTTGAATACCTAGGGCCATTAGCCCCTTGGCAACCTTACGACATAATTCATTAAATTCTCGGTAGCTATACCTCAAATCACGATCAGTATAAACCAGGGCATCGTTATCAGGATTCTCTGCTGCTACACGGTCCAGTAAGGCCCCCACGGTAATTCTGTCAAGTTTTTGCATGATATCCCTCCCGTATTTTTTACAGAATCTTCTTTTTATTAAAGGTGCAATAAGCTTCATATGTGGCTTTGGTCTAGAAAAATATATAAACCCCTCATCCCAATAAGGACGAGAGGTTTCTCCCGCGGTACCACCCTAGTTGACAGGTAAAACACCTGCCCCCTTGATAAAGCTATAACGGGCATCCCGGTCCGGTATACTTAATTTCCACCGAACAACTCCGGGGCGAGATTCAGTCCTTCATCCACCGCCTTGCACCCACCGGCGGCTCTCTGTAGGATTAATGGCCTTACTACTCCCCATCAACGAACTAAAATATTTACTATAGTGGCTATTATAACCAAGTAAAGTGCTGGTGTCAACGAATGCTGTGAAATTTATTTCTTAGCTGATAATTCAACAACCTGGGCATCTCCCAGAGCCTTTCAAGGTTATAAAAGTCCCTCTCCATCTCTTTAAAAACGTGAATTACAACATCACCATAGTCCAGTAGAATCCAGTTTCCTTCACGGAATCCCTCAACACGTAGAGGTTTTACCCCTGCATCACGTAGTTGATCCTGAATGTGTTCCGCAACTGCCTGTACCTGGGTGCCGGACCTACCGGTGCAAATTAAGAAATAATCACAAATTATGCTGATATGGCTGATATCTAAAACCGTGATATCCATTGCCTTCTTATCATCTGCTGCATTGCGAGCAAGATCCACAATTTGCTTTGGGCTTAGCGACAAATAAAACCACTCCTTGGAAACAGATTATTTTATTATACCCTAATTATATCCTATTCAATTATTTCCTAAAAGAACCTCTTACTCTAAGAAGTTCATTTCTAGCCTTAATACTTGTGGGATGCAGCAGACAGCCAATTTTTAAAGCATAGCGAATACTCTCGTCAAAACAACTTATCAGGGCCAGATCTAAATCCATTTCGACCTGCTGACGGATAATATCAACGTTCTTGAATTTTCGATTTGGCTCAATTTTATCTGCTACAAACAATATTTTATCCAGTTGACTCATATATTCCGAACCAACAGTATGTAAAGCTATGGCATTTAGAATCTCTTGATCAGTTATCCCAAATTCTTCTCCGGCCATGATTGCTCCTATAGGTCCATGCAAAAGTATAGGCATGGCAAAGCCAAATTCGCTAATCTGAAGCTCCGCTTTCTTTGCCCTGGCCAACATTTCATTATCATCAAAATCCCTGGCAACATCATGCAGCAAGCCGGCTAATCTGGCCTTATCAGGGTCAGCATTATATTTTAGCGCCAGTTTTTCTGCGGTTTGGGCTACACCAACACTGTGTCTAAACCTTTCCTCAGGCATTATTAGCTCCAGACTATTCATTATATATTCTTCGTTATACATTTTTTCTCCCCTCCGTTTTGCTTCTCCAAAGGGTCAGGCAAATACTCCCAGTACCCTCCACTGAAAAAACCTCCGTTTCCAACGAAGCGGAGGTTTCGTCATTACTATGCTCGTTCGGCCTCGCGGCTCTTTGCCTCATTTACTGTAATAACACGACCGCCAAGTTCTGTTCCGTTTAAGGCTGCCACCATTTTTCAGCGTCTTGATCATTGACCTCTACAAAGCCGAAGCCACGGGAGCGACCTGTTTCACGGTCTGTAATAACTCTGCTGCTTAGTACTTCGCCGTATTGTCCAAAGGCATCTTGTAGATCCTCTGCTTTGGTAGCCCAGGGAAGGTTCCCTACATATAACGTTGCCAATTATGTCACCTCTTTCCAATTGGTTCTGTGGTGCTTTCTTTCATGGCAGTATTATTTGCAGAACCTGTTCACTAAATGCAGTAACCCTGGGTTAAGATATTTCCATTTTAGGTAAGAATACCTTTATTAATTTTTCCTTGCTAAAAACCTTGATAGATATTATTGTTCCTTATATACTCTTCCACAGGCTCTGGTAAAAGGTATTTGATGCTCCTTCCTTCCCTGACCCTGTTTCTAATATCCGTGGATGATATAGATAAGGCCGGTACTTCCAAGGGAATAATATTCTTAAAAACATCCTTTGGCAAAGGCTTTAAGTTTTCGGCAAGCTTATTTAAATCATACCCCGGCCTGGTTGCCGCGACAAAATTACAAATACTAAGCAACCTTTCAGCCTCTTTCCAGGTCAGAATCTCTAAAACTGCATCTGCCCCGGTAATGAAATAAACCTTATCAACATCGTATATTTCTTGTATAGCTACAACAGTGTCAATTGTATAGGAAGGGCCTTCTCTCTCCAGCTCGATAGTGGAAACCTCAAAATATTTGTTGGTTGCTGTGGCCATTCTAGCCATATTTACCCTGTGGTGAGGTTTTGATATTTCCTTAGCTGTTTTATGGGGCGGTCGAGCTGCAGGAATAAATATAACCTTTTCCAGCCCAAATTGGTGTCTTACTTCTTCAGCCACCACAAGATGTCCATAATGAATAGGATCAAAGGTTCCGCCCATTATGCAAATTCGGCTCATGGGAAATCTCGTTCCTTTCTCTAAAGGAGTCAGGTTGCTTAAGTCTAGGGACGGTTCTTTGACTCAATTTGTTTATGTTTATTCATGCTGCTTTATGGCACCGATTATTTTTTCGTAGGTTCTATCAAGGCCTCAGAGATTACCCTAGTGTCACCAATTACCGCCATGAAATTTGCATCTCCATCCCATCTAGGAACAATATGTACATGTAGGTGCCCTGGAATCCCTGCCCCGGCAACCTTTCCTAAGTTGATACCTATATTGAAACCGTGGGGGTTTCCAAAGGCTGTCCGTAATGCCTGTACCATAAACTGCGTCATCTTATTTAATTCCATAAGCTCATCATCTGTAAGTTCTGTAATATCCCCCACATGCCTTTTGGGCGCAATGAGTAAATGACCGTTATTATAGGGGAAAAGGTTCATTATTACAAAGGTTTTATCTCCGCGATGTATGACTAGGTTTTCCTTATCTTCATTGGAATTAAGCTTTTCGCAAAAGATACAGCCTGTTTGAGGCTTGCCAATATAAACTGATCTCCATGGTGCCCATAGATTTTCCATATATTAACTCTCCTTCCTCCAGCTCTGTTTGGTTTAGTTCTATTTATCCTTGAAAATTCCTTTTTCTCCTCTATAGTTTACTACTTTTTATGAACTGAGGACTATTAATACCGATGTCTCCATAGGATAATCTAACTCTAGTATTCAGGCAAAAGGGTGATAACATGTTTAAAAAAGATAAACTTCTGCATATTTTCATAAGTTTTTTACTCTTTATGACACTGATTCATTTCCTCCATCCCCATATTGCTGCCCTACTGACACTGGCCCTTGGGATAGCCAAGGAGATCTATGATCAGCTGTCAGGAAAAGGCACCCCGGAGTATAAGGACATATTGGCAAATTTTTTAGGCATCTTAGCGGGATACATAGTTTTTTATTCAGTAATTGTTTTTGCCCTGGGGAAGCTTAATTAATGGTGCTAAATATGGCAAAAACCCGCTGCCATATGGGCAACGGGTTCTAATCTCTATTTTCAAAAATAAGTGTTTTGATTACCACAGGAACTGTGGCTCCATCCATGATGGGAACTCCGATATCAATATAGTCCCCATCATCGGCAGTTATTTGATCTAAACAAATAACGCCACATTTTCCTCCGGTCAATACTCTTAATGTCTGGCCTAAAACCTTTCCGCAATCTTCTTCTAATATCATTATCAATGGTTGGGATTCTAAATATTCCTTTGTAACCTGTACGATTTCTGAGGCTATTTCCTGGATTCTCTTAAACCCCATACCCCCTGGACCCTTCATTGCTATGGCAACTGGTTCTTTAAATCCATCAGAGTCATAGGCTGATAACTGGGCCTTAAGAATATTGCTAAACTCTATAAGATTTAGGGGCACTTCCTGAGCAAAGGGTTTTACTACGGGAATATTGCGCAGGGGTAAAAGTCTGGCGAAATATCTATCGTGCTCCCACTCAGGTTCATTGAATGGGTGCCGGCCCCAATTACCGTTGCCCGAATGGTTTCCCTCGGCCTGGTGAGCTGCCATTGCTCATCATTAAAGGCTTCTCTAAGGCTAGCCCTAATAATGGACCAATATCTCCATACTTATTAAAATCTTGTACAATGGTAGCCTCATCACCAGAATATACAAAGTCCGCCACCCCGCCTGAAAAGCTGACTAAATGTATAGGGTACTGATGCCTAAGGGGAGGTCCCATAAGAATCCGCTTGCTTATCGCCGGCAATATGCCTGGGTTTAATAAGTTTTTAATTGCCTTTGCCATTTGCACAACGATGAAACGAAGCTGCTCAATACTTGGGCGCTGGCCAATTTGCCAGTGCTGACCACTCTCTTCAAGGACAATTCTTGCTGCAGGCGCCAGGTACTTTATACAATCCCTTTTGGGATCTAATTCGATCAGCCGTCCGCCTATATTGATGCAGGTAGAATCTATCGCCTTTCCTTCCTTAAAACAGCCAGGTTAGAAGTACCACCGCCCACATCTATATTCAGTACCACCCGGTGAAGCTCAGATGATATTGCTGCTGCCCCGGCACCCCTTCCAGCAAGGACAGACTCCAGTAATGGTCCGGCAGTTGCAACAACAAAATTACCGGCATAACCTGCCAGGGCATCTAATAGGCTTCTGGCGTTTTCCTTTTTCGCAGTTTCCCCCGTAATTATTACCGCACCCGTATCTATTTCTTGTGGTTTAATGCCCGCCTTATGAAATTCCTTGTCAATGATCCCCTTAACACCCTGGGCATTAATCAGTTCCCTGGACAATAACGGAGTAAAGTGAATATTGCTGCGGTAAAGGACTTCCTTCCCAATTATTGACATGCGTGGCACCATGGAGCCTGGTGCCGTATTGCACACCTGTATTCGGCTAACTACTATTTGGGTGGTGGTTGTACCCACATCTATACCCACACTAACTATTTTTTCAACATCTCGATTCGTACTATTCACCCCCTGGCTTACTGTAGGGTAAGCTTAACCCCACTGGCCTTAGCATCATAGATTTTCTTTAAGACTGTGGCCAGATGGCTCCCGCCTCAGCGGGAGGTGTACCTCCTTTGTGTATATTGGAAACCACCGAATGGTCTGCCATCAGCGTTTCTTTGTTGGGCTTGTAAATCATATAGGCGCTCATGCTATCCGAGGTTCCCAGTCCAGGCCTTTCACCTACCAATAGCACTATCACCTCAGCCTCCAGGGCCATGCCTATAACATCCATCACGGCGACTCGCCATATTTAACAAAGATATCCGTTCCCACTTGTAAATTATAGGCCGACAGCCCCTGTTTCAGAGCTGGTAGAATATCTTCTAAATTTGCTTCAATGGCCCTAGAACTTAAGCCATCAGCAATTATAATTTGCACCTGGGGGCTTCCTTGGCACTCCTTGCAAATTTTTGCTAAATCCTCTTCTGAAAGCATTCTGCCTAAATCAGGCCGGGTTAGATACTGATCTTTATTTTTAACCAAGGTCTGAACCTTCACCAGGTCAAATTTTGCTAAAAATTCCTCACTAACCTCTTTAAATACTGAATCCTGGGCAGTGGCATGATCGGCCTGAATCTAAGTAGTGTCCTAGTAAGGGGTCTAGGCCCACTGCGCCAGACACCTATTCTTGCAGGAGTACATTGTTTGAAATACTCCAAGGCAGCACTGTCTTCCGGTTCAGGTATTAAAATCTCCCCTTGCAAGTCTACCGCAGCCAGATCCTCAAGTTCTTCAATTTGCTTTTCATTCATCCTTAAACACCTCCACGGCCTGCAAATATTGAAGGATCTCCTGCCTTGATGTTAGGCAGCCCTTTTCCATCAGCCCCATCTTTTCCATCCACTTTTCAAATTCAGGTAGAGGTCTCATACCCATTAATTGACGTAAAGTAGCTGCATCATGGAAACTTGTGCACTGGTAATTTAACATCACATCATCACCCATGGGAATGCCCATAAAGTAATTCACCCCTGCCGATGTTAGTAAAACAGCCAGATTTTCAATGTCATTTTGATCGGCCTTCATATGATTGGTGTAACAGGCATCAACCCCCATGGGGACACCACTGAGCTTACCCATAAAGTGATCCTCCAGGCCTGCCCTGATTACCTGCTTTGCATCGTATAGATATTCCGGCCCAATGAAGCCCACTACAGTGTTTACTAAAAAGGGTTGGAATTGTTTGGCTAGGCCGTAACAGCGGGCTTCCAGGGTAACCTGGTCTACTCCCAAATGTGCCTCAGAGGAAAGTTCGGACCCCTGGCCTGTTTCAAAATACATTACATTAGGCCGGTGGCACGGCCATACCTCAGCCCCACCTCCCTGGCTTCCTTTAGAATAGCTACGCTAATCCCAAAGGCATCGTTAGCTGCCTGGGTGCCTGCTAAACTTTGAAAAATAAGGTCCCCCGGTGCTCCCTTTTCAATTGCCTTCATTTGAGTAGTCACATGGGATAAAACACAGACCTGGTGGTATATTCCATTCCTGTACAAAGTTATACATAGTTTCCAGGGATCTAGTGGTGCTGGCCACTGTATCCTCCACAGGGTTTAGACCTATTAGTGCATCACCTACCCCATAGGTTAGACCTTCCCTCATGGAGCTCAGGATTCCCTCCGGACTATCCGTAGGATGGTTTGGCTGCAGTCTCATTCCCAGACAGTTATTCAAACCATTGGTTGTGTTGCAATGGGCTGTAATGGGTATTTTATTAGCCCCATAGATTAAATCAAGATTTGACATTAGTTTAGCAACAGCTGCCACCATTTCACTGGTTAATCCCCTGCTTAAACGATGGATAGAGCCAATGTCGGCATGGTCACTTAATATAAATTCCCGAAGTTGTCCTACCGTCCATCCCTTGATTTCTTTATAAATGGACTGGTTAATACCATCGTAAATGATTCTGGTTACTTCATCCTCTTCGTAGGGCACAACTGGATTGTTAAATAAATCTTCCAAAGTAAGCTCACTAAGGACGATTTTAGCTGCCACCCGTTCCCCGGCAGATTGTGCCGCTATTCCTGCTAAAATATCGCCGGATTTCTCCTCGTTGGCCTTGGCCAGCACCTCACGAATATTTCGGAAAGAAAAGATCTGCCAAAAAGTTTAGTCTTCAGCATCATAGACTATTCTTTCCTCCTCACCACTGGTATTTGTTTGTTGTGGTAGTTCCGGCAACCCCAAGGTTGCCGGAACTTAATATTAACCTAATTCCTCTTCGGCTTTTTTAAGGATAGCAAATTCCTCCTCAGGTGCCTTGGCCACTAAATGGTGGCGACTATAGAAGGCAAAATATGCTACAAAGATTGCATAAACCAGAGCGGTCCAAAGAATAACCTTCGGTGCATAAAAGAAACCTGCAAATAAGGCAATCATTGCCAGTATTAGAGCAGCATAAGGAGTCACAGGATAAAAGGGAACTTTATAGGGCCTTTCCATATTAGGCTGCCTCTTCCTTAAAACTATGGCGGAAAGCATCATCATAATATAAGAAATAACTGCGCCAAATACTGCGATTTGTATTAAAACATCTCCATTTCCAAGGATGGCACCCACAATACCGATGGCACCACCTACCAGCAGGGCCACATGGGGGGTACGGAAACGGGGATGAACTTTAGAAAGACCTCTGGGTAAGTAGCCCGCTCTGGAAAGGGCAAAGATAGCTCGTCCATAACCAAATATAATTCCGTTGAAGCTGGCAATAAGACCGGCTAAACCAATTAAAGCCAAACCCTTGACAGACCAATGAGCTTGCCCTAAAGCTAAGGCCAGTGCCTCAGGCAGAGGGCTGTCGGATTTACCCATGGCCTCTGCTCCACCAAGACCAACTGCTAAAAATAGCACTAGAAAAGCTGTGATAACCAGAGTTGCAATAGAAGTTATGAGACCCTTGGGCATATCTTTAGCCGGATTTTTACACTCCTCAGAAACCAGGGGAAGCCCTTCAATTGCCAGAAAAAACCATATCGCATAGGGAATTGCTGCCCAAACCCCCAGCCAGCCCATGGGTAGAAATTCAGTATTCCCTGCCGTGGGGGCAATTTCCCAAACCCTGCTCATGTCAAAATGAGAGAAACCTACAACTGCAAAAATAGCCAAACCAATAATAGCAATGGATGTAACAGCCAGTTCAAAATTTAAGGTTGTCTTAGCACCTAGGGTATTCATGGCTAAAAAAATACCATAGAAGCCTATGACCCATAACCAATCCGGGACACCGGGTATCAAAATATTTACATAGCCAACTATACCGTTCACAATAACAGCCGGGGCTAAAACATACTCTAGCACCACACCTATACCCGCTAAATATCCCCCCCAGGGACCATTGCTGATCTTCCAAAGGCATAGGCGCCACCGGCAAAGGGTATGGCAGTGGCTAGTTCGGCAATTGTTAAACACATAGTAATATACATAATAGCCATTAAAATAGTTGCGATAAATAACCCCCAGAACCCACCAGCAGCTATACCAAAGTTCCAGCCAAAATAGTCGCCGGAGATAACATAACCTACTCCCAGTCCCCATAGCAGCAGAGGTCCGGCACATCTCTTAAGTTGTTGACTTTCATTTGTATTGACGTTGATGTTAGTTGCTAAATCACTCACATTTTTCTCTCCTTTACGATATATTTATCAAACCAAAAAACTGTTTTTGCCGGACATCACCCCTTATCTTTATAAAATAAATAAAAAAGTCCACACAAGGTAGAAAGAGAGTAGCTTCTCCCACCTTATATGGACCTCTTCGCCCCAGTTATTTTATTTTAAGTGCTACTGGATATTCTTTAGCTTTTCTTTACAGATGCTCATATCCAGAGCTTTCTTCAGAACTACCTTTTTTTGCTTCAAATCCAATATTTCTTGATATCTTGCATAGCCAAGCTGCAAGGCAGGCTCAAGTTCTTTCTCGGTAATTGGCTTTGTAAGATACCCCACAACCCCGGCATCCATCGCCTTCTAATTAGTTCCTCTTCGTTATAGGCGGTTAACAAAAGTACTGCACAAATTTTCTGCCCCACAATAAGTTTCGCAACCTTTATGCCATCTATTTTTTCCATTTTCACGTCCAGAATAGCCATATCCGGCTTAATCCTTTGAATTAAATCCAACGCTGCCTCACCATTGCCGGCTTCGCCAACCACTTTATGACCAAGCTCAGTGAGTATTTCCTTTAAATCCATTCTAATTAGGACTTCATCATCTACTACTACTATACGCAACGGTTTCATCGTCAGCAGCCCCCCACCTCGGAACCTCAATTACCACTACGGCACCATTGTTGTTATACATATTTATCCTTCCTCCCAGGCTTTCTGAAACTAAGGCCTGGGTTATCTGAAGTCCTAAATTTGCACTGGTCTCCCGGTTGAATCCCGCTGGAAAGCCCTTACCATCATCCCGTATAACTAATTTTACAGTGGTTTCTAATGTCTCAACTATAACAGAGATTTTACCTTGTGTTTTATCAACAAATCCATGTTTCAATGAGTTTTGTAAAATTTCATTTACCACAATAGAGGTTGGTGTAGCCTGCTCCGAGGGTATTCTCAAAAACTCCCCCCGAACCTCAATTGTAATATCCTGCTCCGGTGAAAGCATACTTTCAGTTAATATTTTCCCAATCCTTTTTAAGCACTCTGTTAGCTCAATTGATTCAGTGGTGTCCCTGGAAATAATGTCATGAACCAGAGCTATACAGCTTATTCTATTGATGCTTTCCTGAAAGGCAGCGGTGACATCTTTATTTTTTACCCTTCTCATTTGCAATCGCATCAGACTGGCTATGGTCTGCAGATTATTTTTGACCCTGTGGTGAATCTCCTTAATAACTGCTGATTTAGCAATTAGCTGCTTCTCTTTCTTTCTTAATTCAGTGATATCCCTTAGTAAGTAGATGGTGCCACGAACTTCGATTCCTTCAATTATTGGCAGAGTTCTCACCAATACCGTATTCCCCTGAACATCTACCTCTTGAGTATCAAATTTTCTGGAAAAAATAGGGCCTAACTCCGGTACCTTATTTATTAATTGGTCAATACTCATGCTAACGGGATTGAGCTCCCTGGTTAGTTCTATAAGTAATTCATGGGCAACATAATTGGCATAAACAAGCTTGTTTCTTGAGTCCACTATAAATAGAGCATCATGAATGAGGGTTGGCAGTACTTCTCCTACCTCGGTCTGACTGAGTAAAGTATCCGTAAGCTTTTGAGTAGTCTTAGATAGAAATTCCATGGTCTTTTCCTGCCGCACCTGAGCAGAATTATCTCTCTCCATTATGAGAACACCTATTGATTTGTTTGAGCTGTTTTTAATTGGTATTACAGTCTGGCTTATGGGATAACCTTCCTGGCTGGTACCTTGCATATTAGGCACTGGTTTCCCAGTCTCAAAGGTTTGAAATACTGCTGGCTCATTACATCTAATTGCCTGCTGTCCCACCACACTGCTTTTATAAAGGGACGGGGCGGTTGATGGTTTAGCCTCTGCAACTACCACTGCAATGTCAGGTTCCTTGGTAAGAACGTCTATAAATATATCTGCCCCGGCCAAATCGGCAAAGTGCTGCAAATTACCTTGCAAATTACGCAACACAGAAATATCTTCTTCCTCAAGGGCTGTTTGGTCTTGACATAAATTAAACAGAACCTCTCTAGGTTCCCTTCCCATTGCTATCACAATCCCCTACCAGCTTTACTTTAATGTCAATTACCTTGTCATCTTTTGGTAAAAATAAAAAGAAGCCTAAGCTACCATGGTGCTTACCACGGTATACTAGGCTTCTTTGCCTTCTTGATCATCGTTGTCGTTTTTTTATTTAGTTCTTAATTTATCTCTAGTAATATCTATTCTATATGCCTTAGCATTATCCTGCAGAAAATAAATGTATACAATTTTATTTTTAGATAAATCTTTCTAAGGCTTTAGGGAGTATTTTTTCAAACAAACCATTACCCATTTAAGTACAATTGCTATGGCAATGTAAATGGGAAAAGAATAAATATATTTCCATTTTAATAAAAGATAAAAATCCAGCCAAACCAATAATGGCTCTGATATAAATGCAAAAATTGCTGCGACAATTGTGTTAGCTATAATAAATGATTTCCATTTATCAAACTTCTGATATATTGCCATATAAATAACCGGCATTATACTCATATCATAGGTTATAAATATATCAAACAAAGGTACAAGCTGATATTTATAATCCCATAAATCAAATTCCACCCCTATGGCATCAAAAATGACGATACAGTCATTACCAAAAATCCATAGGTTAATATTTCAAATAACCGTCTGCGATCAATATATTTCCACCAGATTATCCAGGGAATTATAGTTAATGCTAATAATAGCCACCATTCCCAGCGCAAAAAGACTTCTTTTAACCAAAATTCACGAAGCAAAATGTCTGCCTTTGATTGTGTCGCTATCTCTTTTTCGTGAAGTGATTGACCCACATGATATTCCTTTCTTAATAAAATTTTTTATTATTATATCTCTAAAGGCTTGTTTCAAATCGCCATAACCCAGATTTCGGTGATAATAAAAACCTTGAAGAATATGAACATTCTTCAAGGTCGTTTGCTAAATCTGCCTCATATTAAACCCCAGCTTAAGGGCGTGCCCTTTTTACATCTTGATTGACCTTTTTGCCAATTAGCAGATCATAATACTTAGGGGATAAGCCTAATCCCGGTCTAATAGCACGTAAATTATACTTGGTTAAGCATTCTCCCTTTTGAATATCTTCAGTTATATATAATGAACGTCTAAGACTTAATGAGTCCTTCTCCTTTACCGTAGGCCCATAGGTTACCTCACCCAAGGCCTGCCAGGCCCTTTTTGTCTCGTCAACTAAGATTTTCATTTCATCAGGTTCGAGGGAAAAAGCAGCATCAACTCCCCCCGAAGCCCTGGATAAGGTAAAGTGTTTTTCAACCACCGTTGCCCCTAGGGCAACACTGGCCACAGCAACACCAACACCCAGGGTATGATCGGATAAGCCAACCTGGCACTGAAAAAGCTGCTGCATGTGAGGGATGGTAAGAATATTTGTATCTTTAGGAGATGCAGGATAAGTGCTGGTGCATTTAAGCAGAATTAAATCCCTACATCCAGCTTCCTTGGCAGTCCTAACCGCTTCATCAATCTCTGCAATTGTTGCCATTCCCGTCGAAATAATTATGGGTTTTCCCGTTTTAGCAACCTTACTTATTAAAGGTAAATCCGTTACCTCAAAGGAAGCAATTTTATAACAAGGAACGTTTAATTCCTCTAAAAATTCCAGCGCACTTGCATCAAAGGGAGTGCTAAAAACAATCATCCCCAACTCTTTGCCCCGATCAAAGATGGGCTTATGCCACTCCCAGGGTGTATATGCTTCCTGATAAAGGTTATAAAGGGAATACCCCTCCCACAAGCTGTCGGATTGGTTAATACAGAATTCCCCATGATTTAAGTTCAAGGTCATGGTATCTGCCCTATAGGTTTGTAGTTTTAAAGCGTGAGCCCCTGCTTTAGCAGCCGCCTCCACAATCTCAAGAGCTCTCTCCAGAGAATGATTGTGATTACCTGACATTTCAGCGATTATAAAAGGTGGATTACCCAAGCCGATGGCCCTGTTATTAATAATTATTTGCTCCACCGTACTTTTCCCTCCACTCAATAAATTTCTGTTCTTTATTTCTGCTCCAATCTTCATTAAATAATGCCATGACAATAACATCATGAAAGCTGTTATTTTTATAGATATGCTTTTTAAGCCTACCTTCCTCAACAAATCCCAGCTTCTGATGATAGTTAATACTTATATTATTAAAATCCAATACTTCAGTGCATAATTTTCTCAAAAGGTACTCCTCAAAGATACAACTTAATGCTAATAAGCCCATAATGGTCCCAGATCCTCTGGGTGCATCTCCTTCTCCGATATAAAAACCCCAATGGCACTTATTATGTTTAGGCTCAATATTGGAAAAATTAACAAAGCCTATTGGCTTTTCATTAAAAAGTAAGACCTTGCCAATAATTCCACTACCCTTGATTAGATTTTGAAACCACCTATGATGCGCCTCTTCTGTGATAACACTTTCACTAAACATGTATTTACTAACATGATCTGAATTGCGCCAACTTAAAAGTATTTTCTCATGCTTTTCTAATATATTGGTTAGCTTATAATTTCCTGTCCCTTCCATCTCAAATCATCCCTTAACCTACTTACTTGTCTAGAGATGTTGCTTCAAATATTTCTTTGACTAATTCCTTATCGTCCTTCCATTTCAAAGCAATATGCTTATTGATTTTTGTTAACTGTGGCTTATCAATTAAATGTTCCCTCAGCTTAGAAAAATACAACGGCTCTCTCTTTATATCTAAATCAGAATATATGCGCTCAAATAACTCTAAATCTTTTTGTTCATCTAAAGTCAGCCGCCATTGCGGGTATCTAAACTCCTTAGGTAAGTCTACATAATTAACTGAGAAAAGCTTAGGATTATTTATATAATAAAAAGGTAAATATTCAGTATGAGTAAGTGGCTTTTTTTGTTGAAGCAGTCGGTAAAGTGACTCAACAGTGTATACATCACCTGCCGTACCAGGTGCGTGTTCTGAAGTTGGCATAGTCAAATCCTTGCCACTTTTCAAATGGCTTTCTATAAGAAGATTCAATATTTCCGGAGCTACGGCAGGACAATCCCCTGTTACTCGCAGAAGAATATTGGCTCCTGTTTCCCGGGCTACCTTAGTTAATCTATCAACAACATTATCAGGCTCCCCCCTGATGACTTTTACTCTTCCATCAATTACATATTGTTCAAGGGGATCATCATCTGGCAAATGGGAAGTTGCCAATACCACTTGATTAACATCAAGCACTTCTAAACAGTTAAGCAGACATCGTTCAATGGAGGCAAGACCATTAATTGGCAGGAGGGCTTTTTGGGGTAATCGAGTGGATTTAAGCCGACAAACTACTGCAATAGTAATTCTAGGATATTCCAGTATTTCGGAAATAATTGTTGATCCTTTTTGATTTTATCCCTAGCTATACTTGGCGAGATTTCTTTAAACTCTAGTGGCATCAGGGACTTTTCTGAGGAGCACCGCTTATTAACTGTTTTATTTAATGAAATTATTTCACCTTTTTCAATATCATGTTTTGCGACAACCCTAAGGCTATCCTTTAAATATTTCCTCTCGGAATCATTTATCTTAGTTGACCCCATGGCCTTCTCTGCCTCCCTCAATTTCGCAACCATTAGGGAAAATTCATCTGGTTCTAAGGCAGAATAGTAATCATATCCCTTCTTACCTCGTTCTAGGGTAATATGCTTTTCTATTAAGGCTGCTCCGGCAAATAGAGCATATATTGGAAGGTCAATTGCTAATGGCTTTGATCCATCTTCATGATCAGCAAACCCAACCTGAAGTTATAGCGCTCTTTCAAATAACCAATTCGCACTAAATTTGCATCCTCTGTTTTAGTGGGATAGCCTTGAAAACCATGGATTAAAACTAGTCTATCAATATGTTTCTGGTCTAGCCCTGAAACAAATGCATCTATTTCATGGTCATACCATCCTCCAACACCCAGTAATGTTAGCCTTTCCAACATTAGAATCCCTTCTATTAATTCCTCTCCTTGAATGATTGTTGACGGTATCTTTACGCCGTGAATAAATAAAGCAAATTTTTGGGCTAGTTCTAATCCCCATTGATCAAAGATATCAACCCATACCTCCAGACCTAATTGTTTTGTAAGGGATAATATGTCTTGCCATTTTTCCTCTTCAATAAATAAATCTTTATAACTCTTATAAAAGTTATATTCTTCGGTAGCTAAATGGTCATATTTGAACCACTGAAACTTCACTCCATCCGCTCCGGAATTAGCCGCTGCCTTAATCAAGGAATTCAGTATATTAACATCTCCCTGGTGCGCATTAGCTATTTCCGCAATCACTTTTACTTTTTCCATCAGTTCCATCCCCCTAATTAATGCCCTTGCATATTTTAGGTTCGATCCACACCTGGAGCTAGACTATATACTCAAATATCCTATAGCTACCTTTCCCATCAACTAATTTACAAGCATTATTACTCATTTCTAGACGCCTAGGATAATCATTGCATAGGGTTTTAACACAGCAGCAAATATGATCCTTTGTTATTGTTTGGGCATCTCCAGCGAATATTGCTGCACCATATTTGTTTTCATACAATTGGCTGGCATACTGATTTTCAGCTGTTTGGATGATTATACTTGGCAAACCCATATAAGCCATCTCAGCCACAGTGCAACCTCCGGCAGTAAGACCTAGATCAGCCCACTGGAATAGTGAAGACATATATTTGACATCTTGTAGAATTAATACATTACCATTTGCTGCCAAGGCCATTAATTTATCAGTGCTGGTATATGCGGGTCCAATGACTACCTTTATTTGTAAATCCATTCCCAGATCGATTAAACCCTCCACAGCCTTTAGAGTAACTTGACCTGGATCTGCTCCTCCCATAGTAACCAGTATTTTTTTAGCTTCTTGAGCAATCTCTTGCTGTGTCCTTTGCAATTTGATAAACTCTCTTCGCAGCGTTATATATTTAGGCCCTAAAAGTAATCGAGTATATGTCTCCCGATTTGAATATAATCCTTTATTTGTATCTAACCCAGGATTTAAAATTATATCAGCAGGGTAATAATTGGCGTGGCCAAAATCATCTACAATTAGCAGCTTTAATCCCCATTCTTTGATTAATCCTTGGTAATGGGAGTTATAATCATATCCATCGGCAATTACCCAGGTGATCCCCAATTCACGAGCTAATTCAGCAGTTAGCCTAGCATCATCAACACTGCCAATCAATATATTGTCTTTAATTGTGGTTTTTATTTTTTCCTCATTAAGTAATCCTTTAAGTTTGCTAGGTAAAGCAAGGCATAGAAATGCTGCCTCTCCACCCATATCCTGCCAGGCCTGAGCTAAGGCCAGGGATCTCATCACATGGCCAATACCAATCTGCCCGGAAGCATCTGCCCTTAACAATAATTTTTTTCCCTTTGCAATCAGCAAACTTACCACCTAGTCCCCATAGCTGTAATAAGAGATCACTTTTTCAACAGCATCTATTACATCCTTTATATCTTGCCAATTCATGGCCGGGAAAAGAGGTAAAGTGATCATTTCCTCATAAAGTTTTTCAGCCTTTGGACAGAGACCCTTGAAATATCCCAACCCTTGATAGTAAGGTTGATAGTATACGGGAATGTAGTGTACATTAACCCCAATATTTTCTTTAAGTAAGGCCTCATAAATCTCCCTTCGACCAACTTTTAATTTATCAAAATTTAATCTGATAATATACAAATGCCAACTGGAAATTCTGTCCGTCAGCTCTGCCGGACAAATAATTTGTTCCATATCTCTAAAAGCAGCATTATAAGCTTGAGCATAATCCTTCCTTGTTCTAATAAAATTATCCAATTTGCTTAGTTGACTAATGCCTAAGGCTGCTTGAATATCAGTAATCCTGTAATTGTAACCCAACATTTGCATCTCATAGTACCAAGGCCCATGATTATCTAGCAGCTTATTGGTTTCTCTAGTAATTCCATGATTTCTAAATTGGATTAATCTTTGATAGTGCTCTTCCTTATTAGTTGTAATGATGCCGCCCTCACCAGTGGTAATATGCTTAACTGGATGAAAACTAAACATAGTCATATCACTTAGTGAACCTACTTTTTTGTCTTTATATATTGCTCCCAGGGCATGTGCAGCATCTTCAATAACTATTAGCTTATGCTTTTGAGCTATTTCCTTTATACAATCTAGATTAGCCGGCAACCCCGTTAAATCTACTGGTATGATCGCCTTGGTCTTAGCAGTAATTAACCTTTCGATTTCTTGGGGGTCTATATTATAGGTTTGATCGTTAATATCTGCAAATACCGGAGTTCCCCCCATATAAAGAACACAGTTTGCACTGGCCACAAAGGTTATAGGAGAGGTTATCACTTCATCCCCAACCCCAATGCCGGCAGCAAAGCAAGCTGCATGTAAAGCAGCTGTTCCATTGGAAAAAGCCACAGCATATTTGGCCCCAACATAATCGGCTATTTCCTTCTCAAACATGCCAATTGTTGGTCCCGTTGTTAGATAATCCCCCTTTAAAACATTGACAACCCTTTGAATATCTCCATCATCAAGCCACTGCTTGCCATAGGCAGATAATTTTTTCTGACGGGTTTCCCTCCATAAATGGCTAATTTATTATTTGTACTCATTTTAGTACTCCTCTCCAAGAAAAAAATCCGATTCACCCTAATCGGAAACTAACTCTGGAGCATGAGCCACTCTTCTGTTCTTTTAATACCTTCTACCAGACTAACTTTTGGTTGCCAATCCAGTAGTTTTTTGCCTTGTCATAATTGCATAATAATCTAGGTATTTCACTTTGAGGATGAATATGTGCAACATGTTGGATCTGACTAGGATCCTCCACAATTAGTGAGGCTAATTGATTTATAGATATATCTTCACCTAGTCCAGCATTTACTATTTGTCCGTTTACCTGTTTAGAATAACCTGCTTTTACTACAAATCTTGCACAATCCTCAACATATAATAAATCTCTTGTTTGTGTTCCATCTCCATATATCATAAGCTTTTTACCAGCTAGTTTGTTTTTAATAAATATTGCTACAACACCGCCTTCACCACCTGATTTTTGAAAAGGACCATAGGTATTAAAAGGACGAACTATTACAATGGGTAATGAATAAGCATAATAATATGAAAGAACCATGTTTTCAGCAGCAATTTTTGAACCTGCGTAGGGTGAAGCCGGCTTAGTCGGGTGTTTTTCAGCAATGCCTTTTTGATCAAAAGCTTTATCATAAACCATGCATGTGCTCATAAAGACCATTTTTACGTTATATAGCCTGCATTTTTCTAATATATTAAATGTGCCTATTGTATCATTATTAAAAGTAGTCTGTGGATCATCAATACTATCTTGAACATTTATACTGGCCGCTAAATGATAACAAATATCTAATTTATTCTTAAAAATATTGTCAATAGTTTCTAAATCATTTATATCAGCCTTTTGAAAATAGATTTCTTTATTTTGAATAAACTCTTTTATATTTTGATATGATCCATTAGAAAAATTATCTACCACCCATACTTGATGACCATCTTTTATTAGTACCTCAACAACCCATCTTCCTATAAATCCAGCCCCACCAGTTACAAGAACCTTCATTTTTTCACCCCTTTATATTAAGTCCTGATCTAAGACTAGTTTTCTGACTTCGTCAATGGAAAGAACCGGTTGGTCAGTTGAGCTATAGGTTCCTTCCTTTGCTTTTTTTGCGTTTGGATATCTAAATTCATTTTCAACACTAGCAGGAATAATAAACATATCTGGAAGTTCCCAGGCAATTAATGACTCATCATAGGTCATTAATTCTTCAAACATTTTTTCACCGGGTCTCATACCAATTTCTTGAATCTTTATTTCCTTAATATTAATCTTGTGCTTGAAACAGGTTTCTTCTGTAATTACTTTAATTAGATCTTGCAATAATATTACCGGCATCTTTAGAACAATAATCTCTCCCCCCTTAGACTCCCTCATTGCTTTAATAGTTAATTCGGTGGCTTGGTTTACGGTCATCATAAAGCGACTCATTGCCGGATTTGTAACTGTTATTTTTCTGTCGTTAAGTATTTGGTTAATAAATAAAGGAATTACTGAGCCCCTAGATCCTATTACATTACCAAACCTAACTATGGAAAATATTGTTTTACTATTCCCTTTGTTCTGTCCTGAGGCAACAATCATTCTTTCGGCCGTAAGCTTTGTGGCACCATAAGTATTAGTAGGTGAAATGGCCTTATCCGAACTAGTAAAAGTCACTTTTTTTACATTTTGTGCCATTGCAGCTTTTATGACATTGTTTGTACCTACGATATTAGTCAATACCGCTTCATAGGGATTATATTCACAGGCAGGAACATGTTTTAATGCCGCAACATGAAATACATAATCTATATCTTCCATCGCAGTTAACACCCGATCATAATCCCTGACATCGCCAATTAAATATCTTATGTCTTTTCTTGAACTGAAGCTGTTTTGCAACATATATTGTTTATATTCATCCCTACTTAAAATTCTTACAACTGTGGGATCATCAAGCAATATTTTTGTAACAAACTCTCCCCCACCGTACCAGTTCCGCCGATAATTAATATTTTTTTATTTCTAAAGAACATCTTACTCCTCCTCTCAAACTTAATATTTCAAGTTATAGCACCTCGACAGATTTCATCTTATTAATCTCTTCTATTAGAAGGTCCCAGAAAGCTTTTGGGGATATGCATAGTCTAAAAATTCCTTTCCCCGCTCTTTTGCAATCTCTTGTAATTTTTTATACCTAATAAATTTTGTAAGATATTTTGCTAACTCAGCAGGCTCAGTAAATGTATAGTCTTTTAGCCTTTCATAATAATCAAATTCTCTATCACTAAGCATAAATAACGGCTTCCCAGCTAATACGGTTTCTAAACCAACTGTCGATAAATTAGTAATTACCATATCTACATTGGATAAAATGTCATATAAATTAACACCTTTTTTTGATATAAGCTTTACAGACTCATACTTGTTGTCTAATTCATAATAGTTATCCATTAACTTGCTTTCAGGTTTTCGGGATAACTCCCAGGGATGCGGTTTAAGTACGATTTCTAAGAGGGGATTTTGCGCTAATATATCAATTAACTCATTCCATTGCTTAACATAATTAGGTTGTGTAGCACACAGTACAGTTTTTTTCTTCGGATTTAACTTATACAATTTCAGAAATTCTTCTTTGGGTAAATGTTCTTGAGTAAATATATCATCAAACCGAGGATGTCCGGTTATTGCTATTCTATCCTCCACCAAACCTCTTTTTAGATACCAGTCTTTTTCATATTCGCCATAAACAGCCACTTTCGTTGAGAATACGGGAATATATGCTTCATCACCGCCTAAAAGCCCATGCTGCATGCAAATACTGGGAATACCTAGATATGTTGCTATTATTGTTAGTACACGGCTTAATAAATCCTCAGTTGTTCCGACTACGACACAAGAAATAATATTTTCCTTCAGATACCTATTGACTGCAGCAATGAATTGTACCATATGTCTAATTCTTTCTAAAAAAGAGGTGCGGAAATATTGATTGCCAAACACTGGGTGCTTATCAACTAATTTAAACAAAATGTTTGCCTTTTCAAGCAAACTATTTATTGATTCAGAGACGTCAACTTTATAGTCATTGATATAATGAACAGGTATACCTAGATAATCTTTTCTTTTCCATCGAGCAAAGATGATAGTTTGCTTTGCATCAAAATATTTGATATAGTTATTTTCTGAAAAGCGCAGGTAATCATAATTCAGCAAAGTTTTACCTGGTTTTGTTTCTATTGGCATTTTTAATGGCTTTATCCACT
Source organism: Desulforamulus aquiferis (assembly GCA_004143605.1). GTDB lineage: Bacteria > Bacillota > Desulfotomaculia > Desulfotomaculales > Desulfotomaculaceae > Desulfotomaculum > Desulfotomaculum aquiferis. The sequence continues at coordinate 53,162 of AWVY01000041.1, forward strand.
GTTCATATTGGGGTTGTATATGGGCCATATCTAATATCCTACTGTTTAAATGCTTTTTAAACTCCGGGTCTGACATTTCTTCCCTTAGATCATGGTCTAAAAGTTGATAAAAATTAGCCAATTGGGGTAAAGGGACATCTTCAAAAACCAATTCTTTGAATACTTCAATAAAATCTAAAAATGTCAGCCAATAATTTTCTAAATATGCTTCTCTCTTTTGCATCATTTTCTAGCCCCGTTCAAACTTCTTAAGTATTGTCTTAACTCTCTACAAGTTTTTTGTTCTGGCAATTGCCTAAGAATTGAGTTCTTCTCATTATCTTTAGCCCTCATCTGAGTGTGTAATGATATTTCTGTAATATAATTATCATCTAATATTTCGTTGATCGGGTAAAATGGCCAATAGTGATTAAGTCTCCAGAAGAACCTGGCATCACCAATAAAATAAAATTGTGGATCTTCATCCCAATAGGAACCCCACCTATCATAGATTACAGGTAGAATATCGGCTCTATGCATTATTGAACAATGATCAACCTGGCATGGGGCAAGCCAGGTTATTGACTTAGCCATTCTGTGCATACTTTTTTGCTTTCCCTCCGCTTCAAGGGAAAATACCATAGAGTCTGAGTAAACTATTTTAATATCCTCGTGACTTTCCAGCAAATCTACCATTTTTCCAACCGCTGGGGTCTGAAAATATTGTCATCTGTAGCATAAGAAATATATTGGCCGCTAATCATGCCTAAGGCCTTATTAATCAAAGCCGCATATCGTATTTTTTCTGCTCTTTCAGAATCACTAGTAATATCACTTCGAAAATACTTTATTCTCTCATCTGTTAGGAAACCTTCGATTACCTGTTGTGTTTCATCATTTGAGTTATCATCCATTAATAGTAGCTCAAAATCCGTAAAGGTTTGCTTTAATATTCCTTCAATTGCTTTACCTATATACTGGGGTTTATTATAACTGGTCATTATAACAGATACCTTTGACAATCATGATCACTCCCTAGACAAAACCATCTTTTTATCTCTTTTACTTTATGAATCCCTCCCGAAATATGTGTGAAAAATTAAGTATAAATGTATTTATTTGGAATCTTGAAAGTATCACCCTTGGGAATAGATGAAAAGAGCCGTCCCCTAACTTATTGATTTTAAGTCAGGGACGGCTCTTTTCCCCATTTACCAAACCCGCTGTTTTAGGAACAGGTACACTTCCCTTTGTAATTTTCAAATGGTAATTTATATTTAATAGTTGACCTGACCCCAAAGCTCTATTAATGTATATATGATAAAAGATATTATTGTGATAAATAGCAAAGTTAAATTTTTAGAACACTAAGATATTGAGAGCGGGGAAAATGATGGAGGAAAATAAACAAATACAATCAACTAACATACCTGAGCTGATTACAGAGAAAAATGTACTTGGCCGCTGGGCCGGATTTTTTATAGAGCGATACCGAATCGTCTACTTGATAATTGCTGCTTTGATGATCTGGGGGGTTACTTCTTACTTTAAGATCCCTCGGGAATTACAACCAGAAATCATTTTACCCTTCGGTCATGTTATGACCATTTATAACGGTGCTGCTCCAGAGGAAATAGAAAAACTAATTACCGATAAAATTGAGAAAAAGATGGCCGAATTAAACAAAGTCAAAAATATATCCTCTTCATCTGGTTTTGGAGTTTCCTCAGTTTTTGTAGAATTTGAAGCTGGAGTAGACATGGATGACATGATTGTGAAGATGCGCGAAAAGGTTTCTACAGTTAGAGGCGATCTCCCTAAGGATGCAGAACTGCCTGAGGTGTCCACCTTTGAAACCAATAATTCGCCGATCATGATCATCAATATTACTGGTGACTATGATTTTGTTGTCCTCAAAAGTATCGCAAATAAGCTCAAGGACAGTATTGAAAACATAGATGATGTATCTGACGTTCAAATTATTGGCGGACTCGAACGAGAAATTAAGATTATAGTAAATCCCCAAAGGTTAGCCCATTATGCTATATCTTTGGAACAGATCAAATCCGCTATTAACCTGTCCAACATTAATTTTCCCGGTGGCAGTATTGATCTTGATTATAAAAACTATAATATTCGCACCGTGGAGAACTGGAATCTGTCGATGAATTAAATAATGTGATAATTACCTATCAAGGGAGCAGCCAGTATTTTTAAGGGATATTGCTCAAATTGAGGATGGTTTCGCTGAGGCCGATTCTTACTCCAGGTTATCCTCCGGTCTATATACTTCCAACCCATCGACAAAGGATTCTGTAGCACTTTCTATTAAGAAAAAAGAGTCTGCCGATGTAATCAAAACCGCTCAAAAAATTTATGACAAGATACAATTAGAAAAGGGTAGTACATATCCCTCTGACCTCCAAGTTGAAATTAGCGGGGATACAGCTGTTTACGTTAAGGACCAATTAGGTGGGGTAACCGATAACGCATTTTCAGGCCTGTTGTTGGTTGGTGTAATTTTATTTCTGTTTATTGGTCTTCGGGAATCTGCAGTAGTCTCTATCGTTATCCCTCTATCCATATTTGCTGCCTTCGGTTTAATGAAGAGTTCTGGCATGACCTTCAATAATATTACCCTATTTTCTTTAATCCTTGCTGTAGGTATGCTGGTGGATAACGGCATAGTTATCATGCAAAATATTGATCGCTTGCGCTCAATGGGCTTGGAGTCTGCTAAAGCAGCAGCTGCTGCAACCAACCAAATTGCTCCGGCCATAGCTTCTTCCACCCTGACAACTTTGGCTGCCTTTTTCCCAATTATGCTAACACCAGGTATAATGGGCCAATTTATTAAGCCAATTCCGCAGACAGTTATGTTTGCCTTAAGTGCTTCATTTATTGTGGCAGTTACTATTACCCTGCTCTGTGTTCCATGCTGCTTAAAAAACCCAAGGGTAGTGATATGAAACCTAGTAAATACTTAACTAGCAAGATGAAATATACTATCTCCCTGCTTTTTGTTGTAGCTTTACAATGTTGGCCTTTCGAACAGATAATGGGGGTATCTTTGGCTTCGGCATTGCCTCGCTGATTTTTGCTGTTATATTTGGTAGCTCACTAATAATAAAATATTCCCGACAGCAACAAGGAAAAAGGGAGTCCTTAATACTAAAGAAATATGGTGAATTTATAGACAATATTATTCATAGTAGAAAGCGCAAGTGGGCTGTTCTAGGAATCACGTCTGTGGCCTTCGTATTAAGCATTATGTTGATTCCCCTTGGACTATTGAAGGTTGAGATGTTTTCACCCACGGATTTTACTCGCTTATATGTAAATATAGAGACTCCCCGGGGGAGCACCCTTTCAACTACCTCGGCCATAGCAGAGGAAGTTGAAAGAAGGCTGTTTTCCTTCCCGGAAATTAAAAGCTTTGTTTCTAACGTTGGTATTACAGGCGCAGACAGCTTTGATGATTTTAGTGTAGGTATGGGAGCAACCCCTTATAAAGGTCGGGTTATCATAGATTTACATGACGAAAAGAATCGTGAACGCTCAAGTATGGAGTTAGCAGCTCTTATGCGGGAAAACCTGAAAGATATACCTGGAGCTAAAATTACAGTTAATGAAATGGAGAATGGTCCTCCAACGGATGCTCCAGTTGTTATTAACTTAAGGGGGGAGAACCTGGACGAGCTAAAAAAGGTAGCTAACGATTTTACTTCTATTTTGAAGAATATTGAAGGAACTAGGGATGTAAAGCATAGCATTCAGGAAGGCACACCTGAGCTACAGGTTAAAATAAATAAAGCAAAGGCTGCCAGTTTGGGTTTAGATGAGATGACCATTGCTTCAGGTGTCCGAAATGCGGTACATGGTCTAAAGGCTACCACATTTAGAAAAGATCAAGATGAGATAGACGTATATATTCGCACAACTAAGGATAAATTGTCCTCAATTCAAGACCTAGAAGGCTTATACTTTTTCTCCCATGGAGGTCAACCAATTCCCTTTACTCAAGTAGCCGAACTAGTGGAAAGCAAAAGTGTAACAGCAATTAGTCATGAAGATATGAAAAGACAGGTCACTGTTGTTGCAGAAACCACTACAGGTGTCATAGCGGGTGATATAATTAAAAAGTTCCAGGAATCCACCGCCGATTATCCTTTACCAACCGGATTGACAATTAAACTTGGGGGAGAGCATGAGGATATTCAAGAATCCTTTACTGATATGTTCACCAATATGCTTATTGCTGCCGTATTAGTATTTTTGGTACTGGCGGTACAATTTAATTCTCTGTCTCAGCCATGGATTATACTACTAAGTGTGCCTATGGCCATGATTGGTGTTTTGCCAGGTCTGGTGATTACAGGTAATAATTTTGGTTTTGTATCCTTTGTAGGTGTTGTCGCCCTAGTAGGTATTGCTGTTAACAATGCTATAGTACTAGTTGATATATGAATTACATGCGAAAGAATGGTTTTGCAATAAAGGATGCAGTAAAAAAGGCAGTTATAGTTAGATTTGTACCGATTATGGCTACTACCATTACTACAGCCGGAGGAATCTTACCCATTACTTTAAGCCAACCTTTCTTTGGTCCATTGGGTTACGCTGTAATTTTCGGTTTACTGGCCTCAACTGTCTTGACCTTGGTTATTATTCCTGTTCTTTATACCATGTTAGAGGAGCATAAACAAACAAAGCTAGATAATAAACGCAATCAGTCAATTCAAGGAGGAGAAAATTGTGAAAAAGATATTACTGTATTTTCTAGTAATTAGCCTTATTTTGGCTGGTTGTGGTCAGGACAAGCAATCAGGGGATGTATCTACTGCTGGAAATAGCGAAGGTGTCTTTGTTAAAACCAGCCCGGTAGAAGCTGGTGAATTTACCCATTTTCTTTCATTACCAGGTCATTTACAACCGGCTGAACAGGCTTTCATCACTAGCAAGGTAAACGGAACTGTGCAATTTATTAACGCAGATATTGGCACTAAGGTTGCAAAAGGACAGACCTTATGTAAAATAGATGATACAACTTTTAAGCTACAGCATAAAAAATCCTCTTCTGATCTATCTGCAGAACAGATTAGATATGAGGATGCGGAAATAAACTATGCACGGATGAAGGCCCTATACGAAGCCCAGGCCATTTCTCAATATGAATTTGAAAACATTGAAAGTCAATTCAAGATGGCCAAGGAGCACATTAACCGGGCCCAATATGATTTTGACTTGGCTACTGAAAACCTAAATTATACAAATATAACTAGTCCTTTAGCCGGAATCGTTAGTCTAAAGGACGTGTCTGAAGGGGAAAACATTAGTCCAGGAAATACTATATTTGCCGTTGTTAAAACAGATCGGATGTATGTGGAGACCGGAGTTGCTGAGCAGGATATAATTGCTATCAAACAAGGTCAACGGGTAAAGGTCATGGTTGATTCACTGCCGGGTAACACCTTTGAAGGATTTATCACCCATATAGGGCCAGTTCCTAATCCAACGACTAAAACCTACCCAATCAAAATTACTTTAGAAAACCGGGATGATTTGCTCAAGCCGGGTATGTTTGCAACTGTAGAAATTTTACTTGCTGAACGTAAAGCCTCCCTTTCTGTACCAAAGGAATCTGTGATTACAGAAGATGGACAAAAATATGTTTTTGTAGAGCGGGAAGGTAAAGTTGAGAAAAGATTAATAGAAATAGGTTACTCTAATGATACCCATTTTGAGATCCTTAACGGTCTAAAAAATGATGAAGTGGTTGTATCAGTAGGTCACGATGGTTTAACAGACGGTAGTACAGTAGAGATAGTTTCTAATTAGAATACATTACATATTGCCTAAATTAATTATAATTTCGAAGATAGCAAAAGTAAGAAAAAGGTGGGACTAAAAGCCTCACCTTTTCTTTTGTGATAGCTTATACATGTCAAATATCATAAACAAACTCATTAAGAAACCCGCCGTCTTAATCAAAAGACAGCGGGTTTTATAAAATTACTCTGGCGACGACCTACTCTCCCAGGGGCTTGCGCCCCGAGTACCATCGGCCC
>AWVY01000042.1 GCA_004143605.1 Desulforamulus aquiferis
ACTCGAAGGCGGCCCATTTTCGCCCGAAGCAAGGGATTAGCGCTGTCCACTGCGGAGATAGGAGTCGTGAGCGATTATTAAAACCCGAATATAGGTAGTTTCTCGACAATCTGGGGCATCGGTGGATGCCTCTTTTTTATGGATAAAATGACTAACCAAATATTCCCGGGTATTTGATGCTAAAGCTGGATTTATATTAATCATGTCTGTATTTGGAAGCTAGATAAAATTGGGAGTATGCATGATGATAAAAGATGACACAGACCTCTGGTGGAAGAGGGGAGTTATATATCAAATATATCCCAGGAGCTTTATGGACACCAACCATGACGGCATCGGTGATTTAAAGGGTATTATCTCTAAATTGGACTATTTAAACGATGGGACAACAAATTCTTTAGGGGTAGATGCAATTTGGGTATCTCCCATATATAAATCGCCCATGAAGGATTTTGGCTATGATATCAGCGATTATCGGGACATAGATCCTATTTTTGGGGATATGGCTGATTTTAAGATGCTGATTAAGGAAGCACATAAACGTAATATAAGGGTGATTATGGATCTTGTTGTAAACCACACATCGGATAAGCACCTTGGTTCATGGAATCAAAAAAATCAAAGGATAACCCAAAGCGGGATTGGTATATTTGGCATGGTAGAAGGCCCAATAATTGGGTAGCTGTATTCGAACTGAGGAATGCCTGGTGGCATGACAAAGACACAGGAGAGTACTACCTAGGGACATTCACCAAGCATCAGCCGGAGCTGAACTGGCGGAATTCAGAAGTTAAAAAGGCCATTTTCAATATGATTGAATACTGGCTGGACCTAGGGTAGATGGCTTCCGAATGGATGTGATAAATTACCTAATCAAGGACGATCTGTTAAGGAATAACCCCTGGAAGCTATCCTTTAATCCCATTGATGTGCAGGAGCATATTTATGATCGGAATAGGCCTGAAACCCATGATATATGTAAGGAAATAAGGAAAATAACTGATAAATATGAGGATAGGATGCTGGTGGGAGAGATTTATACAAATAGTGTAAAGGAGGCCGTAGCTTATCACGGCACTGGTAATGACGAACTCCATTTGGCCTTTAATTTCAGTTTTCTATTCCAAAATTGGAGTGCCAGGGGCTTTTATCAAAATATAAAGGAATATTACAATTCACTTCCCAAGGACGCCTGGCCCAATTTCACTTTAAGTAACCATGACCAGCCACGGCACCACTATCGCTACAGAGCGGGAAAAAACACCGATGCCAGGGCAAGGGTAGCTGCAGCAATGCTTATGACCCTTAGGGGGACACCTTTTATATATTATGGTGAAGAAATCGGGATGACCAACGGAAAAATTATCAGAAAAGCCATTCAGGACCCTTTGGGTAAGCGAGGGTGGCCCTTTATAAAGGGGAGAGATGCTGAAAGGACTCCAATGCAGTGGATGACACACTAAATGCCGGTTTCTCCGATACTTCTACCTGGCTTCCGGTGAATCAAGATTATAGAGAAAAGAATGTAGCAAACCAGCTTAAACAGGAAGGTTCCCTGATAAATTTCTATAAAAGATTGATTTGGCTCAGGAAAGGCAGCAATGCCCTCTCTGTAGGAAGTATTGAGTTTCTAGAAAAAGCCCCTGAGCAGGTACTATTTTATTGGAGGAAATATGAACATGAACAGGTGATTGTAATACTGAACTTTTCTGACCAACACCAGATACTTGATGGGTCATTAATTGGAAGAGTACAAATAATTTTAGGCACTCACAGATGGTCAGGGGAAGAAATTACCTTAACTGCTGCGAATAAATTTAAAATTTATCCCTATGAGGTTCTATTGATAAACCCTGCCTGACTTCTTTCACAATTTCCCACAATCCGTTGATAATTATTCCACATTTGGATAGTACATTTATTCTTGGAAGAAATATCGTGGGGTGAGAGGTCATGGGTCTAAAGAAATTAACAATTCTATTAATGGTTGCAATTCTGGCTTTTGTATCAGGGTGTAGTACTAATGGAGAAGCCAATAAAGGGGCAAATGCAGCAACCGTAGCCTCCAATCTGAAACAGAAAGGATTGCTATTCCCAGTGAGAACCTGAGCTAATGGGGAGGGTTAAGGAGATTGTGGGCAATGAGGTCACAATCTATAAGATGGATACGGCTCAAAACGAGGGTGCAGGGGAGGGTCAAAGGCCAAACCCTGGTCAAGAAGAAGCTCAGAATAATCCAGGGCAAGGTCAACAGCAGGGCCAAGCTCAAAGTCAGCAGGGTCAAAGGCCGGAGAACATGGGACCAAGGATGGTCATTAGTGATGAGACTGAGACCTTTATTATACCTGTAGGAACACCCATAGTAATGCTGCAGAGGGGTTCTGCTGAGTCCAGTACAGTAGCATTAACAGAAATTAAAAAGGATCAAATGTTAAGGATTTGGAAGCAGGAGGGTGAAATCTCCTTAGTTCAAGTTATCGGCAGCATGGGGGCAGGTAACAGACAGGGTCAAGGACAAGGTGGTAGAGGTCAAGGCATGGGCGGCGGTGGTTTTGGGCCGCCGCAGGAATGGGTGGCGGTGGATAATGGGTAAAAATTGTGTCATTGATGCCAGAAACATAGTAAAGATTTACGAGAATGGTGCGGAAGAGTTAAAGGTTCTTGATGATGTAAGTTTACAGGTCTATCAGGGGGACTTCTTTGCCATCCTAGGTCCTTCCGGGTCGGGTAAATCCACCCTAATGAATATACTTGGCTGCTTGGATTTACCAAGTACAGGGGAGTACTATTTAGATGGGGTAGATGTTTTAGCAGCCGAAGAGAATCAATTGGCAGATATAAGGAATAAAAAAATTGGCTTTATCTTTCAGAAGTTTAATCTTCTGCCCAGATTAACAGCTGCCCAAAATGTCATGCTTCCCTTGCTGTACAGGGGAGAGGACGAAGCAAAAGCTTTTCAATTAGCTAAAGAAAAGCTCAGTCTGCTTGGGTTAAGTGAAAGGATTAATCACAGGCCAAACGAGCTTTCCGGGGGACAGCAGCAAAGGGTCGCCATTGCCAGGGCCATTATCGGCTCACCACAGCTTTTGCTGGCGGATGAACCAACGGGGAACCTGGATAGCAAGTCCAGCGGAGATGCCATGGAGATATTTAGGGAGCTAAACAGACAAGGAAATACCATAGTGATTATTACCCATGATACAGAAGTGGCGGATCAGGTCAAAAAATAGCATACATACGGGATGGTAAGATTCATGAAAATTATTAAAAACTGGTGGAAGCAGCTTAAAAGCAAAAAACTTTTACTGGCGGGAGTTATGGTAACTGTTCTGGTAATTGCAGGCACGGGAGTATGGATGCAAAAAAGAGCAGTAATGATACGACAGAAATACAGTATGAACAGGCCAGGGTCACGAGGGACAATATTATAGTAGGTTTTGATTCCGACGGAAACATAAACTATTCTAAGGTAAATTTAAGGTTTGGAGTAAAAGGAACAATTTCAGAAATATTAGTGACTGAGGGAGATGAGGTACAAAAGGGAGCGGTTATAGCAAAGTTATATGACCGGGATTACCAGGATCAGTACCAATTGGCCCTAGCCAAATTAAGCGATTCTCAGGAACAGGAGATAACAAACCTGTTGGATTCTGAACTAAGGTTAATGAATCTCGAAGCTGAATTAGAAAGGCAGAGGGATTTATATGATGAGATGGAAACCATCCCAGAGGCTTATTCAGCTAACGAGTTAAAGTTAAAGAAGTTGGAGTTAGCCGGCAAAGAGACGGAATATGAGCATTTAAAAAGAAAGTACGAAATCCAAAAAAACAAAAGCATCAGCCAGGATGAGCTATCGGTAAAAATGGCTTTAGAAAACTTAGAGGAGACTATTCTATATGCCCCTGTCTCCGGTACCCTTCTCAGTTTGGCCAACAAAGCCGGAGAAAGGGTCTCTGATGAGCAGGATTTTGCAGTGCTTCATGAAAATGATGCTGTCAAAGCTTCAACAAGGGTTATAGAGTATGATGTGGGACAAATAAAGGTTGGGCAAAAGGTATATGTTACAGTTGAGGCATTGCCGGATCAAAGGTTTACAGGTCAAGTAAGCAAGGTTAATTCCCTGCCGGTTTCAGATTCTACAGGTTTAGTAAATTACGAGGTTGAAATTGATATTCTTGATCCATCAGGTGAGCTAAAGGATGGTATGAATTGCTCAGTTTCCTTTGTCATCAAGGAGGTCACTAATTGCTTAATTGTACCCTACCGGGCTATTAAAATTGTAGAGGGTAAGCAAGTGGTTAATGTTATTGATGAAAATGGCAATACCATCGAGAAACAGATAAAAGCAGGTTTCACCGATGGAACCAATGTTGAAATACTGGAAGGCTTAAACGTAAATGAGACCGTCATTTACACAAGAAGCAGGTGATTCTTTGCGACTAAAACAACTTATTAAACTAATTTTAACAAATATTTCCCATAATAAAACCCGAACCTTCCTGACAACCTTGGGAGTTATTGTCGGTACAGCCACAATCTTTTTGGTGGTGGCAATTGGGAAGGGCAGTGAGGACCAGGTCAATGCCCAATATTCTAGATTAAATGTTGGTACAATTATGATTTCTGCCGCCCAGAGGGGAAGTGTTGCAGATCCCCTCACCAAAGATGATGCAGCACAGCTCATGGAAAGTGCCAATATTGCGGAAGCTTACCCGGTTTTGCGTGGTCAAGGGGATATCAATTATACAAATTACTCCTCCAGAAGCAGCTACCAGGCTATACTTCCTGGTTTCCAGGACAGCAACAATCTAGTTATTGAGCAAGGCAGGGCCCTTGAGGAAGAGGATGAAGAGAAAAAGAGCCGGGTAGCTGTACTAGGAGCAGAGCTTGCCCACCTGCTAACGGATGGCAACCCTTCTGAAATAGTTGGGCAAAGCATCAGTATCAGTGGTAGAAAGTTCGAGGTAATCGGTATATTTGAGCGGGTGGGGGATGCCGGCGGACAGGGAAGCTACGATGACTCAGCCTTTATAGCTTACACAGTGGGAGAAAAGTATTTGTTAGGCACCAGGCTAACCCCACCATTATTGTACAAGCCACAGGATTAGATACTGTACAGGCAGCTATAGATGACATTACCTTCATTCTTGATGAAACCCATCGTATAGGTGGCTCACAGCAATTTCGAATTTTTGACGCCGGCAGCAGATTGGCCGCAGCTCAGGAGACAGCCAGGACCATGTCACTACTTTTACTGGCTGTGGCAGTGGTGGTACTGATTGTTAGTGGTATTGGCATTATGAATGTAATGTTTGTGACGGTAAAAGAAAGGACCAAAGAAATTGGAACCTTAAAGGCCATAGGAGCTAAAAGGAAAGAAATCCTAAGTCAGTTTTTAATTGAAGCGGTCATTATAAGCTTGGTAGGGGGGGTAATAGGTGTAATCATAGGTTTTGTGACAATTCCCATGTTATCATATTTTGAGCTTCCGGCAGTTGCTTCTGTGAATGGTGTTTTCTTAGGATTGGTCTTCTCGGTGGTGACGGGAGTTTTCTTCGGATTTTACCCGGCATATAAGGCCGCGGACTTGAATCCAATAGAAGCTTTAAGATATGAATAGGCGGTGATTAAAGTGAGACAGAAACTAATTATTATCATGATTATAGTATCTATGTTAACTGGTTATTCAGCAGCCTATGCCTCAGAGGAAGAGAGAGAAGTGATCAACCTAGAAAAGGCAATTTCCTTGGCTAAGGCCAACAGCAGAGAACTAGCCCAGTATGAGTTGAACAGGGATATAGCTAAACAAAGGCTAAACCAGGCTGAGTACCAGCGTGATAGTGAATGGCAAAGATATAATAGCTTAGGCAGTGCCTATGATGCCTTGCTGCAAAATCCAGATGCCACCTCTGAGGATATAAGAGAAGCTGAAAAAAATCTTGATTCACAGTACGAAAAAATAAATACATCAAACAGTACCAGGAGTGCTGAGAACAACTACAATGATTTAAAGAAACAGGTCGACAAGTACCTGAAACAGTTAGAATACGAGGTTGAACAATACTATACCACCATTTTAAATCAAGAAGAGAGCTTACAGACATTAAAGAGGGAATTGGAATTAAAACAATCTCAAATGAATATTGAGTATGCTAAGCTGCAGCTTGGCAGCAGTAGTCGAGCTAATATTGATCAGCTTACCACAGAGATAACAAACTTGAATAAAAGACTAGTGGAAAGCACTAACTCATTAAATATAAACAAGGGTAAATTAAATGATATTTTGGGTAGAGACTTTAGTGATGAACTAACCTTAGACCACTTCAGTGTTCCTGAAAAAGCTGATCTACCTGAGTCAGAGGCCTTTTTAGCACAGCTAAATAGGGAATATGATGCCTTATATAAATTACAAAGGGATATAAGGCAAAGTGGTGATGACCTGGATAATAAAAGCGATTATTATGAGAGATTATTGTTATCCATGGACATTAAGGGTAAGGAATTGCAGTTAGAAGAGGAAAAGAACAGATTAAATGAAACGGCTAATAATCTAATAAGTAATGTATTAACTAAACAGGAGGACTATAAAATCGCATTGACAGATTTCAGGAATGTACAGAAGTCCTATGATTGGGATATGAAAAGGTATGAAAAGGGACAAATCTCTAAACTGGCATTATTGCAAAGCGAATTAAATTATTTAAGCGCTAAGGATAAGAGGCTTTCAGCTGGATATGCCTTTTATTTAGCACAGAAAAGTGTAGCGTTAGCTGAAATGGGGATTTTATAATAACTTAGGTTTCAAGATTTCCCACAATTCTTTGATAATTTAGCGGTATTCTTTTCTTAGAATTTGAGAGTGGACAAATACAAAAAARGATAAAGGGGGATTTAATTTTGAAGAATTTGAAGAGTAAGGCTGTCTCGACTGCATTGGTTTTAGCGTTAGTGGTGCCCACTGCTTCATTTGCTGCCAATTCAGTCATAAATACCGAAGCCACTGCAAAAAAGGAGATATCCTTCCAAGCCTTTAAAGAAAAAAGAGATGTAAAGACAAACTATATTGAGCTAGTTGAAAAGTATTCACCCGAGAGCCTGGAGGAGTGGAAAAGCACCCTCGCTGAAAGTGAGGAGCTAATGGCTCAGCTTAAGGACAAGATGCCGTTAAATAAGCAAAGGGTAGAGCTTTCTGAAGAGGCTAAAGAAAAGATGCAAACTATTCGTGAAGGAATTAAAGCTGGTACATTAACACCAGAGCAAGCAGCGGAAGAATTAAAGGCCCTGGGAATAGAGAAATTGCGGGGTGACAAGCAGGAGTTATCAGTTGAAGCTAAGGAAAAAATGCAAGCAATGTTTCAAGGAAAGAATGGCGAAGGATTAAAAGCCTTTGATATGAAAAAGGGTGATAAACCAGAGCTTCCTGATGAAATGAAAGAAAAAATGCAAACACTCCGTGAAGGTATGAAAAATATCCCAGGGGGTAGGCCAGAGCTTTCCGATGAAATGAAGGAAAAATGCAAGCCATTCACGAGAAAATGAAGGATGGAACTATCACTCCCGAGCTGGCTAAAGAGGAAATGAAAGCCTTAGGTCTAGAGGGAATGAGGACCTTTGATAAAGCTAAGGTCCCATGGCTGAATTAAAGCAAGCCATTGAAGATAATGATACGGCTAAAATAAAGGAACTTCTGGCAAAAGAACTTACTCAGATGAAAGAACGTAATCTAAAATTAGCCGAAAAATTAGCAGAATCAAATGATTAAATCAAGGACCAGGCTCCCCTTCAAAGGGAGTCTGGGTTTTTGAATTAGGGGAAGTATAGTATTGGTGGATTATTAAATAAAATTATATAATATATAGAGGTGGGTTAAAGGGGAGTCGAATATGTTCACAATTTTTATTGTTGAGGACGAGAAAAACCTTAGTCAGATATTGTCCCATTACCTGGAAAAGGAAGGTTGGCAAGTTCGACCCTTTGAGAACGGGCAATCAGCCCTTCAAGCAATTCAAGAACGTCCACATCTTTGGATTTTAGATATAATGCTCCCGGATATTGATGGATACCAACTCCTCCGTCGTATAAGGGAAGAATCGCCGGATGTACCTGTGATTTTCATATCAGCCAGAGATGCAGATATTGATCGAATAATGGGGCTTGAAATGGGTAGTGATGATTATTTAGCGAAGCCGTTTTTACCAAGGGAACTGGTTATTCGCAGCCACAGATTACTTGAGCGGGTATATAATAAGCCCAATGAGAACACTGATGGTTCTATCATCATCAGCCCTATGTGTTGGATGAAAAAAAGAGAGAAATTCATCACAACAAAGTCATGATTGAACTAACCTCCAAAGAATTTGATCTTGCTTTGCTCTTTGCTAAACATAAAGGACAAGCTTTATCTAGGGAGCAGGTGATCAATTGTATATGGGGAGAGGATTACGTTGGAACCGATCGTTCTGTAGATGATCTGGTGAGGCGTCTTAGAAAGAAATTACCTAGTATAGGGATAGAAACTATATATGGATACGGCTATAGGATGACCACTAAATGAGAACTTCACTTACAGTAAAGATATGGCTTGCCTTCTCCCTGGTGAGTTTATCAATATTTCTTGTTGTAATGATTATGACACCATTTTTAATCAGGGAGTATTTTACAGATGCACTTATGGAGCCGGCTACGCCACCCCAGAGGAATGTGATGGAAACCACATTTTCACGGGGTTTTCATATACGTAGTTTTATTTTATTGGAGGATGGGACCACAATTCCCTCAAATGCCCGAAATGCCTTTCCCCCGACACTTTTAAATGAGATGAAGCAAAATATCATAGCTCAGAAATCAAATAGACAAATGTACGAAAGTGTTACCGGACAGGGCAATATTCGTTATGTAGTAAATAAGGATATGGCCTATGGCCATTCCCTTTATCAGATAATGTTTTTGAAAAAGCCAGAGGAAGATTTATATATAAGAAATTTATTTGTTAATATGATGCTATATGTGGGAACTGCATTAGTTGTAAGTTGGTTTGCATCTCTATTAATTGTGCGTTATTTGACTAGACCCTTGACCCAGATGGAGCAGCATGTAAAACAAATTGCTAATCGTAACTGGAAGGAACCCCTTGACATAGAACGTAATGATGAAATTGGTAAACTTGCTACATCCATAAATACCATGCGGCAGCAGTTAATACATCAGGATGAAACTCAACAATCTATGCTGCAAAATATTTCACACGAATTGAAAACTCCTGTAATGGTAATAAGGAGCTATGCCCAGGCAATCCAGGATGGTGTTTATCCTAAAGGCGATCTGGCGGGTAGTATAAAGGTGATCGATGAAGAAGGAGAACGCTTGGAGAAGCTCACCAAGCAATTGCTATATTTGACGCGTTTAGATTACCTGTCAACTAAAAATCCTGCTCAAGAGGAGATATATCTAGATAAACTAATCGATAAAATAATCCAGCGATTAAATCTTCAAAGGCCTGAAATATCCTGCAGATAGAATTACTGCCAGCTGCAATTAAAGGTGATGTTGAAACCTTCGGGTGATGATTGAAAATGTGCTTGACAATCATCTGCGTTATGCTAAAACTACCATGGTGATCAGACTAACCAAGGATATTGGCAGTGTTAACCTATATTTTTGGAACGATGGAGTAGAGATTGAACCCCATACACTGGAACAAATCTTCAGTCCTTTTAATAAAGGCAGGGAAGGCAAAACAGGTTTGGGACTAGCGATTGTACAGAGGATCCTGAAGATTAATCGGGGGACAATAGAATTAAATAATGAGAATAATGGTGTATCAACCAGAATAAAATTGCCTTCTTAAGAAAAGCCAGAGAAAGACTCTGGCTTTTCAGCCTGTTGAAAAAGGTATAACTGGGTTTTAATAATCCCGAACAGCGACATTCGAAGCAGTGGAAACAGCGCTTCGCGAAGCTGAGAATGCGAAAATGGGTGAGTGGACATGGATGTCCGCGAAAGCCTGAGGTAAACACGATGTTTACTCGAAGGCGGCCCATTTTCGCCCGAAGCAAGGATTAGCGCTGTCCACTGCGGAGAGAGGAGTCGTGAGGGATTATTAAAACCCGAATATAGGTGGTTTCTCGACAATCAAAAACCACCAGTGGTGGTTTTTAAACAAGTTTTTTAATCTAGATCAGGGTCAGCTGCACCAAAACCATCTGTTTCCTGGACCATAAACTGATTAAGCCTGTCCAAACCTACCAATAAGCCGTTTATTTCTGCTTCGTTCATTGAGGCTAATAGGCCGGCTAGGTAATTAGTTCTCATAAAGGATAGGTTTTGGCTAAATTCCATAACCTGTGGTGCTAGATCTATGTGAACTACACGTCGGTCATTGTCATTGCGACGCCGTATTACTTTACCCTGTTTTTCCAATCGATCGACAATGCCAGATACAGTGCTTTTAGCCAATCCCAATCTTACACTTAATTCACCCAAAGTAATTCCTGGGTTCTGAAATAATTCCTGCATTAGGTGAAGTTGAGGAACTGTTAAGCCGCAACCGGCGGTTTGAGCATCATGTATTGGCGAAATTTTCGATTTAAAGTCCTAATTAAGTCCTTTAATTGTTCAGCCTGTTGGACCAATTCCTGTTCCATAGTAACACCTCGCTATACAATATTGAGAATAGTTAGTATATTAAGAATATCATTAATTCGTTCACTAGTAAACAGTAATAGTAAAAACATATTAAATATTCAGAAATATTTTAATGTTTTGTTTTTAGCATAATATGCTAATTATGCTAGTAATATTTATACTTTATGAAAATAATTTAGAGTAAGGTGATAATGGGCGGGTCTTTCCTGGGGCTTGTATTGAGTTTGTTTTAATTGAATGATATTATGTTACCTGTAAATTGTTTGTGAGGGGATACTATATGGGTTATAATACAATTTTTGATATTATTGGGCCAGTGATGATTGGTCCATCTAGCTCCCATACTGCCGGTGCAGTTCGCATTGGGAGGATAGCCAGAAGTATTTTTGGCAGGCAGCCGGAAAGAGCTGAGATTGCCCTCTATGGCTCCTTTGCCCAGACATTCAGGGGACATGGCACGGATATTGCGATAGTGGGTGGAGTGCTGAATTTTGATACTGATGACCAAAGTATAGTTAATTCCATAGAGTTGGCTAAGCAATACGGAGTTACAGTGGACCTTAGGATCATTAAGGAGGATCTGGAACATCCAAACACAGCGAAAATCCGATTAAGTGATAAGGAAGGGGCCTTGGAATTGATCGGAGTCTCATTGGGGGGAGGGAAAATCTCCATCAAAGAAATTGAAGGTTTTAAAATATCCTTAAGTGGAGAAAGTCCTAGTTTGCTGGTGTTTCATCACGATAGATATGGGCAATTGCCAGGTTGCTCAGATTTTAGCCCTCAGTCAAATTAACATAGGACATATGGAGGTGGCTAGGAGATCCAAGGGAGATTTAGCCTTATGGTTATAGAAACTGACCAGGATATTAATGATGAAACAATCCAGTCCGTAAAGAATATAAGTCATGTGTATCAGGTAGCTCTTTTAAATCCCTAAAGAAAGGAGCAAGTCATTGAAATATCGTACTGTAGCAGAACTGGTTGAACTGGCAAAAAATGAAGGAACAACCATTGGACAAGTGGCCATGGAGCAAGAAATACTAGCCACTGGCAGAAATAGAGAAGATGTCTATGCTTTAATGGAAAAGAACTTACTGGTTATGGAGCAGGCAGTGGAACGGGGAATGAATGAAAAGGTGATGTCCCGTAGTGGTCTTACGGGTGGCGATGCCTTGCGCCTGAAAAACCATGCCAAAAGCGGTCATAGTCTTGCCAGGGGTGTCATCCTGGATGCCGTTAATTATTCTTTGGCCACCTCGGAGGTTAACGCTGCCATGGGACTAATAGTGGCCACTCCAACTGCGGGCTCTAGTGGGGTATTGCCGGGTTGTCTTTTAGCCACAGCAAAGGAATTGGGTTGTGAGCGAGAAAGGTTAATATACGCATTGTTTAATGCAGGTGGTATTGGTTATGTTATAGCCAATAACGCTACGATTTCTGGAGCAGCGGGAGGTTGTCAGGCAGAAATTGGCGCAGCTGCAGCCATGGCGGCATCAGCAGTGGTTGAGCTGGCAGGGGCACTCCTGAGGACAGTGCCCATGCTGCAGCAATAGCGCTGAAAAACCTGTTGGGGCTTACCTGTGATCCTGTGGCAGGGCTTGTGGAAGTTCCCTGTGTTAAGAGAAACTCCATGGGTGCAGCAGTGGCTATTGTGGCCGCGGACATGGCTATGGCTGGAATCACCAGTGTAATACCCTGTGACGAGGTTATTGAGGCTATGTATAAAATAGGTAACCTGATACCTTCCTGTCTAAGGGAAACTTCCCTGGCAGGACTAGCAATGACCCCAACAGGCAAGGAATTGGATGAAAAGATAAACTCCAAAGCAAAATAACGAAACCGGGTGGCATGTTGAGCCACCCGGTTTTTAAGTGTTATGGTTTATCTTCCAGCAGCAGCAGGCAGATCATCTAGCAGCCCTAATCATTGCCTCAATAACCCTCGATACAGGTAATCCAGTTTCCTTGGAGAGTTTTTTTATGTGGTTAACTGTCTGCTTATCACTAACTATATTAATCTCCTGGAAATCTGCTAGGTTGACGATCTTCTCTTGGGAAATTTCTTCAACATGCTTGTAAAGGTTCACCATTATATAAACGCCTCCAATTTCTTTGATGACAACACATTCACCATAACATGCTGATATACCTTCGGAGAATCATGAGTACAAATGTCGATATCATAGAAGCGTTCGACAGAGCTTTGAAAAGTATTATATATATGTCGAGAATAGAATTGGTAAAGTTTAGATAAAATATTTAGTATGGAGAATATCATTTACCTAAATATGGTTCAGATGGAACGAAATCACTGGTGGTATAAGGGAAGGCGGGAAATTATTACCAAATTATTAGCTCCTTATCTTTCTTCTGACCTGCATATATTGGACGCAGGTTGCGGAGCTGGGGGAACTATGGAAGCTATGTCAAAATATGGATCTGTGCTAGGGATCGACATCTCTGACGAAATGGTAGAGCATTGTCAGAAGGTGGGGTTACCTGCAAGTTGCCATTCAATTATGGAATTGCCCTTTAAGAATGATACCTTTGATATAATCTTATGTTTGGATGTATTAGAACACTTACCAGATGAAATTAAAGCTTTGGAAGAATTAAAAAGGGTTGTCCGGCCGGGTGGGGTTATTGCTATAAGTGTACCTGCCTTTTCTTGGTTATGGGGAAAACATGACGATTTAAATGAGCATTTTAGAAGGTATAACTATGGAATGTTAGAAAAGGTTGTCCAGAAAGTGGGCTTATCCATTGAAAGAACTACATACTTTAATTTTTTGCTACTGCCAGCAGTTGCATGGTAAGGAAAATTGGAAACCTGTCACCTAGCAAGGGAGATATTACAGATTTCCAATTTGGCACGGGAATAATGAACAGTTTTCTATTTTCTTTGTTAAAGCTAGAAGCTAAGTTATTGAGGCATATTAATATTCCCATAGGAGTTTCACAAGCAGTGCTTGTTAAAAAAATATAATTTTTATTTTTCCTTTTTTCCGTCACGGCACCCGCCTTTACCCTCGCTGGCGAATATTTCCCCTGGGACAATTTTATAGGGTTTAGGTTTTAAGTTGTTTTTTATAGGTTCATTTATTTTCATAAGACACACCTCCTTTTAGATATTATCTCCTGGGAACAGCTAGTTATTAGTTTGCTTTAAAAAGAATTGGAGGAAGCCAATTTTTAAAGGAAGGGGAGTTTTGATGTCAGGTAAGTTCAGTTCGGTATATTTGTGGAGATGCACATCCTGTGGTTCTAAACATTATGGTAAGAATCCCCCCTTTAACTGTAAAAAATGTGGCTTAGAGTCCAATAGGTTTATACTAATTCCTCCAGGAAATATAGAGATTAATTTTAATATGCCCAGATTAAACAATATTTTGTATTTAGTGGGATCTATTCTTGACAAGAAAGCAAATGCCATGTGCTGCAGTAGTGTTACACAACTTACTTTCTCCCCACCCCTTATTGCAGCATCAATTAATAAAAACACTTTAACTCATGATTTTGTTAAGGAGAGAGGTACTTTCTCAATATGCCTTCTTGGGCGTAATCAAAGTGAGATGGCCCATTATTTTGGAAGAAATAGTGGCCGACAAATTGATAAATTTGAAAGTTACACCTATAGACTAAGTAATACGGGTAACCCCTTTGTGGAAGGTTGTCCTGGTTATTTCGACTGTAAGGTTGACCACCAAGCTACTGTAGAACTTGACACCCATACTGTATTTGTAGGAGAGATTTTAGATGCTGAGGTAGGTTCAATGGAGGCCCCTCTTACTTACTTAGATTATCAAAAAGAAATGTGTATGGTACATTAAATTATAAGCTAATTCAATTTGACCATTTCTTGATTATTTTACTTGCGACCATTAGTGCTTTCTATTACAATTGATTTAATAAATGGCCTAAGGTACTCGATTTAATAAAGGAGGTCAGCAAATATGTTTGTAAAAGATTGTATGACAACATCTCCAATAGGGATTCCTAAAAGTACCCCCATTCTTGAAGCTTTAGAAAAAATGAAGAAGTTAAAAATTCGTCAACTGCCTGTAATAGAAAAGGGTAAGTTAGCAGGTTTAGTAACAGAACGTGAGTTATTACAAGTTACTCCATCACCAGCCACTACCCTTAGTGTATTTGAAATGAACTACCTGCTCTCAAAGATGGTTGTTGGGGAAGTCATGGTTAAAAATCCTATAACTGTAGGTTTAGACACAACCATTGAAGAAGCTGCATTAATTATGAGAGAAAACAAAGCCAATTGTTTATTGGTTATGGAAAAGGATGAACTGGCGGGCATCATTACCCAAAGTGATATTTTTGATGCTTTCATAGAGTTTTTCGGAATAAAAAAGGCGGGCACACGCTTAGTATTACAGTCCCATGACCGTGTAGGTGCCTTGGCAGAATTAACCGATATTATTAAAGCCATGAATATAAATATTAGGGGATTTGTGGTTCACAGAAAAGATAACGATGTTTTAAATATTGTTGTGAGAGTCAATACCGTTGACCCTGAGCCATTGGTTAAGGAATTAGAATCCAGAGGCATTCCAGTTCTCTCCGTAAACTAAATTCAACAGTCTGAAGCCCACCGATTGGTGGCTTCAGACTGTTGAAAAAGATACAACTGGGTTTTAATAATCCCGAGCAGCGACATTCGGAGCAGTGGAGACAGCGCTTCGCGAAGCTGAGGATGCGAAATGGGTGAGCGGACATGGATGTCCGCG
>AWVY01000043.1 GCA_004143605.1 Desulforamulus aquiferis
ATGCTTGAGGTAAGACCCAAGAGGAATGCTTGGATCGAACCTCGAATGACGAACATCGAATATCGAATTTCTGGTGGCGATACCGGAGGGGGTACACCTGTTCCCATCCCGAACACAGCAGTTAAGCCCTCCAGGCCGATGGTACTCGGGGCGCAAGCCCCTGGGAGAGTAGGTCGTCGCCAGAGTAATTTTATAACACGGGCTTTGCCCGTGCACTAATCCTCGATAGCTCAATGGTGGAGCAACCGGCTGTTAACCGGTAGGTTGTAGGTTCGAGTCCTACTCGGGGAGCCAATAAAGAAAGCCTCTGCATTTATGCAGAGGTTTTCTTATATTTGTCGGGGCTATTTTAGAGAATAATTAGCCCGAGTTCAAAAAAACTACCTACATAATAATAAACTTAAGATAAATAAGCAAAGCAACCTAAAATGAGTGTTTATTGGTATTGTATTATTAATAAAGGAGATTTACAATAAAGGCATAGTCAAGGTCAGGCAAAGTCAAATATTAATTTAGGAATTAAAAATAAAATTTAGGAGGATGAAGAATATGGCTAAAATTGTAGGAATTGATTTAGGGACCACAAATTCAGTGGTGGCTGTAATGGAAGGGGGGCGTCCAAGTGTAATTGTAAATGCTGAAGGTGCTCGCACCACTCCTTCTGTAACAGCGTTTCGTGAAGGCGGTGAAAGACTCGTGGGCAGATGGCTAAACGGCAAGGCGCCATGAATCCAGAGAAAACACTATATTCAGTGAAGCGATTTATTGGCAGAAGGTACTCTGAAGTGGCGGATGAGAGGCAACTGGTGCCCTATAAAATTGTGGCAGGGCCAAATGATGCAGTTCGGTTTGATATTGCCGGCAAGTTATATGCCCCAGAAGAAATATCAGCATGGTAATTAAGAAAATGGTGGATGATGTTGCAAAATATCTTGGTGAAAAAATAACTGACGCTGTCATTACAGTTCCGGCCTACTTTAATGATGCACAAAGACAGGCAACTAAGGATGCAGGTAAGATCGCCGGCCTAAACGTACTCAGGATTATCAATGAACCCACCGCGGCAGCACTGGCCTATGGTATGGAAAAGAAGGCCAATGAAACTATTTTGGTTTTCGACCTTGGCGGAGGAACCTTTGACGTATCTATATTAGAGGTTGGCGAAGGTGTATTTGAAGTGAAGGCAACTAATGGCGACACACATTTGGGTGGAGACAACTTTGACAAGGCCATTGTTGATTGGCTGGCTGATGAATTTATCAAGGATTATGGGGTTGATTTAAGGAAGGATAAGCAATCTTTACAAAGGCTTACAGAAGCTGCAGAGAAGGCAAAGACGGAACTTTCCAGCATTATGGAAACTCAAATTAGCCTACCCTTTATAACAGCAGATGCCGCTGGTCCTAAGCACCTGGATATGAAACTCAGCAGGGCCAAGTTTGAGGATTTAACCCACCCTTTAGTTGAACGGTGCCGGGGTCCTGTGAAGTCTGCACTGGCTGATGCTAAATTGACTGAAAAGGATATAGATGAAGTTATCCTGGTGGGTGGTTCAACCGTATTCCTGCAGTTCAAAGGCTTGTGAGTCAGATGACTGGTGGCAGACAGCCAAATCATGGGGTAAATCCAGATGAAGTAGTGGCAGTGGGTGCGGCAATTCAAGCCGGAATTCTGGCAGGCGAGGTTAAGGATGTTGTGTTGTTGGATGTAACCCCACTATCCCTTGGCCTTGAGACATTAGGTGGGGTAATGTCGAGAATTATTGAGAGAAATACCACCATACCTGTACGCCGGAGTCAGGTGTTTAGTACCGCCGAGGACAATCAACCTGCTGTTGATATTCATGTATTACAGGGCGAAAGGGAAATGGCCAGAGATAACAGATCCTTGGGGCAGTTTAAGCTGGCTGGCATACCAATGGCTCCAAGGGGAATTCCGCAAATTGAAGTAACCTTTGATATTGATGCCAATGGCATTCTCAAAGTTAGTGCTAAGGATAAAGCTTCAAGCAAAGAGCAGATGGTTACCATATCAGGTTCCAGCAGCTTAGATAGGGCAGAGGTGGAAAAAATGATAAGTGAGGCGTCAGCAAATGCCGAAGAAGATAAAAAACGACGGCAGGAGGCTGAAATTAAGAATGAAGCAGACAGTTTAATTTATCAAGTGGAAAGACAGATAAAAGAGGTGGGAGATAAACTGCCGATTCATGAAAAAGCTCGTATTGAACAACTTACAGGAGAATTGAAGTTAGCTATCAACGAAAATAGAGATGTTGAAGGAATTAGAAGTCTTGCCAGTGATTTAAAACAAGCAGCACTTTCAGTGGCTCAGTATACCACAGTGGAAAATGGGTGTGGTTCAGGGAGCTGTGATACCGGTAATAAAGACAGACATAAAGATGATGATGTAATAGATGCAGAATTTGAAGAAAAATAAGAGCTGGCATAATTCATGGCCGGGTGATTAAGGTGGTGAAGAATAAATGACATCTGCTTACCGAGACTACTATCGGGTTTTAGGTTTAGAAAGGACTGCCGGTGAAGGGGAAATCAAAGCAGCCTATCGTAGGTTGGCCCGGAAGCATCACCCGGACCTGCACACTGGCAGCCAAAAGGAAGCCGAAGAGGAAAAATTTAAGGAAATCAATGAAGCCTATGAAGTATTGAGTGACCCGGAAAAAAGGGCTAAATATGATAAGTTGGGAATAAAGGGCAGAATGGGCAGGGTTGGCAAGCACCCGATATGGGAGATATTAGGTATTATAGTGATATCTTTGCAGCGTTTTTGGTGGAAGTACTGGAGGTCAAAGGGTCAACCTACCTGGCCAGGATATTGAAGGTTTATTACAGTTGACTGTGGAGGAGGCCTATCGGGGAGGAAATAAAACTATTCAGCTTTTAAACAAGGTTCTTGAAGTTAAGGTACCATCGGGTGTGCAGGACGGAAGCAAAATAAGGCTAAAGGGGCAGGGTGAGGAAGGAAATTATGGTGGTGAACCGGGAGATTTATATCTAAAAATAAGCATCTTATCCCACCCACATTTTACGATAAAGGGCAAAGATATAGAAAGCAGGGTAAGTATCAGGCCAGAGCAGGCGGTTCTGGGTGAGATGCTGGAATTGGAAACCTTAGATGGTAAGATAAAAGTTCGGATTCCTCCTATGAGTAAAAATGGGAAGAAGCTAAGGTTGAGAAACAAGGGATGGCCTGGAAAGAAAGGTGAGCGTGGAGACCATTATATTGAGGTGGTTATTGATATTCCAGATAGCTTAACTGATAACGAAAGAGAATTATATGAGAAATTAGCTAATCTGAGAAGCTTCGACTCCCGCCAGGCAAGTTAAGTAAATATTATTAGAATAAAACATAGATTGCATTACTAGGGAGTTAGTTTGTATAAAAATAAGTCAAAAAATTATTAGCACAGTAAAAGGAGGTGAATCCCCGGCTTAATTGCTAAGGGGTACAGGTATGGATTTTAATCGCTATACATTAAAGTCAAGGGAAGCTATTTCCGCGTCACAAATTCTGGCAGCACAGTATCACCACCAGGAAATAAACGGCAAACATTTATTGTCAGCCTACTAAGCCAGGAGGGGGGGATGGCCCCGCGCTTCCTAGAACATGCCGGTGTTAATGTTGTCCACCTGCAAAGTTTAACCGACGGGCTTTTAAGAAAAGGACCCGCGGTACATGGCTATGAAGGTTCCCTAAGACTTGGTACAGGCTGGCAAGGGTATTTTCCGAGGCTGAAAAAGAGGCACGGGAAATGAAGGATCAGTATGTCAGTGTGGAGCATTTGCTGCTAGCCTGATAATTGAGGGAGAGAATGAAATAAAGGAAGTATTTCGTCAGGTAGGCTTAGGTCGGGAAACCCTCTTAGGTTCACTAAAGGCAATAAGGGGTAACCAACAGATAACCAGTGAGAATCCCGAGGAGACCTTCGAAGCCATGGAGAAATATGGTCGTGATTTGACAATACTAGCCCGGGAGGCAAATTAGATCCTGTTATCGGGAGAGATGATGAGATACGCAGGACCATAGAAATTCTCTCCCGTCGCACCAAGAACAACCCGGTTCTAATAGGCGAGCCAGGAGTGGGGAAAACAGCCATAGTTGAGGGCTTAGCGAGGCGAATCATTGATGGGGATGTGCCGGAGGGCTTAAAAAACAAGCTTGTAATTGCCCTGGATATGGGAGCCTAATTGCAGGAGCCAAATACCGTGGGGAATTTGAAGAACGTTTGAAGGCTGTACTCAAAGAAGTACAGCAATCGGAAGGAAGAATTATTCTCTTTATTGATGAACTGCATACTGTTGTAGGTGCCGGGGCAGCGGAAGGTGCCATGGATGCGGGCAACCTTTTAAAGCCAATGCTGGCTAGGGGTGAGTTAAGGGCCATCGGTGCTACCACCCTGGATGAATACCGCAAGCATGTGGAAAAGGATGCTGCCCTGGAACGTCGGTTTCAGCCTGTATTGGTAAATCCACCATCATAGAAGATACCATTTCAATATTGAGGGGTCTCAAGGAACGCTATGAAGTGCATCATGGGGTGCGTATTCAGGATAGTGCTCTGGTTGCTGCCGCCACTTTGTCCGACAGGTATATAGCAGATAGATTTTTGCCCGATAAAGCCATCGACCTTATGGACGAAGCTGCTGCCAGATTGCGCACTGAAATTGACAGTATGCCCACAGCTTTAGATGAAATAACCCGCCGGGTAATGCGTTTGGAGATTGAAGAGGCAGCATTAAAGAAAGAAAAGGATCAGATATCCCAGGAGAGATTAGAAAAACTACAGCGGCAGCTGCAGAGCTTAAAACGGAAAAGGATCTGATGGCTACCCAATGGCAGGTGGAAAAACAAGCAATTTCACGAGTTCGGCAGCTGAAAAAGGATATCGAAGATACTAAAATGGAGATAGAAAGGGCCGAACGGGATTATGATCTTAACCGGATGGCTGAACTGACTTACGGCAAGCTCCCGGAGCTAGAGCGAAGACTTAAGTCTGAGGAGGAATTGTTGTCAGGGAAACAAAAGAATAACATGCTGTTAAAGGAAGAGGTTGAAGAAGAGGACATTGCCAGAGTTGTAAGCCGATGGACCGGTGTTCCTTTAAATAAACTCCTGGAAGGAGAAAAGGAAAAGCTTATCCATCTGGACGATATATTACATCATAGGGTAATAGGGCAGGATCAGGCCGTGCAAGCAGTTGCCGATGCTGTCCTCCGTGCCAGGGCAGGCATAAAAGACCCTAACCGCCCCATCGGAAGTTTTATTTTCTTGGGGCCAACGGGTGTGGGTAAAACCGAGCTGGCCAGGGCATTGGCACAGGCCTTATTTGATGATGAAAGAAACATGATCCGAATTGATATGTCCGAGTATATGGAAAAGCACACCGTTGCCCGGCTAATCGGTGCCCCTCCCGTATGTAGGCTATGATGAGGGAGGTCAGCTAACGGAAGCAGTACGCCGCAGACCATATTCAGTAATACTATTTGATGAGATTGAGAAGGCCCATAGGGATGTGTTTAACATAATGCTGCAGATCCTTGATGACGGACGACTGACTGATAGTCAGGGACGCACAGTTAATTTTAAAAATTGTGTAATCATTATGACCTCCAACATTGGCAGTCACGAAATATTAGATTTCCAACGCCAGGGTGGCGGAAAATATGAACAAATCAAAGCAATAATTATGTCCCTGCTGCAGCGACAATTCCGCCCGGAATTTCTCAATCGGGTTGACGAAACGGTGGTCTTCCATGCCCTGGAGCTCAAGCACATGAAGGAAATCACAGCGCTGTTATTAGAGCGCCTAGCCAAGCGACTAAAGGAAAACACCAGAATCGAGTTAAGTTGGAACGAGGATGCCCTAATATATCTGGCTGATAAGGCTATGAGCCAAGCTTTGGTGCCAGACCCCTAAAACGGTTAATTCAACAAGAAGTTGAGACACCATTAAGCAGAATGATTGTTAAAGGGGAAGTTAAGGAGAGAACAACTGTAATTGTTGGGGCGTCACAAGGCCAAATTGACTTAGCAATAAGATAGTCTAGGATTCGCGATGGATTTATAAAATCCAATTAGAGATAGTTTTACTACAATCCTAAATATTGAAGTAAGAAATCCCAAGATTTAAGCATAATAATTCAGATAGCTCAAAGTTTGATAAGCTAAATTAGGAAATTGAATAATTTTAGCTTATTAAGCTTATTTTTTTGGTTTAACATTTTTTCTTTAGTGATATAATAATGTTAAGGTTAGGCAAGGTCAGTAATTTGCCTTATTCAGAATTTGTGTGAGGTGGTTTTAACGAGATGCCAAATATTTCGGAGCTTATAGAACAACATATCAAGGCGTTACTAAAAAGCAGTCCTAATGATTATATAGAATTGCAAAGAAACGAATTGGCCGCTCAGTTTAAATGTGTACCATCCCAAATTAATTACGTTTTATCCACCAGATTTACAAGCGAGAACGGATTTCTGGTGGAGAGTCGCCGGGGTGGCGGTGGATTCATTAGGATCGTAAAGGTACCGCTGGATCGCCATGATGATCCCGCCGTAAAAATTTATAGGTTGGTGGGAGAAGAAATTACCCAGTCCCAGGCTGAAAAGATTATCAAGCGACTGGCTGAAGAGCAGTTTATTACAACCAGGGAGGCTCGTATTTTGGAGCAGTTATGGATAGAAACACCCTTCGCATAGAGTTGCCCTGGCGGGATAATTTACGAGCCACTTACTTAGGGCAATGCTGGCGGCGGTGTTTAGGGAAGGTTAAGGGATAGGGAGGTTAAAATATGCTTTGTGATCGCTGTCAAAAGAATACGGCACAGGTTCATTTAACACAGATAATAAACAACACGGCCCATCAAATGAATCTATGCCCCTCATGTGCGGCAGAACTCCAGGCTGAAAGCTTTGGATTTGTTCCGCAGTTAAACCTACATGATTTCCTGGCAGGGCTGATTAACCATCACTTCGCCGGGGCAAATCTTAAACATAATACAAAGCCCCAGATACACTGTGAAAAATGTGGAGTTTCAGATTCTCAGGTTGCCAAAAGCGGTCTCTTTGGCTGCAGTGATTGTTACCAGAGATTTGGGGAAAGGGTTCAACCTTTACTCAAGAAGATTCATGGCAGCAACAGCCATACCGGGAAAGTTCCTAAAAGAACAGGTGGGAAGGCATTAATTTCTAAGGAGATTAGGCTGCTTAAAAATGAACTTAAAGAGGTTATTCAACTGGAGGAGTTTGAAAGGGCCGCGGCCATTAGGGATAAGATTAAGGAATTAGAAAAACAGCTTGGATAGGAGGTGTGGGATATGTCAATAAAGGATACAGTAAGCAGCGCTTTTAGTAAGTGGATGGAGGCTTCGGGACCGGATTGTGATGTAGTAATCAGCAGCAGAGTGAGACTAGCGAGAAATATAGCAGAATTTGCCTTTCCCCACCTCCTTGGACATGAAGAGGCTGATAAGGTTGTTTATGCAGTTCAATCGGTGGTTTCTAGCCAGGGCTTTAAAGAACAGGGAGATATGGAATTATCAAGAATGACCGAATTATCCCCCACCGAGAGACAAATACTAATGGAGAAGCATTTAATCAGCCCGGATCTACTTAAAAATCCGGAGAAGAAGGCTGTGGTGCTTAGGATGATGAAGTGGTCAGTATTATGGTGAATGAAGAGGATCACCTAAGGATTCAATGTTTATTGCCAGGGTTACAGCTTAAGGAATGTTGGGATCTAGCTAATACGGTGGATGATGGCCTGGAAGTGGGTTTGAATTTTGCCTTTTCCGAGGAGAAAGGCTATCTAACCTCCTGCCCAACAAATGTTGGTACTGGCTCAGGGCTTCTGTAATGATGCACCTACCAGCCTGGTAACAACCGGTCAAATCAATGCCATATTGACCACCCTATCAAAGCTTGGGCTAACGGTTCGAGGCCTATACGGGGAAGGGACTCAAGCCACAGGAAACCTATTTCAGGTTTCCAACCAGGTAACCCTTGGCCTTACTGAAGATGAAATTATTGACAACTTAGTTATGGTGACTATGCAACTGGTGACCCAGGAGAGGGCGGCCAGGAGAACCCTGTATAAAGAGCAGAAAAATCATATAGAAGATAGGGTTTGGCGGGCCTATGGCCTATTAAATTATGCTCGAATTATGTCTTCGACTGATGCTATGGCACTATTATCTGACCTTAGATTAGGTGTAGACTTGGAGATTATTCCTGGAGTTCCCGCCGGCAGATTACCGAATTAATGATTCTAACCAGACCGGCATTTTTAAATAAATTGAAGGGTGCAGAATTGAACCAATATCAAAGGGATGTATACAGGGCAGAAATGATTCGGAAAAGGTTAAATTCACTCTTTAAAGCATAGGAGGAAGAAATATGTTTCAAAGGTTTACTGAGAGAGCACAAAAGGTATTGGTGCTGGCCCAAGAAGAGGCCCGTCGCCTTAAATACCCTTTTATTGGCACGGAACATATTTTATTGGGCTTAATAAAAGAAGGAGATGGAGTGGCCGCAAAGGTTCTTGAGCAGCTAGGAGTCAGTACAGATAAGGTTGTGGATGCGGTGGAACAAATGGTGGAGATGGGAGAACAGCCAGTTACTGCTGATATTCCCCCTACCCCCCGAGCTAAAAAGGTTCTAGAGTTATCGGTGGAAGAATCCCGTAGACTAGGGCATAATTACGTTGGAACAGAGCATCTGCTCCTAGGACTAATTAAGGAGGGAGAGGGTGTTGCTGCCAGGTGCTAACGACCCTGGGGGCAGATCATGAGCGGGTTAGACAGCAGGTCATCAATATGATGGGTAATAACCCCAAGGTGGCCAGGGACATGGCTGCTCCGGGGGAGGGTGCAAGACCGCAAGTCTTGACCAATTTAGCCGGGATTTAACAAATCTAGCTAAAGAAGATAAACTTGATCCCATTGTTGGCAGGTCAGCAGAGATTGAAAGGGTTATCCAGGTTCTTTCCCGGCGAACAAAAAACAACCCTGTTCTTATTGGTGAACCTGGAGTAGGTAAAACTGCCATTGCCGAGGGTCTGGCCCAAAGAATCATTAGTGGCAACGTGCCGGAAATTTTACTAAACAAAAGGGTTGTCACCCTGGATTTGGCGGGAATGGTGGCTGGAACTAAGTACCGGGGAGAATTTGAAGATCGTCTAAAGAAGGTCATGGATGAGATTCGTCAAGCCGGCAATATAATTATGTTTATTGATGAGCTACACACCTTAATTGGGCTGGTGCTGCCGAAGGGGCCATTGATGCGGCCAACATTTTAAAGCCAGCCCTGGCCAGAGGTGAGATACAGACCATTGGAGCAACCACCTTGGATGAATATCGCAAGTACATTGAAAAGGACCCTGCCTTGAGCGGAGGTTTCAACCAATTCAGGTGGATGAACCTACAGTAGAGGATACAATTGCTATTCTTAAAGGCATCAGGGATAAATATGAGGCACATCACAGGGTTAGCATTACCGATGAAGCTATAGAATCGGCAGCAAAGCTATCCGACCGTTATATTACTGATCGGTTTCTTCCAGATAAAGCCATTGACTTAATTGATGAAGCAGCCTCCCGGGTGCGTATTAAAGCCCATACCGCTCCCCCGGATCTAAAGGATAGGGAGATGCTTTTGGAGCAGATTAAACAGGAGAAGGAGGCTGCTATCAATAACCAAGAGTTTGAAAAGGCGGCAGAGCTTAGGGACCGTGAGCAGCAAATTATTGTAGAATTAAATGATGCCAGGGAAGCCTGGAATCATACCAAGGGCGGGGACGGATTAGAGGTTACGGAAGATGACATTGCCCATATTGTAGCCAGCTGGACAGGAATCCCGGTCAAAAAGCTGGCCCAGGAGGAAACAGAAAAACTCCTCAACCTGGAGGAAGTCCTTCATAGGAGGGTGGTGGGACAGGACGATGCTGTAAAGTCTGTATCCCGGGCTGTACGAAGAGCCAGGCTGGACTTAAAGATCCGAAACGTCCTGTGGGATCATTTATCTTCCTGGGGCCAACTGGAGTAGGTAAAACTGAGCTTGCCAGGGCACTGGCAGAGTCCCTTTTTGGGGCTGAGGATGCTTTAGTTAGAATTGATATGTCCGAATATATGGAAAAGCATGCGGTTTCCCGTTTAGTAGGCGCGCTCCTGGCTATGTTGGATATGATGAAGGTGGGCAGCTGACAGAGGCGGTAAGGCGTAAACCCTACTCGGTGGTTTTGTTGGATGAGATTGAAAAGGCTCATCCCGATGTATTTAATATTTTGCTGCAGGTGCTAGAAGATGGACGCCTGACGGATTCCAAGGGACGGGTAGTAGACTTTAGAAATACTGTAATTATTATGACATCAAACGTAGGGCTATCTACCATCAAGGCAGTGGGTAAGGTAGGCTTTACGCCAGGTGCAGATAACCAGGGAGAAGAATACGAAAAATGAAGGAGAGGGTGGAGGAGGCCCTAAAGAGGACCTTCCGGCCCGAATTCCTAAACCGTATTGATGAAAGTATTGTGTTCCACTCCCTAAGTCGTGAACACATTAAAGAAATTGTGGGTCTGATGCTAAAAGAAGTAGCTAAACGATTAGAAGAACATGAAGTATTTGTTGAATTTTCCGAGGCCACCAAAGAAAAACTTGCAGAAGTGGGCTTCAGCGAAGAATATGGAGCAAGACCCCTGCGTAGAGAGATTCAGCGGCGTATTGAAGATCGTATGTCGGAAGAGCTTATTAAAGGGACCTTAATAAGGGTGATCAAGTGCTCATAGATGTGCAGGAGGGGGAGCTTATAGTAAAAGCGGCAGTTAACGCATAATTAATGTGCGATAAGTCGTTTTTTAGGAGTAGTTGGCGATCCTTGGATTGCCAACTATTTGACTTTACAGGGTATTTGACATTTTGTGGAACTAGGTGCAGGAATTTAAATATTAAGCAGCGAATGACAAATTAGTTTAGAAGTTATTTTGATGTTGGAGGTCATGGAGTGCGAAATAAAACCACTTATTCCTGCCAGAGCTGCGGACATCAAAGTGCCAGGTGGATGGGACGTTGTCCGGGGTGTGGGGAATGGAACAGCCTGACAGAGGAGAAGGTGGCCGATATAAAAGAGGTTCGCGGGATATCAGGCTCTTCACCAGTTGCTGTTACTGAGGTTATTGCAGCGGAAGAGGATAGGTATTCAACGGGAATCAAAGAATTAGACAGGGTTCTCGGTGGAGGCCTGGTACCGGGCTCCATGGTGCTTGTGGGCGGAGATCCTGGCATCGGTAAATCTACCCTCTTGCTGCAAGGAGCCGCTGCCATTGCTGCAAGTGCTGGTAAAATATTATATGTTTCCGGGGAAGAATCCACAAGGCAATTAAAAATGAGGGCAGAGAGGATTGGGGCTGTCCATCAGGATTTGCTGCTTTTGTCGGAAACTGATATGTCAGTTATTGAAAGGTATATTAAGGAACTAATGCCGGTGGCTGTTATATTAGATTCAATCCAGACAGTATTTCAGCCGGACTTATCCTCAGCACCCGGCAGCGTATCACAAGTGCGTGAGTCTACGGGGATACTTATGAGAATAGCCAAGGGTACTGGTATATCTATATTTGTGGTGGGTCACGTAACTAAAGAGGGAACTTTGGCGGGACCAGGGTATTAGAACATATGGTGGATACTGTACTTTATTTTGAGGGGGATCGACACCAATCCTTCCGGGTATTACGGACGGTAAAGAACCGTTTTGGCTCTACCAATGAACTGGGGATTTTTGAAATGAGAGGAAGGGGACTGGTAGAGGTTACAAATCCCTCAGCCTTGTTTATGAACCGAAGGCCACAGGGGGTAGCTGGTTCTTCAATAGTTCCCAGCCTAGAGGGAACACGCCCCCTTTTGGTTGAAATCCAGGCGTTGGTTTGTCCCAGTGGTTATGGAACTCCTAGAAGAATGACTTCGGGAGTCGATCATAATAGGGTGGCTTTAATTATGGCTGTTCTAGAACGCAGGGTAGGCCTAAGAATATCACCTTATGATGCCTATGTTAGTGCGGTGGGAGGAGTAAAGCTAGATGAACCGGCGGCGGATTTGGCAATTGCCCTGGCCATTACCTCTAGCTTTAGGGACAAACCCATCCAAGAAGGTATGGTTTTGGTTGGGGAAGTTGGGCTTACAGGAGAAGTCAGACCCGTTTCAGGTATGGATAAAAGACTTAATGAGGCGGCAAAACTTGGCTTTAGACTATGTATTGGCCCCCCGAGAGAGCAACAAGATGAATCATTGGGTATAATAGAATATATATGTGTTAATTCATTACAAGAGGCAGTAGATGCAGCAGTAGAGCGGTAAGGGGTGCAATATGGTAAAAGACGAAAAATTAGAAGATAGGCTACTTAAATTACTACGTCTAGTTGCTCCAGGAACTCCCCTCAGGGAAGGGTTGGAGAATATATTACGAGCCAAGACCGGGGCCTTGATTGTTGTAGGTGATAACCCGGAGGTTATGGAGTTGGCCGAGGGCGGGTTTGCCATTAATGCGGATTTTACCCCTGCTGGCCTTTATGAGCTGGCTAAAATGGACGGAGCTATTATTCTAAGTGAAGATTGTCGTAAAATAATAGCTGCAAATACACAATTAATACCCGATTTAATAATTCCATCAAGTGAGACCGGGATTCGACACAGGACTGCTGAGAGAGTAGCAAAGCAATGTGATGCTCCCGTGATCTCTATCTCTCAACGCCGGGGAGTTATTACTATATACAAGGGTACTTTAAAATATTTCCTTAGGGATATTAGTGTGATTTTAGCTAAGGCCAATCAAGCTGTACAAACCCTTGAAAAATACAGATCCGTTTCTGATAAGGTTATTAATGAGCTATCCACCTTAGAACTCCAGGAGGCAGTGACTCTCTTTGATGTTGCCAGAGCAATACAAAGGTAGAGATGGTATTAAGGGTGAAAAAAGAAATTGACCGCTATATCAGTGAATTAGGTATAGAAGGCAGGCTAATTGCCATGCAGATGGATGAGTTGGTAGCCAATGTTGAAGATGAAGGGCTATTAATTATTCAGGATTATGCCACTACCCTGGGAGAAAAGACTCCTGAAAGCATTCTCAAAGTCATAGGAAGCTGGCCTGCGGAGGATCTTTTAGATTTGGTACTAATTGCTAGAGCCCTGGGCTATCCAGGAAGTGCCAGTGTGTTGGATCAGGGTGTACATCCGAAAGGATTTCGGGTTTTAAAGAAAATCCCCAGACTACCTGTGCCGGTAATTGAAAATCTGGTTAACACCTTCGGTGATCTTAGACGTATTTTAAGTGCCTCTATCCAGGAATTGGATGAAGTAGAGGGTATCGGTGAAGTCAGGGCCCGATCAATAAAGGATGGACTTACTAGATATAGGGAGATACTTCTCCAAGACAGATTTATCAAACACTAATAATTAGCCTTGCCCTGATTTAAGCTGCTGAAATTAGGGGTAGATAATTATAAGGGGGTCCTGTAGACAACAGGACCCCTTCACCATAACCACAATCAAAAAGCTAATGGAACAACACTGGCAATCTAACCTTTTAGGTAAGATTATACTCCCGTAGAATCTCCAGCTGCTTATGTTCCTTTATGAAGATATCATAAAGGTTTAAATCAAGTAAATTACATAGGGCAGTCATATAAAATAGGGCTCGACCAATTTCACTTTCGATATTGTCCCTGCAGTTGCTGCAAAGCTCGCCGGAAATATGGGAATCAAGCAAGTTTTTCAGATCAATAAGAGTTGCATCCTCGGGTAGAGGGCTTTTGTTCTTATTGGCATTGATTTTCTGACAGCCACAGGCAGTAACGGATTGAACTACAGACCGCTGAACCCGGGCCCCAGATTCCTGAACCTTGGCTAAAACCTCCAGGATGCTGCGGTGGCATAGCATCATTTCAGATACAGTATTTTGAAACTGATCGCAAAGCAAGTCTTTCATCTGCCGGACCACTCCTTTAACTCTCCGTTAAAGCAATTATAGCTACCTTGAAGGGGCTTTGTCAAACGGGCCATATTGTCACAAAATGGTTATTGACACTGCAATGGGGCTATGCTAAAATATATGTTTTTTGACAGTGGTGGTATTTTGTGTTATAATTTTTACAACTAAACTCGGGAGGGATTGGCCTTGTTCAAAATTGGCGACAAAGTCGTATACCCTATGCACGGAGCCGGAGTCATCGAGGCCATAGAGGAAAAAGAAGTCCTAGGTGAATCTAGACAATACTATATATTGCGGCTCCCCATTGGAGATATGAAGGTTATGATACCCATTACCAATTGCAATGATGTAGGGTTGCGTGAGATTATTGATCAGGAACAAGTTCAGATTGTCCTAAGCGTTTTAAAGGGGCAAACTTCCGCTATGTCCACAAACTGGAATCGTAGGTATCGTGCCAATTTAGAGAAAATTAAGAGCGGTGATATTTTTGAGGTTGCAGAGGTAGTCCGCAACCTTCTTACTAGGGATAAGGAGAAGGGTTTATCCTCCGGAGAAAGAAAAATGCTGGAAAATGCCAGGCAAATATTAATTAGTGAACTGGTGCTGGCTGCAGAGCTGGAGGAAGATACGGCAAGGTCACTAATTGATGGTGTATTTGCCTAAATTTTACAACAGAATTCGCCCTTTTTTGTTGTTGAACTTATTTACCTGCATAAACTATAATAACTATACTATTGAAAAATATGGTAATGAAAGGGGGTGAAGAGAGATGATCAGAAAGAGTATTTATGGTTTAATAATTCTTGTGTTTAGTAGTATTGGGTTTTGGGTAGGGCTTTATATAGTTACAAACCGTTTAGTAACGGTGCCTAACACTTTGCCTCAATTAGAGTTGGGGGTAATCGCCCTTGGGGCC
The DNA here is from genome assembly GCA_004143605.1 of Desulforamulus aquiferis. Taxonomy (GTDB): domain Bacteria; phylum Bacillota; class Desulfotomaculia; order Desulfotomaculales; family Desulfotomaculaceae; genus Desulfotomaculum; species Desulfotomaculum aquiferis. Next base: position 14,908 of record AWVY01000043.1, read on the forward strand.
TTGGTTGGGGTGCTGACAGGGGTGTTAAGCGCGCCATGGATCATCAAGGGTGGTTTGGCGCTAGCCGCGTGGTGGACCAATATTTGGCCAAAACCCCAACCCAGGATTTAATTATGGGTTCCCTTGGACTTATTTTTGGACTTATAATTGCTAATTTATTGGGCGCTATTTTATCTACCATGGGCCCCATTGGTAAAGGGCTGTGGCTCTTAGGTACGGTTTTACTGGGGTATCTTGGTCTCTCGGTGGCAGTTAAGAAAAGGGAGGAAATCTTCTCTTTATTCTCTAGTCTTCCGCGCTTTGGCAAAGAAAAGGCGGCCAAGCAGGAAACTAAAGGGAATTCTGTAAAGGTTTTGGATACCAGCGTTATTATCGACGGAAGAATTTCAGAGCTGTGCCATAGCGGATTTATCGAGGGGACATTACTGGTGCCGGTATTTGTTGTAGATGAATTAAGGCATATTGCAGACTCGGCTGATGTGCTTAAAAGAAACAGAGGCAGAAGGGGTCTGGATATTCTTAACAACATGAAAAAATCAGCAGATATTAAAGTGCAGATATATGAAAGTACCAAAGGTTTAGATGATATTGCAGAAGTTGATGCTAAACTGGTAAAGCTTGGCCAGAAATTGGGGGCTAAGATAATAACCAATGACTACAACTTAAACAAGGTTGCTGAGTTACAGGGAGTAAAGGTGCTTAATATAAATGAGCTGGCCAATGCCATTAAGCCGGTGGTGCTACCTGGTGAAGAGATGACGGTTACTGTTGTTAAAGACGGTAAAGAAATGGGACAAGGAGTAGCTTACCTGGATGATGGCACAATGATAGTGGTTGACGGTGGAAGGCGTTATATTGGTCAAACCATTAGTGTTCTTGTAACCAGTGTTTTACAAACTGCGGCAGGACGAATGATTTTTGCTAAACCGAAAAATCCCGATAGACGTTCTGAGGCTTCAGGACATGTAATGGGTGGAGTGAATATGATTGGCTGATGTTATTGCAGTAATTCCCGCAGCCGGTGTTGGCAGAAGAATGGCTCTCAAGTAAAAAAACAATATCTAACCCTTCGGGGCAAGCCTATCCTTTACCATACCCTACAGGTAATGGAAGAATGCACTGATATTACTTCGGTGGTTCTTGTGGTAGGAGCTGGTGAAGAAGAATATTGCCAAAAAAATATTCTGGGGAATTCTTTTAGTAAAATTATGGCGGTGGTGCGGGAGGCGATCACCGCCAAACTTCTGTTTTTAATGGACTAAGCATTTTGGGCCGGGGAACTGAACTGGTGGTTATACATGACGGAGCGAGGCCTTTGATTAGAAACCGGGAAATTGCTGCTGTTATAAAAGGAGCCCGGGAAATCGGGGCAGCGGCCCTGTCGGTGCCCCTGAAGGATACTGTGAAGGTTATAGACTCTCACGGCTTAGTATTAAAAACCCCTTCCAGGGAGTCTTTGCGTGCCGTTCAGACACCACAGGTATTTAAATATAACATCATTATGGAAGCCCACCAGACAGCAAAGAGCCGGGGTTTTTTGCAACCGACGATTGTGCCTGGTTGAAGCCATGGGAAGACCGGTTAAATTGGTTGATGGAAGCTACGAGAATATAAAAATAACCACACCGGAGGATTTGGTTTTAGCCGATGCCTTTTTGGCGAGGAGGACAGAAACGTGCGAATTGGAATAGGCTATGACGTTCATAAATTGGTTCCTGAAAGGGACCTTATACTAGGAGGGCAAGAGATACCCTTTGAACTGGGACTGCTGGGTCATTCGGATGCAGATGTTTTGGTGCATGCCATTATGGATGCCTTGCTGGGCGCAGCGGGTCTAGGAGATATAGGGAGACATTTTCCAGACAGTGATGCCAGATATAAGGGTATAGCCAGCCTAAAGCTTTTAGGGGAAGTAAAGCATAAGCTCGAATTAGAAAACTACTGGATAAATAATATAGATGCTGTGGTGGTGGCCCAAGCCCCTAAATTAGCCCCATATATTGAGCTGATGAGGCAAAATATTGCCGAAACCTTAGGGATTAAGAGCAAGGATGTTAATGTAAAGGCAACCACGACTGAGCACCTAGGTTTTGCCGGGCGTGGGGAAGGTATAGGGGCATATGCAGTCTGCACCATAGCTAATAAAAATTTTTAATTCTTCCAGTGACAAATTATGAGGTTTAATTACATAACTAAGAGGATTTTTGGACAACATGTGGAAATATAAACCATTTATAGCCAAGATCTACAAAAATTCAGAGGAGTAATTAAAAATGTCAGATACCAAGACCGCAGCCTCTAACTTTATTCAAAATATTATTGCCGATGACTTTGATACCAATAAGCATGGTGGGAGGTCCATACCAGGTTTCCGCCCGAACCCAACGGATACCTGCATATTGGTCATGCCAAGTCAATATGCCTTAACTTTGGCATTGCCTGGAAAACGGGGGACTATGCAACCTAAGGTTTGACGATACAAACCCCAGTAAAGAAGAAGTTGAGTATGTTGAATCAATTCAGGAAGATGTTAAGTGGTTGGGCTTTGATTGGGGCGACCGTATGTTTTATGCCTCCGACTATTTTGAAAAGCTCTACCAATTTGCTGTAAAGCTTATCAATGAAGGTAAAGCCTATGTCTGCGATTTAAGCCCCGAGGAAATCAGGGAATACCGTGGCACCTTAACCCAGCCAGGAAAAGAAAGTCCCTATCGCTCGCGTTCCAGGGAGGTAAATCTAGCCCTTTTTGAAAGAATGAGGGCGGGAGAGTTTGAAGATGGCTCCAGGGTGCTCAGGGCAAAAATTGACATGGCTTCCCCAAATCTTAACATGCGTGACCCTGTTTTATATCGTATATTGCGTGCGACGCACCACCGGACGGGGGATAAGTGGTGCATTTACCCCATGTATGATTATGCACATCCCCTTTCAGATGCCCTTGAGAAGATCACCCATTCGATTTGCACCTGTGAATTCGAGGATCACCGCCCTTTATATGACTGGGCTTTGGAAGCTGTGGATACTGAATATAGACCCCAGCAGATTGAATTTGCTCGCCTGAACCTAAGCTATACGGTAATGAGTAAACGTAAATTGCGGCAGTTGGTTGAGGAGAACCATGTGAGCGGCTGGATGATCCTCGCATGCCTACTATTTCTGGTTTGCGCCGTCGCGGCTATACACCTGAGTCAATCAGAGATTTTTGTGAGAGGATTGGTGTGGCCAAGGCAGTAAGTATGGTTGATTTAGCCCTATTGGAACATTGTATCAGGGAAGATCTTAACATTCGTGCTCCCAGAGTCATGGCGGTGTTAAATCCCCTAAAGGTGATAATAGAAAATTACCCGGAAGGACAGGTGGAGGAGCTAGAGGCTGAATACAACTCTGAAAATCCTGAGCTGGGAAGTCGGAAGATTCCCTTTTCCAGGATTGTTTATATTGAACAGGATGACTTTATGGAGGAACCACCGAAAAAGTTTTTCCGGCTTTATCCTGGTAGCGAAGTTAGATTAAAACATGCCTATATTATTAAATGTGAGCGTGTGGTAAAGGATGAACAGGGTCGTATTGTAGAAATATATTGCACCTATGATCCCGACACCAAGAGCGGCTCAGGGACCAGCACCAAGAAAGTAAAGGGGACCCTGCACTGGGTGTCTGCAGAACATGCGGTTAAAGCGGAAGTAAGGCTTTATGACCGGCTATTTACTAAAGAGAACCCGGATGAAGGAGCGGATTTCAAAACGTTTTTAAACCCTGATTCTTTAAAATTACTGGGTAATTGCATGGTGGAACCAAGTCTGGCAAAGGCCGCGCCTGGTTCTAGATTTCAATTTTTAAGGCACGGTTACTTTAGTATTGACGCAAAGGACTCCAACGAAAACAAGCTAGTCTTTAACAGAATAGTTTCCCTAAAAGATTCTTGGGCTAAACTGCAGAAAAACGGTAAATAGACTAAACGAAAAGAGGAAGTCCCTTCTCTAAAGTGCTGACGAAGGGGCTTCCTTTTCTTTGCATAAAGTGGACGTATGCTCGAACAACTGATTTAGAAATTGCAGCAGCAGCCTGGGTTGGTGGTCCAGCAGATTTCACAATGGTCAGGTCCCCAGCTCAGGAAGAAGCGGGCTTCGCTTGATGGGTTAAAGTCATTAAGATCAATCCTGGACTGGTGAGTCTTATTGCCTTTTTTATAAGTAAACACCATTTCAAATTCGGGTGTTCGAACAAGTGAAAAATGGGACTTACCTACGGTTTTATCGCAAAAGACTATCTCTGGCACTGATTTATCCAGAAGCCTGCGATCATCCAATTTGTAAGTGATGGAGCCCTTAATTTCGTTATACTCGTCGATTAAATCCCCTAATTTAGGAAAAGCCATTATCTTAATCTCCCTTCTAAAATAGACAGATTGAGTATGTATAACACCATTGGTATATGCTCAGCCTTGAGCAAAAATTCACAATCTTTTACTATAATTATACTACCAAGGCTTAATTGTGTGAATAGATAATTTAGATGCAAGGGGTTAAAAGTGCAAAAAGTTGTTCCTCTTTACCTAAAGGTGGTATAATATCCATCTAGATGGAACAAAAAACCAAGATAGAGGAGGAAGTTTCTTGTCTGTTCGGGTTAGGTTTGCACCAAGCCCCACCGGGCCTTTACATATTGGAGGAGCCAGGTCGGCTTTGTTTAACTGGCTATTTGCCCGCCATCATGGTGGGGAATTTATTGTCAGGGTTGAGGACACTGATTTAGAGAGATCCTCAAGGGAATCGGAGAAAAACATTCTGGATGCCCTGCGGTGGCTAGGGCTGGATTGGGACGAAGGTATTGAAGTTGGAGGACCTAATGGTCCCTACCGACAAACGGAACGACTGCAGGGATATCGTGCATTGGCCCAAAGGCTTCTGGAGGAGGGGCACGCTTACTTATGCTATTGCAGTGAGGAAGAACTTGCCGCTGAGCGTGAACAACTTATGGCCAAGGGGGAATTGCCAAGATATTTGGGACGCTGTCGTGAACTATGTTCTGAAGATACATTAAAGTTTGAGGCCGAGGGCAGGAAGCCTGTTTTACGCTTCAAGGTTCCGAAAAACCACGTAGTCACTGTTAGTGATCAGGTCAGAGGCAGGTGGAGTTTGATTGTGAGGGTATTGGTGATTTTATCATCATGAAATCCGATAATATCCCCACCTACAATTTTGCTGTTGTGGCCGATGACTACAACATGAAGATAACCCATGTTATCCGGGCCGAGGAGCATCTCTCCAATACTCCAAGACAAATATTGATCTATCAGGCACTGGGGTGGAAGACACCGGAATTTGCCCATATATCCTTAATATTGGGTAATGATCGTGCAAAGATGAGTAAACGTCACGGTGCCACATCAATGGTGCAATACGAAAAACGGGGCTATCTACCGGAAGCTTTACTGAACTTTTTAGCACTATTGGGTTGGTCTCCAGGGGGCGAGGAAGAAATTTTTACCGCTGAAGAAATTCAGCAGCAGTTTTCCCTGGATCGGGTGGCCAAAAACCCCGCGGTTTTTGATATAGATAAACTCAATTGGCTTAATGGCCACTATATTAGACAGGCGGACCTGGATAGGCTAACCCAGATGGCTATTCCCTATTTACAAGAGGCAGGTTATCTGGTAGGGGAAGTAAATGGAGAAAAGCTGAATTGGGTTAGGCAAGTTGTTTCGGTGGCCAGAAACTATGTATCATTTATGCAAGAAATTACCCAGCATGTAGAAATATACTTCAACAAGGATGTGGCACCTGAAAACGAAGAGGCTGCTCAAATCCTAGTGGGGGATCATGTGCCTGTGGTAATGAATGCAGCCATTGAATTGGTATCCCAGGCGGAGGAACTAACAGAAGAGGCAGTAAAGGCTCTGCTTAAAGCTGTGGGCAAACAGACTGGACTTAAGGGTAAAATGGTATTTATGCCGCTAAGGGTGGCGCTAACCGGAAAAGCCCACGGCCCGGAGTTATATCAGATTATACCTATATTTGGCAAGGAGCTAACCATTGCCAGACTTAAAGCTGCCATTAAACAGTAACCCAGTATTGTAATAAAGGGGGGTCACTACCTTGTTTAGCCGGATAAAAAAAGAAATAAATGCAGTTTTTGAACGTGACCCGGCGGCAAAGAATACCCTTGAGGTGTTACTATGCTATCCGGGGCTACACGCCATATTATTTCACCGGGTGGCCCATGCCCTGTACAAAAAGAATTTTTTTATCACAGCCAGGTTTATTTCACAGATATCCAGGTTTTTGACAGGGATAGAAATTCACCCGGGAGCAAAAATCGGAGAAGGCCTATTTATTGACCATGGTTCAGGTGTGGTGATAGGTGAAACTGCAGAAATTGGTGATAATGTTACCATTTATCAAGGTGTAACCCTTGGCGGTACAGGTAAAGAAAAGGGTAAACGGCACCCAACTATTGGCAATAATGTGGTTATAAGCACCGGGGCAAAAGTGCTTGGCTCCTTTACTGTGGGGATAATGTAAAAATTGGTGCCGGTTCAGTAGTTCTTAAACCGGTACCGTCCAACTGCACCGTTGTTGGGGTGCCAGGGAAAATTGTGATTCGGGATGGGCATAAGGTTGGTTTAACCCATGTGCAGGATTTGCGACACGATCAAATGCCTGACCCTGTTGCTGATATGCTTTCACAGATGCAAGGGGCAGTAGAAAAACTAGAGAGCCGCCTGAAGGAAGTTGAAGAGGAATGTTGTAAACTGAAAGAACATGGGGAGGGGGCAAAGGAAAACAGTGGAAATATATAATACCTTTACCAGGTCAAAGGAAGAGTTTATTCCGAGGGAACAGGATCAGGTCAGTATGTATGTTTGTGGCCCCACGACTTATAACTATATTCACCTGGGTAATGCCCGGCCATTGGTCTTCTTTGATACAGTTAGAAGGTACCTTTTGTACAAGGGCTACAAAGTAAACTATATTCAAAACTTCACTGATGTTGATGATAAAATCATTAATCGTGCCAGGGAAGAAAAAATGGATCCCCTTGCCCTGGCCCGGAAATATATTGAGGAATTCTTTGCTGATTCAGATGCTTTAAATGTAATGAGGGCAAATATCCACCCCAAGGTATCAGAGCATATAAACGAGATCATTGAATTAATCGAATATCTGGTAGCCCAAGGACATGCATATCAGGTGGACGGGGATGTCTATTTTGCCGTTCGAAGCTTTGCAGACTATGGCAAACTCTCAGGACGGAGTCTGGAGGATATGCAGGCCGGTGCCAGGGTTGAAGTGGATTTGAGAAAAAAAGACCCTATGGATTTTGCCCTTTGGAAAGGCGCCAAGCCTGGTGAACCAAGTTGGCAAAGTCCCTGGGGTAACGGTCGCCCTGGTTGGCATATTGAATGCTCAGCCATGGCTCATAAATACTTAGGGGACGGTTTTGATATTCACGGAGGGGGGTACGACTTGATATTCCCCCACCATGAGAATGAGATTGCCCAATCAGAGGCGGCCGGACACAAGCCCTTTGCCCGATACTGGATGCATAATGGGTTTATCACCATTAACCAGGAGAAAATGTCTAAATCCCTGGGGAACTTTTTTTTGGTTAGGGAAATACTTGATAAGTTTCCGCCAGATGTGGTTAGGTGGTATCTGCTCTCAACCCACTATCGCAGTCCCTTGGACTTCGATGATGAGAAGCTTGCTGTAGCAGGCAAGGGGCTGGAGCGTATTAAGACAGCCGTTAGACTCCTCTATGAAGCAATGGCCTTTCCAGCTTCGGATGGGGAGGCTAAAACAGAGGCCAAAGCCTTTGAAGAGAGACTTTCTAGCCTTAGAAATGAATTTGAAAAGGCTATGGATGATGATTTTAATACTGCCCTAGCTACCTCTGTATTCTTTGAGTTGGCCCGGGAGGTTAATATATTTGTGGGCAGTGCTGGGAGAATTAGCCAAAGGGATAAGGATTCAATGGAGAAGGCCCATCTTCTAATAAAAGACTTTAATAGTGTCCTGGGGGTCTTAAGGAAGATAAAACAACCGGCAAACTTCTGCTGGAGGCAAATGGTTCAGATGACAAGTTAGCTGACGGTTTAGTACAGCTCATTATCAAGATCCGTCAGGAGGCTCGCAGTAAAAAAGATTGGGCCACTGCCGATACCATTCGGGACGGGTTGAAGGAATTGGGTATTATTTTAGAAGATACACCCCAGGGTGTTCGCTGGAAAAAGCAGGGATAATATTGTTGGATAATTTCATTATTAATCAAAAGGATATAGAGCCAAAGGAAGTCCCAGCTCTGGTGCTGGCCTATGTAGGGGATGCTGTATATGAACTGGTAGTAAGGGAAATGCTTGTTGGCCGTGGCATGACCAAAGTTCAACAACTGCATCGGGAAGCGGTTAAATATGTTCGGGCCAGCGCTCAGGCCGGTGCGTTGTTTGCCCTTGAAGACATCCTTCAGAAGAAGAGATGGCCGTGGTTCGCAGGGTCGAAACGCCAAATCTGGTATTCCGCCTAAGGGGTCTAATGTGGTGGAATATCGGCATGCAACTGCCCTGGAGTCCCTGGTAGGTTATTTATACTTACAAGGCCGTAGTCAGAGGCTAGAGAGATCATTGCAAAGGCCATGGACACCCTTGATATGAATTAAGACGCCTATCTAATATATTATGGGGGAGAGTATAAAGTGGGTAAAACAAATCTAAAGGTGCGTCTGCTAAAGCATACCCCAGAACCGGAAAAAACTATAGCTATGGCTGCCAGGCTTTGCTATTCGCCTTCAAAAATAGATGACCTGGCTGAAAGTGTTGCGGGGAAGGATCAACAGGCCTTTATAGCCAAGCTCTTGGAAATGGGTCATCTCACAACCATTGAGCATGTTTCCTTTACCTTTGGTATTGAAGGGGTATCCCGCAGCCTATTGGCCCAAATAACCCGTCATAGGATTGCTAGCTTCAGTGTGCAGTCCCAACGTTATGTAGGAGAGACCAGGGACCAGAATCGTCAGGGAAGCTTTGAGTATGTAGTGCCGGAAACGATTTTTGCTTTGGGGACTGAAGCAGTTAAAGAATTTGAGGAACAGATGTCCCAAATCCAACAATGGTATGATGGCTGGGTGGAAAAGCTCGGTGGTGGCAGGGAAGCCTATGAAGATGCAAGGTTTGTTTTGCCTAATGCCGCTGAAACCAAAATTGTGGTAACTATGAACGCCAGGGAATTGAGACATTTCTTTAACCTGCGCTGCTGCCAAAGGGCTCAATGGGAAATCCGTAGGCTGGCAGAGGAAATGTTGAACTTGGTAAAGGAGGCAGCACCGACGGTATTTGCCGATGCTGGACCGGAATGCTTGGTTGGCCCCTGCCCCGAGGGAAAGCTCAGCTGCGGCAAGCGGGCAGAGGTGCGAAAAAGGTTTGGTTTAAATTAGTAACTATGAAATGTATGAAGTTCCTCTGGATATACTAATCAGCATAACAGATACGGAGGTAATCCGGTGAGCGAAATCATCGCTGGGCGAAATCCTGTTCGCGAAGCCTTACGTTCAGGACGTCCAATTAATAAAATTGTTATGGCTAAAGGTTCTACAACGGGACCTGTATCAGAAATTATTAGGCTTGCCCGGGATAATAATGTTCCTGTACAAATGGTTGAACGGAGTAACCTGGACAAGCTGGTTAAGGATTCTCCCCATCAGGGTGTTATTGCCTATGTTGCCCCAAAAGAATATGTGGAGATAGAAGATATCTTACAAATAGCCAAGGAAAAAGGGCAAGACCCTTTTATTGTAATGCTGGATGAGATAAATGATCCCCACAATTTAGGCGCAATTATACGAACCGTTGATGCCGCTGGGGCCCATGGGGTAATCATTCCCCAAAGACGCTCGGTGGCCCTAACTGCCACTGTAGCTAAGGCTTCTGCCGGGGCGGTGGAGTATGTACCGGTGGCCAGGGTTACTAATTTAGACCAGACAATAAGACAGTTAAAAGACATGGGTCTTTGGGTTGTGGGAGCAGATATGGATGGTAAGGAAACTTTCTGGGAGGCAAAACTTTCAGGGCCCCTTGTGTTAGTGATTGGCGGAGAGGGGAAAGGGATTGGGAGGCTTTTGAAAGAACGCTGTGATATGTTGGTTCGTTTGCCAATGGCTGGCCGGGTAGGATCCCTGAATGCTTCAGTTGCTGCGGCACTATTGGTGTATGAGGTGATACGTCAGAGAGGGTAGGATTTGTCCATGCAAGAATTTTACGTGGTGGACGGATATAACATTATCCATGCCTGGCCTGACTTTGAGGGAATCATAGAAGGCGGGTTGGACCACGGTAGAGATAAACTAATTGACATAATAGCAAATTTTGCATCCCTGACAGGTAGTGTAGTTAAAATAGTTTTTGATGCACACCTGGTTAAGAAAGGGATTGAACATTCCGAGATGATACATGGAATAGAGGTTTTCTATACACAGGAGGGGGAAACTGCGGACTCCCTCATCGAGAGAATTGTAGGTGACCTTACCAAATTAGGGACTGTATATGTGGCAACTTCAGACTGGATGAGCAGAGAATTATTTTTGGCCGGGGTGCTTATCGCATCACGCCCAAGGAGTTTCGCACCCAGGTATTTAAAATCAATAAACAAGGCCAGCAGCAATTTGCCAAAAAGGACCCCACAGAGGGATACCTGGAGGATAAACTGCCGGCAGATATTAGGTTAATCTTGGAAAAATGGCGGCGTGGAGGTGGGAAGGGGAAATAAGTAAACTTGTCCTTGTAGATAAGTTGACTAATTAGCCCTAAAGTCTTGGCTGGCTTTTCTTCAAGAATAAAATCAGAATAATAAACTATCTAATATTTCCTGGCGAATGACGACAAAATTTAGCCGGCTAAGTACTCTAATGTAGAACTAAAGTCCCCAGTAGACGTATTTTTTTACCTTGACGAGCCTTTTTAACATAAGATATAATTACTCATGGAACTCAAAGAACTAGTTAGGAAGTAATATATAACTAACTGATTAATCAAATGGGTGGTATTTTGACCCCGGAATCATCTAAATAAGACTTTTGCAGTCTTTTTCTCTTTTTTACTGGTGCTTAAGATAAAGAAGCGGGGGCGATAAATTTTGAATATAAATGCACAAAGGGAAGTTTCCGGCGGCTACAGTATCATGGTTGACGAGGATGTCGTAGAGTTCGCGCGTGAGGGCGACGACGCGGCGCTGGAATACTTAATTAACAAATATAAAAACTTTGTGCGTGCTAAAGCTCGCTCATACTTCCTTATCGGGGCCGACAGGGAGGATATAATCCAGGAAGGTATGATTGGATTATATAAGCTATTCGGGATTTTCGGATGGACAAACTATCCTCTTTCCGTGCCTTCGCAGAACTTTGTATTACTAGGCAGATTATTACCGCCATAAAAACAGCCACAAGACAAAAACACATTCCTTTGAATTCTTATGTCTCATTAAATAAGCCTATTTATGATGAGGATTCAGATCGAACCCTGCTGGATGTAATTTCAGGGTCTAAAATTACAGACCCCGAAGAGCTGATTATTAGCAGGGAAGAGTTCGATGATATCGAAGAAAAAATGGGCGAAATTCTCAGCTCCTTGGAGTGGAAGGTGCTTATGTCTTACTTGGAGGGTAAATCCTATCAGGAAATAGCTGAGGATTTAAATCGTCACGTAAAATCTATTGACAATGCATTGCAAAGGGTTAAACGCAAGTTAGAAAGATACTTGGAAAAGCGAGAAGCTTAAATTTACATTTAGACCCCGGATATCCGGGGTTTGGCTTTCTTTAACTCAAATAATACTACACGAAGGTTATGTTTACCTTTATTTTACCGAAAATATTTCTGAGTAAAAAAACTCTATTGTTGCCATTTAATACTTCTTATAAAGTGTTGACAGTGATTTTTATATCTGTTATTATATCTCTTGCGGCGGTAATGACGCTGTAGTTTGGCCGGCGTAGCTCAATTGGTAGAGCAGCTGACTTGTAATCAGCAGGTTGCGGGTTCGAGTCCCATCGTCGGCTCCAACTTAATCTGGAGGGGTTCCCGAGCGGCCAAAGGGAGCAGACTGTAAATCTGCCGTCAGACGACTTCGAAGGTTCGAATCCTTCTCCCTCCACCAGTATATTTCCATAGAAGGCCTGGAAATTAATCCTTGTTTCTATATCTATGGATATGATATAATACTCGATGTTGACGCGGGATAGAGCAGTTGGTAGCTCGTCGGGCTCATAACCCGAAGTCGGGGGTTCAAGTCCCCCTCCCGCAACCAATGCTGCTATAGCTCAGTAGGTAGAGCGTATCCTTGGTAAGGATAAGGTCACCGGTTCAATCCCGGTTAGCAGCTCCAATTTAAGTTCTGCTTACCAGCGGAACTTTTATTTTTATAATGTTATTACACAACCTAGAAAATCAGCAGAACAGCAAATATTGCAGCCAAACTTTAGCTTGTGGTAAAATAGTCCTGCATGTATAGATTAAGCCGACGTAGCTCAGTGGTAGAGCAGCTGATTCGTAATCAGCAGGCCGTGGGTTCAAGTCCCATCGTCGGCTCCAAGAAATGGAGAGCTGCATAAATTGCAGTTCTTTTAATTTTGCATAATATACATTTATGATTGAATGATTAATTTAATAAAATAAAAGGGTACTGCAGGAGTTATTCCCCAATTGACGAATGTTTGATTAGGTTTCTTGCTGAGGTGAAGGGTATGAATAGAGAAGAATTAGATAGGGCCATAGAGGATACGAAGCTAGAAATATACCGATTAAAATATCAATTAGGGGAAACGGTGGCTATTAAAAAGGAACGTGAAATTCATAAGAGGCTTAGAGAACTTCAAATTTTACATTATTGGCAATTGGAAATATTGAAGAGACTAGACAAAGAATAGCTATAATATAATTACTTAGTGGACTACACTTGTGCATCGTGGGAGGTGGATGACTTTGAAAATTGGTATAGACCTGGACGGAACCATAGCTGATAATTTAAACCTTTTAGTGGACACCCTAAACACCCATAGTGGTAAAAAATTACTTGGGGATGAGATTTACCAATATAACCTGTGTAAGGTCTACTCTATCACAGAAGATGATTTTATCAATTTGATGGAGCAAAGGGAAGAAGAGATTATTAGCACCAGTCCGGTTATTCCCTATGCCAGAAGGAATATTAAACAGTTAGTTAATGATGGCTGGGAAGTTCATATAATAACTGCCAGGAACCCTCGTTATGCGGAAATCACTGAAAAATGGCTACACCAGCAGGGTATTCCCTACAGGGGACTCCATTTATTAAATTCCCATGATAAGCTTGATGTTTGTAAAGAACTCAAGGTTAGGCTAATGATTGAAGATAACATTCATAACGGTTACCAGTTGGCAACTGGAGGCATTGACGTTATATTATATGATGCCCCCCACAATCGCTTCTGGCCATGGAAAGGAACCAGGTGCAGAACTTGGAATCAAGTATATAATTCAATTTCTAATCAAAGGTAATCAGGACATCCTAGTTGGGATGCCCATTTTTTTTCCAAAATTTTTAACAGGAATAATAAAGTTTGTAACGAATTAACTAAATTAATCGTCAAAATAGGTAAGAATTTCTACTGGCTATCCAGATTTTATAGAATAAATGATTATGGAGGTAATGACATTGAGACTCAAGTTGCTTACTTTTTTGATAGCTTTACTGGTTCCTTTATCCTCTGCCTGGGGGGCCGGCTTTAAAGATACCGCGGGGCAGTGGTGGGAGCAGTCAATTGCCGAATGTAATGCTGCAAGCATCATGGTGGGGCGATCTGATGACTTGTTTGTTCCCAAGGAATCGGTTACAAGAATGGAAGCAATTATTTTACTAAACAGGGCCCTAGGCTTTAGAAACGAAGCAGATGGTTATGCCATGTCACCAGGTGGATATAACTTTCCCGCTGATTTTCCAGAATGGGGTAAAAGAAATGTAGCCTTTGCCGCAGACAAGGGATATATCTCTAAGTCGGGGATTCCAACTATGCAGCCCAAGCATCCGGCCAGCCGGGCTGAAATTGCCGTGCTTTTTGCCAATGCATTAAACCTTAGTGCAGATGGCTATCAGCTGAACTTTGCTGATAATGCAGCAATTGCCAGCAGTCTGCAGCCCTTTGTGGCTGCTGCCGTGAAGCATGGGGTAATGGTTGGGAAAACAGATAATAAGTTTGAGCCAAATGCTAACGTAACCAGGGGTGAAATGGCTGTAATTATTGCTAGACTATTTGAGAACGGCAAAATAAATCCTCAGGCCAGTAATTACTATGTGGCAAGGTAAGCTCTGTAGATTCAACAAATAAAAAGATTACAGTCACAAAGGGAGGACAAACCTTAACCCTTTCCCTGGCCAGTGATGCCGAACTATTCAGGGGTGGGAGCAAGGGTACAATTGGTGCCTTTAAAGCTAATGACAATGTTAAGGTGGTTTTAGATTCGACAGGCAAAGTTACATATTTGGCTGATACCTCAGCTAGTACTTCGACAGTTGATCCCCCTGTAACTAGCATTCCTACTCAGAACACCCTTACAGGCACTATACAAGGTCTGCAAGTAAATAATCCTTTAACAATTACTTTTCAACCCGACAATGGTTCCATTACATCTTATCCTTTATTAAGTACGGTGATAATAAGTCAAAATGGTTATCTCAAGGACTTAACATCATTAACCAGTGGAACAAGGGCGGAGGTTAAGTTTTCGGGAGGGAGTATTTCAGAGATAAAGCTACTTTTGTCTGGTAAAGAGTCAAAAGGCTACATTATAAACTCCTTTTTAGATTACTTTACCGTTAGATATGATGATGGTACAAGTGAACAAATTGATAGGACATCAGTTAGCTCCGGGTATACTAATTTTGCCAGGGGTCAGAGGGTAGCCCTTGAAAAGGTCGGCGGCCTCGTAACAAATATTGTGCCATTAAGTGAAACACCTAAGGTCTTTGGCCACGTGGTGAGTGTGGGTTCCTCTGGGATTACCATCGAAGATGCTGACGGCTATGATCGGACCTATCCTTTTACCAGTAATTACAAAATCAAAGACAAAGATGGTTATACTATCAGCAGAAGTGATATAGAACAAGGTGATACTGTAGAAATAGAAATCACGGATCAACAACAGGCAAGCAATATTAAATTACTAGATAATAGTTCTTCTGTGTCTGACTTAGAAGGGGAGGTTACCTACATAAAGACCTCTGGCACCTACCGCATCACTATTAAAAAGTCAGACGGATCGGAAAAGACCTATGATGTTAATGATAATGTAGAGGTTTATAGATACAATAACAGTAGTAAACGTAGCTTTGATTATATTAATGAACACGATTATGTTAAGTTAACAACAAATTCCCGGGATTATGTAACAAAAATTGATGTTTTGGATACCGAAGTAGTCGAAGGTGAAATAACCCATATTGATACCTACGACCAAACCATAGAAATTAAAAATAGCAGTGACAGAAAGAGAACCTATGATGTAGTTAGCAATGTGACTGTTTGGGAGGATGGTAGAAGTCGAACCTTTAGAAGCCTCCGCAGCGGAGACAATGTTCGAGTTATTCTTAATAAGAATTATGAAGTAATTACAATAAATTTAGGTACTAGCTCATCTGTCTCCAACGGTTCTTATAGTGGAATCATAGCCGAGCTGGATATTAATGAAGATAAGATAAAGATCGAGAGAAATGGTAATACTACGCTCTATACCTTGGATGATGATGTAACGGTAGTAAATGATAACGGTAACTATCTGGATAAAATCATAATTGGCTCTGAGGCTGAGGTTAGAGTGGAAAGCAGTAAAGTTACTAGAATCAAGGTAACTAATTATGAAAGAATTAAGCTGACCGGCAATCTTGAAAAAATATCGGCGGGGCGGGCGTATATTTACCAAGACAATGGTACGAGAAATGGAGTAACACATATGTTCCTCATAGCAGAACGTGCCACCCTAAAGGATCGCAACGATAGGTCCATTGAATTTTCGGATTTGGGTTCGTATAAAGGAAAGGATATAGAATTTGAACTTAGATATGACGAGGTTGAATATTTAAAAATTAAGTAATTCTAGGGTGGATGTAATATCCACCCTATTTTTATTTAAATACAAAAATGGCCGGAGTTATCCGACCATTACAGACGTGTTGTTTTAACCTATCTTTTGTATCCCCCCAGGTTTAAAAGGGTATTATAATAATCCAGGTCGGTACCGTTTAATTCCTCTGAATTATTGTTATTCAAGGAAGAGGACATGGGGGTATTGAAATTTACCATATCTTTCTTAATTAATAATCGAATATATTGGCTGCGGTTGGTTTCTTCGTAGGAACTCCGATTAATTTGGATAATTTTTTTGTCGAGATAATCGACCAGATCTTCAGGAATACTAATTGTGATGGTTTTGTGTCTTCGCATGATGTTGCCTCCTTTACTGTTTTTCCTTGGTATAGTATATAATATGTTAATTTAACATAAGTAAATAACCAATTTGGTAAAATAATTCTTTTAAAAAATTACCACTCATACCAACGACAGTTAAGCAAATAATAACGATAAGTAATTTTAAAAAGGAGGCGGCAACTAGTGTATAGCCCAAAGGAATTAGGCCTCAGAGTAAAGAGAGCCCGGGAACATAGGGCCAAAAGAAGTGGACAGGAATTTACCCAGAAAATGCTGGCATTTAAAATAGGAGAAACTTCAAAATGGGTACAAAAAGTTGAGAAAGGATTAATGTACCCGGAGTGGGAACCACTTAACTTAATAGCCGATACCTGTGGTGTTTCAATTGATTTTATCACGGGGGAGAGTTTTGAAAGTGAAATTGACTATGAAGAGTCAGTTAGGGGCGGGGTTGAAGCTAGAAAAATTAGTACTGAAGATTTGTACGTTTAGCATGAAAAGGTCAAAAATGTTAGGAGAAAGGTGAGACATGGTAAGTCTCATCTTTTTCTTTCTCATAAAAATAAAACCGAATGCAATAGCATTCGGTATAACTACCTAGTTAAGTTTATCTGTTACGAATATTTTGAAAGCATTCGCGACAATAAACTGGTTTTGTACCGCTTGGTTGAAATGGTACCTGAGTGGTTACACCACAGTCGTCACACACAGCCTCATATAATTGCCGCTGGGCCGGACGGTAACCTTCATTGCCTTGGGTGCGTTGCTTGCGCGCCGCTCTACAGGAAGGGCAGCGTGAAGGATCATTTTGAAAACCCTTTTCAGCAAAAAATTCTTGTTCGCGGGCAGAGAATAAAAACTCTGCTCCACAATCCCGGCAAACTAGAGTTCTGTCAGAAAATACCAAACCTATCTCCCCCGAATAATGAAACTCCCTAAATTTCTTCTGTGCTAACAAATGTTAATTACCAATGCCACAGTCAGCATTATGAAAAATTAGAGGCAATTTCAGTATAACACCAGGATTAGGAAAAATCAACCTTAGGCTTCGGCAACCTCTGTTATCAACCGGTCAAAAATCGTGCTAACGGGCAGGATATCCTTTATACGGTGAACGTTCTGTCCACAGAAAACCAGACCGTCTTCAATATTCCCATCTCGGCTGTTCATCAGAGCATCCATAATACAAAAAGACTGAGAACAATGTTTTAAACATACCTGACAGTTTTCCGGTTCAGGGGCATTACCGCTATGAATACGTGAAACTAGACTGTTCTTTAGAGCTCGGCCAGGGAGCCCAACTGGACTAAGTATAGTTACGACATCATCGGCTGTGGCATTCATATAATGCTTTTTAAAGGCATCTGATACTGTACATTCCACACTCATCACAAAACGGGTAGCTAATTGGACGCCGTCAGCACCAAGCCGGAGCATTTCTGCAATTCCCTTTCCATCAGTAATACCTCCGGCAGCAATGACAGGTATCTTTACAGCCTTCCTTATTTCGGGCAGGATATCTTTAATTGAAAGGTCGGTGCCAAGGTGACCTCCGGCCTCAGTTCCCTCGGCCACAACTGCAGAGGCACCAAGCTTTTCAGCCATTTTAGCAACCTTTGCTGAAGATACTATAGAAACTATTGGTGTATCGGATTCCTTGCCCCAGGAGAAAATATCCCGGGAGAACCCGGCCCCAGTAAAGATTATATCAATCTTTTCTTCTATTGCAGTACGCACAATTTTGGCAAACTCTCTGGCTGCGTACATAATATTTATTCCTATGATTCCGTTAGGTGAGATGGCTCTGGCTTGACGTATTTCGTCACGTAATTCCTCTGGCTCCATCCCGGTGGCACCGATGACTCCTATTCCACCTGCATTACCAACTGCACCCGCTAGGGGGGCGGTGGAAACTCTTACAGCCATGCCTCCTTGAATTATGGGATACTTGGGGATAAACCGTCCAATTTTCAGGGTAGGAAAATTCACTTATACTAACTCCTTCCGTTAATACCTAATACTACCTTTATTATTAAATCAAAAAACGACGATATTTGCAAATCAAACTTGTTCCAACATTTACATTGCCAAAGATTACATAAAATAAACATGAAATGTTTGGCGTTTATATTTAATGCTAAAAACAAATCATGTATATTTCTAAACTACTATTAACAATTTTTGATAATATAATTGAAGTTATTCCCGGGGTATTTTGTTAATTTATAAACAATTAAGAGTTGACCACAAATGGAGCAGAAGTTATTCTGTAACCGGGGGTTTTTGATTATTTCTAATCATTTTAATGCTTTCAGGAGGTTTTTAGCTAGAATTATGCAGCAAATAATTGAAAATAAAGAAGTCTGGCAGTGGCTACCGTTATTGAAGCTGATCAAACCAATATACAATTTATTGGAAAGAGGCTGCTGATTACAGAGTCCCAGCTTGCAGGTGAATTGTTAGAGTCGCCACTGGCCTCTGCTATTCAACGGCACAAGCAAAGCATGCTAAACCAGAAGGGTGCCCAGGTGGTAGAAATTAAAACAAATACAGGTTTAGTAAATATACTATGTGAATGTTACCACCCTGTGGCCAAGCTTCTAGTATTGGGCGGGGGACATATTGCCCAACCCTTAGTGAATATTGCCTCACTTTTACAGTATGAAATTACTGTGGTGGATGACAGGCCGGCATTTGCCAATAAGCAGAGGTTTGCAGCTGCCCGGCTGGTGATCTGTGATAGCTTCCAATCGGCCCTGCGGCAGCATAAAATTGACAAGGGTACCAGTGTTGTTATTGTTACCAGGGGTCATAAGCATGATCTGGAATGCTTAGAAGCTGTCTTGCAATTTGAGCCAGCCTATATCGGTATGATAGGAAGTAAAAGGCGAGTTAAAATGGTAAAAGAGCATCTGATTGGTAAGGGATATTCCCCAGAAGTTGTGAACCAGGTGCACATGCCCATAGGTATTGCTATTGGTGCAGAAACCCCTGAAGAAATAGCCGTAAGTATTGCGGCACAACTGGTGGCAGCAAAAAATGGAGTAATAGGTGGGAAAATTGCACTAACCTCTAGCAGACAGCAATGGGAAATGCTAGAACAAATATTAAAGGCAAAAGAACAACTGCTACCAGTGGTATTAGCCACTATTGTTCGTACTAAGGCTCAACACCAAGGAAGACAGGTGCAAAAATGCTGGTATTGCCCGATGGTACATGTATAGGTACCATTGGTGGTGGTTGTGGAGAAGCTGAGGTGCGTAGAGAAGCCTGATGTTGTTTGATTCCCATGGTGCAAAACTACATAGGGTGATGATGGATGCTGCTACCGCCGCCGATGAAGGTATGGTGTGCGGTGGGCAGATGGATGTCTTTATTGAAAGGTTGGTCTAAATGGACAACATTGTATTGATCAGAGGGGCTGGGGATTTAGCCAGCGGAGTGGCATACCGACTTTTAAAATGTGGGATGCAGGTGGTCATGACTGAAATTGCTAGGCCTATGATGGTGCGTCGAAGTGTTTCCTTTGCTGAAGCAGTCTATGAAGGCAAACATAGTGTGGAAGGGGTGACGGCCCGGCTAGTCAAGGACCATCAGGAGGCCATAAAGGTGATTAATAAAGGGGATATACCGATATTGATCGATCCTGCCGCCGAAGAAGCCTTAAAATTAAAACCGACTGTGTTGGTGGATGCAATTATAGCCAAGCGCAATACCGGCACCACTATAACTGATGCTCCAATAGTAATAGGTCTGGGACCGGGATTCACCGCAGGGGTAGACGTTCATGCAGTCGTAGAAACAAACCGGGGTCATTACCTAGGACGTTTGATTTTAAAGGGTACAGCCCAGCCAGATACCGGGCTGCCAGGTGCAGTTAACGGATATACTAAGGAGCGACTGGTGAGATCTCCTGCCAACGGAACCTTTAATGCTTGTGTAGAAATCAATTGTACTGTAAAAGCTGGTGATATTCTGGGATATGTGGGTTCCTATCCCATAAAGGCTGAAATTGGCGGTATTTTAAGGGGCTTAATCAAGGACGGTATTAAAGTGTATAAGGGATTAAAAATTGGTGATATTGATCCCCGCTGCGAGGAGAGGCACTGTTATACAGTTTCTGATAAAGCCTTGGCCATTGCTGGCGGAGTATTAGAAGGAATATTATACTTTAAAAATAAACAATAGGTCCCCTGACGTATCAAGGGACCTATTGTTTATTGCTCTTTTGTTGGAGCAATTCGCCTTACAAGCTCAGTTATCTCTGTTTCAAAACTAGAAAGGGGTCTACCTTGGCCAATTCCATTGAAAATATTTCTTATCCTGACCACAGTATCAGGGTCTGTAGAAACCCGCACGTCTGTAATTTGTCCATCTGCTGCTTGTACCCTTTGACCTGCCTCAGACTTGATGCGGTTTGTTTCAGCATCGGTTACATCCCGGTTAATGCTTAGTCCTACCAAGGCCATATTGCCTGAAACAACCACATAGGCTTCCTTTACCCCCTCGACCCTGGCGGCTTCTGCTGCTAAGGTTTGGGCCTGCTGATTTTCCTGGGCAGCTGGATTTCTATTGGCATCTGGTTCCGGCTTACGGGCGGCAGTGCAGCCAACAATTAAAGTCACCAAAAAACGAATAGAAATATAGCCATTAGTTTTCGACTGATAATCAATTCTCTCACCTCCCTCCAGAGGTTAGTATTCCTGAGGGAAGAACAGGTTATTACAATAATATAAATAGAAAAAGCTCAAGCTATCCTTATTCATGGGGATAGCTTGAGAATTGTTAAATGTAATATTAGTAAATTTTCTTCTGGCGGCAGTATTCCTCCACATACATTAAAGTCTCGCCAAAGCGTTGATAATGCACTACTTCCCGTTCCCTGAGGAATCGGAGTACATCCTTAACACAGGGATCATCAGTTAAGTTTAGAAGGTTCTCATATACAGCCCGGGCTTTTTGCTCAGCGGCCATATTCTCATGAAGATCTGCAACAGGATCATCTGTGGCTGAAACATAGGCAGCAATCCAGGGAACTCCAGCACCATTTTCCCAATAAGCTCTGCCGTGGTCAGCATAGTGGGCGCCTAAATCGGCAGCCTTAATAGCCTCAATAGAGCACCTTCGATAAGCTTATACACCAAGGTTGCCACAATCTCCATATGAGCTAACTCCTCGGTACCGATATCTGTCAGTACCCCTTTTGCTCTGCCGGTAGGCATGGTATAACGCATATTTAAATAACGAAGGGAAGCCGATAATTCACCCTCTGGACCACCGTATTGAGTTATAATGTATTTTGCCAAGCGAGGGTCAGGCCCCGAAACCTTACGGGTATTTGTAGTTTTTTCTCATAAACCCACATAATCACAAATCCTTTCTAATATTTTATCTCCCAAGGCCAGGGTGAATCGACCCATTTCCAATAGTCATGCATGTTAGGGGAGAACCCGAAATTTAGGAGTGGACCATAGGCTTGTTCGTAGGTTCGCACACATTGCATTAATTCCGATTGTAGTTTATTATACATGGCCAATGCCTGTTGATCCTGTGGTTGGACATCTAAGAACAGGTTAAGCTCCAAGGTGGCAAATTCAAGCTCTTGAATTTGCCTGAGCAATTGTACCTGATGACGGGGATTCATTAAACTTCACCTCCAACATTTAGTAAGGATAGGGCCGATATAATTCGGGGAACAAGGTGCCAAGATCTAAGGCCCGGGTTAGATCAAAGACAGGACCAAACCTTTGGAAGGGGATATACACACGGGCTAACTCCAATCCCTGGATGGGCATTCCAGGCAAGTATCCGGTTGATGGTCCATGAATAGGTTGATAAGATGGGGGAGTTATGCCGGGACCCGGTAACATACCGGTTTGGGCCACATCCTGGGAATCAGCTGGCACTGATTGAGCCTGGGGCTGGTTAGTAACATTTTCATCTCTAAACAAAGCACATACCTCCAAACTTTGTTTTTTCCTTTATTTACCACATTATGAGTAAGCGGTCTATTTTGTTACAAAGAATTCTAAATGCAAGGGTATAAAAACAATATGTCGGAATTAATTGTGATTTGTTGGTAAAAGGGGTAAACTAACTTATCCATTTTGAAGGTAATTCAGGTATTGAGGAAAAATAATGAATTGGAACAGGTAACAAGGAGGATTGAGGGATGAATAATTATCAACAGCCCAATTGGCAGGAAGAAATGAGAATTAGGGTAGACATAAATAATATGATGGAAGAGTTTATTGGCCCAGAGGAAGGATTTTCAAGAAGACAAATTGCCAGTTTAGATAGCCAGATACGTTTGGCCCACCATAATATGCGAGAAAAACGTAAAAAAGGCGGTATGGACTGGAGGGAGTTGCCTTTTAACCAGGATGATCTAATTGAAGCAATTAATAAACTGCAGAAGATATCCGTGGACGTTACGAAGCTTTTGTAGTGTTAGGAATAGGCGGATCGGCGTTAGGGCCTTTAGCTGTGCAGACTGCCCTAAATCATTTGCACTATAATGAACTGCAGGCAGAAAAGAGGGTCGGACCAAGGTTTTACGTGGTTGACAATGTTGATCCTGAAAGGATGCAAGCTCTTTTTGACATTATTGACTTGCAAAAAACCGTTTTTAATGTCATAAGCAAATCTGGCAGTACCTCTGAGACCATGTCTCAATTTATGATTGTGAGCAAAATGCTTAAGGAAAAGTTGGGCAGTGATTATGCAAAAAATATAATAGCCACCACAGATCAGGCAAAGGGCAATTTAATAAGGCTGGCTAAGGAGGAGGGTTATACAACCTTTATCATTCCTGAAGGAGTTGGAGGTCGTTTTTCTGAGCTATCTCCTGTTGGATTGCTGCCGGCAGCAGTATGTGGTATTGATATAAAAGAGCTATTAGCCGGGGCAGCTTTATGGATAAAATTTGTGATCAAGAGGAAGTTTTTCAAAACCCGGCCTATATTCTTGCTGTATTACAATACTTAGCAATGAAAAATGGTAAAAATATATCAGTCATGATGCCATATGCAGATTCCCTTAAGTTTTTTGCTGATTGGTACGCACAACTATGGCAGAAAGCTGGGTAAAAGAATGGATCTCAGCAATAATGAAGTATATACCGGCCAAACGCCAGTTAAAGCTTGGGAACAACTGATCAGCATTCCCAGGTGCAGTTGTATACTGAAGGTCCCTTTGATAAGGTAGTTACATTCTTAGGAGTTGGTAAGTACCGCATCAGCATGGAAATTCCAAAAATATTTTTGGATATCCCTGCAGTTGCCTTTCTGGGTGGGCATACTATGGAGGAACTAATCACCGCAGAACAGCTGGCAACAGAATATGCTCTTATGAAAGCACAACGTCTAAACTGTACCATTACATTGCCTGAGGTAAATGCCTTTACCATTGGTCAGTTGATCCAATTACTAGAGATTAAAACTGCCTTTGCTGGGGAACTGCTAAATATCAATGCCTTTGATCAACCAGGGGTGGAGGAAGGGAAAAATGCCACCTATGCGCTCCTGGGCAGACCTGGATATGAGGATAAGAAAGAGGAATTAGATAGCCGCCCAGCTAAGCGGAAGGAATACATACTATAATTTGGAGGGCGAAAAATGCAGCGCTTGCCGGAACAGGACATATACATTTACAAAGCACCAGATGAAGAACTACATAAAATACTGGTTGGGGACTTAGATGGCAAAAGACTCAAGGTATTATCCAAAAGGGAGCCTACCACAGGCAAGATAATTTTTAAGGTTTTTTCAGAGGACGCCCACAAAAATATGGAAACCATCGTAGAAGGCAATGGACCAGTTGAAGATTTTGACATGGAAATGAAACGATTAGAGGAAGATTTTTTAAAGCCTTTAGGCGAGACTTGGCGGGAGGTAAGTCCCAAGGTATTATCAAACCTTGATCCAAAAGGACCCTGTGTAAAGGGTCAATAGACTCTTTAAGAATAGCCCGCAGGCAACTGCGGGCTATTGGATGATATAGCCCTTAGACATAGTTTTCTAATTAAAGTTTAAGCAAATTTTAATATTTATAAAATAATATAGAATATAATAATAGCACAATAGGCAGGGGGTGGGATATTGATTCCCTTAAAGGATGACATACCGTCCAGGCGGTTTCCTATCATAACCATTACACTTATAATTATTAATGCCGTGATCTGGTTTTTTGAGCAATCCCTAGGCAGGGGTGTAGAGCAACTAATTTATATATTCGGGGTAACACCAGCAAGGCTATTTGACATGAGTATATTTGGCCAAATAACTGTAATGACCACAGCCATGTTTTTGCACGGCAGCTGGTTTCATTTTCTGGGAAATATGCTTTATCTTTGGATCTTTGGAGATAATGTTGAAGACCGGCTGGGCAAGGCCAGGTTTATTATCTTTTATTTAATTACTGGTTATATTGCAACCCTAGCCCATGTACTCTCTGAACCTGCTTCTACCATACCTTTAATTGGTGCCAGCGGAGCTATAGCCGGTGTTCTCGGGGGCTATTTTATTCTATTTCCCCATGCTAGAGTATTAACACTGGTGCCAATATTTATTTTTATTCAGTTTATACGTATACCGGCCCTATACTTTTTAGGGATTTGGTTTGTGCTGCAAATTATTAGTCAGACCATTAATATTTCCGGAGCTCAGCCGGTGGCCTTTTTGGCTCACATAGGTGGCTTTGCTGCCGGTGCTTTATTGGTGAAGCTATTTGAAAAACATCCTTACTGATGGCAAGATAATTTAGGACTGAATAAAACTACAAATTAGTAAACTATCTAAATATGACGAATCTAGCAGGGTATCTAAACAAGGTGGCGAATATATAAAGAAACATATACTATTTGCAGTTGAGGAGATGTAAGGGTGCATATCAGAAAAGCTAAGATATCGGATGTTGAAGAGATACACAAATTAATCAGTCATTATGCAACAGAGGCCAAATGCTAGCCAGGGCCAGGACAACCCTTTACGAGGGGATTCGTGAATTCTTGGTAGTTGAGACTGATAATAGGGTGATTGCTGCAGGTTCCTTACATGTCCTATGGGATGATCTAGCTGAAATAAGGGCTTGGCAGTTGCTCCTGAATATGTTAAGCGGGGCTTGGGTAGGCTGCTGGTAAATGCTTTTTTAGCAGAGGCAAGGGACCTTGAACTACCACGGGTGTTTGCATTAACCTACAAGCCTGGTTTTTTTGCTAAATGTGGATTTAGATTAATTGATAAAGAGGATTTGCCCCAAAAGGTTTGGAAAGAATGTGTCAATTGTCCACAGTTTCCCAACTGCGAAGAGAGTGCAGTTATTATAGACCTTGAATAAAGGAGGAATGTCTTATGGAATTCATCAAGAACATCGGTGAAAAGGCAAAGGACATTGGAGAAAAGGCTAAAGGTTTAACAAGAAGGTCAGGGGAATTGCTGGAAGTAACCAAAATGAGGTACGAAGTTAATAAATTAGAAAAAATTGTTAAGAACAACCTGGAGCTATCGGTGAGCTAAGCTATAGAAACTTCAAGGGAGAAGAGGGCCTTGGGGAAGAAATTCAGCGCCTAAACCAAAGTACCCAGGGTCTAGAAAAAGAAATTGATATGTTAAATGAACAAATTGCTAAACTCACACCTAAACCACCGATATGTCCTAAATGCAATGCAGAGTTGCCCGAAGAGGCAAAATATTGCCCTGCCTGTGGCGATAAGGTAACTGAATAAGCATCCATATATTACATTGGATGATATAAAGGAATCTATCAAAGAATTATAGAAATATTAACAAATCAAGCTGCACAGTAATTTTGGCCCCAGCTTGTTAAGATTTTTTACCGGCTTTGTGTGTAACAACCGGGTTGTTGAGGAGGTTTATTGATGCGACATAGTTTGGCCGTGCTGGTATTAAACAAACCCGGTGTTCTGGCCAGAATCTCGGGCCTTTTAAGTCGAAGAATGTTTAACATAGAAAGTATTGCAGCAGGTTATACCGAAGATCCCAATATCACCAGAATAACTTTGGTGGTTCAGGGTGATGACCATATTTTATATCAGGTGGTCAAGCAGCTTAGTAAACTGGTAGATGTAATAAAAATACACGAATTGGCTTCCTCGGATTCTATTAATCGTGAATTGGCATTAATCAAAGTTCGGGCAGGAGATGCCGGCAGAAGGGCCGATATTGTAAATATTGTGGATATTTTCAGGGCCAGTGTGGTAGATGTCAATAGTGAAACAATGGTTATTGAACTTACTGGAACCGAGGAAAAATTGATGCCCTTTGTGCCATACTCAGGAACATGGATAGTAGAAATGGTTCGCACAGGGAAAATATCCCTTGATCGGGGACCCGGTGCAGCCAAGGATGCCCCGGATAGTTATCTGACATAATTTACCCGTAATTGTATATATAATGGTATATATAATAAGTATTGAAGACAGGGGGGTCCGGTAGGTGTCTCAGGCTCAAATCAAAAGAATCATGATTAGCCTACCCGACAGTCTGCTGGCAGAAGTAGACGATATTGTCGAGGCAGAAAGCGTCAACCGCAGTGAGTTTATTAGGGAAGCAATGAGATTATACATTGCAGAAAGGAAACGCCGCATTCTCAGGGAACAAATGAAAAAGGGTTACCTGGAAATGGCAAAATTAAATCTGGCTCTGGCCATCGAGTATCAGAGGATGGAAAATGTAAATCTTGGTTATGAGCTGGCCAAAGCGGAGGGATAATTTACCCATGCATGTCCGGCGAGGAGACGTATTTTTTGCTGATTTAAGCCCTGTGGTTGGTTCGGAACAGGGTGGCATCAGGCCCGTATTAATTCTACAGAATGATATCGGGAATCAGTATAGTCCAACAACAATTATCGCAGCTATTACTTCTCAAATTGCCAAAGCAAAACTACCCACTCACGTGGAAATCCAGGCTAAGGTTAGCGGATTGGAAAAGGATTCCGTGATACTGCTGGAACAGCTAAGGACAATTGACAAAAGTAGGTTGTTTGAAAAGGTTTCATCCCTAAACGAGGAACTTATGTATAAGGTGAACAGAGCCATGGAAATAAGTTTAGGTTTAGTGGAAATTTGAGCAGTAAATACACTCCAAAAGGGGTGTATTTTTGCGCTTAAAAGTAATATATTATGGAATGGATTAAGGAAAAGTATTGAAGGCACGCATTAGGACAATGTTTTAGGCGTGTTTTTCTTTGGGGGGGAAAATTATGGCACCAATTATTGGTATAACAAGTTCCTATGACAGGGAAGCGGGAAGGACCTTCTTAAGTAGGTACTATGTTGAGGCAGTAGAGGCTGCTGGAGGAACTCCATTTATCCTACCAAGTGTATTATCTGAAAGACACTCTGAACAGATTATCCAATCTATTGATGGCTTGCTCCTTTCTGGAGGAGTGGATGTTGATCCAATACTATTTGGAGAAGAACCAATACCAGCCATGGGGGATATATGTCCCCAGAGAGATTTATTTGAAATAAGCCTAACTAAGTACGCATTAGAAAAGGATACTCCTATATTTGGCATTTGTCGAGGAATTCAGCTATTAAACATTGCAGCCGGTGGAAACGTTTTTCAAGATATAGTAACATCCATTGCAAAACCTCTTAAGCATGATCAATCTGGTCCCAGGTGGCATGGAACCCATACCATAAAAACTTTACCTGGCAGTAAACTGGCTCCATCCTTGGAGAGAAAACTATTGTTAATTCCTTTCATCACCAGTCCGTTAACAAGGTGGCAGAAGGTTTTCGGGCTACCGCTTGGTCCAATGATGGTGTAATAGAAGGAATAGAAAGCCTAATGCACAAATTTGTGGTTGGGCTCCAATGTCACCCGGAATGCATGTGGGATAAGGATGAAAGAATTCTTAATATATTTAAAGCTTTTGTTAATTCCACAAGAAGTAATGTAATAATCAGGGGGTAAATTATGCTGGCAATTGTAAACGGCCATGTCATGACTATGGCTGGCCAATCTATTTCTAGGGGTACAGTATTGGTTGAAGGAAGTCGAATAGTATCAGTAGGTAAAGATATCCCTCTTTCAGATCATATGAAGATTATTGACGCAAAGGGTAAAATTGTTATGCCAGGATTAATAGATGCACATACTCATGTGGGTATTATGGAGGAGGTATTTCGAATTGAGGGGGACGATACAAACGAAGTATCAGATCCTATAACTGCCCATTTAAGGGCAATTGATGCTATAAACCCAGCTGACCTTGGTTTTAAGGATGCCCTTGCAGCAGGGATCACCACTGTAGTAACCGGTCCTGGCAGTGCCAATATTATCGGTGGGGAAATGGTGGCCATGAAGACCTACGGTCAAATTATGGATGATATGATCATTAGGTTTCCGGCTGGGCTAAAATGTGCCCTTGGGGAAAACCCTAAAAGGGTGTATGGCAAGGGACAGAAAATGCCCTCAACCGGATGGCCTCTGCGGCACTGTTAAGGGAGACTTTAGTTAAGGCACAAAATTACTTAGCTAAGAAGGAACAATCCCACGAGAAAGATATTTTTACCGAAAGATGTTTAAAGATGGAGTCTGTGGCCAGAGTATTGAATAGAGAGATACCCCTCAGGGTTCATGCCCACCGGGCCGATGATATAATGACAGCCGTGAGAATTGCTCGGGAATTTAATGTGGAGTTAATAGTTGAACACTGTACTGAAGGACATCTAATAGCCCCTTGGCTAGCGTCAGCTGGTGTAAAGGCAGTGGTGGGCCCGGTAATAAGCAGCCGTGCTAAGGTGGAATTAATGAATAGAAGCCTGGAGACAGCTATGGCCTTGTATAGGGTTGGGGTTCAATTTGCTATTATGACTGACCATCCGGTAGTTCCGGTCAATTATCTGGCCCTTTCTGCGGGGCTGGCTGTAAAGGGTGGATTGCCAGAGGAAGAAGCATTAAAAGCAATAACAATTAACGCAGCAAGGCTGGTGGGAATAGATAAAAGGGTTGGTTCCCTAGAACCTGGTAAAGATGCAGATATAATAATAATTGACCGACATTTGTTCGACCCAAACTATCAAGTAGTAGCACTATTAGTATCGGGACAACAAGTTATTCCCTAACAAGAAAAAAATTGTACAAAGTTTTTAATCTTAAGAAGGAATATTTGACTTGCCGTCGAAACTATATAAAAAATGGTAATATGTTACTTTTATGGAACAATGTCACAATTTGTCGGGAGGCGTAGAAAAAATGGATAATGCGCTGAATGTTTTAATAGTAGACGACCAAGCGGGGGTACGCTATTTACTAGAGATTCTGGTAAAGGAATCTGGGCATAAAGCATATACCGCTCAAAATGGTGTCGAGGCCTTGGATAAGGTAATAACTATTAAACCAGATTTAGTTTTTATGGATGTTCGCATGCCTGTTATGGGGGGACTTGAAGCATTAGGTAAAATAAAGAAGATTTCTCCTAGAACAGAGGTTGTAATGATGACCGCCTATAGTGCTGATGATACTGCTACCCTTGCCCTTAAGAAGGGTGCTATTAGGTGTATGAGTAAGCCCTTTGATGTAGAGGAAATAAAACACCTGCTGGAAGAGTTTAAAAGTCACTTTAATTCTTTTGAACAAGCCTGTCTGGAAAATTATGCTTAGAGAAATATTCTGAAATTGAAGTTTTATATAGTGTAAATGAATTATGTACTGTAAGTAAATGGGATTAATGTCCTAAATTATGGTTTCTTTGACATATTTATTAGGACAAAGCTTAGGGCTAACATCTATACTGGCATTAGGGATCTGCAGAAACAGATCCCTAATGTTATTTATTGTCGGCTGTGTAGAATAAAAGGTTCCAAGGCACCATCCTTGTTGAAAAGTTTTTTATAAGATAGGCCCACCAGTAATAGGCAGCCTATGGCAACCGCTGCTGAAATCATTAACATTACAACGATTTGATAACGTACCGCTTCTTGAGGGTCTGCGCCACCTAATATTTGACCAGTCATCATCCCAGGTAAACTAACTAGCCCTACCACCATCAGAGAATTAATAGTAGGTGTCATACCTGCCCTGACAGCTTCTCGCAGACTAGGGCGAATGGCTTCCCAGGGAGTGGCCCCGAAGGTAAGCAGTGCTTCAATTTCTGTCGAACGGGACCTAGCTTCGCTATATAGGCGGTCTAAGGCTAAAGCTATGCCGTTCATGGAATTTCCTAATATCATGCCAAAGATAGGAATGACAATTCTTGCGGAATACCATGGTTCGGGGGAGATGATTAATCCCGTAACTATTGAACCCACCAAAAAGGTACTGGCCAATAAGGAAAAAAAGGCCAACATAGAGGGGTAATTTGGAACATTGGGAGTTCTTTTTACTGCAGTTTTAGAGGCAATGTAACACATCAACGTGACGATAACTAAAATAAGCCATAGATTATTAATTATAAATAAATAGGTTAAAGCATAACCCATAAGGGTCAGTTGTATAAAGGTGCGCACTGAACCCCATAAAAGAGGTTTTAGTAAGCCTAATTTTAACAATGACGATATGGCACCTGATATCAGGATTAGCAAAACTGAGAAAGCCAGTTGGAGATTAGATATGGGAATAGTTGAATGGTCCATATTTATTACCTCCTTGGATTACTATCAATATCAAGGTACGCTAATTGAGAAAGCTCTCTAAAGTCATTATTATGAGATATAAGCAGGGCTGCCTTACTTGGTTGAGCCAGCCACCGAGATAAAACCTCATAAAAAGCACACCGGGACTTCTCATCCAAGGAGGCAGTAGGTTCGTCTAATAGTAATACCATGGGATCGATGAGCAAGGATCTAATAAAGGCAAGTCGTGCGGCTTCGCCACCAGATAAAGTTCTTGCATCCTGGTCCCATAAATCCGAGGGAAGCAACAGTTCTTTCATTAATCTAGCTGCCAGGTTCGGATCAAATTGTTTCTTAGTCCCTGCGAGTATTCCAAAGGGCCTTGCTAGATTTTCTGCAACGGTGCCATCAAATAAGGCTGGCTTTTGGGAAAGGTAATGCACTTTAGAGCGCCACGTGGTTACAGGGATTTCCTGCCAACTCTTTTCCTCCAAATAAGCTTCTCCGGCTAAACAGGTTTGCAGTTTGGCTAATACTCGGAGCAGGGTAGATTTGCCGGCACCTGAGGGGCCTCGGACAATTAGGGCAAAGCCCTCATTAAGGGAACCGGAAACAGATATTTTCCGTTCTTGACGAAGACCCAGTGTATAAGTAATACCCTCAAATCTAAATAACATCATAGCTACCTTTCCTCGAATATTTCCAAGGCTAACTCCTTGACTTTTACCTTTGCTTCTTCCAAAATAGCACAGCCCTCTTTGGTCAGGCTATAATACTTCCTAATCTTTCCTTCAACGTTAATCTTTTCGGAAATAAGCAGTCCATCGGCTTCTAGCTTACTTAAGATGGGATACATGGTACCTGGGCTTACATGATAACCGTGATCCTCCAATTCTCGAATTAACTCAAGACCATAGACCGGTGCCAGTGATGCATGATATAGAATATGAACCCGTATAAACCCCAAAAACAATTCCCTTAACATTATCGCACCTCGTTATCGTACGGCGTTATAGTAACTATATATTATACTTTTATAAAAAAAATAGCAAGATGTTTTAATTCTTTGTATCTGGCAATACTTGTAAGAGTATCATTAGGGGTGTGAATTATTTTGAGCATTAATGCCCTTTTATATCAGATTGTTACGATTATTTTTGTAATTACTACTTTCTTGTTTTGGATTTGGGCAGCCTTTAGGCTTATGAGGCATGTACCGGCAATTACCAACAAGCTGGGTTTGGGTGAAACACCTGGCATCATATTGGCAGTATTTGCCCTATGGCCATTGTTTTCTCTGACCTATCAGCTGTTTCGATTCTTTCTTCCCTCCTAATTAGCAAAGACCCCTATCCTTTTGAATAGGGGTCTTTGCTATCTGGCTTAGCAGTTGTAATAGGTATCAATTGCCTTCTCAAGTATGGTCTGATTATCCATTATTCTCATGAGCTTTTGCCCATTGGTTTCATATCTCAGGCATTCTTCCACTTTCTTGAGCATATCTTCCAGATCCTCTTTAGACATGGTAGGAAGATAACGCTTTAAAATTGCGGGGTCAATATCCGGGGAAAACATATATTCACTTCCTTTATTTCTGATATGGTAAAATATGCGATATTCCTGCAAGATGTGACAAATTAGAGGATATAGCCTTTGACTAAAGCTACTTGTACCTGGGTAATATATAACTAATTGATATAACGGAGGGAAATCATAATGTCCGAACAAAAGGCTAAAACAGAAATTTACAAAAAATGGTGGTTTTGGTTAGCCATAGGCTTTTTAGTTATGGTACTATTAAGCAGAGGTGGGCAATTTCAAATCTGAGAACAGTATTTGACTCCGGGGTGAATACCTTGGAGTTTTGTTTGTGAGTCTTTTACAGATAGGAATCTTTGCTATATAATAACGATAGTTTGTTGAGTTAGGTACTAATAGCGCTAATCTAATAAGCTAATTGCAGCTAGTATGAATGAAGGTGATCTATTGGGTGTAGCAAATAATTTGGTCATTAAGACCAATTCGCCCCTTGAAACAAGGGCTTTAGCAGAAGCTATGGCAAAATTACTTATGCCGGGAGATGTTATCTGCCTCAATGGAGACTTAGGGGCAGGAAAAACTGCTTTTTCCCAGGGAGTTGCGGCGGGGTTAGGAGTTAAGGCTCCCGTAACTAGTCCTACCTTTACACTTATTAACGAATATCATGGTCGAATGCCGATTTTCCATTTTGATGTATACCGATTAGATGGATCGGAACAGATGTATGATCTTGGCTATGAGGAATACTTTTATGGTGAAGGCATATGTCTAATTGAGTGGGCAGAGAGGGTTCAGGAAGTATTGCCCCAGGAACGCTTGGATGTTTTTATTAGTAGGCATGAAGATTCAGAGGATCTGCGTGAGATTAAGCTAATACCACTGGGAGAACGTTATCTTCTGCTACTGGAGGAGTTGAGTAATCTTGTACATATTAGGAATTGAAGCGGCAACTCCTGTGGCCAGCGTTGCTGTTGTTGGTGGGGGAGGAATGATTTTATCTGAAAGACTGGTTAATAACCGCCGCACCCACTCAATAAATCTACTGCCCATGATTAAAGCAGTTATTGAGGAGGCTGGCATAAAGAAAGAACAAATTAATGGAGTGGCGGTATCCTCTGGCCCAGGTTCTTTTACAGGACTCCGCATTGGACTGACAACTGCAAAAACCTTAGCCTTGACCTGGGGAGTCCCAGTGGTTGGAGTTTCTACCCTGGAGGCGCTGGCGCTGCCGGTGGTTTCTTCGGGGCAATTGATTTGCCCAATCTTAAATGCCCGTAAAAATGAAGTTTATACTAGTATTTTTAGGGGTGCAATCTTAGGTAGACCCCATAACATAGAGGGGCCTCTAGCCTTAGTGTAAAAGACCTTGCCTCTATCTTATCAAGATATGAGGAAACAGTCATTTTTCTGGGGGATGCGGTTGTAGAATATAGGGAGGAGATCCTAAGCCTATTAGGAGACCGGGCTATTTTTGCTCCACAGTCTGCCATGCTGCCCAGGGTGGTGCAGTGGCTGAGATTGGTCATTTAGAAATGGCCAGGGGCGGAGGTGTTGGGCCATTAGAACTTCAAGCCCAGTATGTAAGGTTATCTGAGGCTGAGGTTAAACTAGCCTGCCAGGGTAGGAAGTAGGTGCTATAATGGGTGTTCAGCTGGTTCAAATGACAGTGGATCATATCCCAGGGGTTTTAGAGATTGAACAGGTTTCTTTTCCCACTCCTTGGTCGCAGCAGGCCTTTACTTATGAAATTTTGAGCAACAATTTGCCTATTATCTGGTGGCAAAGGAACAGGATAAGGTAATAGCTATGCCGGTATGTGGCTGGTGCTAGATGAGGCCCATATAACTAATGTGGCTGTTCATCCAGAATACAGGGGAAAAAGTATTGGAGAAGCCTTGATGCTGGAAATGATACAACAGGCTATTATTAGAGGGGCTGTCAGGATGACCCTTGAGGTACGCCCCTCCAACATGGCTGCCAGGGAACTATATAAAAAACTTGGCTTTAAAGAAAAGGGACTTCGCAAAAAATATTATACAGATACAAATGAGGATGCCATAATTATGTGGGTAGAATTCCCTTGCCTGGAACAGTAACATTAGATTATTGGATGAACAGAAGAGGATATTGCCGAACCTGTGTATTTACCCTTTTTGTGAATTTGAGAAAAACTTTTTGCTAACCTTTTAACTCCTTCTATCAAAACTGTTTCATCATGAGTGGCAAAACAGAGACGCAGTTCCTGATCGCCTTCAAGAGTAGGATAAAAGGCTTGGCCAGGAACAAAAGAAATACCGTTTTTAGTTGCCTCGTGTAATAGTTTGGTAGAAGATGTATTTTTGGTTAATCTGCACCAGAGATAAAAGCCTCCCTGGGGTGGAAGGAATGTGAGATTGTCACCACAAAGTCGCTGGGTAACCCTGACCAGGGTATCCCGGCGTTTTTTATATTCCTTTCTTACCATAGCGAGGTGGTCGGACAAGTTTCCTTGCTCTAAAAAAAGCTGCACCAGCCACTGGGTTAAATTATTGCTGTGGAGGTCAACATATTGTTTTTCTAAAGCTAATCTATTGATTAGGGAGGGATTAGCTGCAATAAAGCCTGTACGCAAGCCTGGAAATAAAATTTTAGAAAATGTGCCTAAATAGGCTACCCCATCGTAGTTATCGAGGGCCTTTAGGGATGGTGGGGGTGCGTCCTGGTAATATAATTCACTGTAAGGGTCATCCTCAAGGATAACTAATCTATGTCGGGCTGCCAATTGTAAAAGCTCCCGACGCTGATGTTCCGGGATTACACGGCCGGAGGGATTTTTAAAGGTAGGAATTAGGTAAAGCAGCTTAGGGCGATAACGAATTAAATAATCCTCCAGCAGGGCCAATGGGAAATGCTCAGAACAGGGTAAGGTCAAAAGTCGTGCGCCAGCATTTTGGAATTGTTGAATGGCACCGATATAGGTTGGAGACTCAACCACCACATAATCACCAGGCACCAAAATGGTTTTGGTAATCAGGTAAAGTCCTTGCTGTGCTCCTGAGAGGATCATTACGTTTTCAGCAGTTACATTTATTCCTTTATTCCGAAGATAGACTGCTAAGGTTTGCCGCAGGGGGGTATAACCCTCGGTTGGTATATAGCCAAGATCTGCTAAATTGAGGGCATTAAGCTCACTCTCCATTAAGCTCTGGAATATTTTTAGGGGATATAGCTTTGGATCCGGCATGCCGGTGCCCAATGATATGCTTTCCAAACCCAAGGGGTTTGCCACTAATTCCCTTAAAATAGAGGAAAAAGGTGATTGATTGTAGGGAATAAATAGTTGTGGCCAAGGAATACCTGGCCGCTCACTACCCATTTCCGCTAAGGGATCTGATACATATGTACCACTACCCACCCTTGTTTTTACAAAACCACGATGTTCAAGGTGACGATAGGCGTTAATGGTTGTAGTTCGGCTTACATCAAGTAGAGAAGCCAGTTCCCGTTCCGGGGGCAGTTTTGTACCAGGTTGTATTTCATGGTTTTTAATCTTTACCTCTATCAGGTTTGCTAATTGCAGATATAATGGTTCTTTAGCCAGGGGATTTAGTTTAGTCCCTGCCAGGTATTTGGATATATCCATATGAACAAATCACTCCATCCACAGCGCAATTTCCAGTATAAATTATAAAATTGGATATTAGCACGATATTTCCTGCTAACTGAAAAAGCTAAATCTATTTTTATGAGAAGCTTCTAGTTGCTCAGAGAGACTGTTATAATAGCACTATATGGGATTGGGTATAACTGTAATAATTTAAGCATTATAAAAGGGTGGACTTATGAGCGTAATTATATTAGGAATAGAAACCTCCTGTGACGAAACCTCTTCCTCGGTGTTGGTGGATGGAGCAGAGCTCCGCTCAAATATCATCTCCTCTCAAATAGAAGTGCATCAAAAATTCGGCGGGGTGGTACCTGAGGTTGCTTCCAGGAAACATTTAGAAAACATTAATTCTGTAATTATTGAGTCCCTTGAGAAGGCCGAGGTTAGCCTAAAGGATATCACAGCAGTTGCTGTTACCTATGGACCGGGTCTTGTAGGTGCATTACTGGTTGGTGTAGCTGCTGCCAAGGCATTATCCTATGCCTTGGATATTCCGTTGATCGGTGTGAATCATTTGGAGGGACATATTAGTGCAAATTTTTTAGCTCAGCCTGGGCTGGAATTTCCACTAATTTGCCTGGTGGTATCAGGAGGACATTCGGATATTGTTTATTTGCCCAATAGGGAGAATATCAACTCCTGGGGCGAACCAGGGACGATGCTGCAGGTGAGGCCTTTGACAAGGTGGCTAGGGCAATGGGCCTTGGCTACCCTGGGGGCCCTTGATAGATAATCTGGCCAGGCAGGGTAATTCACAGGCTGTAAAATTCCCCAGGGCATTTCTGGAGGAGGGCAGCTTAGATTTCAGTTTCAGCGGACTGAAGTCAGCAGTTCTTAATTATTTAAATCGGTCTAAAATGCTTAATGAAGAAATAAACAGGGCAGATCTGGCTGCCAGCTTCCAACGGGCAGTTGTTGAGGTCCTTGTGGATAAAACAATTTCTGCTGCCCGCCGAACCGGGGTCAAAACAATTATCACGGCAGGGGGGGTGGCGGCAAATGGTGAGCTAAGAAATTTGCTGCTGGAAAAGGCCGGTGAGGCCGGATGTAAAGTTTTCTTTCCACCATTGAACTTATGCACCGATAATGCTGCCATGATTGCCTGTGCGGGCTATTATAAGTACTTACSGGGAGATTTTGCACCCCTTTCATTGAATGCTATACCGGGACTTACCCTTGGACAGGACAAATATTAGCTTCAAAGGGATAATTTTAAGTATACATAAACGTGACTGCAGCATGGTTTTTCCACTGTTCTGTGGAACAATTACTGTGGATAATGTGGATAAGTCTGTTAATAACTTGACAATCAAGGATTTTTGTTGTGAATATAACTGTTGAATAAAACGAACATTACTTTTGTGTTCGGACAGGTAAAAATTTTGTTATCATAGTTTGCCAGGTAGGAACTCAAGGCTTTCTGTAGAATACAATAAAACTTATACAGTTAGTAAGGACTAAAAGAATGGAAGTATGGAGGTGTAAATAGTTGAGCAAGTACTGGGATACATATCATGAAACTATGTCCCGTGAGCAATTAGCTGAACTCCAATTAAAAAGACTTAAGGCACTGGTGGAAAGGGTTTATACTTCTGTTCCCTTTTACCGTCAGGCTTTTCAGGAAAAGGTATATCCCCTGGAGATATTAAATCTTTGGATGATTTGAGGAAGCTACCCTTTACCACTAAAAAGGATTTAAGGGATACTTACCCCTTTGGCTTGTTTGCTGTACCCCGCAGTGAAATTGTCAGGATGCATGCATCCTCAGGAACTACCGGAAAGCCAATTGTGGTGGGTTACACTAAAAAAGACCTGGATACCTGGGCTGACTTGGTTGCCAGGTGTATGGCTATGACTGGTGGCACAAAGGAGGATGTTGTCCAAAATGCCTATGGTTACGGCTTGTTTACAGGTGGACTTGGCATTCACTATGGGGCTGAGCGGCTAGGCGCCACAATTGTTCCCATATCTGGTGGTAATACAGCTCGCCAACTGATGCTTATGCAGGACTTTGGTACAACTATCCTCACCTGTACACCTTCCTATGCCATGTTCATGGCCGATGAGATTATTGCAGCAGGTATTAAGGAAAATATAAAGCTAAAGGCAGGCATTTTTGGTGCTGAGCCGTGGTCTAACAATATGAGGCTTCAGTTAGAAGAAAAACTTGGCATCAAGGCCCATGATATATACGGCTTAAGCGAGGTTCTAGGACCTGGGGTAGCCATGGAGTGTGAACATCAAAAGGGTCTGCATATCTTTGATGACCATTTTATTCCTGAAATAATTGATCCGGAGACAGAGCAACCACTTCCTTACGGTCAAAAGGGTGAATTGGTATTTACAACCTTAACTAAAGAAGGCTTCCCTGTGATTCGCTACCGCACCAAGGATATATCTGTGCTATATGAGGAAAAATGTGACTGCGGACGAACACACGTGCGCATGGAAAGAATTACCGGACGTACCGATGATATGCTGATTATTCGTGGAGTAAACGTATTCCCCTCCCAGATCGAGAGTGTTTTACTGGAATTTGGGGAAACAGAACCCCACTACCTGCTGGTGGTTGACCGTAAAGCAGCCATGGATGATTTGGAGATTCAGGTGGAGCTCTCCAGCAAAATGTTCTCAGATAAGATTGCCGGCCTAGAAGTTTTAGAGCGGAGATTAAAGGAGAGAATTCTCAGTGTCCTGGGTATATCTGCTAAGATTAAGCTTGTGGAGCCAAAATCCATTCCGCGCAGTGAGGGTAAGGCTAAGAGGGTAATTGACAAACGTGAATTATAGACCTGATTATAAAGGAGGTATTGAAATGCGAGTACAACAGATTTCAATTTTCTTGGAGAATAAGAAGGGTCGTCTGGCTAAGGTCACGGAGGTACTGGGTGAAAACGATATCAACATTCGGGCACTATCTATTGCTGACACCACGGATTTTGGGATACTTCGCCTGATTGTCAACAAGCCACAGCTGGCTTATCAGGTTCTTAAAGAAGCAGGCTTTACTGTTAGTACCACTGATGTTATCGCAGTGGAAGTATCAGATCAGCAGGTGGGTTGAGCAGTATTTTACGGCACCTGGACAAGGTTGGGATTAATATTGAGTACCTTTATGCCTTTGTAACTCAAACTGCCACCGCAGCTTTAATAGTTTTCCGAGTTGAGCAGGTTGACGAAGCCATTAAGGTTTTGCAGGAAAAGGGAATTCGCATTGTGCCAGGAGATGAAGTATACCTTATATGATCACTAAATAAAAGTTCCTCCCACAGGGGAGGGACTTTTTCTCATCGGTTAGCATTGGAGGAAGAAGTGGAAAAGAAGAGTTTGAGAAAACAGATTCTGGCATCCAGGGAACTATTAAGTCCACAGGATGCCTTTAATAGGAGTAGCTTGATTACGGAAAGGCTGCTGGTCCTTGATGCTTTCTTAAAAGCCAACACAATGATGGCTTACCTAAGCATTAAAAATGAAGTACAAACCGGCCATATAATAGAGAGGGCCTTGCAAGATGGCAAAGAAATAGCTGTCCCGGTGGTAAATTCAAATAAAAAATCCATGAAGGCAGCGAAGCTTTTGAGCTATCCAGGGGGACTGGTGCCAGGACCCTATGGTATTTTAGAGCCCGCTGTATTTTTGCCGATTTCAGCTGAGGACCTTGATTTAATTGTTGTTCCTGGGGCGGCCTTTGACCCCAAGGGAAACCGTTTAGGCTACGGTGGAGGCTATTATGATAGGTTTCTGCCCAGGGTTAGACCAGGTGCAGTAACAATCGCCCTGGCATATGAAATGCAAATGATGGAAGATCTCTCCAATTACATGGAACCCCATGATTGCAGGGTAGAATATGTGGTAACAGAAGAACGAATTATCAAGGTAAAATAATTTCCCCTAGGTCAGTGGCAGTATCTTTTTTCGACTTAATGAAAAAGACACTATTCCTTTGACCCGACTTTGCCAAGCCAGTTTACCTTCCGAGTCAAGTATTCCTGCAGCCGATCGACGTATTGTCTGGGTTCCTTGGCATTATATTCATTAACCAGGGTTAAGTCGTAGGGATTAACCATTTTGAGCCGGCACCTACCCCTAATCCCACGATGGTTTGCCGCTCCTCAATTATCTGGACGTTATAAATACAAGCATGGCCTGGTTTGGTATAACCGATGTTCTCCAAATTTCCCACCATTTGTTTTTGACGATACATATAGTAGGGGTGCTGCCCTAGGGCCAGCGCTCCATTGGCAGTTATTTGCCACATTTCCACGGCTTCTTCCGCTGATGCCTGGGGAAATTCCTCCAGCCTTTGCTTTAAATCAGAAGCACGCTTAACTGCCAAGCTGTGAATGGTAAGGTTTTCTGGGGCCAGTTCAATTACGCGATTAACTGTCTCTTGAACATCCCTTGGGGTTTCACCGGGAAGACCAATGATCAAGTCCATGTTAATGGTTTTAAATTTAACTTTACGGGCTATAGCCATTGCCTGGTAGATGTCCTCAATACTATGGGCCCGGCCTATGACCTTTAATGTTTTTTCCACCATACTTTGTGGATTAATACTTAGCCTATCCACCCCTGCTTCCGCCAGCAAGGTAAGAACCTCGGTGCTTAATGTATCGGGACGTCCCCCTTCTACGGTAAATTCTACGGTATTAGAATCCTTCAAATAGAGATTTATTGTATCCATGAGAGTGAGTAGCATATCCAGGTTAAGACTGGTCGGAGTGCCCCCGCCGAGATAAATTGTTTGGACGATTAAATTCCGGGATTTTATCATTTCGCCGACCCGCTTAATTTCTTCAATTAAGGCTTTAAAGAAATCTTCTACCATTAACTTATTTCTTTTAATGGGATAGGACGGAAAAGAACAGTACAGGCATCTTGAGGGGCAAAAGGGAATCCCGATGTATATACTGATAAACCTTGACATTTGTTCACCTGTAAGTATGATGCTGCGCTGTCTGCCGGCAATATCAGTAATCTGAAGAGCTTTGTCCTGACTTAGGGCATACTTATCTACCAAGTACCCCTGCACCTTTTCCGGGGACCATCCGAAATCCAAAAGCCGGTGAACCACCTTGGTAGGTCTAATGCCGGTCATAATACCCCAGGGACTTGGCAATTGCGAGGTGGCAGCTGCCAGTGAAAGATAAATTACCAGTTTGGCCAATCTCTTAAATTCATTGGCCTCTTCCCCAGGTGTGAGGGGAGTGCCATTTTCCCGATAGGCATTGGCAGCACCCTGATGATAAAACTGAGCCTCAGCCCAAAGTCCGTTTCCCTCATTGCCAAATTCCAGCTTGATGTATGTGCCTGCTGTATTGTTTGGTAATAATTCTGCCCCGGGAAAGAACAGCCATATTATATCTTGTATGGTTCCGACGTAATCTACGGCTTCACCAGTCAGACCAATAATCACGTTTACTTCGCTCCTTAGTATCTGATTATTTCTATTATGGGAATACCAGAATAATTATTAATCGGCTCGTTATGTAAAAAAAGACATAACAAGCCTGGCACAAGCAGGATAATCTGCCATTGTAATGTAATAATAACACAAAAGATAGTATTTAATAAAAAGGGGGAGAAACTTGTGAGTGAGTATGATGAAAACTGGTTCAGGCTGTCAGGGAAGGGGCTAAAGAAGGAAAGCTTTCTTGTACTGCTGCCCGCAAAATTGCCGGGGAGTTTAAGGTCCCCCCAAAGGTTATAGGAGATATTTGCGATCTGAATAAAATAAAAATAAAGGCCTGTGAATTAGGCTGTTTTTAAGCGGAGGGGTAGTCTTGGAGTTATTTAATGTGCTAACGGTACAACAGGCCCGGAGCACTTTGGCCCAGCACCTGACAAAGGGAAACCGGGAAGAGATTGTTCCCCTGCTAAATGGACTAAATAGGATTTTAAGCAGGGACATTTGTGCGGTGGAGGATGTTCCCGGTTTTGACCGTTCCACCATGGATGGATACGCTGTCCGGGCCAAGGATACCTTTGGGGCCACAGAATCTTTGCCCTCCTATGTCAACGTTACCGGGGAGGTATTGATGGGCCAGGAGGCAGTTGGTACTGTGGCGCCCGGACAAGCCTGGTCAATTCCCACCGGAGGAATGCTGCCCCAGGGAGCGGATGCCGTGGTGATGGTCGAGTATACTGAGGAATTGGACGAACTAACCATTGGCGTAACCAAACCGGTGGCACCAGGAGATAATGTTGTTCGCCGGGGCGAAGACGTAAAGGCTGGTACAGTGGTTCTGCAGGCCGGTCACCGGATAAGGCCACAGGACTTGGGTCTATTAGCGGCTGTTGGCGTTACCAAGGTTCCTGTTAACCTACCCCTTAGGGTAGGGATCATATCAACGGGTAATGAGTTGGTTGACCCGTCAAAGGAGGCTGAGCTGGGAAAGGTTAGGGATATTAACTCCTATGCCTTGTATGGGCAGGTTCTGGAGGCGGGCGGAGCTCCCCAACTATACGGTATAGTTGAGGACGAATTTGACTCATTAAAGGGTACCATGGAAAAGGCTCTAAATGATAATGATTTAGTGCTTGTTTCAGGGGGTAGTTCTGTGGGAGCCAGGGATGTTACAGCTAAGGTAATTGAAACCATTGGCGAACCCGGAGTGTTATTTCATGGCATTGCCGTCAAACCAGGGAAACCTTCAATAGGTGCAGTGGTACAGGGAAAACCTGTCTTTGGCCTGCCGGGGCACCCTGTCTCGGCCATGATTGTTTTTGACCTTTTAGCCAGACCTATAATTGAGACCGCTGGGTTACCCCTGGCAAGGAAGGTATTTCCCTTGAGGGCGGCCATTAATCGTAATATGCACTCGGCAACAGGCAGAGATGATTTTATTAGGGTAACTTTACTCCGCTTAGAAGATGGTTCAATAGTGGCGGAACCTGTTTTAGGAAAATCCGGACTAATCAGCACCATGGTTAAGGCCGATGGTGTGGCTCACCTACCCTTTCCAAAGAAGGGGTAGAAGCTGGAGAACTTGTAGATGTATGGTTGTTTTAACTTAAAATATTGCAAGGAGACGGTCAAATGAGGAATAAAAGAGATGTATATC
Organism: Desulforamulus aquiferis; assembly: GCA_004143605.1. Taxonomy (GTDB): domain Bacteria; phylum Bacillota; class Desulfotomaculia; order Desulfotomaculales; family Desulfotomaculaceae; genus Desulfotomaculum; species Desulfotomaculum aquiferis. The sequence continues at coordinate 58,190 of AWVY01000043.1, forward strand.
TTGATGACCGGCCATGGGAGGAGGCCTTGGAGGGTCTGCTAAAGCACCTGGAGGCCAAAGGTACCCTGCAGCCGGCTAACCCGGAGTTAATTGCTGTAGAGGAAGCATTAGGCCGGGTAACGGCAGCACCAATATTTGCAGCCAATTCCTCCCCCCATTATAACGCTTCTGCCATGGATGGAATTGCGGTGGATTCAGCCCTTACCTTTGGTGCCTCGGATGCAGAGCCAAGGCAGATAAAGTTGGGTGAAAGGGCCCAGGTGGTGGATACCGGTGATCCGCTGCCTCCTGGATGTGATGCTGTAATAATGATTGAAGATATTCATTTTGTGGAAGATGATGTTTTTGAAATCACCTCCGCCGCCTCTCCCTGGCAGCACGTTAGGGCCATTGGAGAAGATTTGGTAGCTACGGAAATGATCCTGCCCGCCAATCACACTATCCGGCCAGTGGATATAGGTGGTATTTTAGCTGGCGGTATCGGTAAAATAAAAGTTTATTCTAGGCCCAGGGTGGCCCTGCTGCCCACAGGAACCGAGTTGGTACAGCCTGGGACAGAGCTTAAGCCCGGTGATATCATTGAATACAATACAAGGGTACTTGGGGCCATGGTGAAAACCTGGGGTGGCGAACCAATCAGACGGGCAATAACTGTGGACGATTGGGATAAGCTTAAGGAAGCGGTTTGCACGGCGGTGGAAGAGGCAGACATGGTAGTAATTAATGCTGGTTCATCTGCTGGGCGAGAAGATTTTACCGCCCAGCTAATCAGGGAATTAGGTACAGTTCTGACCCATGGAGCAGCCATTAAACCTGGTAAACCTGTAATCCTTGGGGAGGTAAAGGGTAAGCCGGTGATTGGCATACCTGGTTACCCGGTCTCTGCAGCCCTGACCATGGAAATATTTGTACGTCCAATTATATATCGAAAATTAGGCTCAGTTCCTCCAGAACCTGAATATGCGGAGGCTATTATTTCCCGTAAGATGCCTTCCCCCATGGGAGTGGAGGAATTTATCAGGGTTAAGCTGGGCCAGGTGGGAGAAAAAATTGTGGCCACGCCAATTTCTAGGGGGGCAGGCATAATCATGTCACTGGTGAGAGCTGATGGCATGTTAAGGTACCAAGACTTTCCGAGGGATATAGGGCCGGGGAAACTGTAAAAATAGAATTAATGAGACCCCTAGAGGCGGTAAGGCAAACAACCGTAATTATAGGCAGCCATGACATGGCCCTAGATATCCTGGCCAATCACCTGCGCAAGAGATTTCCTGATGCCAGCTTATCCAGTGCCAATGTAGGAAGCCTTGGGGGGCTGTCGGCCATCAAGAAGGGTGAATGCCACTGTGCAGGCACTCACCTGCTGGATGAGGAAACAGGTGAATACAATATAAGTTACCTTAAAAGATTATTGGGTGACCGGCCAGCAATTTTGCTAAACCTGGTCTATCGCCAGCAAGGTCTAATGGTGGCCAAGGGTAACCCACTTAACATTAAAGCTTAGAGGATCTTGCCCGGGAAGGTATAAGGTTTATAAATCGACAAAGGGGTGCCGGAACAGAATATTACTGGACTACAAGCTAAACCAACTGGGGATTAATCCAGACACTATCTACGGATACGGTCGAGAAGAATATACCCATATGGCTGTTGCTGCTGCTGTGGCCAGTGGTGATGCCGATGCGGGATTAGGAATTTTGGCTGCAGCTAACGCACTGGAACTGGACTTTGTGCCGGTGGTGGAGGAAAGATACGACCTTTGCATTCCTGGTGAATATTGGGAAACTCCGTATATTCAAAGGCTCCTGGAAGTTATTGCTACTCCAGAATTTAAAGAGCAGGTAGAGGCTTTAGGGGGCTATGATTTAAGAGATTGTGGCGGGGTAATGTACCGTCAGGGCATATAGGAGGAAAAATGGCACAGGATAACTCCAGGTACCTTCGCCAGTCCCTTGAGGAGCTCTTTCAACCAAATAGTAAAGTTTGGTTGGAGCGGGGTGGTACCAATTTTGGAGATGGTTTGTATTATTTACTCCTCAATGTCAAAGAACATGGATCTATCTCCCAGGCCGCCCGGGTTATGGGCATGTCTTATCGTGCTGCCTGGGGCAAGATAAAAACCGCTGAAAAAAATTGGGGCTTTCCTTTAGTAGCTACCCAAATCGGTGGGGATGCCGGTGGGGGTGCTTCTTTAACTGAGGAAGGGGTAAGGCTGGTGGAATCCTTTGGTGAGTTTCGCCGTCAGGTGGATCAGGCAGTGGAGCTAATCTTTAAGAGTACCTTTTGTTGAAAAAGATACAACTGGGTTTTAATAATCCCGAAGCAATAAAGAAGGGTAAGGGGATTACCCTTACCTTCTTACCCCAGGATACGTTCAGGATAGGTATAGACATTCATACGTTCACCCTTAGCAAAGCCAACCACCGTTATACCTAGCTTATTGGCCATCTCAAGGCTAGGTCAGTGGGAGCAGAGCGAGAAATTATAACCGGCAGGCCCATTTTTCCGACCTTGATGATTATTTCTGAAGAAACACGTCCACTGAAAACAAGTATTTTATCATCCAGGGGAATGCGGTTTAAAAAGGCCCGTCCAAAGATCTTATCTACTGCATTGTGGCGACCCACATCTTCATAAAAGAGTATCACTTCCGTGGGTGCACAAAGGGCTGCATTATGCACTCCGCCGGTTTGCCGGAATAAAACCGACATTTCTTCCAGCCTGTCGGACAAGTCCCATACCTGTCCGGGGCTAACAAGTAAATTGCTTGTTATCTTGTTCATGCTTTTGGCGTCGTTTACAAAGTAAAAACCGGCCTTCCCCTGCCGCAGCAGGAAGTGATATTTCTCTTGAGGAATTTTGCCTCTGATTCACCCTCTGAGGCCTGAACATGAATCACACCGTTCTCCGAGTCAACCTTAACTTCAATAAGGTCTTCAGGTGTCTGGACCAGACCCTCTGAACATAAAAAACCTACAGCCAGCTCCTCAAGGCCCTCAGGAGAACAAACCATAGTCACAAATTCTTTACCATTAAGAAACAGTGTGACCGGGACTTCACGAACGATCAAGTCATCGGTACGGATAATCTTATCTCCCTTAATCTTGACAATGTTTGAAGTTGTTTTGTTTAAGTGCCAGACCATCGCCCAACCCCCTAGGTCATTAATACGAGTTAGTTTAATTTTAACCCAATATATCAGGATTGTGAAGGTTAGTTCAAAAACAGAGGTGATAAACGTGTATAGAATAGGCATTATAACCATGAGTGACAAGGGTTCCCAGGGGCAAAGGGAAGATATTAGCGGGGCCACCATCAAAGAAATGGTAGCAAATTTGGGGCAGGTTGAGCAATATAGAGTTATACCAGATGATTTGGAAGTAATCAAGGCAACCCTGGTCGAATTATCAGACCTGCATAATTTAGACCTTATACTTACCACGGGTGGTACAGGTCTAAGTCCTAGGGACAACACACCGGAGGCAACCCTGGCTGTCATTGACAGAAATGTTCCTGGCCTGGCGGAGGCCATCAGGCTGAAAGTCTTAAGAAGACTCCCAAGGCAATGCTGTCCAGAGCCGTTAGTGGAACCAGAGGTAAGACCCTAATAGTAAATCTTCCCGGCAGTGTTAAAGGAGTCAGGGAGTGCCTGGAGGTAATAATGCCTGTGCTGCCCCATGGCCTAGAAATTTTATCTGGTCGGGGCGGAGAATGCGGGCAAGGGTAGCTTTTAAAAGTAGAACAATTCGGAAATAAATCGACCTAAATAAAATGGCAATTTTTATTAAATAAAGTATAAAATAACCAGATATATGGTAAAAATATAATTGGGTTTAAAAGGGATTAATAAAACCAGTAATTCTAATGTAGAAGGAGAAATTAAAAGATAACTATCCGTAATTTGGATAAATTAGTACTCATTTAGGAATTTTTACTCTCGGAGTGCTTGCTTTTAATTTTCTTGTTCTATATTATATTACTGGGTGTTAGCACTCAACATTAACGAGTGCTAACAACATAACCCGAAATTTTAAAAAAACCTTAATAATTCTAAAGGAGGGTTTTTGTGATTAAACCATTAAGTGACAGGGTAGTTGTAAAGGCACTGCCCCAGGAAGAAAAGACCAAAAGCGGCATTGTGCTGCCGGATACTGCTAAGGAAAAGCCTCAGCAGGGTGAAGTAATTGCTGTTGGTCCCGGACGTCTAATGGAGAATGGTCAGCGTGCAACCATCGATTTAAAAGCCGGTGACAAAGTCTTTTTCTCTAAGTACGCAGGTAACGAAGTGAAAATCGATGAAGAAGAATTTTTAATTCTTCGGGAAATGGATATTCTGGCTGTAATTGAATAACTTAAATAAGTTTAACGTTAAACAATTCAAGGAGGTTGAAGATCTTGGCCAAAGAAATAATTTTCCGGGAAGATGCCCGTAAAGCTCTTGAAAAGGGTGTAAACGCCCTTGCTGAGGCTGTTAAAGTTACTCTCGGACCTAAGGGTCGTAACGTTGTTCTGGATAAAAAATTTGGTGCTCCCACCATTACCAATGACGGTGTAACAATTGCTCGGGAAATCGAACTACCCGATCACTTCGAAAATATGGGTGCCCAGCTGGTTAAAGAGGTTGCTACCAAAACCAATGATGTTGCCGGTGACGGTACTACCACTGCTACAGTTTTAGCTCAGGCCCTTGTTCGTGAAGGCTTGAAAAACGTAGCTGCAGGTGCTAACCCCATGATCATTAAGCGCGGTATTGAAAAAGCCGTTGAGAAGGCTGTAGAAGAAATTAAAGCTATGTCTAAACCCATCGAGAGCAAGGAAGCAATTGCCCAGGTGGCAACTATTTCTGCAAACGATGATTCCATTGGCAACCTGATTGCTGAAGCTATGGAAAAAGTAGGCAAAGACGGTGTTATCACTGTAGAAGAATCCCAGGGCATCGGTACTACTTTAGAAGTAGTTGAAGGTATGAATTTTGACAGGGGTTATATCTCCCCATATATGATTACTGACACAGATAAAATGGAAGCTGCTTTGTCCGATCCCTATATTTTAATTACTGATAAGAAAATTGCTTCCGTTCAGGAAATCCTTCCTGTGCTGGAAAAGTTGTTCAGACCGGCAATAAGCCTGTACTAATCATTTGTGAAGACCTGGAAGGTGAAGCTCTTGCTACCCTGGTGCTGAACAAACTGCGTGGTACTTTAAATGTTGTTGCTGTTAAGGCTCCTGGCTTTGGCGATCGCCGTAAGGCTATGCTGGAAGATATCGCTACCCTTACAGGTGGTATTGTAATTACTGAGGAAGTTGGCCTGAAGCTTGATAAGACTACCCTTGAAATGCTGGGTACCGCACGCCAGATCCGTGTTAAGAAAGAAGAAACCATCATCGTTGGTGGTGCTGGTGAGCAAGAAAATATCGAAGGCCGCGTTGCTCAAATCAAGAAGCAAATCGAAGAAACCACCTCTGATTTCGACCGTGAGAAGCTACAAGAGCGTTTGGCTAAACTGGCCGGCGGTGTAGCAGTTATCCAGGTTGGTGCAGCTACCGAGGTTGAAATGAAAGAGAAGAAGCTGCGTATTGATGACGCCCTCAACGCTACCCGTGCAGCAGTTGAAGAAGGTATAGTTCCTGGTGGCGGCACCGCTTATGTTGATCTCATTGCATCTTTAGATGAAATCGTTCTGGATGGCGATGCTAAGACCGGTGTTGACATCGTTAAGCGCGCTATGGAAGAACCCCTCCGCCAGATTGCCAACAACGCTGGCCTTGAAGGTTCCGTAGTTGTAGAAAAAGTAAAAGTTACTGAAAAGGGCATTGGCTTCAACGCCATGTCTGAAGAATATGTTAACATGATCGGTGCTGGTATCGTTGACCCTGCCAAAGTTACTCGCTCCGCTCTGCAAAATGCTGCTTCCATTGCAGCCATGATTCTTACCACCGAAACCCTGATTTCCGATAAGCCTGAAGAAGGCGGCGGTGCCAACCCAATGGCCGCTATGGCGGAATGGGTGGCATGGGCGGCATGATGTAAGAAGTGCCCCTAAACCCTGTAAAATCAAGGGTCGGAAGTTATAAAATAGTTCTATGACCACATTTTGACCACATTGGCTCACAAAGCTAATGTGGTCATTACATTTCTTATAGTCTATTCATCAATTCGGTGAACTTCTGAGATGCATATAGATATTCAGCTAGCACACAGCCATTAGTAGGTAGATAACGGCCTAAGTTGCAGCCAAACAGGTAATCTATCAATACTCATATTTAATATAATTACCGAAGTATCCTTTGAACTACGCTAATGCTATTTCTAATCGTGGTTTTTAATATTCAATTCTGGTAAGATTGTATTAGCATAGTCAGGAAAAAATTGCACCCAATTGAACGAACGGGGGAATTTCAATGACGTGGGAAGAAGTAAAAAAAACCTATCCAAATCAGTGGTTGTTGATTGAAGCTATTGAAGCACATACCGAAGAAAACAAGAGAATTGTAAACCAAATAGCCGTCATCAACATTTTTGCGATGATAATAACAAAGCATTGCAGCAATATTTACAACTACATCGGAAATATCGAGAAAGAGAATTGTATGTTGTGCATACATCACGACCTGAATTAGACATCATAGAGCAACGCTGGAGTGGTGTGAGGGCAATTTATGAATCTTAGATTAAAATATGGATTACCCTTTGTTACTGCAACACTTACACATAAGGGTAAGGCACTAACTTCTAATGATTTTCTTATTGAACTGGTTCAGCCTCCACCATCATCGCTGCTGAGCTCGCCCTTGATTTAGGATTAGGCCCCGAACCACTGGATGTTATTAGGCAAATCAGAGGCGTTGGTGGAACAGAATTTGTATATGAAAAGTGCATAGACAGCTCCAATTAGGGACTAGAAGTATATCTAATTTTAAAATACAGATTGGCGATATGGATTATGGATTTGAGATAGACGGAATAATTGGGCTTGATTATTTGCTGAAAGCCAAGGTAATTATAGATTTAGAAACCCTAACACTTGTGTGAGAACTCCAAGAATGTTTTATAACATAGGTATCTAATAGCCCGTTGGATTAAGAGTAATACAAAAATATATTTAGACAAGCCCTTAAAGCAACGACGCGTTTCGGGTTGGGTATTCGTCTACTTGATGGCACAGTCTAGAAATATTATCTCTTGTGTGTGACACTTAAAGGCATTACTAGATTATACTTTATAAGAGACATGCAAGTAGACCCGTAAGCTGCAAGTCACCCGGCCCGCTATGACCTGGGAAGTTGGCCAGGATGAGCAGGACGGGTGTCTGGCGACCTGGAAATAATGCTAAAAACTTATTGACAACTGGGAAAATATTCTTTATAGTCAACTCAAAGTCGACCGGACACATGTTCGGCGGCTTTTTCTTTTGCGAAGCGGGCCCTCCGGTCAGGGCCCGTATTCAAAGAAAATATACAAGGAGGAGATAAATATGCCGATTGTAAAAGAATCCATTACCAGCAGAATTAAACTTCGCACAACACTGAAGTTAGTCTCAACGGTAACCCCATCTTTGCTAACCGTACCTATCTATTTATTGCTGATTTCCGGGTTATTTTATTTCTATTCGACATAATTTTTATAATTTCCCCACGTATGGTGTAAAATTAGTAAGCACTATTAAAAAGTTATCGACAGAAGTAATAGGAAACTTCTCAAGAAATGTCTATTACCAATACTTACTAGCAATTTAAAAGGAGAATGAGGAGTTTTTAAAAGATTATTTTATAGATCCACCCTATTTCTCATCATTAGTTGGTTCTTTAGAACGGCCTAAACCATCTGTAGTATAGCTCCAAGAGGTTTCGGAAAAACAGCTTGGAGAAAAAGGCTTGAGAGCTTATCTGAGGAACACAGTGATAAGAGTATATCAATTCTATATGATAATTTCCCTATAGAAGGAATTTCAAATCCAAAAAATATTACTTTTGAGATGCATCTGCATAGGATTATGAGATCTATACTAATTGCTTTTTTGTCAAAACTTCATACTGAAGAGAATCCTTTTGAGTTTAATGAATATGAACGGAGTAGACTGATAAAGTTAATTGAGAAATATCTAACAATATAACTGTTAATGAAGTGACACAAGCGATAAATTCTATTAAAGGAGCAAGAGGGTAGTTATTTGATATATGGGTAAAGTTTACTAAACCAATAAACTCCATAATAAATATGATTTAGCAGCAAAATCTCTAGGTTCTGTAGATTTAGCAGTAGAGACAAGAAAAGTAGTGAATTCTAGTATAGAGGAAAAAGCTAAAGGTATTTTAAAAACTAAGTTAAAAGAAAGTTGGCAGCCGGTGTACCATGCTGAAATTTGAGCAAAATAAGAGTAGGCCGATTTTAAAATGGTAATTTTATCTAAAACTATGTTATTCTTACTAGAACAGTTTCAAAGCACAAAGGTGGAGGGAGAATATGCCAATATATAATAGTATCCTTGAAACTATAGGTGGGACACCCCTGGTTAGACTTAATAAACTAACCCAGGGACTAGGAGCAGAAGTGCTGGCTAAGGTAGAATTTTTCAATCCTGGGGGTAGTGTTAAGGATAGGATAGGTTATGCCATGGTCATGGATGCCCTGGAGAGTGGAGAGATAAATAAGGAAAGTGTATTAATCGAACCTACCAGCGGCAATACGGGGGTAGGTTTAGCCATGACCTGTGCGGTTCTGGGCATCAGGCTTATTTTAACCATGCCGGAAACAATGAGTGAGGAGAGGCGAAGCCTATTAAGGGCCTATGGGGCGGAATTGGTATTAACACCGGGAGGACAAGGCATGAGGGGGGCTGTGGCCAGGGCAGAGGAACTGGCGGCCAGTACTCCGGGGGCAAAAATTCTTCAGCAATTTGCCAATCCAGCCAATCCAAAGGCCCACGTTAAAACTACCGCCCTTGAAATTTGGGGGGATACTGATGGTAAGGTTGATATTCTTGTTGCCGGGGTTGGCACCGGTGGCACAATAACGGGAGTGGCAAAGGCTTTAAAGGAAAGAAAACCTGACTTCCAAGCCGTGGCGGTGGAACCTGCTGAATCTCCGATTCTTTCAGGAGGCAGCCCCTCCCCCCATCCGATTCAGGGTATTGGAGCAGGCTTCATACCTGATATTTTAGCCATGGATTTACTGGATGAGGTTTTTCAGGTAACAGGAGCTGAGGCATTGGAGACAGCCAGGCATTTAGCCAGGGAAGAAGGAATGCTTGTGGGCATCTCCTCTGGAGCTGCTGTATATGCTGCCCTGGAGGTGGCAAAGCGCCCTGAGAATAGAGGGAAAACAATCGTGGTAGTACTGCCGGATACAGGGGAGCGATACTTGTCCACAGCATTGTTTAAAGAAGAGCCGCCAAAGTAGAGCTTCAAGCTAATCAATAGACGCTAAAATAGCAGATTGCCCTAAACGAACTTGCTGAATGTTATTGTCATGAAATAGAAAAGACCCGCCATTTGGTTAATTGGCGGATCTTTTCTATTTCAGACGCAAATTATGAGCTGAATTCATTTTTGCGACGATCCCAGACATAGATGCTGCCTAACTTAGTTTTAGCATAGTGCTTTAGCTGGGCGGTTTTTTCTGCTAATCCCTCCGGCGAACAATGGCCTGCGCAGTCCACTATGGCCATAGAAACCGAAACCAGTGGAAACCAATTTTCCTGTCCCTGCCGATTAAGTCCGAAAAAGCCTCCCCGGACTTGATCCTCTGAGGAATAAAGACCCTTTACTAACCGATCAAAATAACGAATATAACGGCGGCAAATTTCCTCTGCCAGGTCCCTATGGCATAGCACAATAAAATCATCTCCCCCGATATGCCCTGCAAAGGCCTGGGGGTCGCCATACTTTTTAACCACACTGCTTAACAGCCTAGCCGCCAAAAGAATTAACCTGTCTCCATTTTCAAAACCATAGCGGTCATTATAGGATTTGAAATTATCTAAATCAATATATATACAAGCAGAGGGAGAAATTTCTGACAGGCGGTTGTTTATTTCCCCCTCAATGGTCAAGTTTCCTGGCAGGCCTGTAAGGGGATTTGCCCCCTTGGCCACTTCCATACGAATTTTGGTCATGGTATCCAATAATATCTGAACCGAGACTACACCGTAAAGCTGTCCTTCTCTAGTTACAACAATGTAATCGTAAAGCTTGAGCTTATCCCTGTTCATGGAAAGCTGGGATACTTGTTCTATGGGTAAGGAGATATCTACCATCAGGGGATCAATATCCATAATGCAGGAAACCGGGCGTTCAAAATACAGTGCTACGCCATATTGGGTACCCAGGTATCTGTCCAGATGATGTCTCATCACTAGTCCAACGGGGCGGTTGTTATTTGTTATAACCACCCCATTAATAAGCTCGTTGGAATCTAATAATTCCTTCAGGTGCCTGACAGGTGTCTCCACTGAAACCATTATAGCCGGTTCGGTGATATCTCCAATGGGAAAGGCCTTTTGCCACACCCCGGTGGGGTTGCGGGAGGACAAACTATGAATTTTATTTAAGGCCTCGACATTAACGGGCGGTTTAGGGTACCCGGGGCGGGCCAGGAAGTAACCTTGACCATATTGTACACCTATGGAGTGCAGGGTAGCCAATTCTGCCTCTGTCTCAATTCCTTCAGCAATGATTGAACAGCCAATTTTTTGTGTAAAGGTAACAAGAGTCTCTAAAAGGGCTTTTTTTACCCTGTTGGTATTGATATCTCTTATTAAGGAACAATCAATTTTTATAAAATCAGGCCGTACTTCGGCAATGGCCTGCAGGCTGGAAAAACCTGCCCCTGCATCATCCACAGCCACGCGGTAGCCCTGATTGCGATAGTGGGCCAAGGTTTTGTTAAATCTGGCAAAGTCATGAATACTTTGTCGTTCAGTTATTTCAAAGACAAGATTGGCTGAATGAAGATGACTTTCCGCCAACAGCTTAGAAGTTTCCCCTCTGACAAATTGAGGGTCATTGATGGTAAGGGGGTGTATGTTTAAAAAGAGTTTCTGATGACTTTCCATATATCCCACATTATTAATAGCAAGCTCCCGGCAAAGCTTTTCCACGGGAAACAGTAGGCCAACCTCTTCAGCAAAGCCGAAGATTACCAGGGGTGACAAAAAATAACTGTCCTTAGGTCCTCTGGTTAAGGCTTCCCAGCCTAGGATTTCACCATTTTGCAGAGAGACTATAGGCTGGTAAACCATCAAAAGATTTTTTGGGCAAGGATATGGTTAAATTCTCCCAGGAGATGGGTTGTCTGCTGATTCCACGCCCCCTTAGCTATCTTTTGTGCCTCTTTGAGGGCGGTATAAAGGGCTTGATCCGGCTTGCTGCCTAGTTTGCCTTTTATTATAGAGTAACCCACGTGAAGTTTTACCGACATGGTAGTTATCTTTGCTAATTCCTGCTTTAATGTTTCTTCCAGGGCAAGTCTCATGGCTGTAGACATTTTGTTGAGCTGCTCAGGGGTGGAAACAGGATCAAGTCTACATAAAACCAAAAATCATCGCCCCACAGGTTTTCCACACTTATCTCTCCGGAACAATTTAAAAAATCTCCTGCCTTGCGGTGTAAAGCTGTACGTAAAACATTAAGTATGCGCCTGGCCAAAGCTTCCCCATGGACTTGAAGTACCTGATGAAAGTCAACAACATCTACATAAAGCAGTAATACATTTGAACGTTGTTTTAACATCAGCTCAAGCCTTTGCAAAAGTGAGGAGCTTTGCAATAGCTGTAGCAGCAGACCTTTTTTCTTAAACATTTTAGACAAATATCCCTTAACGGATCTTAATAATTCGTATGCTTTCAAATGAAGCCCACCCTTGTCCTGTCTTATTTCCATTCTATGGCTGCAGGGTTAGGATTTGGTTAATGGTCAATTAAACCAGGGTTAAGACTAATTAAAAATTCGTGAACGGTAAAATAACCTTGTTAACTGGCATTATTGTTTCCCCCAACGGTTGGCTCACCTTAAAGGAACTAACAAAGTAGAGATTTCTTCCGTTCGCAGGAATAGTCATCGGAACAGAGGTTTTTTATTCCCTTTAACGGGAAAACCATTACCCTTAAGGCCTTAATTAAGTAAGATAAGATTAAAATAAAGGCTTGGGAGGTCTGGTTATGCTTAACCAAAAAATTTTACAGCTAGCTCCGGAGGAGCAAATATATCATCCTAATTTATCCTTTTCCGCCCGGGCCAATGTCCGGGATGCCCAAATTTACGAGCGGGCCGGTGCAAATTTTGAAGAATTCTGGGCTGAGGAGGCACAAAAGCTTCACTGGTTTCGGCCCTGGGATAAAGTGTTGGAGTGGCAAAGTCCCTTTGCCCAGTGGTTTGTAGGGGGCAAGATTAATGCTTGCTATAACTGCATTGATAGGCACCTTGAAGGCTGGCGTAGAAATAAAGCCGCCATTATATTTGAGGGAGAACCGGGGGATCAACTGGTACTAACTTACAGGATCTGTACCGGGAAGTAACCAAGTTTGCCAATGTTTTACTTGGCATGGGAATTACCAAGGGTGATCCGGTTACCATCTACATGCCCATGATCCCACAGGTGGTTATAGCTATGCTGGCCTGTGCAGGATTGGTGCTCCCCATAGTCTGGTATTCGGAGGTTTTTCCTCAGAGGCCTGAGGGATCGCATTAATGATGCTGAATCAAAGGTTGTGGTTACTGCCGATGGAGTTTGGCGTCGAGGAAAATCAATACCCCTTAAGCAAAATGTAGATACGGCAGTGGCAGAATGCCCAAGCGTTCAGAAAGTGGTGGTGGTACAGAGGACCGGTGCTGAAACACAAATGGATGCCGATAGGGATGTTTGGTATCATGACGTAATGAAGGCTACACCTAGTGGCTGTAAGCCTGAAATTATGGATGCTGAGGATATACTTTTTATCCTTTATACAAGCGGTACCACCGGCAGGCCAAAGGGTATTGTCCACACCACCGGAGGGTATTTAACTGCAGTTGCCTCTACCCACAGGAATATTTTTGACCTTAAGGAAGAGGATGTTTATTGGTGTACGGCTGATGTGGGCTGGATTACCGGACACAGTTATCTGGTTTATGGACCCTGGCCAATGGAACCACGGTAATGCTCTTTGAAGGGGCACCAGATTACCCGGAAAGGGATCGGTTCTGGGAAGTTATTGAAAAATACAAGGTCAGCTTGTTTTATACCGCTCCCACTGCCATTCGCCTATTCATGAAGTGGGGAGAGGAATGGACTAATAAAAGGGATTTATCCTCCCTAAGGCTTCTTGGCTCCGTAGGAGAGCCAATCAACCCGGAGGCTTGGCTGTGGTATCATAAAAACATCGGAAAAGAAAATTGCCCTATCGTTGATACCTGGTGGCAAACTGAAACCGGCAGTGTGATGGTGGCACCGCTGCCTGGAATAACCCCTACTAAACCGGGATCTGCCACAATGCCGATGCCAGGCGTATCAGTGGATGTGGTGGATGAAATGGGAGAGCCGGTTGAACGTGGCGGAACAGGTTATCTGGTTATAACCAAGCCCTGGCCTTCTATGTTAAGGACTGTTTATAAGGATCCTCAGCGTTATGCGGATACCTACTGGAGCCGCTTTGAGGGAATGTATTTTACAGGGGACGGTGCCCGCAAGGATGAGGATGGATATATCTGGGTACAGGGCAGAGTGGATGATGTAATAAATGTATCAGGTCACAGAATTGGCACGGCAGAAGTTGAAAGTGCTTTAGTAGAGCACCCGGCTGTAGCCGAAGCGGCGGTAATTGGTCGTAAGCATGAGTTAAAGGGGCAGGCTGTATCAGCCTTTGTGACTCTGCGGGAAGGTATTGCCTGGGCTCCTGAGTTAGAAAAGGATCTTAAGAGCCATGTGGCCAAAAAAATTGGTGGGCTTGCAAGGCCGGAGGAAATCATTTGTGCCTGGGAGCTGCCCAAAACACGAAGCGGAAAAATTATGAGACGGCTATTAAGGGATATTGCAGAGGGCAGGGTATTAGGGGATACTTCCACCTTGCTGATCCCACGGTGGTTAAACAGCTGTTAAATCAGAAGACAGCTTTATAAATTAATAATTCAGAGAATCGGCAGGTATACAATACCTGCCCTTCTATTTATAGAGGAACTGTTTAAGAAATGTAGAATAAGAGAGGTATGGAAAAATTGCGATTATTAAGTCAATGGCTGAACAAAAAATTAGGTATGAGGGTGCCAGAACTGGAGACAATCCTAAGGCTACTTGCTGTTCAGTTGATTATCGGATTTGCTTTTATCATTTATCGGCCTGAATTTTGGCTGGAGGTAATACTGCTTAGTCTAGTGAGCTTTGGGGGGACCTTTGTTGTCATCTGTCTGAGACCCTTAAAAAGGGTGTTAACTGTTCGCATGGATGAAAAGTCCTTTGCGCCTACACTGCAGATTGCCAATGAGACCCTTCCTTTCCTTAGAAGGGGCTTAAATGAGGAAACTGCCAAACAAACAGCAGAGATAATTCAAAAGATTAGTGATGTTGCTGCGGTGGCAATAACGGATAAGGAAAAGGTATTGACCTTTATTGGGGCTGGCTGTGAACGACATCCTGTGGGGGGTTCCATAGTAACCAGGGCCACCCATGAGGTTATAGCTACCGGCGAATTAAAGGTGGTTCAAAATAAAAGTGAGTTTAACTGCCCCATTAAGGACTGTGACTGTCCTTTGGAATCGGCGGTAATTGCTCCCCTTATTTGCAGGGAGAAGTGATAGGGACTGTAAAGTTATATCAAACCCATAAGGGGCAAATTCCCGGCAGTGTCATCAAACTGGCAGTAGGGGTGGCCCAACTGTTAGGGGTGCAGATGGAGCTGGCTGAGCTGGATCACCAGGCCCAATTGGCTACTAGGCAGAATTGGATGCCCTTCAAGCACAAATAAACCCACATTTTCTGTTTAATACCATTAATACCATTAGTATGTTTATTCGCACTAATCCAGAGACCGCACGAAGGTTACTTATCAGGCTGGCTGCCTTTTTCAGACACTCTTTGAAACGACATGGCCATTTATTACACTGGCGGAGGAAATGGAATATATTCATACGTACTTGGTGCTGGAAAAGGCTCGATTTAGAGAAAAGTTGAGGATTGTTAGGAATATAGATAAATCACTACTAAAATATCGTATCCCGGTCCTCACAGTACAACCATTAGTTGAAAATGCTATCCGCCATGGAATTACCCCCAAAGAGGGTCAGGTACTGTTCAGATTTCTGCCCAACTTCATGGAGATGAAATTGAAATAGCCATTACCGATGATGGAGTAGGTATTCAGCCAGACATTATGCCCAAAATTTTTCTACCAGGCTTTGGTTCTGGAAGTGGTGTTGGCCTGTCTAATGTTCATGAAAGATTAAAAATATTATTTGGTGAAGAACATGGCCTTAATATAGAGAGTGAAACTGGTTTTGGTACCACCGTATGGTTACGGGTGCCTCTCATGTTGAATGATGGTGATGATTTAAGGGAGGGTTGAGCATGACGTTGAAGACTTTGATTGTTGATGATGAATATCCGGCCCGTCAAGAGCTCCGCTTTATGCTGGGTCGATTTGATAACATTGAGATAGTTGGGGAAGCCACCAGTGCCACAGAGGCTCTAGCCTTAATTAAGGCCCTGGACTATCAGGTGCTGTTTTTAGATATTAATCTACCTGGAATGAATGGTCTGGAATTGGGTGCTGTCATTCAGGAATTGCCCAAACCTCCCTTTGTTATCTTTGTTACGGCCTATGACGAACATGCCTTGGAAGCATTTGATGTAAATGCCGTGGATTATATTATGAAGCCAATTGACGAAAAGAGGCTTAAGCGGGCAATTGACCGGGTGATGAAGGCCCAGCAGGAAAGGGCGGCAATGGAGCCCATAAATGTAACTAACATGTTGGAATCTAACGCCAACAAATTGACTGGTGACTATAATGAGGAGATTAAGATAAATCGAATCCCTGCCGAGAAGCTGGGTAAAACAATTCTTGTCGATATAGGTGAGATTTTCTATGCATTCACCGAGCAGGATTATGTTTACATAAAGACCTTTGGTGATAAATTATTTACCAGATTTACCCTTAAAGAGTTGGAGGTTCGCTTGGTGGCAATATGTTTTTTCGCACCCACCGTTGTTATATAGTTAATCTGCAAAAGGTGAAGGAAATAGTACCTTTTTTAATGGTACATACAACCTGGTTCTAGAGGACAAGGATAAAAGTGAAGTTCCTGTAAGCAGGGCGCAGGCCAAAAAACTGAGGAAAATATTGGGATTTTAATCTTTCTACTGTTTTAGGGTAGATTTTTTTTATATAATAGCAAGAGACGCCTGGAGGTGGGATGATGAAGGGGATTGGAACGGATATTATAGAAATCGAGAGGGTAGAACTGGCTATAAGCCGTTCGGGACAAGAGTTTTTAAATAGAGTATTCACCCTGGAGAACAAAGTTATTGTGGGGGTAAGGTACAGTGCCTGGCCGGCAGATTTGCTGCCAAGGAAGCTGTGTTAAAGGCCCTTGGCACAGGCTGAGGGGTCTGCGCTGGACAAACATTGAGATATTACCAAACTACCAGGGCAAGCCTGAAGTTAAATTATCAGGCAGTGCCCTGGAGTTAGCTGCAGATTTGGGTATAGACAAAATTATGGTAAGCATATCCCATGACAGGGGCAGGGCGGTGGCCTTTGCAGTGGCAGTGGGGAAGGAAGGGTAAGATGAGGGTAGTAACAGCAGAAGAAATGAGACAGATTGATCAAGATGCCATGGAACAGTATGGTATTCCTGGAGTAGTTCTAATGGAAAATGCCGGGATTGGTGTCGTAAGGGTTATCGAAGAGCTTATCCAGAATGTTCGGGGTAAAGTGTTTTCAGTATTAGTTGGTAAAGGCAATAATGGCGGGGATGGCTTGGTGATAGCACGTCACCTTCATAATAAGGGAGCCAGGTAAAAGTGCTGCTTATGGCTAACCCATCGGATTTTAGAGGGGATGCTAAAGTAAATCTAAACATATGGGAAAAATGGGACAGCCCATTTACCAGATAAATCAGACCACCGGTATTAATATCCTAAAGCTAGCCCTATTAAGTACAGATATCATTGTTGATGCATTATATGGTACGGGCTTCCATGGGGAAGTGGAAGAAAAAGTAGCCAAGGTTATTGAATTGGTAAATGTCAGTAACCGGCCAATAATCTCCGTTGATATTCCCTCGGGTGTATTGGCTGACAGTGGAAAGGTACTGGGGGCATGTATTAGGGCCAATCATACTGTTACCTTTGGCCTGCCTAAACTGGGTCTGGTGATGGAACCGGGAGCAAGTTTTGCCGGGGAGATTCACGTGGTGGATATATCACTGCCAGGTAAATTAACTGATCTAAGCGGGTCAGGCAAACAATTGTTAACATTAGAAACTATATCAGCCTGGTTTAGTCCAAGATCCCCCGAAGGACATAAAGGTAGCTACGGCAGAGTCTTGATTTTGGCAGGCTCCCGGGGGATGGTGGGGGCGGCTAGGTTGACAGCCAAGGGAGCCCTAAGGGCAGGGGCGGGTCTAGTGACCCTGGCGGTTCCTGAGAGTGTTCAGCCGGTGGCCGCTGCATCCCTGGATGAGGCAATGACCAAAGGTTTACCGGAGACAGGAGAAGGCACATTTTCTGAAGATGCCCTGGATATGCTCTTAGAATATTGTAAGCAAGCGGATGTGCTAGCCCTAGGGCCGGGAATTACCACCCACCCGGAAACTGTAAAACTTATTCGGACCCTATTGCCCAAATTAACAATACCAACAGTAATTGACGCAGATGGGCTAAATGCTTTAAGCGAATCAACGGATATATTAGGTAATACCACAGTGCCATTGGTAATTACACCACATCCAGGAGAAATGTCTAGATTGCTTAACATCTCAGTGCATGAGATACAAGATGATCGACTTAATTATGCAACGGTAGCGGCCATAGAATGGAATCTGACTGTACTGTTGAAAGGAGCCGGGACAATTGTCGCCTCACCTGGAGGAAATGTTTATATCAATCCCACTGGAAATCCAGGCATGGCCACCGGGGGAAGTGGTGATGTACTGACAGGTATTATCGCCGGATTGTTAGGCCAAGGCTTGCGCCGGAGCATGCTGCAGCAGCCGGTGCTTATCTGCATGGTCGGGCGGGAGATTTAGCTGTGAGGCAGCTTGGACAAATGAGTACCCTGGCAGGTGATATACTTAAGTATTTACCAGAGGCCCTAAGGGAAGTGTTCAAATAAAAAAATAACCTGCCCGGTCGGAGGCAGGAAAAACAAGAAATTTAAGGAGAATATGAAATTGTTGTTGGCCGGAAAAACCATCTTTAGTATAACTGCTTAATATTAATTTTGCATTGAGATAGGGTAAAGATTAAATTAAATTATTAATTGGAAAGATAAATTTACATTACGGAAATAAAACTTTCCAATATTGCTATGAATTATTATAAGTGGAAATAATATATTCCAAATTAATGCTTTTTTCCTGCCAATCCTGTAAAAAAGGGCCAAATCTAAGGGGTTTAGAAGCTGGCATGATAATTGCTATAGCTTTTAGGTAGCAAATACCTAGGAGGCGACAATTCATGTTAATAGGCGTACCAAAGGAAATAAAAAATAACGAGAATCGTGTTGCCATAACTCCCGCAGGAGTAATGGCGATGGTCAATAACGGGCACCAGGTGATAATAGAAAAAAATGCTGGGCTTGGCAGTGGTATTTCTGATGAAGATTATATCAAGGCAGGGGCAACCATATTGGATACAGCCCAAGAAGTATTTAGCCAGGCAGATATGATTATGAAAGTTAAAGAACCACTTCCTGCTGAATACGAATTATTCAGGGAGGGGCAATTACTGTTTACTTACCTGCACCTTGCCCCAGAGCCTGAGCTTACAGCAGCCCTATTGAAAAAGAAAGTTACCGGTGTGGCTTATGAAACCATTCAGTTGGAAAATGGAGCATTGCCCTTACTTACCCCTATGTCAGAGGTTGCCGGTCGTATGTCTATCCAAATTGGTGCCCGCTATCTTGAAAAAACCTATGGTGGGTTAGGGGTGCTGCTTGGCGGTGTCCCCGGGGTACCGGCGGCTAATGTGGTAATTGTCGGTGGCGGTATAGTTGGTACGAATGCAGCCAAGATGGCCATAGSCTAGGTGCCAACGTTACAATTTTAGATTTAAATGTAGATCGCCTGCGTTATTTAGATGATATCTTTGGTGGGAAAATCAATACTGTAATGTCAAACAGCTATAATATTGCCAGTGCAGTTAAAAAAGCTGATTTGCTGGTGGGTGCGGTATTAATACCTGGGGCCAAGGCTCCTCGTCTGGTGACCGAAGAAATGGTGAAGACCATGAAGCCGGGTTCGGTAATTGTAGATGTGGCCATTGACCAGGGCGGGTCCATTGAAACAATTGATAGGGTAACTACCACAGTGAGCCAATCTATGAAAAGCATGGTGTAATTCACTATTCAGTGGCCAATATGCCAGGGGCTGTTGCCAGAACCTCTACCTTCGCCCTAACCAACGTTACTTTACCCTATGCAATTCAGCTTGCCAACAAGGGCTGGCTGCAGGCTGTAAAAGATAATTGTGCCCTGGCCAAGGGAGTCAATGTTGTTGACGGCAAGTGTACCTTTAAAGCGGTGGCAGATTCCCTTAATCTGGAGTATACACCTTTAGCAAGAATTATAGGTTAATAAATACCATTCCTTTTTCATACCCCCACTTTGTGGGGGTATTTCATTTTCACCTAATGTTTTCACAAACAAGCATTTTTTTCATATTTATGCTAAAATATTAAAGCAACTATTTTGAATTGGCGGAAGGTGTTCAGTAAATGGTTGAGCCTGTTTGGGCCGAGGTGGACCTCAAGGCTATAAAACATAACCTGGGTGAAGTTAGGAAACTTGTTGGACCCCATAGGGAAATTATGGCAGTGGTTAAAGCAAATGGTTATGGTCATGGAATGACAGGGTGGCTAGGGCGGCTTTAGAAGCAGGAGCTTCCAGGCTTGCAGTGGCAAGGCTTAACGAAGCCCAGGCTCTTCGCCAGGAGGGTATCAGATGCCCGGTGCTTGTTTTTGGTTTTATACCGGAGGAACAAATAGAATTAGCCTTACTTGCGGATATAACAATTACAATATACAGATTGGATATGGCCATAAAAATAGACCAGATTGCTAAAAAAATAGACAAGAAAGCTACCATACATCTTAAGGTTGATTCAGGTATGGGGCGCCTTGGCTTTAAGGCCGAAGAAGATGCAGTTTCAGAAATAATAATGATTAAGGCTTTAAGTAATCTAGATCTAGAAGGGATTTATACCCATTTTGCTGCTGCTGATGAAACGAATAAAGATTATAGCAGGTGGCAATTGGATAGATTTTTATCCTTGGTCGGTGCCCTTGAAAAAAAAGGCATAACCTTTAAACTTAAACATAGTGCTAATAGTGCGGCGATAATTGATTTTCCTGAAAGCTACTTGGATCTGGTCCGGCCGGGTATAATGATGTATGGATTATATCCCTCCGAAGAAGTTAATAAGTCTAATGTTGACTTAATGCCTGCCATGAGCTTGCTATGCAGAATTGCCCATATTAAAAAAGTTGTACCAGGGACAAAAATCAGCTATGGATGTACCTATACCGTAAATAAAGAAACTGTTGTTGCCTCCCTGCCCTTAGGCTACGGGGATGGCTATCCCAGGCTATTGTCTTCCGTGGGGCAAGTAATGATATTAGGTCAAAGGGCACCGGTGATTGGTAGGGTTTGCATGGACCAGTGCATGGTAGACGTGGGTCACATACCTGGTGTAAATATTAATGATGTGGTATTGATTTTTGGGAAAAAGGGCCAAGGGTACCTTCCGGTGGAAGAGGTTGCCCTTTGGTTAAAAACAATAAACTATGAAGTAGTTTGTTTGGTGGGAAGTAGAGTTCCACGTATATATATATAGATAACTGGGTGATTAAGATATGCAGAGACGCATTGTCCTGGCCAGCGGCGACCAGAGAGAGTTGGAGCAATTAAAACATGTTGGCTTACGATATGGTTATCGGACTGTAGCTGAAGCATTAAATGGAATGGCTGCCCTTAAAGCCGTTAGAACCACCATGCCGGATGTGGTGTTACTTGATGATCGCCTTCCCGTATTGGATGGCATGCAGGTGGCCAAGATTTTAACGGAAGAAAATATAGCACCAGCAGTATTAATAGTATCCCAGGGTAATAATTCCCTGGTGGAAAGGGCCAAGGACGTTACTTCGGCCTTTTTGCTGAGGCCCTATATGGATGATCAGGTTTATGCGGCGGTAGAGGTGGCAGTGTCAGCCCACAAAAGATATTCACAGCTCCAGCAGCAGCTTAGTGAACTTCAAGAGACATTAAAGTCAAGAAAATTGGTGGAAAAGGCCAAAGGCATACTGATGAAACAGAGGGGAATGTCCGAGGAGATTGCTACAAGGCCATTCAGCATACAGCCATGAAAAAGCGCACCACTATGAAGTCCGTTGCCGAATCAATAATCACCGCCCACGAAATGGGAGTATAAAAGAACCCAAGTATACAAAATTCCTTTAATTTGGGCATTGTCAAAACCAAGTAAAGTAAATATAATAACATTAGCAGCAGGGGACAAAGGCGTACCCCAAAGCATGAGGCCAATGAGGGCCCAATGTACCAAATGCGGACATTGGGCTTTTATTTATTCTGCCACTCCCTGCGCGTTAAATTGTTAACGTAGGAGGGTAAAAAATGAAAAAAATTGAGGCAGTTATACGACCCAGTAAATTGGAAGAGGTTAAAGATGCCCTAAGCCAATATGGCATACAGGGAATGACCGTATCTCAGGTGATGGGTTGCGGTAAACAAAAAGGTAGGGTTAATGTTTATAGGGGTCAGGAGTATACCATTAACCTCTTGCCGAAAATAAAGATGGAAATTGTTTTGGCTGACAATCAGGTGGATGAGGTAGTGGAGCTTATCGTAAAAACTGCCCGCACCGGTGAAGTTGGGGATGGCAAAATATTTGTTAGTCCGGTAGATAATGCAGTTAGGATTCGCACTAATGCTGCCGGTAGTGATGCACTGTAGTATTTTAGTTGAATATTAATTTTTTGGGCAAAGATGCCTCTAGAATAAGGTTAACCTTTAACCTTATTCCAGAGGGCATTTTTTCTTATGACGAGGAGGTCAAAATTTTCAATGGAGATGGATGTCAAATCACTGGCGATTGGTATTGACACAGTATGGGTTTTATTATGTGCAGCTCTGGTGTTTTTTATGGAAGCTGGTTTCGCTTTCCTTGAAGCAGGATTTATTCGAGCTAAAAACTCTTTAAATATTGTGATGAAGGTATTTATGGACTGTACAGCAGGTATGCTAAGTTATTTTGCCATAGGTTTTGCCCTCATGTATGGACTAGATAAGGCAGGATTCTTTGGCACCAGTGGATTCTTTTTAAAGGGTGACTTTAGTCATCTGGGCTTAGATATTCCAGTCTATGCCTACTGGATATTCCAAGCGGCCTTCGCCGTTGCAGTGGCCTCCATTGTATCCGGGGCGGTGGCCGAAAGGATGAAATTCGCACCCTATATCATTTATACTGCTGTAGTTTGTGCAATTATTTATCCCATTGCAGGACACTGGATTTGGTCCTCCGATGGCTGGCTATACCAATTGGGAATGATGGACTTTGCAGGTTCCACAGCAGTGCATGCGGTAGGTGGCTGGAGCGCCTGGCGGCTGTACTGGTATTAGGTCCCCGTTTAGGTAAATATAACTCTGATGGCTCGGTAAATGTATTGCCAGCCCACAACATGCATTTAGCTGCATTAGGAGCTTTTATCTTATGGTTTGGTTGGTTTGGCTTCAACCGGGCAGTGCCTTTCCGGTCTTGATGGCAATATCGCCCGCATAGCGGTAACAACAAACCTGGCTGCCGCTGCCGGGGGAACCATGGGAACTCTGTTTACAATGTTTAGATATGGTAAGCCGGACCCCAGTATGGCCATTAACGGTGCCCTGGCAGGTCTTGTAGCCATAACGGCCGGTACTGCCTTTGTAAGTCCGGTGAGTGCAGTGATTATTGGAGGCATAGCAGGTCCTGGTAGTATTAGCAGTCCCCTTCTTTGATAGATTAAAGGCTGACGATCCGGTTGGTGCCATTGCGGTGCACGGTGTATGTGGTTCCTTTGGCACACTGGCGTAGCATATTCGCCGAAGAAGGCGGGTTGCTCTATGGCGGTGGATTGCAGCTGCTGGGAGTTCAGGCTCTAGGTTTGCTGGCAGTTTCAATTTGGGCATTTTCCATGAGCTACCTGGTATTTTATTTAATTAAGAAAACTGTGGGTATAAGGGTATCTGCCGATGAGGAAATGGAAGGACTAGACATGGTTGAACATGGTATTCCGGCCTACGGCGGACAGAATGTCAATAGCTTAAGTACTCCAGACTTTGGAGGGACATCACCATCCGGTCAAAAAATAGCCATCTAAGGGTGGCTGCTTAATATCAACACGACGTAGTGTTATTAGCGAAGGCGCTTGATTCAAGGTAATTAGTTATTTACCTTGGGTGGAGCGCCTTAGCTTTTAACGGGTTTCTTATAGTTGACGGTACCCAACCGTAGGGAACTCTATAAAAAACAAATTTTTTTCAGGGAGGTTACAAAAATGACTAGACTAAAAACATTATTACTGTCAATGCTGGTATTACTAATACTGCCCAGCATTGCCTGGGCTGATGAGGCAGCAGCCATTGATACCGGAGACACCACCTTCATTATTATTTGTGCAGCTTTGGTTATGATTATGACACCCGGATTGGCCTTATTCTATGGTGGTATGGTTAGAAGGAAAAACGTTCTTAGCACTATTATGTTAAGTTTTATAACTATCTGTGTAGTTAGTATTATTTGGGCATTATATGGCTATTCTTTAGCCTTTGGTACAGATATTAAGAGCATTGTCGGTGGCTTGGAATATGTGGGGCTACAAGGAGTAGGCCAGGAGCCTAGTGGTACCATTCCTCACTTTATCTTTATGGCATTCCAAATGATGTTTGCACTAATCACTGTAGCCATTATCTCCGGGTCCATTGCAGAAAGAATGAAATTCCCAGCCTTTATCGCATTTATCGTTCTTTGGGTTACCATTGTCTACTCTCCCCTCTGCCATTGGGTATGGGGCGGCGGTTGGTTAATGGAACTGGGAGCCTAGACTTTGCTGGTGGTACCGTTGTACACATTAGTTCTGGTGTGGCTGGTTTGGTTGCAGCCATGGTTATTGGCAAAAGAAAAGGGTATGGTAGTGAGCCCATGGTTCCCCACAACCTGCCCATGACCATTCTTGGTGCTGCCCTACTGTGGTTTGGTTGGTTTGGCTTTAATGCAGGTAGTGCATTGGCTGCAGATGGTATTGCCGCTAGCGCCTTTGCTGTAACTCATATTGCTGCCGCAGCGGGTGGTTTATCCTGGGTACTTGCTGAATGGGCTCACCATGGCAAGCCCACTGCCCTTGGCTGTGTGTCTGGTGCCGTAGCTGGTCTGGTTGCTATTACTCCCGCAGCAGTTTGTAGCACCTATGCCGGCCATTATCATGGGTCTGGTAGTTGGTCCCCTCTGCTACTTTGCAGTTGCAGTTATTAAGTCCAAATTTGGTTATGACGATTCTTTAGACGCCTTTGGTATCCACGGTATCGGTGGTACCTGGGGCGCCATTGCCACAGGCTTATTTGCCAGCACAGCAGTTAATGAGGGTGGTGCCAATGGTTTGTTCTACGGTAATGCTGCCCAGCTATCTACCCAGTTGATCGGTGTTGTGGCAACTATAATCTTTGCAGGCTTGGCTACCTTCATTATCTTAAAAGTAATTAGCATCTTTACAGACTTAAGAGTATCTGCGGATGATGAAGTAATAGGTCTTGATGTTACCGTACATGGTGAGAATGCCTATGCTTATGCTGACAGCTTTGGTGGGTCATTAACTAGAGAGGTTAAATCCCCCTCCGCAGCAGCAGGCTCAGCCCTTAAACAATCGTATTAATTTGGTAGAGTAATTCCAAAGGAGGAATAACCGTGATTAAGATTGAAGCCATTATCCGTCCAGGAAAATTAGAGGATGTTAAAGATGCCTTAAATGAAATAGGTGTAAGTGGCATGACAGTATCCCAGGTAATTGGTTGTGGCCACCAGAAGGGCCGCAAAGAGGTTTACCGGGGTGCAGAGTATAGTATAAATCTCCTGCCTAAGGTAAAGGTTGAAATAGTTGTCAATGATCAGAGGGAGCAAGAGTGTATTAAGGCAATTAGCAACGCTGCCCGCAGTGGTGAAATTGGTGATGGGAAAATATTCGTATACCCTGTAAATAATGCTATTCGCATTAGAACAGGTGAGCAAGGTGAAACCGCTATTTAATAACCAGTAACAACAGCTCCTCCAAAATACCTCTTTATAGCTCCGGGTTAATCCCCGGAGCAATTTTTATTTACTGGTGTTACAGAAACAAAATCTCAACGTCTTTATAGGTAAGAATTACCTAAGGGAGGAATTTACTTGGCTAATAAATTAATTAGCTCTGTTGTTATCGGATGTTTGGCTGGAGGTTTAATGCTTAACCCAGTAGCAGCACTGGCAAACCAGGATACGGTTTCGAAGGTTTCAGCAGAAATGGCCTCAGATGTTATAAAAACTAATGTCTCCCTGGAACAGGCCGTATTAAAGGCCAAAGAAATATTTTCCGTTCCTAATGATTTTGACCGCTTTGAAAGTGGAATAAACTCTTATGAAGGAATGGTGATGTGGAATCTAAGCTGGTCCAAATCAAAGGAGCCTAGAGCTAATTTATCAGTGAGGATTAATGCCATGACAGGTGAGGTTATGGGGATGGATCGCTGGGATGAGCCAGCTCCGGGCCAGAAGTACAGCGGCGTCCCTAAATACTCCCTGGAACAGTCTGCAAGATAGCCCAGGACTGGGTAAAAAAGCTGCTGCCAAGCTATTCTTCCAAGGTGGAGCTTTCGCCAAATCAGCCTGAATACCAGCCCTTTTATGGTTTAGGCGAGAGGGGGCCGGCTGAGTATTATTTTAGCTTCCATAGACTTATTAATAACATACCCTTTGAGGAGAATGGTGTGTCCATTAGAATAAACGGAGATACCGGTGAAATATTAAGTTTTAATCTCAATTGGGATGAAAGACTTAGTTTTCCGTCAGTTACTAGTGTAATATCCGATGAGCAAGCGAAAAAGGTATTTGGTGATAATATTGAACTTGTCTATTTCCGACCCCAAAATTCTGAAACAAGAAATAACCAGGCCAAACTTATCTACCGAGTGAAGAATGGCTCCCGATTATTTATTGATGCATTCTCCGGAAAGATTATCGGGGATCTTGGCTACCAGTCTTTTGACAAAATGGGCATGGGGGGAGAGCCTACATCAAGTAGGGAGAACAAGGAATTATCCCCTTTGGAACAGAAAGAGGTCAGCAAAATATCAAATTTAATTAGTGCAGAAAAGGCCTTGGAAGAAGTGAAAAAGGTAGTTACAATCCCTGCAGGTATAAAACAACAGGAAAATCGCTTAGTTCAAGATTATGAGTACCCCGAACAAAAGCTTTGGCATTTTTACTGGAGCGGTCAGGGGGAGACGGTATACTACAGTCTTGATGCCAGTGTAAATGCAGCAACTGGTGAAGTGATTTCCTTTAATCTCTGGAATAAACCCTATGATACAATGCAAGCCAGCCAACCAAAGTATAATGCTGAGCAGGCCAGGCAAATTGCTGAGAACTTTATCAAAAACAGCAGGCAGGAAAGTTTGCTGAAGTTCGTCTAGAAAACCAGGGGACAAATGACTACGTTCCCTTGAGAGAAAAAATTCTACCTAGAAACTATACCTTTAATTACACTAGATTGATTAATGGTATTCCCTTCCCAGGCAATGGCTTTAGCGTACAAGTTGATCCATATACCGGGGAGGTAACAAATTATCGCTTAATCTGGTGGGGGTTATCCTTCCCCGCACCAACCGGCTTAATGGATAAGGACAAGGCTATTGACAATTTTCTAACTGATTCACAACTAAAACTATATTACCAGCGTTTCTACAATGAGGGGAAAGAGACAGAAACCAATCTGGTATATTCTCTAAAGAACCATCCTTCCTATATGCTGGATGCTAGAAGTGGAGCTGCTATTGATTGGACTGGGCAACCTATTCCTTCAAAACAAAATGTAGATTTTAATGATATTGCCGGTCATCCAGCTGAAAATGATATTAAGCTCCTGGTTCAAGCAAAGGTATTAAGCACTATGGAGGGACAGTTTAGGCCAGATAGCAATATTACAAAACTGGAGGCCATTGAATGGCTGGTTAAGTCCAGGGGATGGTATACTGCACCTACTCTCTTGACCAGGGAAAACCCGGAGGAAAGAAAAACTAGGATAATTAATTCGGCCATTAACTTAGGGATTATCGAAAGTAATGAAACAGGAGAACTTGATAAGGAGCTTACTAGACTAGAATTGGCCAGGCTTATGATCAATACCCTAGACTACGATGGCGCTGCTAAATTATCCAATATCTACAACCTTAGTTCAAAGGATGAAAAACTGGTTTCGCCTGAACTTAAAGGCTATGCTGCCCTGAGCTTAGGTCTAGGCCTTCAATCAGAAATTAATGGCGAGTATCAGCTGAAGAAAAGGTATCCCGAGGTTATGCTGCATCGTCCATTGTCAGAATGCTAAACGTTAAAAAATAGCAAAAAATTATCCCGGCTGGTCCGGGATTTTTTTATTTTCTTGGACAAAAAACTAAGATTTACAACATAGGATATATTGGGCCAAATATGAGTCGGGGAGGAATACAGGTGTCATTAGTATCAATCATTATTCCTTGTAAAAATGAAGGAAAGCTAATACAAGAAACGGTTGAATCTATTTTGGAAACACCAACCCAAACTCCATATGACATTACAGTGATCAATGATGGTTCAACCGATGGGTGCTGCTCTTTCCTGCAAACTAATAGAAAAACCTTCCCAAGGGTGAGACTAATAAACACAACGGGAATTGGCGCAGCAATGCTAGAAACTTAGGAGCGGAGCAGTCTGCTGGAGATGTTCTGGTATTTTGTGATGCCCATATTACGGTTGAGCAAGGTTGGTTAGATATATTAAAAGAAGGAATTACTGACCGGAAAGCGGGAGCGGTGTCGCCGGGTATTGCCACCATGGATACAGTGGGTGCCATAGGCTATGGATTTACCTGGACCAGAGAAATGGAGCTAAATGGCTTCCCAGTACAGGAAATATTGTGGAAGTTCCCTTTGCCCCTGGAGGGTGTGTTGCAGTAAGCAGAGAAACCTTTAATGATGTTGGAGGGTTTGAGAGGGGATTTAGTGTTTACGGCTATGAGGATGCTGAGTTTTCCCTAAAGCTGTGGCTGTTTGGTTATAGGGTGGAGGTAGACCCCTCAGTAATTATTAAACATCATTTTAGGACTAGACACCCATATCCGATAACCATGTCCGACTACACCTATAATGCCGTCAGGATGGCTGTAAGTCACTTTAATTCTGCGCGTGTTGGTAGAGTCATTGGGCTTTTTAAAGGGATATCAAATATAGGTCATCTTATTGCCAAGGTATTTTTAGATAGTGATGCCTTGCTACAGAGGGAGAAGTATTTTGCCAAAAGGAAATTTGATGACAACTGGTTTCTAAACAAGTTTAACATTAAACTGTAAATGGTTGACAATCCTTCAACGGGTGAAATAAGATACCCTAAGAAGAAAAATTAATAGATATCTTAAGACATAGGATACAGTGGAATTAAGGGAGAAATTAATGTGAGAATATATGCCATCAGCGATCTGCACCTTTCCTTAACTGAACCTATAGACCGTGCGATTGGGAAAAAGCATTGCTATATAAACCAATGGATATTTTTAATAATGAATGGCATCAGCATCACCGTAAGATTTATGAAAATTGGCATGATATCATAACAAATGAAGATATTATTTTGATGCCGGGGGATCTCTCCTGGGCCACCAAGCCAGAGGAGGTTTCCAATGATGTAGATTATTTAGGTAAGTTACCAGGAACTGTACTGATGGTCCCTGGTAACCATGACTATTGGTGGCAGGGTATTTCAAAGACCAGGAAGCTGGTTCCCCATAATGTAAGGCTAATTCAAAATGATCATATCCTGATCCAGGATATAGCAATTTGTGGGACCAGAGGTTGGACTTGCCCCAACAGTTTTCAGTTTACTGAACAGGATGAAAAAATATATAATAGGGAGCTTATACGTTTAGAAAACTCCCTCTCTAGTATTAAGGGTAAACACCGTGAAATTATAGCCATGATGCATTTTATGCCCACCAATGAACAGCATGATAAATCGGGTTTTATTGATCTATTTTTAAAGTATGGTGTAGACAGGGTGGTCTATGGTCATTTACATGACCGGGCAAGGAACTATCGCCTGCCCGATGAGCTATGGGGACTAAAATTCCACCTTGTCAGTGCAGATTTTGTGAACTTTAGGCCTATTCTAATTGCCTGTCATTAAATCAGAATATTTTATAAACAATGGCACACTGTACATGGACTAAAGTATCTTCGGACAAAATTAAGCTAAATATGTTGGCAGGGAAGGTAAAAACTAGGTCCATGGTTAAATATAGAAAGGTACTTATTATGAGGAGGACTGGCCTTGGCAAAAAATATCTTACCAAAAGTTCAGGAAGTTATGGAAATGAGGAAAATTTCTACTGAAGAACTGGCACGTAGAACTATGCTTGAAGCATCCGATATAGAAGGGCTTAAGCAATTTAACCCTAAAAAAACAGCTCAGGTGGCTATAGTTCAGGCCATTTCCATGGCCATGGGCATAAATGCTACTATTTTTATCCGATGATGTGATAGGACCTAAGAGAATATTATCAAGATTAAATGTTTTTGATCAACAAAGGATTATGAATGGTGAATTGGTGCCTTTTCTTCGTGTAAAGCAAGGGGAGAAAGGGATTGGTGATGAGGAGTTGGATGGACTTATCCAGGTAATGCTTGAACAGGAAAAACACCAGGAGTTATAGAAAAACGGCCCTACCTATGGTAAGGGCCGTTTTTATTAGATAAAGTTTAAGTTTTTGCGACCCTTTAAATGGTCAATAAATTGACGGGCGGTACGGCCGGAACGCTCATTATGCCAGAGAGTCCACTTTAGGGCTAATTTTTCCAGGGTCTCTTGATCAACCTGAAGCTTTTCCAGATCGGCCATCTCCCGAACAATGGCTAAGAAGTTTGCTTGATCCGGGGCAATAAAAGTAATCTTTAAGCCAAAACGATCCGCCAAGGAAAGCTTCTCTTGCATAGTGTCTCCGGGGTGTACGTCCCCATTAGAGTTTAAGGTATTCTTGCGATCCGTGAAGTATTCTTTAATTAAATTTCTCTGATTTGAAGTTACATAGATACGAATGTTAGCTGGTTGCTGCTCTATGCTACCTTCCATTTGGGTTTTTAATATCTTATAGTGGGTCTCATTCTCCTCGAAGGATAAATCATCAATGAAAATAATAAACTTAAGGGGTATCTTTCCCAAATAGGTCATGGCCCTTTGCAATCCATGAATACTGTCCCTGGACATTTGCACCAGGCGAAGACCTTGCCCACCATATCTGTTCACAAGGGCCTTAACCGTAGAAGATTTCCCTGTTCCCCGGTCACCATAAAGAATCAGGTTTTGAGCTGGCAGACCCCTTAGCAGGCGTTCGGTATTATCCAACACCTGCCCCCTTTGGCGTTCGTAACTAAATAGTTGCTCTAAGGTTATGGGATCAGGCTTCTCGATACCAACAAGTTCAAAGCTCGAGGATATTTCCTCCCAGCGGAAGGCCCGGTATAGGGCAAACTGAGCAAAGCCGTTACAACGGTAGAAGGAAACTAGTTCCCCAATATTACCTGTCCAGTTGTTAGAATTCAACAGGGTCAGTTTAAGACTTTTGATGGGGCTATATTGTTGCAGGATTCCTTCATCAAGGTTGGTTTCGTTAGACCTTAACCCAGCGAGTTTAAAATGGGGAAGTGTTTCAAAAATAGAGTTTATTACCTCAAGGCCTTGTTGGCAGATAATTTGAAGCCTGGATAAATCATGGATACAGGCTTCCCTTATGGGCTGGGAAATGTCCTTAGGAATGGCTGCTTCTCTGCAAAACAAATTGTTATCCAATAATAATAGGTCTAGAATATAATCTTGCCAAAGGTCACCAACCTGGGGCAGATTGCTACTTGTGGCCTTATCTAATAACAGCATGACCAGACGGTGATACTCATCAAGCAAATCCTCGTCAGCCAGGTAGGCTTTAATAATGCCTGTATAACACTCTAATACTGGGTCCGATTTGATGCCCCTAAATAGAGTTAAGCCAGCAAGAGCCTGGGATATTTCTTTGGGCTGAATAGCTTTTGTCATAATCTCTCCTCCGGTATGTTTCATACCGGAAATACTTCTATTTAAAATCATTGAAACCTGCTTATTTTAATCAGATATTAATTCCTCAAGTCTCCTGAGGTTGGTAACTGGGGCCTGACAAGCAAAGTCTTTACATACATAGGCTGTTGGTTTCCCAGCGACTGTCTCCTTACCAACCAAAGGTGGCAGTAGTTTATGGGCTTGGCTATCTTCTGAAAACCTGGTCATAATAACAGCATTAGGTAGGAATTTGCCTTGTACACCCTTCAACATGCCCTTAAGAAGTACATCTTCCTTTGAACCAGTTAGAATAATTTCAATTGCTGGTTCTTGTCCTAAATAAGCTGCCATTAAGAAGTAGGAATAGCCAGGGGGATAGTGTTCTAAATCTTTGGCAAAGGTTTCTAATTGATTATTTGCTAATTTTTGGTAGTTTTCATTGCCAGTTAACCTAGCCAGCCGTAAGAGATTAACCGCTGCTACTGAATTGCCGGAGGGAATGGCCCCATCATAGGCCTCCTTAGGCCTTGCTATTAGGCTCTCCCCATCGCTACCATAGAAGAAAAACCCGCCCCTCTCCCGGTCATGGAACAGTTCGATCATATCATCGGTGAGTTCCAAGCCAAGGGCAATATATTTTTGATTAAAGGTTGCCTCGTAAAGCTCCAGCAAACCCCAGACGACAAAGGCATAGTCCTCCAGATAAGCTGGGTAGGCAGCCTCACCCTCCGATAACGGGCCAGAAGTCGCCCATCCTCCCGGCGAAGCTTAGTCATGATAAATTCCAGGGCCTGTTCGGCAGCCTGGCTATAGGTACTATCTCCCAACACTTTGGCACCTTTGGCCAGTGCAGCGATCATCAATCCGTTCCAAGATGTGAGAATTTTATCATCCTTATAGGGATGCACCTGTTCTCACGGGCTTCAAATAACATTTGCCTGCATTTCTCCAAGCCTTCAACAAGATCCTCCAGGGAAATATCCAAGCTATCTGCAAATTCCAAGGGGTTTTGATTGATTAAATTGGGAATACTGGCACCCTCAAAGTTACCTCCCTTAGTGATATCATAATATCGGCAATATAATTCTCCATCCAGCTTGCCCAGTATTTTTATAATTTCATCTGGATGCCAAACATAGAATTTTCCTTCCACACCCTCAGAATCAGCATCCTCCGCTGAATAAAAGCCTCCCTCTGGTGAAGTCATATCCCTTAAAACATAGGTGAATGTTTCTCTGGCAACCTTGCAAAGCGGGAGTTTTTATTTATTTGATAAGTTTCCAGGTAAGCAATGGCCAGCAGGGCATTATCATACAGCATTTTTTCAAAATGAGGTACCAACCATTTATCATCCGTAGAATACCTGGAGAAGCCAAAACCAATATGGTCATAGATCCCACCCCGATGCATAGAATCAAGGGTCTCCTCAACCATGGCCAGGGCTTGAACATTTTTAGTCTTTTTCCAATACCTAAGGAGCAGCATTAAATTATGGGGTGTTGGAAATTTTGGAGCAGTACCAAAACCTCCATAGGTCCGATCAAAGGTCTTGTCAAACAGCCGGAAAGCCTTATCCAAGATATCCCTTGATAAGTTACCTGGGGAATTAGTTGATTCCTGGTGAAGTTTTGCAGTTAATTCCTCACCAATGGCAGACAATCGATCCCTATCACTCTTCCATAAGCCTGATATCTGCACCAATAAATCTATGATACCTGGCCTACCATACTTGGACTTCTTAGGGAAATAGGTGCCGGCATAAAAGCTTTTGCTCCGGTGTCATAATGATCGTTAAAGGCCAACCACCCTGCCCGGTGAGGGCTTGGCAAACATTCATATAAATATGATCAATATCCGGCCTCTCTTCCCGGTCAACCTTGATTGATACAAAGTCTTTATTAAGGATTTCAGCAACTTCCTCCGACTCAAAGGACTCCTTCTCCATTACATGACACCAATGGCAAGTCGGTAAAAGACACCTCACGAATACCCAACAGACAGGAAAACAGGCTTATCTTCTTGTTTTGCCTTTTCAAAAGCTTCTTTTCCCCAAGGGAACCAATCGACAGGGTTATGGGCATGTTGCAGAAGATAAGGACTTTTTTCATTCAATAGTCTATTGGGCGTCTTTGTGAGATTCATTGGGCATCACCTCCTAGTAAATATAAATTTAATATTAGAATAACCAGAACAGTTTCAATTATTTTACTCTAAGTTCCATTAGAAAGGGATATCTCGGTATGAAATCCTTGATTTAGTTTAAGGTGATAGAAAAAATAAGTTGTAAAAAAAATTGTATTTCTCAAATTATCCCCTATTAATGAATTGTTTTTTATTATTCCTTCTTTTCAAATAGCTGTAAAGTTAAATTGATAAATGATTTCATTACAGGGGAGAGCCATTTATCTTTGTGATATACCATTTGAGTCCAAAAGTTAAAATCAGACCCAAACCAAGATATTTCTATCAATTGCTTATTAGCAAGTTCTTGTTCTACTGCTGTCTTGGGAAGCAAAGTAATTCCAAGACCACTCATGGTAAATTGCTTTATGGCTTGAATACTATTAAACTCCATGGTTGTTTTTGGGATAGCATGTGCTTCCATCAACACATTCATCAGAATCTGCCTGTAATTGCAAGATGGTGAAGTTAAGATTAAGCATTCTCCCTTCAACTGTTCTGGAGTTATATATCTATTTGAGGCAAGATGGTGATTTGGTGACGCTAAAAATACCATCGGCTCATAAACTAGGGTTTCCGTTACAAATTCAGGGGAATTCAGTTTTCGGTCTAAAATAAACGCAACATCTAGGGTATTGTTTTTTAACTCATGGAGATTATCCTTGCATGTACCAAAGTTTAAAACCAATTCAACTTTAGGATATAAGTTGTGATAATGTTCAAATAAATTTGGCAGACGTGTTACAAAAAGAGATTCTATAGACCCAACTGTAAGGGTTCCTTTTGGGTCCCTGTCATCCTCTGTTACAACTTCTATCGCCTCAGAGGCAAGTTTTAGTATTTGCTCTGCAAAAGGAATAAATAAGTTTCCCTCCCTAGTTAAGTAAATTTTTCTGCCAATTCTCTCAAACAGTTTTGTCCCAAGTAATTCCTCTAAGGTTTGAATTTGAGTAGAGACCGTTGATTGGGAATATCCTAGCTTTTCTGCAGCTTTTTAGGTAAAACATTGCCCAAAGGCTATTGGGTGTACGACTGCTGGGAATGCAGAAGGGTCTGTCCAGCGGGGAATGCTTAGTACATATTTTGTTTAGCAAATGTACACTTCCAAGCTGTCCCCGTGACAAAAAAACTGGAAAATAATTCTTGACACTTAAATTCAGGTATGCAATATTAATGATAGTGATTATCGTTATCATATTTTTATTAAAATGATAATACAAAAGACTAAGGCCTTCGCTGTCTAAAGACTTGGCATAAGCCAATTTTTATAACTAATTAATGATAATGGGTATCATTATCATACTGGGAGGTGTAAAAAGAAGGTAGAACGGCTGAAAGAAGATTGAGGAGGAGTAATAGATTTTGAAACTTACAAATCTGAAAAAGGAATTAAGAAGGTTTGTCGGGCTTATACTGGCAGTGGCAATTGTTATTTCATCTGTCCCACCAGTTTATGCCGAGGAGGTTGAAACTGGGACAGGAGGTGCTGTGTTTTTCAGGAAAACGATGAAGGAGTACAGAGAAGCCCAACACTTGAAGAAGAGCCTGCAGTGAACGACGAGAACGAAGATACTATCGAAAATAAAGGAGATGAAGAGTCCCGGAGTAGTATTATTCCGGAGGATGTGGCTGAGGGCCCACCCCCAGAGATAGCAATTGAGGAGAGCGAAGAGATTCTCAGCGACGAACCGAAGGTTGTTCCAAATCTGGTACAAATTCATAGTATGAGTCTGTCAAGCGATTATGAAGATGGTACATATGAAGGAATGGGTCAGGGACGCAACGGTGACATCGTTGTAGAGGTTACAATAGCAAATAATGCCATTACTAAAATAGAAGTAATTTCACAGCAAGAAACCCCAAGTTATTGCAAAAAGCTTTATCGTTGGTGGAGGAAATCAAAAATGCAAATTCTACTAATGTAGACAGTGTCAGTAGTGCAACATTAAGCAGCGAGGGCATTAAGGAGGCTGTTAACAACGCTCTGGCCAAGGCATTGAAAACTGTCTTTGAAGGTGGGGACGGAAGTAAAAACAATCCGTATGAGATCAAGACTGCAGAACAGTTAAAAGGATTTGCCAACGAGGTAAACAATGATAAAGACTATCAAGGCAAGTACATCACACTTTCTGACGATATTGATCTTAGCGGTCAGGAATGGATACCCATTGGCATTACCGGGACAGGCTTTTCCGGCACCTTCAACGGAGCAGGCAAGACTGTGCAAGGTTTGACCATAAGGAACGGAACGGCACAGCAGGCGGGCCTTTTTGGACAGTTAGGAACCGGAGCCAAAATTTTCGATCTTGTGCTTACTAGGGTCGATATTGCAACTAGTGTTGTTGAAGCAACCTATGACAGTAATGCAGGATCTATTGCAGGCAGCACAGCAGCTGATGTTGTCATCAACAATTGCAGAATTGACGGAAAGGTTACTGCTTCTGTAAATAATAAAATAAGTCGGGCCGGCGGAGTAGTTGGCTCTTTAGGACAAGCAAACGTTGTTACAAACTGCTATACAAATGTTACTGTCACTGCCCATTCTGTAAATGGCGGTGCATATGCGGGCGGTATTGCCGGGGTGTCAGGTAACAAATCTGTGGTTGTTAACGCTGCCGCTCTGGGAGATGTCTCCGCGGAGGCAGACGGTGAGTCATTTGGTGTGGCAGGAGGCATACTGGGGACGCATGCAGGAACTGCTTATAATGTGTACGCCTTAGGACAGGTTACTTCTGAAAGTGCGAATGAAGCCAGGCGTTTAGCAGGCGGAATCAGCGGCATGGTCACAGCCAATACGGCGCTGATCAATGCCTATTACAATGACCAAAATGCTCAAGGATTTATGACGGCCACTGGTTCTGTTACCGGCTATATTACAGACAATGTCCAGGCGGTGGAGCAGGGGGATATGAGTTCTGAAAGTTTTGCCGAAGGGTTAAACAATGGGTTGAAAAAAGCATCCATATCTGCTGCGGCAGCAACCATTACGGCAGCTAACAAAGCCAATATGGGTGATTTGCTAAGTGCGGCAGGTTCTGTGAAATTCTATGCCTGGGAGCCCACCGGCGGCAAGGTGCTGCTGGCCAAACAATTCTTTGCTGAGATTATTGATACAACTATCTTTGAAAGTGGACAAGGAACAGCAGAGGATCCGTTTATTATTAAAACGGAGCAACAACTGAGAGACTTTGCGAAATCCCTATCGGACGATGTGACCTATGCAGGCATATATATTTCTTTGACCGGAGATATAGATGTTTCCAGTGAGCAGTGGACTCCTATAGGACTGGGACATTATGATTTCTGTGGAATATTTGACGGCAGGGGTCATGTTATCAAGGGCATGTTCATAGGCTCCAGAAACAGTAGCTATGAAGAACCAATTGGTGACGAAAGAGACACCAGCAAAATGACTACTTATTATGGTTTATTCGGTGTAATTGGCGAAAATGCTGTGGTGAAAAATCTTGGCATCGAAAACGCAACTGTTTCTGTCAAAAGGGACGGAATTTCCTTAGCAGGGTTGCTGGCGGGTTTAACAGACAAGAGCTTTATTGATAGCTGCTATGCAACAGGCTATGTGTATAGTGAAACCACCAATCCATTAAAAACCGAGTCTTCAGAAAGAATCAACGCCTGGGCCGGCGGACTGATAGGCATGACGGTAAGGGGCGGTATTATCAACTCATGGACGAACGCTGAAGTTATTGCACTGCCGTAGGAGGGCTGGCTGAGTCTGGAGCCTTTATCGGTATGAGCAACAGAAGTGTGGTGGCCAATTGCCTGGCCCTTGGTGATGCGGGCGGCAGGGCAAGCAGAGATGACGGATATGAAGGGGCACCCGCTGTGTCCTCCTTTATCGGTGTCAATGGGGGAAAAATGGCAAATTGCTATTCCCTTGGCAACATGAAGGCCGATTCCTTTTCGAAATATGTGGGTTCTATAGCGGGTTGGTCTACGGGAATTGCCAGGCAGTTTATATCCTATTATAATTCTGATGCTGTCCAGAACAGCAATGGCACAATCAATAAGCCTGTTTTAGATGTAGGATTTTTGGTTAGCGCAGGGGTAAATGACGAAGGTGAGCCTTATGATGGTGCGTACCATGTGGGCATTATGCCAAAAAGCTCAGCCGAGCTAAAAAGCCAGGCCTTTGCAGATCTTTTAAATGCAAATCACAATGCTTTTCCCCTGGATATTGTCAATGGAGTGAGCTCCAACATAGGAGCGCAGAATGCCATGGGGCTGCCGGGCTTTATGAAGCTCCGGGCTTGGCAACTGGTTGGCGGTATTGTGTTGCCTGTGGGTGAGCCGGTTACCATAACCTATAAGGATATGACGCCGAATTTTGAGCCTGAAAAGCTGGTACTGTCGGACGGAACCTACTACGGCAGGAAGGAAGGGCCCAGCGGAAAAGATATTTATGTAGAGATTAGAGTTGAAAAAAGCCGGATAGAGGATATCCGCGTTACAGAGCACGGTGAGGGAGCGGCCCTTGAAGACGTTAAGACAAATGTCATTCAAGCAGTCATCTCAAGCCAGAACTACGCCATTGAAAACAATGATAGTGACATTGTCAAGGCCTTAAAAGGTGCCATAGCGACAGCGGCACAGAAGGCTGCCAAACGTGACCAGACAGGCTACGGAAAAGTCGACCCCTCTATATTTGCCGGTGGGAACGGAACAGAGACCAAGCCGTATCTGATTAACACAGCAAATCAGCTGGGAGCGTTTGCGGCATCTGTGAATGCCGATGAGCATTATGAAGGCAAATTCATCAAGCTGGGCAGCGATATTTCCTTGGCAGGAATGAACTGGTTGCCGGTGGGAGGTTCGGGAGCTTATGGCTTCAGAGGTACCTTTGACGGCAATAATAAGGTCATTAGGCACATGACCATAGGTTCGGCTGCAGCTCCGGAGGAATATTGCAAATCTGTTGGTCTTTTGCCAATCTTGAAGCGGCAAAAATCAAAAATCTAGGCCTAGAGAGTGCTGCTGTTTATCTAAAGTATATGGGAGACGACCAAATAGCCTATGCAGGTCTTCTCGCGGGTTATGTAGCTGAAAATGCTGGAGACGGAGGATATATTGATTTTTGTTATGCTAAGGGGAAAATTAACACTTTCACGGCCAAGCAAAATGACAGCGGAGGCCTAGTGGGAGGTATTAACCGCGGTACAATAGCAAACTCTTATGCCGATGTGACAATCGATGCGAGGAGCAGAGACAACTATAGCTATGCAGGAGGGTTGGTCGGCTTGTCTAACCGGGCGGCCGTTATCAACAACTATGCCTTTGGAAGTATAAGCGGCGCAGGAAATGGTGCAAGGGTAACCATAGGCGGTATCGCAGGCTTGAATGCGGGGTGGCTGTCAATAATTATGCCAATGTAAGCCTTGTCTCAGAAAATACAACAGAGGATATCGGAGGTTTTACAGGCAGAACCACGGGGATTAGCTATATTGAGCAAGGCTATTATAACATAGGAGCCAAGCAGGTTAGCGGAGCAGCTGTTATTTCTCCTGCCAAAGGGGTAGGAAGGATTGTAATAGGAAATGATTATGGAAAAGGAACTGTCATAGCCCTTGAAGGTAGAACTTTATCCGAGCTTAAGAGTACAGATATGGCAGAACGGCTCAATGCCAACAAGAGCGACAGCACTCTCATCGCCAGAGCCAATGCTGTTATGGATGGGTTTGGCAGCAAAATTGCTCCAAATGTAACATTGCGCGATTGGGCCTATTCATCAAAGGAGCAAGCGTGATATTTAAGGATAGGATTATATCATCCTCTTCAGGTTCAGGAGGGGGAGGTTCATCCTCATCCGGAGGCTCGTCCTCAGATTCAAACAAGAAAAATACTGATGATAATGATACGGCTGCAGCGGATAAAAAGGAAACTAACAATGTTTCGCCTGCCTCGACCGGCGAAACAGTCGCAAAATTATTCTCGGATGTCAATAATCATTGGGCTGCTACCGTTATCGAAAAGGCAGTGGACAGGAAGCTTTTCGCCGGTGTAGGCCCGCAAAGCTTTGCTCCGGATAGTACCATGACAAGAGAGATGTTTGTTGCCGTACTTAGAAACCTTGCTAATGCTGAGATTGTAGAACCGATTAATTTTAAAGATGTTGAAAAAGATTCCTGGTATGCAGGCTCAGTAGGTTGGGCTAACCAAGCGGGTATAGTGAGCGGCATCAGTTCTGAGGAATTTGGTATAGGCAAAGCTGTAACAAGAGAGCAGATAGCTGTTATGCTATATAACTTTGCCAAAGTAAATGGTTTGCAAATGTCTGAGGACGGAAATGTGGACTTTGCTGACCAGTCTTTCATAAGTGACTGGGCAATGACGGCGGTTACCGCCATGGCCAACGAAGGCATTATTAGAGGCAGGGACAATGGAAGCCTTGATCCGCAGGGCCAGGCTACCAGGCAGAAGCTGCAGCAATGATTGTCAACTTTATGGAGAGATATGGGCTGTAGAGCCAAGACTTTCTTGACTCAAATGGTTAAATGAAGAAGCTGAAGCCGTAACCCTTTCAAGTAAAAGGGCTGCGGCTTCAGCCATGATGTTTAAAATGTTCTATTTGTCATGAGGTGATGATGATGCGCTGGCCTTTGGTAATAGGTTTTTCATCTTGCTATTTGTACCAGGCTGCGGACAATCCAGTGTTTTACAAGAAGTTATAGATGAAAGATTTATGATGGATACCCTAGTTAAGATTATCGTGCTTTGTGAGGACAAGCAGCAGGGAAAAGCCGCGTTAGAAGCTGCCTTTGCGGAATTTGAGAGGATTAGCATACTAACGAATCGTTTCCCCCAGGGCAATGGGAGTTCTGACTTGGGTGATGTGATGCTGGCAAATAAAAATTCAGGCCTAAAACCTGTCAAGGTTAGCAACGATACCTTTGCTATTTTAGAACACTGCTATTATTATGGGCAGCTAAGCGACGGAGCCTTTGATGTGTCAGTTGGCCCAGTTATGGAACTTTGGGGCTTTGGCGGTAGTCAGAGAGTGCCGACTGATGCTGAAATTATGCAAACCCTAGATTTGGTGGGTTATCAAAAGATATTGCTTGAGCCACAACAAAAAACCGTTTATTTAACTAAGCGGGGTATGGGTATCGATTTAGGTAGTGTGGCGAAGGGGTATGCCACTGATCAGGCGGTTGAGGTGTTGAAAAAATGGGTATCAAACATGCCTTGGTCAATGCTGGGGGAATATTTACGCCCTAGGCGGCAAAGCAGATGGCTCACCCTGGCGGGTGGGTATTCAGGATCCACGCAATCGGCAAGGTTTGGTGGCCATTGTTTCAGTTAAAGATGCGGCGGTGGTGACATCAGGGGATTACCAACGTTATTTTGAGGAGGCTGGGGTACGCTACCACCATATTTTGAATCCCGCTACGGGCAAGCCAGCCAGAGAGGTTATGCAAACCACAGTTCTGGGGGCTTCGGCCACCGATGCAGATATTTTATCGACAATTTTGTTTGTCTTGGGACCGAAGCAAGGGATAGATTTCTTACAGGAGGTTCAGGATACCCAAGCCATATTTATCACACCGGACAAACAAATTACCATGACGAATCAACTCACAAAGCAACTAGAATTTACCGGGGAAGATGGTTATCGGATTACAATTCATAAAAAATGACGCCAGGTGAACTAATGAAAAAATTAAATTATTACCTAACAATCGGCTTTCTGGGTTTGGTTTTACTCAGTGCAGCGGGGTTATATCTGACGCAGTACAGGGGAGCAGAGCAAGCTTTGTTCTTGGAAATACATAAGGATGGTCAGTTATATAAGAAAATTCCTTTTGCGGCAGGTGACCAGGAAATCAAGGTTACTGATGAAGCGGGACATTATAATCTAATAGAAATCAAGGCGGGCCAGGCTCGGGTGAAGCAAGCGGACTGCCCGAACCAAGTATGTGTTAACGCCGGCTGGCTGAACAAACCCAACCAAATCACCTTTTGCGCCCCCAATAAAGTGAAGGTTAAGCTGACAGGGCAAGGAATAATCTAGACGCCACTTCATATTAAAGGTAATCAAATAGGGGGAATGAAAAATGAAGACCAAACGTATCTTACTTATTGCTTTATTTATTTCCCTGGCGGCAGTCCTTAGTATCGTGGAGAGGTCTATCATCATCCCCCCGCACCCGGTGTAAAGCTGGGCTTGGCCAACGTAATTACATTACTATCCATTATCATGTTGGGGCATAAAGATGCTTTATTGGTGGTGCTCCTGCGTTGTGTTTTAGCAACCTGGTGGGTGGGAATCCGGTCAGTTTTTTATTCAGCATTACCGGAGGATTGTTTAGCACCTTGGTCATGGTGCTGTTGTGGAGAAATCTCAGCCAACACATCAGTATTGTTAATATCAGCATTATTGGGGCTGTCTGCCACAATCTAGGCCAATTATTGGTGGCCAGTTGGTTAGCCCATGAACTCTTGCTCTACAGCCTGTTACCAATCCTAATGATTTCCGCTGTTATAACAGGTTACGTCGTGGGTGTGGTAACCAAAAGGGTTTACAAATCCCTGCAAGTCCGACAGGTCAATATAGGGACGAGAGGGACGAGGGGACAGGTACCTTGTCCCAAGGGTAAAACAAGTGTGAAAAACAATACTTCCTTGCAAGGACGGAGGATGTATGGGGATAAGAGCAGCTTTTATAAAAATATTGGAGGTCAATAAAGCCTGGCAAAATAATGGTAAATTAATTCTAAAACATTGACTACCATAACCAAACCTGCTAATGTTAACCGTGATGTAATTTTAAGTTAACAAACGGGGGGCTTATGCTAAAGCTAATTGAAAAAGTCAACGTTGGTAATCAAATAAGTTTTGAAGAAGCATTGTATCTGGCCGGACTTGAAGGACGTGAATTATTTGAGTTAATATCCGCGGCTTGTCGAATTACCGCAAAATTTTGTGGCAGCGGGATAGATACGTGTTCCATCATTAATGCCAAATCCGGGGGATGTTTGGAGGACTGTAAATTCTGCGCCCAATCAATTC
Organism: Desulforamulus aquiferis; assembly: GCA_004143605.1. Taxonomy (GTDB): domain Bacteria; phylum Bacillota; class Desulfotomaculia; order Desulfotomaculales; family Desulfotomaculaceae; genus Desulfotomaculum; species Desulfotomaculum aquiferis. The sequence continues at coordinate 100,943 of AWVY01000043.1, forward strand.
ATTTTGACACGGGATGCAAGGAATACTCGTTAATGGAAGACAAGAGGATACTTCAATATGCAAAAAAAATTGAACAGAAGGGCATAAATCGTCTAGCCTTAGTTACAAGCGGCAAAGAATTGGATGATGAGGATTTTAACAGAATTATTGATACCTATCATATGCTTAAGGAAAACACAGCCTTAAACCTGTGCGCTTCACTGGGTTTACTCGACGAGGTCAGGGCAACCGGATTAAAAAAGGCCGGAGTGACCATGTATCACCATAATTTAGAAACTGCGGAAAGTTATTTTTCAAATATTTGTACTACCCATACCTACCAACAACGGATAAATACCATAAGGGCAGCTCAAAATGCAGGATTAAAAGTATGCAGCGGGGGTATTATTTCAATCGGTGAGACGCTGGGACAGAGGTTGGAATTAGCCTATGAACTTAAAAGGCTTAAAGTAAATTCAGTTCCCATTAATATTCTTAACCCTATTGCCGGAACTCCTTTAGAGAGCCAACCAATTTTATCGCCTCTAGAAATCATGAAGACCATATGCCTTTTCAGGCTAATCCTACCCGAAGCAACACTCAGGTTTGCTGGAGGGGTTAAAAACGCCCTTGGTGAGCTTAGGGTCTTAGCTATTTATCCGGAATAAATGCCGCCATACTAGGAGATTTTTTAACCACCGCCGGAGCAGATATTAATAAAGAATTGGCGCTAATAGACCAAATGAGGGTATTTACCAATTAAAAAATACTTTGTTTCCTGAATGCATCAGGGACTCTTACCGCGGATAACTCGGCAAGAGTCTTTGATGCATTGTTTTTCTCTAAATAGAAAGGCAATATTAGATCGAGTGATGAACGAACATAAATTGTAAAGAGCTTTACACACAGTCTGACGTTTCTCCTGCCACCACCAGAACTTTGCCAGTGCCAGTGAACTTAGCTATAAAAATGTTACTCCTGGTTATAATAAATTTACTACAAAATTGTTATAAAAATGCAAAAACTTTTCTATTTGAAAGGGAGAATAGTATGAAACAAAAATGGACTTTTTTTCTAACTTTAATGACTATTTTTGGTGTATTAATAATATCAGGATGTGCTACTGATAAGAAGATTATTGAAAATGCTTCATATATAGGTTCGGATGCATGTATCAGTTGCCACCAAAATATCGCCGATCACTATGTCATGACAACTCACTCCCAAAGTTTTACAGGCTTAGATAAATATCCTGTAAACTGGGATCAAAATGTCACTATATGGGCTACTGCGAGGGAGAAGAGCCCCAAAGTGCAAAATTAAATTTAAAAAACTCCCTAGGAGTTATGCTGGATCACTATGTGGTCAGTAAGATAAATGGCATTCCAGGTTTTCACAGAGTAGCTGCTTTAGAGAAAACTGATACTGGTTATGAGCTACACCCCCTAGAGCTAAAAGATGGGAATGAAAAGGAATGGGTTGCCAAAAGTTATTCCAATTGTGTAGCTTGCCATAGTCCTGGATTAGGAGTTAAAGGAGCAGGAGCAAACCGCCTTGAATCCGGTCTAAGTTGTGAAACCTGCCATGGTCCTGGAGCTGTCCATGCCCAAACAAAAAAACCAGAAACTATTATTGCTAATCAGGATGCCTGTATTAAGTGTCATACTCTTGGGGAACCAACTCAAGCTAAAGATGGGGACTTTTTGATTGCTGATACACATTACGGTGTTCGGAATTGGTTTATTTCTGACCATTACACCAGCGGTTATTTAGATTGTTTAAGTTGTCATACCCCCCATAGCACTAATAAACAGGGGAACATGCTAAAACAAGACTCCTTTAAAGACAATTGTGCTACCTGTCATGGACGTATGAAATTTAATCAGGATGAAATAATGTGGAAAAACCCTACAGATCCTCGCGGTCATTTCACACGGGATCATAGTTTTGGCAAACTCCTTTATGATGATTTAGGGGATAATCCAGAAACTAAAGAAATTGAAATAACTAATCCTGAAGCTATTAAAACAATCAAGAACTCATCCAAAGGGGGAGAGTAAAATGATTATCCTAAACAATCTTTATATCCAATATATTGGGTTATTAATATTAATAGCTATTGTCGGAGTACTTATTATAACTGTGGCTCATTATGTTGCAATTGGCCCTAATGCAAAGAGTTTAGGTAAATTAAAGCCGGAAATACAAAGACTTAATTTCCTAGAAATATCGTCTCATTTTATAAGAATGGCTAGCACTATCATTTTAGCCATTACTGGTATAGCCTTTGCTGTTTACAATAACCTTGGTCTAAGTTATCAATTTCTTTTACATATCCATCTTTTCTTTGCTGTGCTATTTGCCCTATCTTCATTAGTATCAATCCTAATCTGGATTAAAGATAATACCTTTAAGAAATATGATTGGGAATGGTTTAAGGTAATGGGAGGGTATCTAACCAAAAAAGAAGTCCATATTCCCACCGGAAAATTTAACGCAGGACAAAAACTTTTTTACTGGTTTACCACATTTTTAAGCATTTTCATCATATTCTCCGGCTATTTATTAACTTACCCTACCCAATTCTCTGTCTACACGGTGTTATTGGCATCCAGTATTCATGGTATTTCAGCAGTTATGCTAATAGCGGGAGTTATAGGGCACATTTATTTAGGCAGCTTTGCTAACCCTGGGACAATCGGGACAATTACCCATGGTATGGTATCAAAAGAGTGGATTAAACTTCATCATCCTAAATGGAGCGATTGATGGGACAAGGGGACAGGTACCTTGTCCCTTTATTACTAGGAGTCTTTGGATATGCTTTTATCAAACTATCGTGGGAAATAGCTAAATTTCTAATTAAATTCTAATTTTTCATTAAGGATTCTCTAGTTTTCCCTCCCTATAATAAAGATGCAAGCTAAATAAATGGAGGGAACGAATATGGCATTAAATCTAGATTTAATTGATGAGTTAAGGAAAAGAACCAATGTTAGCTATGGGGATGCAAAAGAAGCCTTGGAAAAATGCAATGGTGACTTGCTGGAGGCATTAGTATACTTAGAAAAACAAAATAAAGTTAATCCAGAGCAAAATTATAGTTTATTTAAAAACCTTTTTCACAAGGCAAACAGTACAAGATTTATTATCCACAAGAAAAACCGGACCGTTTTCGACATGTCTGTAACTGTTTCCATCATTATAACCGTATTTGCTTCTTATATTGTTATACCACTTCTGTTAATTGGCCTAGTTACAGGTTACAGAATGAAATTTGAAGGGCTGGACGGAGAAGGAATGAAAGTTAACGAAGCATTGAATAAAGTTTCTGATGCAGTAGACTCTGCCAAAAGGAAATTAGCCGATGAAGGCGAGAATACCGCTACCTCATAACCGGAAAACCAGATTATAAAATAACCTACAGATGATGTAGGTTATTTTTATAATTTCCTGGAACTCAATGGGTATAATTAGATTATTATTTTATTTTGGAGGATAAACCTATGACCGGAGCAAAAATTCTTTTAATTGAAGACGAGGTGAAAATTTCCAGATTTTTAGAGTTAGAGTTAAAGCACGAAGGATATGAGGTTGAGCAGGCCTATGATGGTAGGACCGGTTGGAGAAAGCACTTGGTGGGGAATATGATTTAATATTAATGGATATAATGCTGCCCTCTATAAATGGTATTGAAATATTAAGGAGAATAAGAAAAAAGTCGGATATTCCGGTGATTATGTTGACAGCTAAGGATGATACTATGGACAAGGTCATGGGATTAGATACCGGTGCAGACGACTACATTACCAAGCCCTTTGCCATTGAAGAGCTGTTGGCAAGAATCAGAGTAGTTTTAAAAAGAAAAGTGTCGGTAACGAAAAACTCAATCCTACGGGCAAATGATCTGAAATTGGATTTGGATAAATACTCGGTTGCTTTAAACAATGAATCTATTGACTTGACCAAGAGAGAGTTTGAACTTTTAAGATATCTTTTAGAAAATAAAAATATTGTACTTACAAGGGAAAGGCTTCTCGAAGCGGTATGGGGATATGATTATCCCGGTGATACAAACGTAGTAGACGTATATATTAGTTACCTTAGAAGTAAAATTGATGATAAAATTAATAAAAAGATTATTTATACCGTTCGAGGGGTGGGGTATCTCTTAAAAGATGAAGAATAAGCAGTCTATATTTAAAGCATTTATGCAAGTGGTAAAGGTTTTATATAGACTATTAATCATGATTATTAAGATCATACCTATGATATTTAATGCATTGCATAAATGGTTAGTCAAAAGGCTACGATTTTCCATAACGTTCAAAATTACCACGGTATATGCAACCATTTTTACAATTATTTTACTGCTGTTTAACATTGGCATCTGTGCTGCAGTTGCTGCTTATCTAGGGGTCAACGCTGCAGAGAACATGGGGAAAGATTATCAAATTATTGCTTCTTACTTTAGAGAAAGGGCGGCAATTCCCACAACCAATATAGATGAACTGGCAAAGATAAAGAATATTGATATTACTATATTTGCCGAGAGTAAAGAGGCTCTGTATACAACCAAGAAAGATGAAGCCTCTCTGGTGTTCTATGATAAAAATAGTGGTGGTCATGTTATCAACCCATATAAAGATTACTTTTTGGTAATAAACAAGAATCCAGCCTATTACAATCCAAATATCTTTTATAATAATGTAACTAACGATAGGTTTTTCTTAGTTTTAAATGAAAGTATGAATTGGCGTTCGGATAATATTTATGTTCAAATCACCGATAATTTATCAAGGGAGACACATATTCTAAGTATTCTTGTTACTGCATTGTTTAGTATAACAGTAGCAGTTATAATTGTTGTCGTTTTGATTGGCTCTAACACAAGCAAAAAATGCTTCAACCGGTGGATAAGATGACAAAAACTGTTAAGAACATCACCATAAACGCTTTGGATACAAGGCTTGATGTATCAGGGTCGCACGATGAACTTAAAGAATTGGCGGAGACCTTTAACAGTATGCTAGACAGAATACAGCGTTCCTATGAACAACAAAATCAGTTTGTTTCGGATGCTTCTCACGAATTAAGAACGCCCATTGCTGTTATTCAAGGTTATGCTAATTTGTTGGATAGATGGGGCAAAAATGATCAATCGGTGCTGGAGGAGTCCGTAGGGTCAATTAAAACCGAAGCGGAGAATATGAAAGAATTAATCGAAAAACTTCTTTTTTTGGCCAGAGGCGATAAAGGCGTACAGAAAATAGATATGGAAAAGTTTCCTCTTAACGAATTAATAGATGAAATTATCAAAGAAACCAAGCTAATAGATGCCGGTCATGATATCACAACCAATCACTGCGAAAGTATTTCTATTTATGCAGACCGTAAGCTAATTAAAGAAGCTTTGAGGGTTTTTGTCGATAACAGTATAAAATACACTCCCCAAGGCGGAAAAATAATTATTAACTGCTATTCCTTAAAGTCAGAAGCTGTACTCACCATTCAGGATACCGGTGTTGGTATTCCCAAGGGGGATTTACCCTATATATTCAATCGATTTTACCGGGCAGATAAATCCCGGACAAAACAGACCGGCGGAACAGGGTTAGGATTAGCAATTGCCAGATGGATTATCCTTAAGCATAATGGAACCATTGAAGTAGAAAGCACAGTAAATGAAGGTACCAGAATAATCATATTTTTACCCTTATAGCGGTTAAAATTATTAGTGGCAAGGGGACGTTTCGTTTGACATATGAATGAATAGAAAGAGGTGCAGGAGAAACGTCCCCTTGCCACACCCCGGAGATATGGTTTGGTAATGCTTCTAATTTGTTGTTTCATTTAATATTGATTGGAAGTTTAATAATTCCATAGGGAGAATATCAAGTGCAGTCGCAATTTTATGTATATTATCGACGGAGACATTTCTTAGACCACGTTCTATATCTGAAATATATGTTCGATGTAGACCACAGGCAAATGCAAGCTCCTCTTGAGAAAGGCCCTTTTCGGATCTTATTTTTCTAATATTTTTTCCTAATAAAACTCTTATATTTTCAGTCAATTATTTATCCCTCAACTTTATATTGACCTTAAGATATCTGAATGATAAAATGTCTGTAGCCCATGAGTCTACAGACTATGAGTTACGTGGAGCATGAATATGCATTTTAAATAAAAGCTGTAAGCTAAGACAATATAAAATATGGCAAATTATTAAAGGGAATAGTTGGATAATATCTTAGGTAGATAAACAAATTGCCCTATTTCTTGACACAAATATTTAATTCAAACGGCTCCCAATGGGGTGTCGTTTTTTAAAGTTAATATTGTAGACTATAAGTTATATCCCGAGTTGTTATAACGGAGAGAAGGGTCGTTTTGTTTGATAGAAGCTGGTGGCAGGAGAAACGTCCCCTTGCCACCTAACGGAGAGAAGGGTCGTTTTGTTTGATAGAAGCTGGTGGCAGGAGAAACGTCCCCTTGCCACCCCCCTTTGCCATCTTAGTGAGTAGTAATCTAATAATTGAAGGACGGTTGACTTAATAAATGATAAAGGAATAACATAGTATATCTTTTCCTGGAGGTTCATAATATTGGTAAATACTTTTTCACGGGTAGAATTTGCAAATAATGTTGAACTAACGAATGGATCACATATTCTGTATACATATCAAAAAGAAGATATATATATTAATAAGGTGGTTTATTTCATATCAAATGGCCTAAAGCTGGGACAGGGTGTAGTTTATATTGACAAGCATGAAAGGTACAATCTTATCAGACAGAAACTACAGGAAGAAGGTTATAATAAGGAATTATTAAACAGTATAATCTTTTCAAATTGTGAAGAATTTTATAAATTTAATAATGTTGTTAATTTTAATAGACTTAACAATACCTTTACCAAAGCAATACAGTCCTTTGTTGATAACGGTATATCTGTAAGGACATGGGCAAATATAGAGTGGCAAGAGGATGACTCTGTATTGGAAAGATTGATCACCCACGAAAAAGAATCTGATGATTTTGTTGGTTATGCTAAAACCTTCACTGTTTGTGCATATAATGGTAAGCTGTTATCTTCTTTTATGCAAATAGACCTAATGAAGAGTCATCAATACTTTATGACAGATACCGAATTATTTACTTCTAGTTTATATACAAAATCACAAGTCCCATCAATATATTTAAATGGAAGCCTTGAAGAAGCACTCTCTCAATTAAGGTGCTATCAAGCGGAAATATTAAGGCTGGAAAAATTTGAAACTGTAGCTCAAATGTCCTCTAGCATAAGCCATGAAGTTAGAAATCCTATGACAACAGTAAGAGGCTTTTGCAGATATTAAGCAAAAAGAAAGAGTGTACCAAATATGAAAAGGAATTTAGCTTAATGATTGAAGAACTGGACCGTGCTAATTCCATTATCAGTGAATTTCTTTCAATGGGTAGTAATAAAATATCAGAATTTACAATAGGGAATCTAAATACAATAGTAAATGCTATAGTTCCCCTCATCCAAGCAGATGCCCTAAGTCAGAATAAATATTTATTATTAGAAATTAACGAAATAGCAAACCTGTTATTAAATCCAAATGAGATAAGACAGCTGATTTTAAACCTTTGTCGAAATGGGTTAGAAGCCATGGAAGAAGGCAATTACCTAACCATAAAAACATATCAAGAAGCTAACCGTGTAGTTCTTGCAGTAACTGACCAAGGAAGTGGCATAAAACCTGAGGTATTAGAAAAAATAGGCACACCATTCTTATCAACAAAGGATAATGGCACTGGGCTTGGCTTAGGTGTGTGTTATGGTATAGCTAATCGACATAATGCAAAAATAGATATTCAAACAGGGTCTAAGGGAACTACATTTTTTGTAAAGTTCATAATGGAGAATTGATTAATAGTCTAGGGGTTTTCTAGGAAAATGAGTTCTAAAACTAACATAAAAAGTTGTCCCGGCAGGGCTTGTGTCGTAGGTTTTGAGTTTTATTAAGAACAGACTTGTTCATATCAAAGTATAAAATCAGGGTTCCAATAAGTATGCCAAGTTTACCAAACATACTAACTAAATATATTAAGGAGTTTGGAATATACAAACAATAATTAACCTTCGAACAATTTGTATTATTTAGTCGAAGTACTATTTTGGCATAATGAAACTTTGCAAGGAATAGATTTTCACATGTGGATTGAGTAATAAATATGTGAGGTGTCTTATGAAGGGAGTATATATTGGCAATAACAAAATGTTGATTGCGCCGGTTTGGGGAGGAAAAATGATAGTTCCCTCTCAAGATTTAAGTATATCTCCAAACTTAGTTTTAAGCGGCATAATAGAACCTCCCCTTACAAAATTTTTCATAGATAATGTAAAGCCTGGAAGCACAATAATTGATGTTGGTGCAAATGTTGGGTATTTCTCTGTACTATTAGGATATATATTAGGGCCCACAGGAAAGATATATGCTTATGAAGCAAATCCTGATTTGTTTTCTTATTTGATAGATAATTTATCTATTAACTATTTGCATGATAGAACAGATTTGTTTAATGTGGCAGTTTACTCAAGGTCAAAGGAAATATCTTTTTTGCTTGTAATCGTTATATGGGTAATAGCTCTATTCATGAACATGATCATAGCTATAAGAAAAACTATTCAGATCAATTTAAAGAGTTTAAAGTCCAAGCTGTGGATCTTGATACTCACCTTAGTAATTGCATAGGTCATAAGGTAGTTGATTTCCTAAAAATAGATATTGAAGGTGGAGAATACCATGCATTTCTGGGAATGCAGGGGATGATTAAACAAAACAAAATTAAGACAGTAGTTTTTGAGCTAAACAAAGGGATGTTACAAAATGACTGGAAGCCATTTATTGAGCTGTTAAACCAGTTCAGAAATAATTATAACAAGGAATTTTTCACATTAAATAATGGGGGAGAAAAGGTGCCAATTTCAATTGAGGGACTTGAAAGTCTCCAAGGACATCCTCACGTAGTTATGATTTAGCCATTAAAAGCTATTATAAAAACAAAAACCCTGTTATTCAGGGTTTTTTATCTCTTTATGCTATTGGATACGGCTTTGGGTGAAAGCTTGGGTGGACGGTGGCTAATTATGCAACAAGAGTTTCCCGAAGCAGCATTTCTAATAGTTTGAGCCGTGGACTTTAATGTAGTGCATAGGTGAGGAGAAATCTCAATGTTTAGTCGGGAATGATGCATTGTATACCTGGTGTTTGCAGGGCAGTTTTTACATTTGTCCTCCTGACGCTTCATAAAATCTAACTGCCTTGAAGTAGGTCTGATGTAACCCCTATCGCAATGTTCAAAAAAATCTTTAATACCTAGGGGGTCTTCCTCAAAGGGGCAATTACATACTATGTCAACGGATTCAGGTTCGGCTGAAATATGAGAAGTAACTAATTCGCAGACGGACATGCCCAAAGTACCTTTTGCTTTTAATGGACAGGAACAATTACTACACGCCTCAAAATCCTCACCACAGGATTTGCGAATGTCAACTACCTCTCTAAAATTGCTTACCAATATCATAATAACCTCCATACCATATAATCTTAAAAAAGTAGTTGCAACAATACCAGACTGTCCCATAAAAGCACAAAATTGAAAAAGTTATTGGATGACATCATTCGACAGACCTTTAATAAATTCCTTTTTGAATTGAAAACTTTTTTGAACTTTTTTAAATAGCTATAAACTAATGTTAAAGTATATTGAATAGTTTAAAACTTATGACAATTCTAGTATAATATTGACCAAGATTAAGAAGTTTTAAAGTTTACACTGATTTCTCAAGACAATATAAGACACATGTCTACAAAATATGGTACATTGTGCTAAAATAACTCTAAATTATATGACTAATAAATTTTAGCAATACACAACTGACTTCGCTTTAATGCTTCTTTTCTCTATTATAGCGTAATATATCAGAATTAATAATTATTCATGCCGGAATTAATCTTTTCGTAAGCATTAATTTTTTGTTATTTTTATCATTACGTAAATGGACATTCTACTGGGTGGGGGGGTTACCTTTGTACGAAATAGAGTTAACTGATGTTGAGAAGGACTACTTAGATTCAATTGGATCTACAGTTAATTATCCTAAAGGACAAATAATATTTGCAGCAGGCCAGAGGACCAATGAGGTATACTACATAAAAAACGGATGGGTAAAAGTGTTTGGAACAACCCTTGATGGTCGGCAGGTATCCGTGGCGCTGCGCTACTCGGGAGATTTTATCGGTCTTGCCGAAGTCCTGAGTGAAGATCAGGAGCGGGAGTATAGTGCTGAGGCTATGGATAATGTTTCAATACTAATTTTATGGAAAGATTCTTTTAAAAAGATGCTAGGCGAACATCCTGATTTTCGGCCAAAATAATGAAGCTAATGAGTGATCGCTTGAGGGAGTCCCAAAGAACAATTCACGATTTCATTAATAATCCGGTGCAGGGTCGGCTAGCCCTGGTATTAAAAAACATGGCCCAACGCTCGGGTGAATCGGCTAAAGGAGACATTGTTAACGTCAGACTACGGGTGACCCAAGAAGAGTTAGCCTGTTGTATTGGAGCTTCAAGACAGACGGTTTCCACCTTGCTAAATTTGCTAAAGGATGATGGTTGTTTAAAATATGAAGGCAGAGAGATTGTCTCCTTAAATATAAAAAACTAAACGCTTGGATTGGTTAACAGACACAATACGGCTAAAGTTTCATAGTCATGGGCAAGACA